>JAEWHK010000073.1 GCA_023387815.1 Pseudomonadota bacterium
ATGAAAAAAATCATGTTGAAGGCCGTGGTCACGCGCCCCACCACCTTGCGCGGAAAGACTTCAGCCATCAAGGCGTAGGCCAGTATGCAACTGGAAGCCAGAAAACCGTAAGCTCCCCAAATCACCACGGGCGGCATAGGCACCCTGAGCAGTATCAGCACTTGCGTCAGGACAAAAAGCGACATCCCCAGCCCGCTGAATATCCGTAAGCCCATGCCATAGCGTTCTATTTTGCGCGCAACCATGCCAGTAATCACGGTGCCCAGCACCATGGTCAACCCAAGAGATGACACGACGCTGTCCGCCGCTCTTGCGGTGAGCCCAGACACATCCATCAGATAAGGTTTGACCCACAAGGATTGCGCTGCATAAAATGCGCCACCGACAGCACAGGGAAAAGGGATAACGCGCCAGAAGATTGCGTTTTTGAGAATCAGGCGCAGACCGTGAATCTGCTTTGACATGGATTCGCGGCTCGCGTGCGTATGCTTTGTCTCCGGAACCATCAGCCAGATGAGCGCCGCGACTACAAGCGTCACGCCGGCCATGAGAACGCTGACTTCACGCCAGGTATTATGAGTTAGCCAGATCGCCAGAGGTGTACCAACGACGACCCCACCAAGACCACCGATAGCGACCATCAGGCCATTGAGCAAAGGCCAGCGTGACGAGGGAAAATTCTGTGCGATGGCCATAAAGCCGGCACCCAGACACACAGAGACGCCAACACCGATAAGAATGCGGCCGACAATCAGAGACTGCATGCTGTGGGCGATGCCATACACAACAGTGCCGATAGCCGCCAGAACCAGCAAAGCGGCATCAGTACGCCGCGCACCATAGCGGTCCAGCGCCAGACCTGCTGGCAATTGGGCCAGGGCAAAGCCAATGAAATAAAAGCTGGTCAGCAGGCCCAGATCACTTGCCGTAAGATTCATCTCGCGCGACAGAAACGGCGCAAAGCCGATATTCAGTCCGCGAAATACATAAGAGAGGAAATAGCCCAGTGCAAAAAAAATGAATATTCTTATTGCGGCCTGACGGCTCATTCTTTTCTCCGGAAGATCAGTTTGTCTTCCGTTGATTCTTCCTGCGCAAATGCATAGCCTTCTGCATTGAATTTCTTCAGGGCAGCAGGCGTTTTTGCCTTGGTTTCAATGGCAAAGCGGGCCATAAGACCACGAGCACGCTTGGCATTGAAACTGATGATTTTGTAGACCCCATTTTTGTAGTCCTGGAAGACGCACTGAACAACACGTGCATCCAGCGCTTTCAGATCCACCGATTTGAAATATTCTTCCGAGGCCAGATTCACCACAATGCGCGACTTCTCATCATTGAGGCGTTCGTTCAGATAATTCGCAATGTCTGAACCCCAGAATTCGTAAAGATTTTTGCCTGCCCGGGTCTGCAGCTTTGTTCCCATCTCCAGCCGGTAAGGCTGCATGAGATCCAAAGGCCGCAGGACGCCATACAGACCACTCAGAATGGCCACATGCTCCTGCGCCCAATTCAGTTGTGATTCTGTCAGTGAAGTCGCATCAAGTCCTTCATAAACGTCACCATTGAAGGCCAGCACCGCCTGGCGGGAATTCTTCTGATCGAATTTGGGCTTCCATTCTGCATACCGTTTTACGTTCAGTTCCGACAATGCCGGACTCAGCTTCATGAGCGCTGCAATGTCATCTGCACTTTTGGTTTTGAGTACTTTGATAAGCTCTGCAGAACGTTTCGTAAACAGCGGCTGAGTGTGAGTGGTAGTTGCTACCGGAGAGTCGTAATCGAGTTTTTTGGCAGGTGATAGCAGAAAAAGCATGATGGACAACCTTGGATGAAAAACGGATTGAATCGAAAAGAAAATACCGCAAAAGTGAATGTCGGGAGCACCACCAGCCCATCTATTCTGTCTGACCGGGATCGCTCTGGCATAAGCTCAGCAACGCGTGATTATGTTCAGGTCAGATCAGATCGGCCCTGCATGCGCCGTATTGATGCAGGGCCTCAGCGACGGATCACGCCTCGGGCGTCAGGCGTTCAAGCCCTCCCATATAGGCGCGCAGGGCCTGCGGGATGACAATGCTGCCATCAGCCTGCTGGTAGTTTTCGATAAGCGCGACCAGCGTGCGTCCCACGGCAAGGCCTGAGCCGTTGAGCGTGTGCAGATATTCGGTCTTGCCCTGCTCGTTACGGAATCGCGCCTGAAGCCGACGGGCCTGGAACGCTTCGCAGTTGGAGACAGAGGAAATTTCCCGCCAGGTATTCTGCGCTGGAATCCACACTTCCAGGTCGTAGGTTTTGGCAGCGCCAAAGCCCATATCGCCTGTGCACAACTGCATGACGCGATATGGCAGTTCCAGCAGTTGCAGCACTTTCTCGGCATGACCAACCATCTCTTCTAGCACATCGTAAGACGTCTCGGGATGGACAATCTGCACCATTTCCACTTTATCGAACTGATGCTGACGGATCATGCCGCGCGTGTCGCGACCGCCGCTGCCCGCTTCGGAGCGAAAGCATGGCGTATGCGCCGTCAGACGCAGCGGCAGACTGGCGCCGGGAACGATATCATTCTTGACCGTTGCGGTCAGCGTAATTTCCGACGTTGAAATCAGATAAAGATCTTCTTTGGCAATGGGTCGGCCCTGTTGATCTGTCTGGGGTTCGTCCTCTCCGCCTTTCGTGACCCAGAACATATCGTCCTTGAACTTGGGCAACTGACCGGTTCCAAGAAGCGTAGAGCTGTTCACAATATAGGGCGTATAGCATTCGGTGTAACCGTGCTGCGAAGTATGCAGATCCAGCATGAACTGGGCCAGCGCACGATGCAGGCGCGCCATACCGCCGCGCATAAAGGAAAAGCGTGCACCCGTCAGTTTGACAGCCGTATCAAATTCCAGCCCGAGGCGCTCGCCAACGGTGACATGATCCTGAGTATCGAAGTCTTTGGCTTCAGGCTGGCTATTATCGGTAACAAACCCTATTGCAGTGCCCAGCCAGCGACGAACTTCCACGTTATCATCGCTGTCCTTGCCGTCCGGGACGGAGGCATGGGGCAGATTTGGAAGGGTCATCAGCCAGCCGTCAAGTTCGCTGCGAATTTGCGCCAGCTGTTCTTCGAGGGCCTTGAGTTTGCCGGGTATCGCCTGAGATTCGGCCATGACGGCGCTGGCGTCTTCCTTGCGCGATTTGAGCTGCCCGATCTGCTTGGCCAGCGCGTTGCGCTGCGCCTGCAGGGTTTCGGTCTGGATTTGCACATCCTTGCGACGTGCTTCCAGTGCATTGAAGCGGGCTTCGTCGAATTCAACGTTGCGGCGTTTGAGCGCCGCGATCACGACAGGCAACTCTTTTCGCAGTAAAACAGGATCTAACATGATTTTTTTCTGATTTCGGGTGGGAGACGTATAGGGTAATCATTATATACAGCTATACGTGACCGTTGGGGACTGGGCTGCCAAAACCCCGACTCAGTTTTTCCGTTTTTTTCTGGCTTCCTGATCCAGCGAGCGAAGGTAATCAAGCTTTTCGGAGATTCGTGTTTCCAGCCCCTGCTGCACGGGCCGGTACCAGCGTGGCTCGCGCATACCTTCGGGCAAATAGGTTTCGCCTGCCGCGTACGCATCGGGCTCGTCATGTGCATAGCGATACTCATGCCCGTAACCGAGTTCCTTCATCAGTTTGGTGGGCGCATTGCGCAGATGCACCGGCACTTCGCGCGATTTATCCTGTTTGACAAAGGCGCGTGCCTGATTGTAGGCCATGTAGCCGGCATTGCTCTTGGCCGCCACGGCCAGATAGATGACCGCCTGAGCCAATGCCAGCTCGCCTTCCGGTGATCCCAGACGTTCATAGGTTGCGGCGGCATCATTCACTATCTGCATGGCGCGCGGATCAGCCAGGCCAATATCTTCCCACGCCATACGCACAATACGGCGGGCCAGATACAGAGGATCTGCGCCGCCATCCAGCATCCGCGTGAACCAGTATAACGCTGCGTCAGGGTGCGAGCCACGTACCGATTTGTGCAGGGCCGATATCTGATCGTAGAAATTGTCGCCTCCTTTGTCAAAGCGGCGCAAATTGAGGGTCAGCGCGTTCTGCATGAACTCGGGCGTGATGTCAGTCACCTGTGCAGTCAACGCAGCCGTATTGGTTTGTTCAAGCAGATTCAGAAAACGACGGGCATCCCCGTCGGCATAGCCGGTAAGAATATCAATCGCCTTTTCATCGAAATTCAGATCGATGGCGCCACTTTCCCTTGCGCGAACCAGCAGCTGACGCAGCTCTTCTTCAGAGAGCGAGGTCAGCACATACACCTGTGCTCGCGACAGCAGGGCCGAATTGACTTCAAACGAAGGGTTCTCTGTGGTTGCGCCGATAAAGGTGAACAGACCACTCTCCACATAGGGAAGGAAAGCGTCCTGTTGCGCCTTGTTGAATCGATGAACCTCGTCAACAAAGAGTATGGTTTTGCGTCCCTGCGCCTGGGCGACCTGGGCTTTGACCACGGCATCGCGAATATCCTTGACGCCTCCAAGGACAGCCGAAATGGCGATGAACTGGGCATCAAAGCCATCAGCCATCAGTCGGGCCAGCGTGGTTTTACCGACGCCTGGCGGTCCCCAGAAAATCATGGAGTGCGGCCGCCGCGCCTCAAACGCAACGCGCAGGGGCTTATCAGGTCCCAGCAGATGCGCCTGTCCGATGACTTCGTCTATCGTACGCGGACGCAGGCGTTCGGCCAGTGGCGCATTTGCACCGGCACTGCCGCCACTGAACATATCGTTATCGGAAAAATCACTCGTCACTTTTGCTGTCGCCTTCGGCCGGTCAACGGCCGTCATCGGTCAATGTCGTATTCCGCAAGCAGGCTGCAGGTATGAATTCTCACAAAGAGAAAAAAGGGCCGTTTCCACGGCCCCTTCTGCAGGTTTGCGGATGGAGCACGCAGGCTCCGGTTCCCTACATTTTAACGGTATCGACCCCGGCTGGTGCTTTGAACTGATAGGTGCTGGCTGGAATGTTTGCGTTGCTCTTCAGATTACGCAGCTTGATGGAGGTCGTCTGGCCAAAGGAATCAAGAATGATGAGCTCGGCAGGCAGATTGTTGGCAAAGCCGATATCGACATGCGTCAGACCCGCGTCGGACACTTTTGGCGTAGCGCGCATCCAGACCATGCCGTTATTTTCAGGCAGAGCCGACAGTTTGAATGAATCATCCAGCGTACCCGAACCGAAAAGGATTGCAGCAGGAGATGCGCCTACCGCTTTGCTGACCGGTCTCTCGGTTACCTGGCGCAGATCAGGGTCATACTGATAAACGGTTTTTCCGTCCGAGATAACGCTTTGCGCATAAGGTTTGGTAACGCTCCAGTTGAATTTGCCAGGCCGCTGGAACGAGAACGTTCCTGTCTGGGCTGCCTTGTTTTTACCCTTGCCGCCCGAGGTTTTCTGGGCAAATTCGCCGCTTGCCGATTTGACCTGAGCCACAAAGTCTTTCAACTGCTGGCGCGCATCCGTTTGTGTGGTGTTTTGTACGCCCGGAATTTTTTCGAAAGTGACGCCCTCAAGCGACGTTGACAGACCGGCGTCCGGATTCATCATGTCGGAATTGACCTTGATATCCTGGGCGACGCTTACGGCGGGAACCGCCATTACCAGGGAAAGGCAGACCGCAAGTACAGATTTTTTCATGAATGGACTCCTGTTGTTATTGATTCCCGCAGCCGGCCCGTACCGGTGTCTGCGAAAGAATCATGGCCCTGTTTTACCACTAATTCGGCCACACAGGATGTAACAAAATCGTAAATACAATTGCGCCGCTGAAACTCTCGCAGTGAGGATACCCCGGCTAACGCAGAGGAGGTCCCGAATCATACGAAGGAGGCTCCGACTGATGAAAAGGACGACTCTGAATGATGTAGAGAATTCCCTCACAATGCAAAGGATGTCCTGATTAACCCTCGGGCTCTTCCTGACCGGCAGGCACCAGAATTTCGCGATTGCCATTCGATTGCATGGTCGACACGATTCCGGACTGCTCCATTTGCTCCAGCAACCTTGCCGCACGGTTATAACCAATGCGCAGGTGACGCTGTACAGAGGAAATGGATGCACGACGGTTTTTGAGCACGACGGCCACCGCCTGATCATAGAGCGGATCGGATTCGTTATCGGTAAAGCCTGTGACACTACCGACGCCATCACCCGTTTCGCCCGCAACGCCGCCTTCCAGGAGACCATCGATGTAATCGGGTTCGCCCTGCTCTTTCAGGTAGTCAACGACACGGTGGACTTCATCGTCGTCCACAAAGGCGCCGTGAACACGGTTTGGCAGACCAGTGCCTGGTGGCAGGTAAAGCATATCGCCCTGACCCAGCAGAGTTTCCGCGCCCATCTGATCCAGAATCGTACGCGAGTCAATTTTGGAAGAGACCTGGAAAGCAATACGCGTTGGAATATTCGCCTTGATGAGTCCCGTAATGACATCCACGCTGGGGCGCTGCGTTGCCAGAATCAGGTGAATCCCCGCAGCACGCGCCTTTTGCGCCAGTCGGGCAATAAGCTCTTCAATCTTTTTACCCACAACCATCATCAGATCGGCCAGCTCGTCGATAACCACCACAATCATGGGCAGCGTTTTCAGCGGCTCAGGTTCTTCGGGTGTGAGCGAGAACGGGTTGGGAATGGTTTCGCCTTTTTTGGCGGCGTCACGGATCTTGCTGTTGAAACCGCTGATATTGCGCACGCCCATTTTGCTCATGAGCTTGTAGCGCTTTTCCATTTCGCCCACACACCAGTTCAGTGCATTGGCGGCCTGCCGCATGTCGGTCACAACAGGTGCCAGCAGATGCGGTATCCCTTCGTAAATGCTCATTTCCAGCATTTTCGGGTCAATCAGAATCAGACGAACCTGACTCGCATCGGCCTTGTAAAGCAGCGAGATGATCATGGCATTGATACCCACTGATTTACCGGAACCGGTGGTACCCGCCACAAGCAGGTGGGGCATTTTCGCCAGATCGGCCACCACCGGATTACCGGCAATATCCTTGCCCAGTGCCATGGTCAGCACAGAGCCATTGTCGTGATAGGTTTTGGAGCCGATGATCTCGGACAGCCGCACCATCTGGCGTCGAGGGTTAGGCAGTTCCAGACCCATCAGGCTTTTACCAACAATCGTTTCCACGACACGGATACTGACCAGACTGAGGGCGCGTGCCAGATCCTTGGACAGATTGACGATCTGGCTGCCTTTGACGCCGGTAGCCGGTTCAATTTCGTAACGCGTAATTACCGGTCCGGCCTGGGCGGACACCACGGCCACCTGAACACCGAAATCACGCAGTTTTTTCTCGATCAGGCGCGAAGTGTATTCAATGGTTTCAGGCGAGACGGATTCGATGTTTTCTGCCGCCGGATCCAGCAGTTCCAGCGCCGGCAGTTCACCGCTGGCGTTCTTGGGTGGTTCAAACAGCGTACGCTGCTTTTCTTTCTGAACGCGTTCGCTGGTAGGAAAAACAGTAATTTGCGGCTCGATACGAACAGGCGTTTCATGCACCAGCTGCTCTTTCTGCACCACAACCTGTTCTTCGCGCGCCACCTGCGCAATTTCACCCACTTTGCGATCCTGGCGCGCCGTTTTCAGATTGACCACAGCAGTGATCACACGCTGAATGCCGGAGCCAATTTTCTCTGCCAGTGATAGCCAGGAAAAGTCCAGGAAAAGCCCCAGACCCAGAATGACCATGAAAAACAGGATAAGCACCGCGCCGGGCACGCCTACGGCAGTGGAAAAGACGGAACTGATATAGCCGCCCAGCACACCGCCGGCACCGCCTGGCAGTTGCGCACCGATATGGGCAAGCTGGCTCGCCTCAAAACCCATGGAACCAACAAACAACAGGGCGAAACCGACGCCCTGCTCCCAATGCACACGAGGCAGCGCAGCATCGGACTTGGCCACGATGCGATTCATGAGTATCTTGTAGCCTACCCACATGCGCTTGAGACACAGGGCAACAAACCACCAGGCGGACAGCCCGAACAGATATAACAGAATATCGGACACATAGGCACCCACCGCGCCCAGGCGGTTATGGACCAGTGTTGATGAGGATGTGCTGACCCAGCCCGGATCATTGGGATGCCAGGTGAACAACATCACCGACAGGGCGGCCGCCAATGCCGCATACAGAACCCATTTGGCTTCTGTAAACATGGAAGCCAGACGACTGGGTTCAGCATTCTGTGCGTTGCGCGCATTCCTGGCGGAAGACTTGGAGCCCGCATTGCGTGTGTTGCGGGCGGAGCGAGTGGAGACGGTATTTGAAGTGCGTGCCATAACAATAAATTCGGTCAATAAAGCATTATAGCTTATTGATATTAAATGTTATTTATATTCCTGATGAACATGGTGGATTGGCTGCCGGGCGCGCCTAAGCTGTTGTTTTCACAGGATACGCCCCCATCTGAAGTCTACGGCATGCCCAATAAGAAGGGATGCGTCAAAACCGCGGCATGTCAGGGGTTTTGAATCCGCGGAAACAACGATCCATTATAATTGCCGATTGGCTTTTTAGGACTGAATACAATGGCTGACAACACCAAACACGCTAAGGTGCTTATTCTGGGCGCAGGACCTGCCGGCTACACCGCCGCCGTCTATGCCGCCCGCGCAAATCTTGAACCTGTCCTGGTTACCGGTATGGAACAGGGTGGTCAGCTGATGACCACCACAGATGTGGACAACTGGCCGGCAGACGCCCAGGGCGTGCAGGGCCCCGACCTGATGCAGCGTTTTCTGGAACATGCCACCCGCTTCAATACCGACATCGTGCAGGAACACATCAAGGAAGCAGATCTGTCGGTCCGGCCTTTTCGCCTTGTCTCTGAGTCGGGCACCACGTTCACCTGCGATGCCCTGATCATTGCCACGGGTTCTTCCGCCAAGTATCTGGGCCTGCCCTCTGAATCCGCCTTTATGGGCAAAGGGGTGTCTGCCTGCGCTACCTGCGACGGATTTTTCTATCGCAATCAGGATGTGCTGGTTGTTGGCGGTGGCAATACTGCCGTGGAAGAAGCGCTGTATCTGTCCAATATCTGCCGTCATGTCACGCTGGTACACCGCCGCGATACCTTCCGCGCCGAGCCCATCATGGTCGATAAGCTCATGGACAAGGTCAACAATGGCAATATGTCATTGAAACTGTTCAATACGCTGGATGAAGTGCTGGGTGACCAGAGTGGTGTGACGGGCGCCCGGCTGCGTCATGTTGATGGTCATCTGGAAGATGTTGCCGTCACGGGCGTATTCATTGCGATTGGTCATCATCCCAACACGACGCTGTTCGAGGGGCAACTGGAACTGGAAAATGGCTACATCGTGACCCAGGGCGGTCATGCCGGTTTTGCCACCATGACGTCCATTCCTGGCGTATTTGCTGCCGGTGATGTGCAGGATCATGTCTATCGCCAGGCCATCACCAGCGCCGGTACAGGCTGCATGGCGGCACTGGATGCCCAGCGCTGGCTTGATACCCAGCCAAACTGATAAAAACACGGGCCGCCCCGGCAAGGGGTGGCCAAAATTGCTATGGTCACTCCTATCAAAGGCAAGCTGGAAGACTTGCGCCAACTGCAAAAAGCCAGGGTGCGGGAAGAAACGCGTCGGGCAAAGGCCGAAAAAGCCGCGGCGGCCGTCAGAAATCAGCCTGGCAAGCCGGGGGCGTCAGGCTCACCCGCTTTCACACCCGAAGACCTGGCACTTTTTCGGCAGACAGTCCGATCCGTCACTCCCCTGCCCGACTCCAATCGCTACGAGCGACACGCGATTGACCGTTCCAATAATGAATATTTTCGGGCGAAACGAAAACAGGCCGAGGGCAACGCTGCCCCTGCCCTGAAGCAACAGGCCAGTCAGCCTGAGCCTCGTTCGAAAAAACTGGCAGCCGGTGCTGCGGGAAAAGGGTCTCGTTTCTCTGGTTTGCCTGAAGGCGCCTATGTACAGCGCGCAGATAGTGCGGATCTGATCAAAAAACTGCTGGCCGGTCAGTGGCCGGTAGCGGCGACGCTGGATCTGCACGGTGCCAATTCCACCCAGGCGGCCGAACGCTTTGACCGCTTTCTGCACTCCTGTCTGGAGCATCACGTGCGCTGCGTCTGTATCGTGCATGGGAAAGGATACGGTTCAGATCAGGGGAATGCAGTTCTGCGCGAACAGGTTCAGGCCTGGCTGAAAAATATCGATGCGGTGCTGGCTTTTGCCCCTGCCCCGGAAAATATGGGTGGCGCCGGTGCCCAGATTGTTCTGCTCAAGGCGCCTGAAAGATCGCAGCAATAAGGCAGAAAGGCAGAAAGGCAGAAAGGCAGAATCAATTTGTGTTGATTCTGCCTTTCAGTTTATATTTTTTTTGGGTACAGCTTTTGTGAAGCCCGTCAGATTTGATTGGTATGTATATCTGACGGTAAATCCTGCTCATGCAGAGCGTTTTGTCTCCTCACCTGCATGAAACAATTATGCGCCCAATTCGTATATATGACACTTAGGGAATGCACTAGTTTTTAGCATAAACCACTACTTGACTGCACCGTTTTCTTGCTGTTTTTGCGCAGCGAGCTTGCGGGCCTGTTCCTTACGGGCTTCTTTAAGGGCACGGCGACGGCGAATCTGTTCTTCCATATCTGCACCAATATGGCCCTCGTGCCGCGCTGCAGCCAGATCCACCTGACGCTGACGTTCACGGAAACGCTCACGCTGCTCTTCGGTTTTGGAATCCCAGCAATGAGGACAGCTCTCTCCACGAATATATTTCGGCGAAGCGCGATCCTCGTCGCTCAAGGGATGGCGACATGCCCGGCACTGAATATACGGACCGGGTTTCAGGCCGTGGCCCACCGAGACACGCTCGTCAAAGACAAAGCACTCACCTTCCCAGAGGCTTTTCTCTGGTGGAATTGTTTCAAGATACTTGAGAATTCCGCCCTGCAAGTGATAGACCTCGTCAAACCCCTGGGATTTCATATAGGCCGTGGATTTTTCACAGCGAATACCACCCGTGCAGAACATGGCGACTTTGCGCTTTTTGGATTTATCCAGCACACCACCTTCGGCAGACTGGTTCTGTACCCAGTTGGGAAACTCACGGAAAGTAACGGTATTCGGATTAATGGCACCCTTGAACGTGCCAATATCCACCTCATAATCGTTACGCGTATCCACCAGGACGACGTCGGGGTCGGAAATCAGGTCGTTCCATTTTTCCGGTGGCACATAGGTTCCGGCATTACGCGTATTGACATTGGGCTGGCCCATGGTCACGATTTCTTTTTTCAGGCGAACCCGCATGCGATGAAACGGTTCACGCTCATCTGACCAGGACTCTTTGTGTTCCAGATCAGCCATTCTGGGATCGCTGCGCAAATAGGCAAGAACGGCATCAATACCTTCCTTGGGTCCGGCAATCGTTCCGTTAATGCCCTCCTGAGCGAGCAGCAGCGTGCCCTTCACATGATGCTGTTCACAGAACGCCTGTAATGGCTCCCGCAATGACTGAAAATCGGGCAGATCAACAAATTTGTATAGCGCGGCAATGGTATGGGACATAAGACTGAATACGATAGGAAAGGCAAGTTGCGTATTCTAACCGTCCTGCGCATGGCAGGACATGGCCGGATTTGATTATTCGCAACTTGCCGGGCAATTAATTTATTATTGTAAATCAAACCCTTGGAGATTCAGCATTAAGCGTGATGCCGCCTGGCAGATTTTCAGTGCGCGGCGGGCTGTTCCTTCGCATATTTGATCAGTGCGCCTGTCCGGTACAGACCATGCACAAACTTGCCAAATGGCATTGTAATGAACAGCGAAAGTATGACCGCCAGATGCACCACCAGCAGCGGCGCCAGTGCATCCGTTTCACGGAACAACATCAGCGCAAGGCCGGTCACTGCCGCCAGAAACAGTTGCGCAATGAAGGCGTAATCCATACCCATCTGACGCACATTGCGAATCTCGGGATCGGTTTTGCGTTTCAGCCAGAACTGACCGGCCGTACCTATGGCAAGTGAAATGCCGCCGACAGTCCCTGTCAGTTTAGGCAGACTGAAAAAGGAATACGGAGCGTGCCAGCCAAAGACATAGTGAAAAATCGTGCCGAATACCGTCGCCGCAAAGCACAGCATGAAACCGTAGAAGGTGAAATGATGCAGTCGGCGGCGCCATGGGGAAATATTATCATCCGGGTAAGTGCAACCGGTCTTGACGTTTCCATGCAGGTACTTGAGACTGAGCGCATCACTCAGGCCCTGACGTACATTCTTCCATGAGAGCAGCAGACGGGCCGATTCACCAGTGTCCTTCAGAAAATTGCGAAAACCCATGCCCAGCGCCAGCACCACCCATAACGCAGCCAGTCCGAAAATCGTAGCCAGTACGCCATGCGGGAAAATGGCGTAGAAGTTGCCATTGAGTTCAGCCTGAGCGGGTCTGCCCAGTATCACGGCCAGCCCAAGCAGCACAATCAGACCCAGCAGAAATCCCAGGCTTGCCAGCAATCCGCTTTTGTCAAAACCGCGAGCGATGCTGCCAGGCCAGGCGTAGGTTTCATAGGTTGTCTTTCTGACTGCCGCCAGCTGCACCGGCAGGTTCACATTGAATTCATGTGGCGGTGCGTATTGACAGGCGTAATAACACTCGCTGCAGTTATGACACAAATTGGCCAGGTAATGCAAATCACCACGCGTGAAATCCAGTCTCTGTTCCAGTGCGGGAAAGACCGCACAGAATCCTTCGCAATAGCGACAGGAATTACAGATTCCCACCGAATTGCGGGCCTCTTCGATAAGTTGTTCAAGCTGCTGCATGTTTTGCTGCCTCCGTGCCTGCAATGCGCCCAAATACGGTGCCTATGGCCATGCCAAAGCCCGCCACGTATCCTTTGCTCAGAATATTTCCTGCCATGATTTCGCCCGCAGCAAATACGTTCTGCGACAGCGACTGATCGTCCATGATGACCTGCGCCTGTTTGGTCACTTTCACGCCCATGTATGTGAACGTGATGCCGGTAGCCAGTGGGTAGGCGTAGAAGGGTCCGGTATCAATTTTTGTGGCCCAGTTGGTTTTGTCGGGCTGCAAGCCCTGAGTGCGGCAGCCATCCAGTACGCTGTGATCGAAGGTGCCGGGCTGTACCGCATTGTTGTAGGTTTCAACCGTCTCCTTGACCGTTGCAACCGGCAGTTTCAGGGATTCAGCAAGGGCTTCGATGGTGGGTGCGGAAATGGACTTGAACACAGATGGCATAAATCGACCAATTGCTTTTGAATCGATAATGCAATATGCAACCTGATCGGGCTGCTGGGCAACCAGGCGCCCCCAGATGGCATAGCGCTTGGGCCAGAAATCTTCGCCCTCATCGTAAAAACGACGGCCTTCCTTGTTAACGACAATACCCAGCGATACACAATCCACGCGCGTCACAATACCGCCATCATATTTGGGAGCCCGCGCATCAATCGCCACGGCGTGACCCTGTGTCGGGTCACCGATAATACAGGCGTTGTTGCGCATGAGTTCGCGCAGCATGACACCCTGATTGTATCGCGTGCCGCGAATCAGAAAATTGCGGGCCGCTGGCCCCCAGGCCTCTTCAAGCCATTCAATATTGGATTCAAATCCACCGGAGGCAATCACAACGGATTTTGCCGAGATGGACAGTGGCTTGCCATTGGAGACAAGATCCACGCTATCACATTTGTTATCAACGAAATTCAGCTTTTTGGCTTCGGTCTCGTACATGATTTGCACGCCGGCCTTTTCTGCCGCCTTGAAATACGCATTGACCAGTGCCTTGCCGCCCCCCAGGAAGAACGCGTTTGTACGACCCAGATGCAGGGTTCCACCCAGTGAAGGCTGAAAGCGGACGCCGTTTTTTTTCATCCAGGGCGCACAGGCTTCTGTTTCACGAATGACATAGCGCGCCATTTCTTCGTTGGTTTCGCCGCCGGTGACGCGAAAAACATCCTGGAAGTATTCGTCTTCCGGGTAGCTTTCAATCAGCACGTCGGTCGGGGCGTTATGCATGCAGCGGAAATTCCGCGTGTGGCTGCTGTTGCCGCCGCGCCAGGCGCGACTTGCACTTTCCACCAAAATCACAGATGCATTCTGCTCCCGGGCCGACAGTGCCGCACACAAGGCAGCATTACCGCCTCCAATCACAAGAACATCGCACGACAGCGCGTCACTCATGCCGTCTCCTTCAATTAATATACTGTTGTATTCTATTGTACACAAATATTTATTCATGTGTCTTGTTTGGCATAAAATGACCCGCAAGCGAGATCAATTGCGTTATGCTTTCATAAAATCCAGGAATTCATACCATGGCCAGATCCAAAACTCCCCCTGTTTCAGAATCGATACCGGAATCGTCAGGCCCGACCAATGATCGGGGCATTACGCTGAGCGACCAGGCATATGACTATATTGTTCGCTCTCTTGAAGACGGCACGCTGCCACCTGGTACACGCCTACGGGAAACCGAGTTGGCAGCAGATATTGGTCTGAGCCGCACACCCATACGCGAAGCGCTGAACCGCCTGATGTCTGAAGGACTGGTGACCAATGATCCGAAGCGCGGCCTGGTCATTACCGAGCTGGATCAGAATATGGTTGGCGAACTGTACGAGATGAGACGCGTCCTGGAAAGCACCGCAGCTGCCCTCGCCGCCCGCCACGCGACGGATGTGGAAATTGCGGTGCTTCGGCAAATCATCGACCGGGACCAGAGGCTTGAAGAGGCCGGCGCACTCTCGCAAAACAACAGACTTTTTCACCAGACACTCTATCAGTGTGCACATAATCGCTATTTGCTGAAAACGCTTCATGTACTGCAGAATGCCATGCTCCTGCTTGGAAAAAGTACCCTAGCCGAAAGCGGGCGGCCATCTACCGCCAGAGATGAGCACCTGGAAATCATCGACGCCCTGGAGCAGCGCAATCCCGAAAAAGCCCAGGAAGTAGCGAGCCGACATATCAGCGAAGCCTATAAAGTCAGACTAAGCCGGTTTCTGCTGAATCAGGATTGACCTTCTGCTGGATTCGGACTTGCCCCGACACGAACGCGGCCACTGACACGACGCTGCTGTCAGCTTAATCGGCGTGTGCTCCCGAGGACTTCACCGCCTTGCCCCAGGTTTCGATTTGCGTTTTGATGAAAGCGCCGAATTCTTCAGGCGTCATTTTGGCAGCGCGCGCGCCTTCCGGTGCCAGCTTGCTTTTCACCTCTTCACTTTGTAATGCCTTGCTTGCCGACTGGTACAGCGTGTCGATGACCTCGGGCGGCGTATTTGCCGGTGCGACAAGGCCATGCCAGGATACCGCCTCAAAACCCGGCACCCCTGATTCCGCTACTGTGGGCAAGTCTGGCAGCGCGTCTGAACGCGAGGCGGAAGACACAGCCAGCCCTTTGATGGATCCGGCCTTGAGCTGCCCGATGGCACCCGGAATGGTAGTGAAAAGATAATCAATCTGGCCGCCCATCAATGCACTGATGGCAGGTGCACCGCCTTTGAATGGCACGTGCACCAGATCCAGTTGCTCGGCATCCTGAAGCATCACGCCCGCCAGATGTCCAGGCGTACCACTGCCCGCAGAGCCCATATTGGCTTTGCCGGGATTGTCCTTCATGAATTTGATAAGGTCTTTCAACCCGTTCATCGACTTGTGTTTGTTGCCGACAACCAGCACATTCGGTACGGTCGCGAACAGCGTGACGGGAGAGAAATCCTTGACGGCGTCGTAACTGAGCTTTTTGTATAACGTGGGGTTGATGCCATGGGTACTTGCGGTTGCGAGCAGCAGCGTATAACCGTCGGGTTTGGCAGTGGCCACCGTCTGGGCTGCAATGGCGCCGTTTCCGCCGCCTTTGTTTTCCACCACAATCGATTGACCAAGATCCTTGGACATGGCGGCCGCCATGGTACGCGCAAGAATATCAGACGATCCGCCCGCGGGATGAGGCACAATCAGCCGGATGGGCTGCTCTGGGTATGCCGCAAGCGCTACTGCAGGGCTGGCCAGCAGCAACGCCAGAATACAGGGTTTCAATATAGTCATTGGTACGTCTCCTCATTGTTTGGTTCTGTCATCAATATACCAATGAATACAATGGAATACAACTAAAGAAATAAGATCATTGTGTGGCTGTTCCTGCAAAATGCTCAACCAGAAAATCAATAAACACACGCGTACGCGCTGCGAGGTTTTGTCGGCTCGGATAATAAGCATATAAATCTGCAGACGGCAATGTGAACTCCGGAAGGACTATTCGCAAGCGCCCGCTCTCAAGATATTTTGCCAAATCCCATTCCGAACGAATAAGAATACCGTGTCCTTCCAGCGCCCAGCCAAGCACAATATCGCCATCATTACTGGAAAGCATGCCGTGGACTTTCACGACTTCACTGTGATCCAGGTGGGTAAAACGCCAGATACCATATGCATCATCATTCTGACGGTGAATAATGCAGCGATGCCTGGCAAGCGATGCAAGGTCTGAAGGCATTCCATGGCGCTCCAGATACAAAGGAGACGCGCACAGAAACCGCCGATTTGACAATATTCGCCGAGCATTGAGACGTTTATCCGGCAGTTCGCCAAAACGGATCGCCAGATCGTATCCGCTTTCCACAAGGTCCACCGGCCTGTCTGTCACCTCCATCTGTACTTCAACCTGCGGATAGCGCTTCGCAAAATCTGACACCAGCGGTGCAATCGTGGTGCGACCAAAGCCTAGCGTCGCATTGATACGAAGCAGCCCTCTGGGTTCACGACTCGAGGTAACGCTATCCTCCATATCACGAATATCAGCCAGAATGCGGCTGGCACGTTGCAGATAAGTTTCGCCTTCGCTGGTCAGACTCAGACTGCGCGTCGTGCGGTTGACCAGACGAACTCCCAGCCGCTGCTCCAACTGAGCAAGTCGTTTCGTCGCGGCTGGGGGAGTGACGTCCAGGGCTCGAGCCGCCGCCGACAGACTGCCGTGACGCGCAAGCATGACAATAAATTCAAGGTCAGAAATCATGATTATTCATCACAGGAATATTGATAATTAACTACAAGTGAAATATTACCTGCTTTTTCAGTCGTAATCTTGACCTGTTTGATTCGGTCAGGCCAATTGCTCTGGTTGGAATCAGTTCATGAACACACTGCACTCCTAATAAAAGGCATCACAAATGAAAATCGTTGAAATACGGGAAAAGACACTTCCGATCAGTTCACAAATTCGCAATGCGTATATCGATTTCAGCAAAATGACACTGAGTCTCGTTGCGGTGATTACAGATGTAATTCGAGACGGCAAGCCGGTTGTCGGATACGGGTTTAATTCAAACGGACGGTATGGTCAGGGCACACTGATGCGCGAACGTTTTTTACCTCGTCTCCTGGAGGCAGACCCAGTTACGCTGCAAGACGAATCGGGAAACAACCTGGACCCACACAAAATCTGGGCCACCATGTTTTCCAACGAAAAACCAGGCGGTCACGGAGAGCGCTCCGTTGCTATCGGAACCATTGACATGGCTATATGGGATGCCGTGGCAAAAATCGAAGGCAAACCACTGTTCCAGTTGCTGGCTGAGCGATATGGAAATGGAAAGCCCGATCGCAAAGTATTTGTTTACGCGGCAGGAGGTTACTACTATCCGGGACAGGATCATGAAAAATTGAAAGATGAAATGCGCAGCTATATCGACCGTGGCTATACCGTGGTGAAGAAAAAGATTGGTGGCGCATCACTGGACGAAGATCTGCGGCGCATCGACTCGATATTAAGCGTACTTCAGGATGGGCAAAAACTTGCAGTGGATGCCAATGGTCGGTTTGATCGTGATACTGCCATTACCTACGCAAAGGCGCTTTCTCAGTACGACCTGTTCTGGTACGAAGAACCAGGAGATCCGCTTGATTTCGAATTGCAGGCTGCGCTACGGAATTACTATCCCAACCCCATGGCTACAGGCGAAGACCTGTTTTCCATGCAGGACGCACGCAACCTGATCCGGTACGGAGGCATGCGAGCCGATCGAGACTGGCTGCAGTTTGACTGCGCACTTAGCTATGGATTGGTTGAGTATCTTCGCACGCTGGATATGTTGCATGAACATGGCTGGTCGCGCTCAAGATGCATCCCTCACGGCGGCCACCAGATGTCATTGAATATTGCGGCTGGGCTCGGATTGGGCGGCAATGAGTCCTATCCCGATCTCTTCCAGCCATTCGGTGGCTTTCCAGATTCGGTGAAAGTGGATAACGGTTACATCACAATGCCTGATCTGCCCGGCATTGGTTTCGAAGGCAAGGCTGATCTGTATGAAGTGATGCAGCAATTGTCTGCATAGTTGCACAGCTGAAAAACATCAACATAACGGAGACAAACAGATGAAGAGAAACACAGGAAAAATGGCCTGCGGCATAGTTATGATTTTGGGAATTTACGCAACGCTGGGTGCGCCCGCTGCAATGGCAGAATACCCGGACAAGAGCATAACAATTGTGGTGCCCTTTGCCGCCGGAGGCCCGTCAGATAAAATCGCCCGTGATGTAGCCGAGGCCCTCCGTGAGCCATTGGGGCAAGCGATTGTGGTTGAAAATCGACTGGGTGCCGGGGGCACGATTGGAACGGCACGTGTTGCACGCGCAAAGAACGACGGCTACACGCTTCTTGTTCACCATATCGGGCTGGCAACGGCTCATGCACTGTATAAGAATCCGGGCTATAAAATCGATGATCTTGAATTTCTTGGCCTCATCAACGAAGCACCCTCAACACTCATAGGTAAGACATCACTCACTGCCAACGATTTCAGCGAGTTAAAAAAATACATTGCCGAAAAGGACAGCGAAATCAACCTGGCCAATGCCGGAGTCGGTTCCGCATCGCATTTATGCAGTCTGATGCTGCAACACACATTGAAAAGTCATATGACATTTGTGCCTTATAAAGGAACAGCACCGGCGATGACTGATCTGATGGGGGGACAGATTGATCTGATGTGCGAACAAGCCACCAATAGCATTCCGCAGATCGAAAGTGGCAAGGTAAAAGCATACGGGGTCAGCAGCACGAAACGCATGCCTCTTGCCGCGTTGGCAAATGTTCCTACACTTGATGAAGCGGGACTCAAGGGCTTTACTTTCAATGTGTGGCACGGCCTTTACGCCCCCAAAGGCACACCGCAGCCTGTCGTCGAAAAAATTAATTCTGCCCTGCGTAAAGCATTGAGGAACCCAGATTTAATCAAACGGCAGGAGGCTCTTGGTATTTCCATAGTGACAGATGACAGGCTTTCTCCCGAAGGTCATCGCCAATATTTCGATAAAGAAGCCGCGCGATGGTCGGAAGTCATCAAGGATGCGGGTATTCAGCCCGAGTGACGTCCGTGCCCGACAAAGTGAGCCAGAGGGTCTATGCGCATGTAAACCATGCTCCACAGGACCGCAAGCTCGAAGGCCACAAAACGCTTTCGAAGACCTGAACAGCAAAAAGCCCCATCCTCCTGAGAGAATGGGGCCTTGCGGGCTTCAATGAATCAGTCGATAACTGATTACATGTTTTCGATCATGACCTGACCAAAGCCGGAGCAGCTAACCTGAGTTGCACCTTCCAGCAGGCGGGCAAAGTCATAAGTCACTTTTTTGGACAGGATGGATTTTTCCATTGAAGAGATGATCAGATCAGCCGCTTCAGTCCAGCCCATGTGACGCAGCATCATTTCAGCTGACAGAATTTCTGAACCTGGGTTCACATAGTCTTTGCCAGCGTATTTAGGTGCTGTACCGTGTGTGGCTTCGAACATGGCAACAGAGTCAGACAGGTTGGCGCCTGGGGCGATACCAATACCACCGACCTGAGCAGCCAGCGCGTCAGACACGTAGTCACCGTTAAGGTTCAGTGTTGCAATCACAGAATACTCTGCGGGACGCAGCAGGATTTGCTGCAGGAATGCATCGGCGATGGAATCCTTGATGATGATTTCCTTGCCGGTTTTTGGATTCTTGATTTTGCTCCATGGGCCGCCATCGATCAGTTCAGCACCGAATTCTTTTTGTGCCAGCTCGTAGGCCCAGTCACGGAATCCACCTTCGGTGAACTTCATGATGTTGCCTTTGTGTACGATAGTGACGCTAGGTTTGTCATTGTCGATCGCGTACTGGATCGCTTTGCGTACCAGGCGCTCTGTTCCTTCGCGGGAAACGGGTTTTACACCGATACCGGATGTCTGAGGGAAACGGATTTTCTTGACACCCAGTTCATTCTGCAGGAAGGTGATCAGTTTCTTGGCGTTCTCGGATTCGGCTTCAAATTCGATACCGGCGTAGATGTCTTCGGAGTTTTCACGGAAGATCACCATATCGGTTTTTTCTGGTTCACGCACCGGTGAAGGTACGCCTTTGAAATAACGGACAGGACGCAGGCAGACATACAAGTCGAGTTGCTGACGCAGGGCCACGTTCAGGGAGCGGATACCGCCGCCAACTGGCGTTGTCAGGGGACCTTTGATGGAAACAACGTAGTCCTTGACGGCTTCCAGGGTTTCATCGGGCAGCCAGACGTCGGAACCATACACTTTAGTGGATTTTTCACCGGCGTAGATTTCCATCCAGTGAATTTTGCGTTTGCCACCATAAGCCTTTTCTACGGCAGCATCTACAACCTTGAGCATCACGGGCGTGATATCTGCGCCGGTGCCGTCGCCTTCAATAAAAGGAATGATTGGCTGATCAGGAACGTTCAGGGAAAAATCTGCGTTCACTGTGATTTTTTCGCCCGATGATGGGACTTTAATATGCTGGTAAGACATGCTGGCTCCGTAACCCACAAGTAAAAAACATGAAGACTGCCTTGGAAAATTCAGTCTTATATAAGACATAACAGTTTAACTGAAAAACGCCCATTTTGCAGGGGGAATTTCTTCTGCCACGTCAAAAAATGCGGGCGGAACAGCCCAGGATCGGTGTAATCACTGAACCGACCCGCCTAGGTCATCTCAGCCTCCGCCGGCGCATCGCCCTTGTTTTTATCCTGTACCGGGCGCCCGGCCGACGCTGCGTGATGCCGGTGCTGGTGCCAGTTCTGTGCCGGCGAGCCGATCCAGCTGCTGTTGGCCGGTATCGTTTCACCTTTCATGACTGTCGTCAGCGGGCCGATCAGCGCCCCGCGCCCGACCCGGGTGTCATACAGCACGGTACTGCGCGCCCGCAAATTGACGCCCTGATCGATAAACACGTTACCGATTTTCATGACCCGATCTTCAAACAGATGCGTCTGCGGGCCGGAAAGACCGTTAAGTACGGCATCGTCGCCAATATGAACACAATCGAATTCCGTGATATCAGTGGTATCCAGGTAAACGCCCCTGCCAATCTGCACACCCAGCAGACGCATCAGAAATGGCAAAAAGACGGTACCCCGCAGGTAATTCAGAAAGTTGGACACGGCCATCGATTCATACACATTGGTGACTGCCTCGCTGACCCACACATAGAGCGACCACATGGGCGCCGCAGTCGGCCGATAGCGCTGCAACAGCAGCCATTTGAGCAGCACCACCAGCACAAAGGAACTCACCCCATAAAGCAGACCATCGTAAATCAGGGATGGCAGCGATTGCACCGTCGATGCCATGGATTCATAACGGATGATGTCGTACACAATCAGATAGCCGGCGCAAATCGTAAATGCCATTGGCAGAACAATGCGCAGGGACTCGACCAGGGCACGCCCCATGCGTCGACGCGGTGTAGGCCGGAACGTGGTCTGCTCATCAAAACGCGTGATCATTTCGCGTGCAGGCAGCAGGATGGGTGGCGAACCGAACCAGGTATCTCCCGGCTTCATCTGCTCACTCTCGGGCGCACGTGTCTGCACACCAATCAGCACGTTCGGCGCAACCACGGTCCCGTCAGGCACATAAGCCCCATTGCCGACAAAACTTCGATGTCCAATAAACGTGTTGCGAATGGTCATCCAGCCACCATCCACTTCATCATCGCCCAGCATGACCGCATCGGCAATGAATGAATCATCTCCCAGCGTCAGCATATTCGGCGCGGCGCCCATGATGGTGGAAATTTCCGCATTTTTTCCGATGCGCGCGCCCAGCAGCCGATACCAGGACGCAGCAAACACGGTTGCGTAAACGCCGTGCAGCGTATGCAGACTGGCGGCCTGAATCTGGTTGATCAGCCATTTTCGATAATAAAGACTGCTGTATACCGAATATCGCCCGGGCTGCATTTTGGGCAGTGCCAGCCAGCGTACCAGCGCGGAGAGCAAGGCAGTGAACAGAATCAGCACAAACGATGCGGGAACCGCAATGCAGAAATATTTCAGACCAGACAACAGGAAGTTGTCATAATCGAAGTTCGGATCGACCATATCAATGAAGATGAAGGTCGGAAAGAGCGGCGTAAAGAACAGCAGGGCAATGAACAGACTGCCCAGGGAATAGAACAGCCATTCGAAAGCGATGCGACGGCGCCCGGGCATGGGTCGAGGAGGCAGCTCGGATCGGTAGTCGCCTGCCATCTTCCTGGACGGTGAGCCCTCCCAGACTTCAGCCGCGCCAATACGCTGACCATCATAGAGCGATGACAGGCCATTAAGCCGGCCATCTTCCTCGATGGCGGTATTGCCTTCCAGAATACAGTAAGAGCCGACATAGGCATTGCGGCCTATCGTTACAGTTCCCAGCACCAGCTCGCCATTTTCCACCCTGGCGTTTTCAATATGAACATCGGCGCCGATACTGGCGCCTTCCTCAATCGTCAGCAACGAGGGCATTCGCACGGACATGGAACTGAGCATGGCTTCACGACCGATACGTGCCCCCATGCAGCGCAGGTAGCTTGCGTAAATTCGCGTACCGGCAATCAGGTAGAGCGGCGCCACATTGCTTAAGCGGTCTGACAGCCACCAGCGAAAGAAAGTCACGCCCCATAACGGATACCGGCCCGGCTTCATGCCCGCAGTCAGAAGTTGTCTGCCCAGGATGGCCAACAGAAAACTGAGCAGGTAAACGGCAATGAATACGACAAATGACATACCGATGGCATGCCAGGCACTGTCGTATATTTCACCTGTGAGATTGTGATAGGTAAAGAACGGTGCCAGCCACTGCATGATGGAAAGCGTTATCAGAAAG
The DNA here is from genome assembly GCA_023387815.1 of Pseudomonadota bacterium. Taxonomy (GTDB): domain Bacteria; phylum Pseudomonadota; class Gammaproteobacteria; order Burkholderiales; family Burkholderiaceae_B; genus Advenella. Next base: position 23,206 of record JAEWHK010000073.1, read on the forward strand.
GGTACCGATACGAACTGAGCCAGCCCACAGGCCAGACGACGAGACCAGGTATTGTTGGCCGAGGGCTCAAACAGGGGTTGCGTCTCCCCTTCTGCCTGCTGCAGACGATCGAGTTGCTGCATGCACTCTGCAATCGCGCGTATGCTGCGGCGCTGATACACATTTTGCACTGTCAGGCCGGCGTAGCGCGGCACATTGCGAATCTGCGACACAAGGCGGGCAGCGAGCAGCGAATGCCCGCCCATATCAGAAAACAGATCCGCATCCAGCCGGATGCCCTGTCCCGGAAAAAGCGCCTTCAGCACACCAAACAAGGTTTCCTGAGCCTCGTTTTCCGGCTCATCCGAGGCCTGGCCACTGCTGTCTGCCTGTTTATTGATTGGCATTTGGGCCAGTGCCTTGCGATCAATTTTTCCGGAGATCAGGCGCGGCACGCTTTCTGTAAACTCGAAATACGCCGGAATCATGTAAGCCGGCAGCCGCGTTTTGAGAATATCACGCAAGGTGGCGGGCGCAGGCAAAGGATGCGGGCTGCCCGCCTCCGTCACAATCCACGCCACGAGCTGGTCCATCTCATTGATTTTTCGAACCAGTACAGCCGCCGTGGCCACACCGGCCTGTTCCGACAAAGCGGCTTCGATTTCTCCAAGCTCTACCCGGAAACCTCGAATTTTGACCTGATCATCAACGCGGCCCAGGCATTCAATTACCCCACCCGGCTGAATCCGGGCCAGGTCTCCAGTGCGATACAGGCGCAACTCCGTATCCTGTTCGGCAAAGGGATTAGGCAGAAATTTCTCGGCGGTCAGATCAGGGCGCCCCAGGTATCCGTGGGCAACGCCAGGGCCAAAAATACACAACTCTCCTACCTCGCCCACGGGCACAAGCTGCCTCTCTTCATTGATAACGGCAAGGCCATAGTTGGGTAGCGGTGTACCAATGGTAACCGGCTTATCGATCGCCAGCTGCTCCAGGGTGGCCGATACCGTTGCTTCTGTCGGACCATAAGTGTTGAACAGGCGAATCCGGCGATTATCCAGTTTGGCGACCAGCGCATCCGGACACATTTCGCCGCCCATATTGATAATGCGCAGACTGGCGGGCACCTCGGTAAACAGTGCCAGCAAGGTCGGGACCGCGTGCAGGACAGTGACACCGGCCTTTTGCAGCGCAGTGGGCAAGGCCAGCGGATCGGCCACCAGCAGTTTGGGCGCGATCCATAAACTGGCTCCGGCCAGCCAGGATATCCAGATTTCTTCGAATGACATATCGAAAGCAACCGAAAACCCCTGATAGACCAGATCAAAGTGAGCCACGCCCAGTATTTCGTTTTCGCTGCGCAGGAAAGGACAGATATTTTCGTGACGAATCACAATGCCCTTGGGCTTGCCTGTAGAGCCGGATGTATAGATGACATAGGCAGGGTCTGATGGCAGTACCCCCTGGCGGCGACGAAGAGGCCCTTCGGCGGCAAGCGTCAACTGGCCCGGCTGCCACACAGTAAAGGGCTGAGCTGAAATTGCCAGACTATCGGCAGCATGGTCACAGACAATGCCTCGCGCCTGGGCATCCTGCAGACAGACGACGACCCGGTCAATAGGCGTATCGGCATCAAAAGGCAGCCACGCCGCACCTGCCTTGGTAATAGCCAGTTGTGCGATCAGCAGCTGACTGCCACGAGGCAGCCACAGTCCGATAATGTCGCCGGGAGCCACACCGCTGGCAATCAGATGATGCGCCATCAGATCAGCTGCCTGATTGACCTGTCGGTAAGTCAGACGCAGAAAACCATCGATCAGACAGGTATGTTCGGGATACGTGGCTGCCGTGGCTTCGAAAATATCAGGCAGAATTTCAGGCTGCAGAAACTGCGGCACGCAGGGGCCGCGTACAATCGACAATTCAGAAGAAAACACGCGGAACTCCTTGCGCCTGGCGCAATCAGACTGGACGGTATTGGTCTTTTCATTTCGACTGCCGGATCGGCAGCATGTTATGATGAGGGACCAGTAAAATGGCAGCGATTATGCCGAATCGGCACTGACAGGCTGCTTAATTTTGCACGTCCCGGCACTGTGCCTGCGCGACAGTTGTTTCCAGTCGTTTCGACCTGTATTTCTTAGTGATATTGTAGACTTAACCCGAACTTTTAACGGCATGCCTTGCGCACGCCGCACTCATTATTCTTATGTTCAATCCTTCCCGCGACCAGGTGCGCCAGTTTTTTACGGAAACCTGGAGCAAGCACCAGCAGAAAAAGATTCTGACGCCTCTGGAGTCCATGGCGCTCACCTGGATTCTGCAGCACCCGGAATATCACGAGATTCTGGATAATCCTGCTGCCGTGCAGGAAGAGTTTTCAGTGGAAAAAGGACAGGTGAATCCGTTTCTGCATCTGTCCATGCATCTGGCCATTAATGAACAGATATCCATTGATCATCCGCCGGGCATACGCGCCATTTACGAACAATTATCTGCCCGCAGCGATGAGCACCATGCCATGCATGAAATTATGGAATGCCTGGGTCAGGTTATCTGGGAGTCACAGCGCCTGGGCAAGCCCCTGGATACGGACCATTATCTGGAATTGCTGCGCCAGCATTCGACCCGACATTAACGCGATCTGAAGCGCACAAGCCAGTCTGCGCATACAAAAAAAACCAGAACGATATGTTCTGGTTTTCTTTTGTCCGCCCGCTACCGGGATCGGAGTCTGACATCTGCATCACCCTCAATCGAGGTGCCGACAAAGACAGATGCAATTCAATGACAGACGCAATTATTTGCGTTTATGGGATAACGGTCCCTTCTGTTCAGACAGCCATGCAGCGATATTGACGATATCGGCGGCACCCAGTTTTTTTACTTCATTTGCCATAATCGGATTCTTGCGAATATTGGCAGAATTTGGTGCATTATTTACGCCGCGTTGGTAACCGGTAAGCGCATGGACCAGGTAATCATCATGCTGACCGGCCAGTACGGGGTACATGGGCGCAATCGTCTTGTCGCCAGCGGCGCCGTGACAGGCCACGCAACCGTTTTTCTCGAAGGCTGCCTTGCCCGCAGCAAGATCTGCAGCCTGAGCCGATGCCATGCCGGCGAGTGCACATACGGCACCTGACAATAAAATAGAGATGCGTTTCATATCAGTTCCCGGATTATTTTACTTGTGAAAAATAGGCTGCGATATCAAGCATGTCCTGGTCGGACAGGCTTTTGGCGATGGCAACCATGGAAGGGAAAGTCCGGGCACCGGATTTATACTCTTTCAATGCCGCTACAATGTAGTCTGCATTCTGGCCCGAAATCATGGGAACCCGGTAAACCTCCGGAAAGCTGGCCCGGTATTCTGGGATACCATGACAGCCAATACACATGGAGATCTTACCTTTTGCAGCCTCGATGTCTCCTTTGGGAGCCGCAGCTTGCTGGGCAAATACCTGGCCCGAGATGGCACAGGGAACCACGATGGCGAGCGCAGCAACTGAGCGCTTGAAAGCGGATAACTTCATATTATGCTCTTTTGTTAGCGGATGTCGATTCTGAGCTCACCGCGAGACTGCATGCGGGTCGGATCAGCTTTAAAGCTTCCGATTGTACGACATAATTGATCTAGATTAGGTTAGTATTGAATATCAGACGCTGAAATCATCCCCATTTTGTTGCAGAATTGAAATGAAACCAAGCCAATCTTTATCCGACACCCGCCGGTTCGCCGGTACCGAGAGATATGTTGCCACCGAGGACCTGAAGCTGGCGGTCAATGCCGCCCTTACCCTGCAGCGGCCGCTGCTGATCAAGGGAGAGCCCGGAACCGGCAAAACCATGCTGGCCGAAGAAGTGGCGCAAGCGCTGGGCTACCCTCTGTTGCAATGGCACGTAAAGTCTACAACCAAAGCCCATCAGGGCCTTTATGAATATGATGCGGTGTCGCGTCTGCGCGATTCCCAGCTCGGCGATGAACGTGTCCGTGATATTGCCAATTACATTCGCAAGGGTGTGCTGTGGCAGGCATTCGAATCCGAAACGCCGACGGTGGTTCTGATTGACGAGATTGACAAAGCCGATATTGAATTTCCCAATGATTTGCTGCGCGAACTGGACCAGATGGAATTTCATGTCTATGAAACCGGACAGACCATCCGCGCCAAACACCGTCCGCTGGTCATCATTACCTCCAACAATGAAAAAGAGCTGCCCGATGCGTTCCTGCGCCGCTGCTTCTTTCATTACATTCAGTTCCCGGATCGCGATACGCTTCGTGAGATCGTCAAAGTGCACTATCCGGAGGTCAAGGCTGATATCCTGCGCGCCGCGATGGATCATTTCTTTATGCTGCGCGATGCGCCCGGTCTGAAGAAAAAGCCATCGACGTCCGAGTTTCTGGACTGGCTCGCCCTGCTGCTGGCTGAGGATATCGACGCTGCCCGTATTGATGCTCATGCCGCCACCTCTGTGCCGGTCATGGCCGGCGCCCTGCTCAAGAACGAACAGGACATCGGGTTGCTTGAACGCCTGTCGGGTCTCGCCCGGCAGACCCGGCGCTAAGACCCTGTCCGGTCTGCAAGTGACAAGCCCAAGTAAGCAATAAGCCCATTATGTTTATCGATTTTTTCTATCACCTGAAAAATCACAAGCTGCCGGTCTCAGTCAAGGAATACCTGACGCTGCTGGAGGTACTGCGCGAGCGCGTGATGCCGCCCACGCTGGATGATTTTTATCAGCTCGGGCGCCTGACCCTGGTGAAAGACGAAACGCTTTTCGACCGCTATGACCAGGCCTTCGCGCTATTTGTAAAGCAACTGCCGGCTACCCTGCCTGCCGGACCGGAGATTCCTCTGGACTGGCTGATCAGCCAGATGAAGAAGAATCTGACGCCCGAAGAAAAAGCTGCGCTGGAAAAGCACGGCTGGGACAAGCTCATGGAGATGTTCAAGGAACGTCTGAATGAACAGAAAGAGCGGCATTCGGGCGGCAATAAATGGATAGGTACCGGAGGCACGTCTCCCTTTGGAAATAATGGCTATCATCCTGAGGGAATTCGCGTGGGTGGTCCGTCAGCGGGCAACCGGACTGCGGTCAAGGTCTGGGAAGAACGCCGGTTCCGCGAATATGACGATCAGCAGGAACTGGGCACGCGCAATTTCAAGGTCGCGTTACGTCGCCTGCGCCGCTTTGCACGCGAAGGCGCCGCCGAAGAGCTGGATCTGGATGACACCATCCGTAGCACAGCCAGAAATGCCGGCTTTCTGGATGTCAAAATGGTTCCGGAACGACACAATGCAGTCAACGTACTGATGCTGCTGGATGTGGGCGGCAGTATGGATGACCACATTGCCCGCGTCGAGGAATTGTTTTCTGCCTCTCGCAGCGAATTTCGAAATCTGGAAGTCTGGTATTTTCACAACTGTCCTTACGAACGGTTCTGGCGATACGATACAGGTGGCAAGCGAGTCTATACTGATACCTGGGAACTGCTGCGCACTTACAATGCCAACTGGCGCGTAATTATTGTGGGCGATGCCACCATGAGTCCCTATGAAATTGTGCATCCTGGCGGTTCTGTGGAACACTACAACAAGGAAGCGGGCGCAGTCTGGCTCTCACGCATTCTGGATGCCTGGCCAAAATCGGTGTGGCTCAACCCTGAACCGCAGGCCTACTGGCAGTATCGTCAGTCCATTGATGTCATTCGCAATATCATGCAGGATCATATGTATCCCGTCACCATGACGGGAATCGAAGCGGCCATGCGGCAGCTGTCAAAATAATAATCCTGGCTGAGATCATGATTCGTCGGCAGCCATGAGCCAGAACAGCTCCTTGTTCAAATAGATAGCGCTTTGTTCCGCGGGATTGACTCCGGATCACCGGGATTGATATTGCTCACGCACCAGATGACTTTATCAGGCGTCTGGGGCCGCGTCACATCCCGTTCTAATCAATGCCCAGAATCACCGTATCCGGATCAATCTGTATCCAGATCTCATCACCTTTTTTCAGAGGGCGGCCGGCATCTGATGCTGTTACAGCAACAAGATTGACCTCCGGTGCGATCTGCACTTCCAGCTCCAGCTGCTTCTGGTTGCGGCGAATATGGCGAATTTCCCCACGAAAGACATTGGTTTGGCCCTTGTGTTCGCTGGTAAAGCGCAGCGCCGGCGCCTTGATCAGCAGATACACAGGAACACTCTTTTTCAGGCCAAGCGCCAGGGTACTGGCACGCGTAATATTGACGCTGACCTGCAGCGAATCGTGCAGACTGACGCGGATTTCATCACGAATGCCATCACGGCGGATACTCGCCACGACACCCGAAAGGTGATTGCGGGCACTGGTTCTGCGCAGGGGAATCGGACGTTCGGACACCTCATTGACTGAATCCAGCCCCACCTCTGGTTCGACGACTCTATCCTGTTCCCGTCGCAACTGCTGATAGTATTTCAGCAGCGCCTGTCCGGTGTCGCTCAGCATGGTTCGGCCGCCACCGCGCCCACCCTTGGCGGGAATGATCACGGGATGACCCAGACGTTCCTGCAGATTACGCAGTCTGTCCCAGGCGGTTTTATAGGTCACCCCAACCGCGCGCGCTGCGGCGGTAATGGAGCCATCGCGATGTACGTAGCCCAGCAGTTGCAGATCGCGCTCATCAGCCAGAGACTGCTCCTGAATACCAAACCCGATGGCCGTATGCACATTAAGCCGGGGTGCGGACTCGGCAGACGACTGCTGTCTTGCCTGCTTCGCGTTTTGCGTGCCCTGGTTTTTCTCATTCCTGTTGCCGTCGCCTGAGCGAGAGCGACGCATGCCCTGCTCGCTCGCGTTCTTCATCGTCGATGCAGTGCGTTCAGCAGATTGGGGCTTTTCGGGTGATTTGATCATGCTGCCTGCCTCTCCTGTACTGCGCCATTCTGCACGTGCAATACCAGGTCACCGAAGGCTTCCACGTCAGCCGGGTCATGTGTGACGAGAATCAGAGGAAATTGCAGTTGTGATTGCAATTGACTGATTTCCTGACGAAGATGTTTACGCAGGCTGGTATCGAGCGCAGAGAAAGGCTCATCAAGCAGAAGCAGGCGCGGATGACTTGCCAGCGCGCGAGCCAGCGCAACACGCTGCTTTTGTCCCCCCGAGAGCTGATCAGGATATCTATCGGCATAGGCCTGCATATGCATTTTGTCCAGCCAGTAATCTGTCTCTTCAATCCATGCCTGTTTACGAGGATTGAACAGCCCGCGCGTCAGACTGAAAGCCACATTTTGTCTGACAGTCAGATGCGGGAACAAGGCGTAATCCTGAAACAGATAGGAAACCTGACGATCACGCGGCGACAAATTGATACCAGCGGCCGAATCGAAAAGCACGCTGTCATTCAGCGCGTCCTTCAGTGCAATACGTCCGTTATCGGGGGCAATGAGCCCCGCGATTGCCCGCAACGTCATGCTTTTGCCAGCCCCCGAAGGGCCCTGTATGACAATTCGCCGATCCGTGGCAGAAAACGCAAGTTCCAGTGCAAAGCCATGCTGCTGGCGCTGCAGTTTCTTGCGGATGGAAACATCAAGCTGGAAATTCGTCATGGATTCACTCTTGCATCAGGCGGCGCCACACTACATATTCATCCCGGCCGGCGGGAGTCCCGAAAACGGCTCAACCGGAAAATGTGTGTCTTACAGCTCAAAGCTGCGTTCTAAGACTCCAGGCGCCGCGGTGCCAGGTAGCGCGCAGAAAACAGGATAATGATACACACAATTGAGATAACCACCACAATGAAATTGGCCTGTGCCTCTGCGCCTGCCTGCACGGCCGAATAAACGGCAATGGAAAGGGTCTGGGTCTTGCCCGGAATATTGCCGGCAATCATCAGGGTGGCACCAAATTCACCCAATGCTCTTGCAAACGCAAGCAGAAGCCCGGCAAGAATACCGCGCCACGCCAATGGCAAGGTGACCCGCATGAAAAGCGCAAACTCGCTCAGGCCAAGGACGCGCGCTGCGTCTTCGTAGTTACGATCCACGCCTTCAAAGGCAGCGCGAGCCGGTTTAAATACCAGAGGGAACGACACCACCGCGGCAGCGATGACCGCGCCCTGCCAGGTGAAAATCAGTTGTATGCCGAACCATGCATCCAGATAATGGCCCAGCCAGCCATAGCGGCCAAGCAGCACAATCAGATAATAGCCCAGGATGGTGGGCGGCAGTACCATGGGCAGCGTGAGGATTGTGTCAAGCAGGTCTCTTCCCGGAAACGCACGTCGGGCCAGCAGCCAGCCAGTACCGATTCCCAGAAAAAGATTGATCAGCATTGCACAACCCGCCACTTTCAACGAGATAAGCAGCGGGATCCAGACAGGTTCCATAATTGAGTTTTGCCTTGCAGATTGCAGACACCGTCAGATGCCTGCATCACAACTGCAATCAGGGCTTTTTGAAACCCGCTTTATCGAAGATAGGACGTGCTTCGTCGGAATTGAGAAAATCAACAAAGGCGCGTGCTTCGTCCTTGCTGCCTGCAGACTTGGTAACAGCTACCGGATAGCTTACGACTGTATCGATTGGCAAGGATTCAACGACACGAACCTTGTCACTTCTGACGGCGGCATCTGTCGCGTAAACAAAGCCTGCCTGAACTTCACCGCGTGATACGTAGTCAAGCACCTGGCGCACATTTTCTGCAAAAACGAATTTTGGTGTGAGTTTGTCCCACTGACCGCTTTTTACCAGACCTTCCTTGGTGTAACGACCTACAGGAACACTTTCTACGCTACCCACAGCGATTTTGCTGACATCATCACCTTCCAGGCTTTTCAGGTCTTTGACCTTGTCGCCACCAGAGGAAGGCGCCACAAGCACCACTTCATTACGAACGAAATCTTTTCGTGTGGCTTCGTCAATCAGACCGGCTTTGGCTGCATCGTTCATGCTTTTCTGATCAGCAGAGGCAAACACGTCTACTGGCGCACCCTGACGCATTTGCTGCAGCAATGCGCCAGATGCCGCGAAGTTGAACTGAATGGTGGTGTCGGGATGTTTTTCCTTGTAGACGGTAGCGACCTCTTTGAATACATTGGTCAGGCTGGCTGCGGCAGAGACGGTCAACGTGCCGGCATGCGCGGCGACAGACGCGATGGAAAAGCCAAGACTGACGGAGAGCGCGAGCGCGTGCCTGCGAATAGAAGGTTGTTTCATGACTTCCTGCATTTAAATGATGGTAAATAGAATTGGAATACGTCACCGGCAAACAGCGCCCGGCTTATGTTCGATACCTGTTCGGATATCTGACTCCGATATATAACCAATTATATATCGTATTTCAATTGTGTCTACTGCTGTAACAAATCACGACAGGTCCGTATCAAGCCGCTGTTCTATTGACCATCTGTACCGCGTCTGCCCATTTTCTGGCCACTTCCCTTGCGGTTGCGCAGGTCGCATCATGCGTGGCTACGCGCACGGCGCGTTCAAGAAGCTGGATATCGGCTTCATGCTGCCGGGCGACATGCGGATCTTCAAAGAAAATCACACGCTGGCATTTTCTGTCCAGCACCAGATCGGCAATCTGCGCATCACCTCCCAACGGACCACTAAGATATCGGTCTACCCAGGGCTTGTCGGCTGGCCAGCCTTTGGACCAGGCCAGTTCATTCAATAACCCGCCCGTTGTTCCGGTTGCAACGCGACGTTCGAACAACGACAGAATATCGAAATACTGAGACGCAAATGCGACCATTTCTGCTTTGAGCGCATCGTGCGAAATCAGAGCCAGGGTCTGGTCACGCAGTACGTCAGCAGACAGGCAGTCCGACAAGGGAGTCAGGCCCGCGCGCACGCGCTCGACTTCCATCCACTCGATTGCACCTGCCACCGTGGAGACAAACGGTTTGCCATGAGTAATGCATTGCCGCTTCAGTGCCAGCGCCTCAGGAAAAATGGAAGACGGGTCAACCGGGTCAATCAGATAAATGGCGCCGTCCAGCGTAATGGGTGTTGCCTCATGAATGGTGACACGCGACACCAGTTTCATCAGACCGCCTTCCCGGCCATAGGGATAGCGGATATTCTTTTTGTATCCCGAAAGAAAGCCTTCGCGCTGAATGGCATCGTAAGTGCGCCCTACCGTATGCAGTTCAATCCCCAGCTCGCGGATAGTTTCGGAAGACGCCTTGAGCCACGTAAAGAGGCCTGCATCGGGTGTCTCGTGATGTAAACGATTGGCAGCCAGTGCGAAGCGAAGAGTGCTGGTTGATGACATATGACATACTCCCGGTTAAACATGTCGAGTGTGATATTCGCAGAAACGCTTACGCAAAAAAAATGCACGTAGCGATACGTGCATTCTAAATAGGAAGCGATGCCTGGACAGGCATCATGGAGCGATCAGCTAAAAAAATCTTTAACTCTGTCCGTCCAGGATTTATTCTTTGGGGAATGACGATCTCCGCCATCGTTGAGTGAGGTTTCAAACTGCCGCAACAAGGCCTTCTGTTCGTCGCTCAGGCGAATTGGGGTTTCCACAACCACGTGGCAATAGAGATCGCCCGGATACGAAGCACGTACCCCTTTAATACCTTTGCCGCGAAGCCTGAACACCTTACCGGTTTGCGTGCCTTCGGGAACAGTGATTTCCCCTTTGCCGCCCAACGTGGGAACAGCCAGATCGCCGCCCAGTGTGGCGGTGACAAACGGCAGCGGCACTTCGCAGTGCAGATCGTCGCCATCCCGTTTGAAAATGCTGTGTTCCTTGATTGCGATTTCAACGTACAGATCGCCGGACGGGCCGCCATTGACACCTGGCTCACCGTTGCCTGCAGAGCGGATACGCATGCCATCATCAATACCCGCAGGAATTTTGACCTGAAGGGTTTTATTTTTGCGCTTGCGACCCACACCATCGCAGGCTGTGCAGGGATCCTTGATTTCCTTGCCCGTACCATGGCAGGTTGGGCAGGTTTGCTGGACACTGAAAAAGCCCTGCTGCATGCGCACGGCACCGGCACCGTGGCAGGTATGGCAGGTCACGGGCTCGGTGCCAGGTTTGGCGCCGCTGCCGTGACAGACATCGCAGTTTTCCCAGCTGGGTACGCGAATTTCTGTTTCCATGCCCTTGGCGGCCTGCTCAAGCGTGATATCCAGGCGATACCGCAGGTCGGCCCCGCGAAATACCTGAGGACCGCCGCCGCGACGGCCGCCGCCCCCGAAAATATCACCGAATATGTCGCCAAACACATCACCAAAGCCGGCAGCGCCTGCCCCGCCCATACCGGCATTGGGGTCGACACCGGCATGGCCGTATCGGTCATACGCATCCCGTTTTTGCGGATCCGAAAGAATTTCGTAGGCTTCCTTGGCTTCCTTGAATTTTTCTTCTGCCTCGTTGCTGCCCGGATTGCGATCGGGATGATACTTCATGGCGAGTTTGCGATACGCCTTTTTGATATCCTCTTCCGAAGCGTTCTTGGCCAGACCCAGCGCTTCGTAGTAGTCACGTTTTGCCATCGTTATACGCCTTTAGATTTCTTCTCTAATATAAAAAACAATACCCGGCCCTGTCATTTTCAGACCGGCCGGGTTTTGAGTCAGACAAACTGCATTATTTGTCGTCGCGTTTCACTTCTTTGAAGTCAGCGTCGACAACGTTGTCGTCAGCTGGCTGAGCCTGTTCTGCACCGGGTGCATCGCCCTGGGCTGCTGCCTGAGCCTGCATGTCTGCATACATTTTCTCACCCAGTTTCTGTGAGGCCGTTGTAAGCGCTTCGACTTTGGCATCGATGGCCGCTTTGTCGCCGTCTTTCAGAACGTCTTCCAGTTCCTTGATGGCTGCTTCAATGGCTTCCTTGTCAGCCGCTTCCAGCTTGTCACCGTACTCGGTCAGAGACTTGCGGGTAGAGTGAACCAGTGCGTCTGCCTGGTTGCGAGTCTGAGCCAGTTCGGCAACGCGGTGGTCTTCGTCAGCATGCGCTTCGGCATCCTTGACCATGCGCTGGATCTCGTCTTCGGACAGACCGGAATTTGCCTTGATCGTGATTTTGTTTTCTTTGCCGGTGCCCTTGTCTTTTGCGGAAACGTGCAAAATACCGTTGGCATCGATGTCAAACGTTACCTCGATCTGTGGCAGGCCACGTGCTGCAGGAGGGATACCCTCGAGATTGAACTCGCCCAGTGCCTTGTTACCAGCAGCCACTTCACGCTCACCCTGGAAGACCTTGATGGTCACCGCAGGCTGATTGTCTTCAGCGGTAGAGAAAGTCTGCGTAAACCGGGTTGGGATCGTGGTGTTTTTCTGGATCATTTTGGTCATCACGCCGCCCAGAGTTTCAATACCCAGTGACAGCGGAGTCACGTCCAGCAACAGCACGTCTTTCCGGTCTCCGGACAGAACAGAACCCTGAATGGCTGCACCAGCGGCCACGGCTTCGTCGGGGTTCACATCCTTGCGAGGATCTTTGCCGAAGAACTCTTTGACTTTTTCCTGCACTTTAGGCATGCGGGTCATACCACCCACCAGGATCACGTCGTCGATGTCAGATACTTTGACTCCCGCGTCGGTCACCGCTGTGCGGCAAGGCGCAATGGTGCGCTCGATCAGATCTTCAACCAGTGCTTCCAATTTTGCACGGGTAATTTTCAGGTTCAGGTGTTTCGGACCGGAAGCATCAGCCGTGATGTAAGGCAGGTTCACTTCAGTCTGAGAAGCGGAAGACAGCTCGATTTTGGCTTTCTCGGCAGCTTCTTTCAGGCGTTGCAGGGCCAGAACGTCTTTGCCCAGATCCACGCCCTGATCTTTCTTGAACTCAGAGATGATGTAGTCAATGATGCGCTGGTCGAAATCTTCACCGCCCAGGAAGGTATCGCCGTTGGTAGAGAGCACTTCGAACTGCTTCTCACCGTCTACGTCGGCAATTTCGATGATAGAGACGTCGAAAGTACCGCCACCCAGGTCATAAACCGCGATTTTGCGGTCGCCCTTTTCTGTCTTGTCCAGACCGAAAGCCAGAGCCGCAGCCGTAGGTTCGTTGATGATACGTTTGACTTCCAGGCCGGCAATGCGTCCTGCGTCTTTGGTTGCCTGACGCTGGCTGTCGTTGAAGTAGGCAGGAACCGTAATCACGGCTTCAGTCACTTCTTCGCCCAGATAGTCTTCGGCAGTTTTCTTCATTTTGCGCAGCACTTCAGCGGACACCTGAGGAGGAGCCATTTTTTTGCCACGTGCTTCTACCCATGCGTCGCCATTGTCAGCCTTGACAATGCTGTATGGCATGAGATCGATATCTTTCTGTACGGCTTTTTCTTCAAATTTGCGGCCGATCAGGCGTTTGACGGCATACAGGGTGTTTTTTGGATTGGTTACCGCCTGACGTTTGGCAGGGGCGCCAACCAGTGTTTCGCCGTCTTCCATATAGGCAATGATTGAGGGCGTCGTACGTGCGCCTTCAGCATTTTCCAGAATTTTGACCTTGTCGCCTTCCAGGACGGATACACAGCTGTTGGTGGTACCCAAGTCAATACCAATGATTTTTCCCATTTGAGTCTACCTTATTTTCAAAAATTCAATGATTGAGCCCTGGTCTGAACATGGGTCCGACACAGGATCTTGCGTTGTCTAGTACGTGGGGCTGGCCAGTTTCTATTTCAAGAGATAAAAAACCGCAATTTTGCGATTTTTTTGCATTTTTTGCCGTTTTTTGGCCTGAAATGGTTCAGTTGAACAGAAAATGACCGAATTCTGGCAAAAAGGCCAGCGGAAAAACGCCGGCCTGAGTGGCAGTTAGCCTTCTCCGGCAGACACGGTAACAAGGGCGGGCCGAAGTACACGGTCGGCGATGGTATAGCCTTTCTGCAGTGTGCTGGCGACGGTACCGGCAGGAACCTGCGCGGGGATATTGGAAATGGCCTGATGAACATGCGGATCGAATTTTTCTCCGGGAGCGGGAGCCACTTCCTTCAGATTATTGCGCTCAAACGCGGAGGTGAGCTGACGCAGCGTCGTCTCCAGCCCTTCACGGAACGCTTCAACAGACTGATTCTCCAGGGCTAAGGCCGCTTCCAGGCTGTCGCGCACGGGAACCAGGCTTTCGGCAAACGCTTCGGTGCCGAACTTGCGGGCCTTGGATACGTCTTCCTGGGCGCGCCGACGGACGTTTTCCATTTCGGCATGCGCGCGCAGCAACTGATCGTGATACTGGCTGACCTTGGCTTCGAGTTCTGAGTATTTGGCTTCCAGATCGTCAGTGGGAATAGCGGCGCCCTCTTCTGCAGGCTGATTGGCCTGGGCGGGATCCTGGCTGGCTTCGCTTTCAGCCTGAGATGCCGGGTTCTTCTTTGGATCAAATTCCTGTGTCATTTCTGCTCCTGCGTCAAATTAATATAGTTATGCCCCACATGGGGGCGCCGAAGGTAAATTCAAGACCTGCACTGCGGCTTTCGCCGGGTCGCATCAAAAGTCGTATTCCAGCTCAACTTCCTGCCCTACCCTGAGCACATCGCTGACATCGTCAGTGAGAACTGCGTTCACGCCGAACAGCACGCCCAGTTCCGCACTACGGGTTTTCAGCAGAGTCAGGCCGGGTTCATCAGCAACCGCAGCCGTCTCGGGATTGACGTTGGGAATCGGGCAACGCGGACAGGGCTTGACCATGGCAAAGTGCAGATTGCCTGCTGTCAGCCCAAAGACGTAGTCTTCTTCATACTCCGGAAGCCCTTCCAGCACGATATTGGGTCTGAACCGGATCATATCCACGGCGTTCACATTTTTTTCTGACAGGGTACTGTTGAGTGAATCCAGCGAGGCCTGGTTGGTAATCAGAAACGGAAAGCCGTCGGCAAACGCAAAAGTATGCTCCAGTGTTTGCAGAGGTTTCCAGTCTTCATGTCGCAACTGCCAGTTCTGCGGAAATTCGGGTGACACTCGTCGCTGCGATTCCGGATGCAGACGCAGCAGGCGGCATGGCTGTCCCAGTACCTGGGTGAACCATTCGTCTGCTTCGTCACTCACCGGTGCACCCAGCGGCTTGCCGGACCAGACCTGCACCGGCACTTGCGGCTCCTGCGCCTGGGCGGGTGCCAGGGAGATCGTGAGTGCGGACACGCCGGGGGCGTTGAGCACCATCTGTTCCAGCTCGGGCTGCAGTCCCGGTTTGACAAGCACCATGCGCGGGACTGTGCGCTGCGTCATCATCTGCCCCGCCGCATCCACCACGATGAACTGTCGATCCCATCGGACGCCCGCAGCGCTTATCTGCGTACTGTCCAGGGCAATGCCCGCGCAGGACTTCACGGGGTAGACATAAAGGCCTCGAATGATAACTGCCATAACGGTTCTCGGATTGGTAAAAGGGAACTATTGTGCCGTGCCGGTTTGTGGCCAGCCGACGATATGCTCACGTACGAGCCCCGCTACGGACTGAATCCAGTCGGGGTGATCGTTAAGGCAGGGAATATAGCGAAACTGTTCGCCTCCGGCCTGGGCGAACGCATGGGCACACTCGATACGGATCTCCTCGAGTGTTTCCAGACAATCGGCCACAAATCCCGGACATAGCACATCGACATGCCGGATATTATCGCCCGGATACGCCTGCAGTACGGAAATGGTGGCCGGTCCGATCCATTCAGCACGACCGAATCGGCTCTGGAAAGCGATATCGATGGGAACGCCCTCTATAGCGAGCCGGCTGCGTAACGCCTGAGCCGTTGCCAGGCAATCCTGCTGATACGGATCGCCCTGGTCCACCGAACGTTTGGGGAGCCCGTGAAAACTCAAGAGAAGCTGCTGCGGCTTGCCGTGTTCGTGCCAGTAATCACGCACGTTCTTTACCAAGGTATCGATATAGCCTGGCAGTGTGTTGAATCGCTTGACGAAACGAAACTCGGGTACGTCGCGCATCTCGCGATGCAGCGCCAGCGTGCGTTCAAAGATAGTGGTTGTGGTGCTGGCAGAAAACTGTGGATACAGTGGCAGAATCAGAATGCGCTCGCAGCCGGCCTCGCGCAACTGCTCAAAGGCCTGCTGCATGGAAGGCTTTCCATAACGCATGGCAAGCACAACTGTCGCTTCAATCTGTTCCCGATCCAGTTGCGCCTGCACACCCTGCGCCAGCCGTTTGCCATGAACCAGCAAGGGAGAACCCTCTTCCATCCAGATCTTGCGATACTTGGGAACCAGCTTGCCCGGGCGCAAGGGAAGGACAGCCAGATTCAGAATCGCCTTCCACAATACCGGCGGAATTTCCACCACGCGGGGATCGGACAGAAACTCCGCGAGATAGGCCCGAATGGCGCCGGCATCGGGACTATCCGGGGTGCCAAGGTTGATCAGTACAACTCCTGTGTTCATGCTTTCCTTGCTTGCTGCCCGCGCTGTGGGGCGTTCTGGGTTCGGGATGTTCTTTCGGGATGTTCTTATTGATGGCTCAGGGCATTCGACAACAGCCTGGCAGTCAGATCCACAATGGGGATGACGCGATTATAGGACATCCTGCTGGGGCCGATCACGCCAAGGGTGCCAACGATTTTTCCGTCAACGCCGTAAGGGGCGGTAATGACAGAGACATCTTCCATGGGTACCAGACTGGAATCGCCACCTATATAGATTTTGACACCCTGTGAGCGATCGGTGACATCCAGCAGCTGCATCAGATCGGTCTTCTGTTCAAACAGAGAGAACATTTTGCGCAGACGCTCCATATCCGAGGCGAAATCCTTGATTTCCAGAAGACGTCGCTCACCAGAAATGACCACAGAAGATTCGTGATCATCATCATTACCGGCATCCACTGCCGCCTGCATCAGAGAGGAGATTTCTTCCTTGAGCTGGTTCAGTTCCCTGCCCAGTCTTTCCCTGACCTGTTCAAACGATTTGCCGGCGAAATTCTGATTGAAATAATTTGCAGCTTCAATCAGCTGGGCTTCGGTATAGTCGTGCATAGGCGACAGAATGCGGTTCTGCACATCGCCCTCTGGCGTCACAATAATCAGCAGAATGCGTCGCTGCGACAGCCGGATGAATTCGATCTGCCGGAATACCTGCGAACGTTTGGGTGTGAGCACCACTCCCGCAAACTGGGTCAGATTGGACACCAGAGACGCGGCCACGTTCAGTGCCTTGCTGGGGGCCGTGTTGGAAAAGGCATCATGCAGGCCGGATGGCGCCTCAATGTCGTAGGGCTTGATGACCAGAAGATTATCCACGAACAGACGGTATCCCTGGGGCGTGGGTATGCGCCCGGCCGACGTGTGCGGACTGTGGATCAGGCCAAGATCTTCCAGATCGGCCATGACATTGCGGATTGTTGCCGGTGACAGTTCAAACAGCTTTGACAGCGTTCTTGAACCGACCGGCTGTCCATCGTCAATATAACGCTCAATAAGAGCTTTCAGTAATGCGTTTGCGCGATCATCCATTGCGAGTATGTGGTGGTTTGTACCAAAGGATATTTTACGGGCACCTTAATTGTTCAAGCGGTAGTCAATGTAGAATAACGTATTATGACGATTGCCGTAGGCTTCATTTCCGGTACATATCCCTTTTTCATTGTCGTTTCGTTTATTGTATATGGTTTCACTATGCATTTTTCAACCATAGCACTGGTCGGCAGATATCACGACTCGGGTCTTGATGGGCCGCTGCGCGCCCTGGCGCGTGTGCTCGTCGACGCGGGCAGACAGGTCCTGGTTGAAAAGGAAACGTCTGAGAACACCGGCGTCACTGAATACCCTGCCGCGACCACTGCCGAAATTGGCAAACAGGCCGATCTTGTCATCGTCATGGGCGGCGACGGTACCATGCTGGGCGTGGGCCGCACACTTGCCCAGTACGATGTGCCGCTTTTGGGCATCAACCACGGACGGCTGGGTTTCATTACCGACATTCCCGTGCAGAATGCGCAGGAAGCGATCGAATCGGTTCTTGAAGGTCAGTACGAAATTGAGCATCGTACTCTGTTGCAGGCGTCGGTCGTCAGAGATGACCAGACCCTGACCTGTGCCCTGGCACTCAATGACGTCGTGCTCAACCGGGCCAGTCGCGGCGGCATGATTGAAATCTGTGTCGAATACAACGAAACGCTCATGTATCGGCAGCGCGCCGACGGACTGATTGTTGCCACCCCTACCGGCTCAACCGCTTATTCTCTGAGCGCCAGCGGACCCATTCTCCACCCGGCAGTCAACGCATTCCTGCTGGTTCCTGTCGCCCCGCAAACCTTGTCGAACCGGCCTATCGCAGTACCGGATACGGGCACGCTGACATTGACGCTGACAGAAGTCGGTCGCGTTGAAACGGGTGCCAGTGTGCACTTTGATATGCAGACCTGGTCCGATCTGCAGCTGGGTGACAAAATCGTTGTAACCAAGGCAGATCATCAGATCCGCTTTCTTCACCCGAAAGGGTACAGTTTCTTTTCCACCCTGCGCCAGAAGTTGCACTGGAATATCATGCCAGAGTCCACGTAGCGCGTGGCCTGACGATCGACCCATCCTGAATCCAGCAATCCCATTCATCACAGAAGTTCGATTACATGCTCCGTTCCCTGCATATCCGTGATTTTGTCATTGTTGAACAAACCGAGCTGCACTTTGACGCCGGTTTCTCGGTCTTTACCGGCGAAACGGGCGCCGGCAAATCCATCCTGATTGATGCCCTCGCTCTGACACTGGGCGCGCGCGGCGACAGCGCCGCCATTCGCGAAGGCGCCGACAAGGCTGACATCAGCGCGATTTTTGACGTGCCCCCTTCCCTGCATCCGATGCTTGAGGAACTGGAACTGGATGACGAGGAGCTGGTGCTGCGCCGCGTGATCGATCGCAGCGGCAAATCCCGTGCCTTCATCAATGGCGTGCCCGCTACGCTGGCTCAGCTCAAAACAATCAGCGCCCATTTGCTGGATATACACGGTCAGCACGCCCATCAAAAGCTATTGCAGCGCCATGAACAGCGTATTTTGCTGGATGCTCACGGCCAGCTGGAAGCACTTGTTGCGCAAATCAACACACACTGGAAAGACTGGCAACAGGCCCGTCAGAAACTGGAACATGCCCGCAGTAATCAGCGTGAAGCGCAGGCAGAGCAGGAGCGTCTGGAGTGGCAACTGAATGAAATCAGCCGACTCAATCCAGGTAAGGATGAATGGGTTACCATCAATGCCGACTACAACCGCCTGGCCAACGCATCAGCCCTGATGGAAGGCGCCGCCGGTGCGCTGAATCTACTTGATGGCGAAGAAGCGTCGGCGCTGAATGCGTTGAACGCCGCCATGCATCAGATCGAGCCATTGCTGCGCAATGATCAGGGACTGCAAGGCATTTACGATGCCCTGGAATCTGCCCGCATTGCCGCGACCGAAGCCGCCTCTGATCTGGGCAGTTATCTGGACAAGGCCGATCTTGATCCGGCTCGTCTGGCGGAAACCGAAGAGCGCATGAGCGCCATGTTCAACATGGCACGTAAATTTCGACTGGAACCTGAAGAACTATACGATCGCCAGCAGGAACTTAGCAACGCACTGGAAGCACTCAGCGACGCATCGGATCTGGCCGGACTCGAACAGCAGGTGACCCGGCATGAAACGGCGTATCGCGAAGTGGCAGAAAAAATCACAAAAGCACGCAAGACGACAGCCGGGACGCTTTCCCAGGCGGTCACCAAAGCGCTGCAGACGCTCGCCATGAAAGGCAGCACATTTGAAATTACCATTGAGCCCGCCGAGCCCGGTGCCGCAGGCATGGACAACGTGCAGTTCAATGTGGCCGCCCATGCGGGCAGCGAACCTCGCCCGCTGGCCAAAGTGGCATCTGGCGGTGAACTGGCGCGTATTTCCCTGGCCCTGTCAGTTATGGCCAATCAGGCACATCAGGTGCCTACGCTCATTTACGATGAGGTTGATACCGGCATTGGTGGCGCGGTTGCCGAGGTTGTGGGCAAATTGCTGCGCGATCTGGGTCGGCAGCATCAGGTACTTTGCGTGACCCACCTGCCCCAGGTCGCGGCCTGCGCGCACCATCATTTTGAAGTTCAGAAAAAACAGGGTAAGCGCGAAACAGTATCACGCATTGAACTGCTTGATGATAAGGCACGCGTGGAAGAAGTTGCCCGTATGCTGGGCGGCGTCAAAATTACCGCAACCACGCGCGACCATGCGCGCGAGATGCTGACGCACGCTGATTGATCCGGCCCGTTTGATTCGCGCAGATTGATTCGCGCCGTTTTATTCGCCCGCTCCGATTCAAGCGGAATGAAGCATGCCGAAAAGCATGCTTCCTCCGATCAACGGCGATGACGGTTTTCGCAGTCTCCGCAAATACCATAGAGCACCATGGCATGGCTTTCAAGTGTGAAGTTATTGTCTTTGGCCACTTTAGCCTGACGCTTCTCGATTTCCGGATCGGAAAACTCAACCACTTTACCGCATGCAGAACACACCAGGTGATCGTGGTGCGCACCGTCGTCAAGTTCGTAAACTGCCTTGCCGTTGTCGAACTGGCTTCTGGACAGAATACCGGCCTGCTCGAACTGAGTCAGCACGCGGTATACGGTGGCCAGACCAATATCGACGTTTTCGGAAATAAGCAGGCGATAAACATCTTCCGCGCTAAGATGGCGGATTTCAGCCTTGCGGAAGATATCCAGAATCTTAAGCCGTGGGAAAGTGGCTTTGAGACCCATACTTTTCAATTCACTGGGATCATGTAATTCGTTCAAGGCTCGCTCGCTGAGAAATAGGAGGTGGATGGAGTATTGCGGAAAACACGCTTCCGACTAATTTTTGAGATTACCTGGCTAAACAATCCTATTGATTGCCCAGAACTATTATCATAACGCTTTTACGAGTCCAAATAC
>JAEWHK010000033.1 GCA_023387815.1 Pseudomonadota bacterium
GTCCCATATCGTCTTCGCGATGAGCATCAAAACCGGCGGAGATAAAAATGAGCTCCGGCTTGAAATCTTCCAGTGCCGGCAACCACTGCGCGGTCACGGTTTCCCGGATCTTTTCTGCCTTGGTGTAGGCTGGGACCGGACAATTATGCATATTGGATGCGGGATGATCCACCCCGGAGTTGGGGAACAGCGGATACTGGAAGAAACTGCACATCAGAACGGAATCATCGCCGGCAAAGGCAGCCTCAGTGCCGTTGCCATGATGAACGTCGAAATCAACGACGGCAACGCGCCGAATGCCATATTTTTCCTGGGCATACCGCACGCCAATGGCAACATTATTGAAGAAACAGAACCCATGCGCGCGCGCCGGCTCGGCATGGTGGCCTGGCGGGCGAATGGCGCAGAAGGCATTGCGGCCCCTGCCCTGAAAAATTTCATCCACAGCCAGCATACCCGCGCCGGCCGCATGCATCGCCGCCTGCCAGGTATGCGGGTTCATGCAGGTCTCTTCAGTATCGACATTGAAATAGCCCTCTTTGGGCGCATGGTCGCGCAGAAACTGCACATGTTCTGCGCTATGCACTCGCAGCAAGTCTGACTCCTGCGCTTCGCGTGCAGGCAAATGAGTTAGAAAATCAGACAGGCCGCTGGAAACCAGACGGTCGTTGATGGCGTCCAGACGGCCGGGCGATTCCGGATGCCAGCCGTGCATTTCGTGTCTGTGGCATGAAGAATGCGTTATGAATAGTGTCTCCACAATATTCGTCCTGCTTTCAGATTATTGATTTGTATTGATCGATCGCATTTTATCTGCATACAATCTATCATACTTTGCGCTGTGATAAGTTCACGGGTAATCCTGCGCCTGATACTGTAAAAATCGTTACTTTTGCAGCACCGTGCGACCCGCTGCCGCTACACTGAACCTATAAACTGAACCGATACACTGAACCACAACTCAAATCAACGGGGCTCCTTTTGAAACGTTCATCTTCGCTGCTTATTCCTATTCTGCTTCTGTCCCTTTCCGCCTGTTCCTCTACCGCGCCTTCAGCGCGCCCCGATAGTGGCAACGCAACATCGACAGGCGCCGGCGGGCCCGCCGGATGGGCAGCAGAAAATCGAACACTGAGCGCAGATCGCAACGCGTTTACCACTCAGGTATCTGAGCGTCACGCCATCCCCCGATCCCACATCGAACGCCTGATGGCCACGGCGACCGTCGATGATCGTGTCATCCGGCTCATGACACCCAAAGGCAAATCCGGCAAAGTGACGCGCGCATGGCAAAGCTATCGAGGCCGTTTCGTTGAACCCATACGACTTAGAAAAGGTACGGCGTTCTGGAATGCCAACCGCCAGGTGCTGGATCGCGCTGAGAAAACCTATGGCGTACCGGCTGCCGTCATTGCAGCCATTATTGGTGTCGAAACCGTTTATGGCGAACAGACCGGCTCTTTCCGGGTGCTGGATACACTGTACACGCTGGGCTTCTATCATCCTGAGACCAACAGACCAGAGAAAAGCCAGATGTTCCGCAACCAGCTTGCCGCCCTGCTGGACCTGGACTATCGCGGCAAACTCAGCGCCGATACCGCGACCGGTTCTTTTGCTGGCGCCATCGGCCTGCCGCAATTCATGCCAGTCAGCATCGAGCATTACGCCATTGACGGCGACCGCGACGGCCATATTGACCTGAGGTACAGCACATCCGATGCGATCCTGTCAGTGGCCAATTATCTGGCTCGCCATGGATGGCGCGCCGATAACCCTGTTTTTGCGCCGGTCAGACTTCCCGCAGGTGCAGACGCTCTTGTTGACGGAGGCCTGGAGCCATCCATGACCTGGGCTCAGTTGCAAAGTCGCGGGGCTACCCTGCAGCCGGGTGCACGAGGTGGTGCGTGGCAAACAGGAAAGGAAATTGGCGTGATCGATCTGAAGGATGAAGTGCGGGGTACCAACGAATATCGCACGGCAACCCGCAATTTCTTTGCCATCACCAAATACAACCGAAGCTATTTCTACGCCGCTTCAGTTGCGGATCTGGCTTACGGCCTGGCCCAGCGGCAGCGTAGCAGTGGCTATCAGGTGACCATGCCCTACTGAGCGGGTCTGATAAGCGCTACGCTGCCACAGGGTTTGTGCATTAACCGTGAGAGAACTGGGCCTCTTCGGTAGAGCCGGTCAGGGCCGTTGTTGAAGAGCGGCCGCCTTCGATAGTCTGCGTCACTGCATCGAAATAGCCTGTACCCACTTCACGCTGGTGTTTGACTGCGGTAAAGCCCAGTTCAGCTGCGGCAAACTCTTTCTGCTGCAGTTCCACGAAGGCACTCATTTGATTGCGTGCGTAACCGTGGGCCAGTTCGAACATGCCGTAGTTCAATGCATGGAAACCGGCAAGCGTGATGAACTGGAATTTGTAGCCCATCGCGCCCAGCTCGCGCTGGAACTTGGCAATCGTGACATCATCCAGATTTTTCTTCCAGTTGAACGATGGTGAGCAGTTGTATGCCAGCAGTTTGCCAGGGAATTGCTTATGGATGGCCTCGGCAAATTTCTTCGCATCTTCCAGGTTCGGCGTAGACGTTTCGCACCACAACAGATCAGCGTAAGGTGCGTAAGCCAGACCACGGGAGATCGCCTGATCCAGACCGGCTTTGGTGCGGAAAAAGCCCTCTGCGGTGCGCTCGCCTGTGAGGAATGGCTGATCATTCTCATCCACATCGCTGGTGATGAGGTCTGCTGCATCGGCATCGGTGCGTGCCAGCAGCACGGTGGGAACACCCATCACGTCAGCTGCCAGTCGGGCAGAAACCAGTTTGGCCACAGCTTCGCGCGTCGGTACCAGTACCTTGCCACCCATGTGGCCGCATTTCTTGACAGAAGCCAGCTGATCTTCAAAGTGAACACCAGAAGCACCCGCGTCGATCATGGCTTTCATAAGCTCAAACGCGTTGAGCACACCGCCAAAACCGGCTTCAGCATCGGCAATGATGGGTGCGAAATAATCGACATAACCCGCATCGCCCTCTTCCTTGCCTTCCATCCACTGAATCTGATCACAGCGTGTCAGCGCATTGTTGATACGCCGAACAACCAGCGGTACGGAATTGGCAGGATAAAGGGACTGGTCAGGATACATTTCACCGGCGATATTGGCATCGCCTGCGACCTGCCAGCCTGACAGATAAATGGCTTTGAGGCCGGCCTTGATCTGCTGCATGGCCTGGTTACCGGTGAGCGCACCCAGGGTATTGACGAAAGGCTCATTGTTGAGCAGATGCCAGAGTTTTTCCGAGCCGGTACGGGCCAGGGTGTACTCGTTCTGACGTGAGCCGCGCAGACGGATGACTTCTTCGGCGCCGTAGCCCCGTTTGATGCCTTGCCAGCGGGGATTCTCGGCCCATTCTTTCTGAAGATTGCGGATTGCGGTTTCGCGTTTTGACATGATTAGCTCCTTGAATAGAAGAAAGTTTCCATGGAAAAATTCTATCTCAGGAGCGCAGTGCAATAAACACTTATATCTTATATAAGACTATAAATTTTATCCTTATAAATCAATAAATTGAAGTTTATATTTTATATTATGAAAGCAAATTTGCGATGGTGAAATGAAAAATTTGCGAGTGCAACATAGAAAATTCATGAGATGAAATCCAACTCTCATAATGTGAAATTCGCCGAAGTCGGTGCGGAGGGACAACAGCCGACAACGATCACAACCCGTATTGACCTAACCAAGTAACGCCATGATTCTGCATCAATCGTATTAAGCAAAGAACAGATTTTCCAAAAAATCGATTGGATAACGATCAGATTGGGCAACAACCTGATTCGGTCCGGACTGTCAATTCAATGTAATCTCGGGTCAGACTGCGCTTTCTGTTCAGACGGCACCAGATTCAGAGGGCACCGAAGCAGGACCAGAACAGATTGGAAAGCGAGACGTAGAGATCCGGACGAATGTAGAGAGTAAAGACGAAGAGGAGCACCACCAGTGCCAGGAGGTATACGAGGAGATGCTTGATAGTTGTCATAATGAGCCCCGTCAATCATTTATGGTTTGGCAGATTGCTCTTTTCTGCGGACGGTATTTTTCTGCGAATGGCCTTTTCCACCAATCGCAATGCAGCCGCGACCGATCCACACCACTTCATAATACATCAAAGTGGCGTCGATCGCATGCGCGGCTACGCGGCTTTGGCCTCACGTTCCGGCGCAACAGCCCCCACCCGCTCCTGTCTGCGCGCACAATAAGCCACGCCAAAAGCGGCAAGCACAGCGCCATAGAGTGCAAACCCGGAGATAACCCACGGACCGCGGAAAGTCTGATGATCCAGCATGAATCCAAAGAGGACGGGGCCAAGCGCGGAGCCCACATCCATGCCGGAATAAACCAGGCCGTATACCGACCCTAGCGCACCTTTGGGCGTCACGCGGCGCACGAGCATGTCCCGCGATGGACCAGCCATACCCGAAAGAAAGCCTGCCACGCACAAACCGGCCACGGCAAGGCCACTTGGCAGGCCGCCCATGGCCAGAAAAATGAACACCGTTCCCGAGGTCGCCAGCGAGGCGGCCACGATTCGTTCTGTCCTGTCCGTGCTGCCGGCAAGAAATCCGCCGATCAGCAGGCCCGCACCTGCAGAAATCATATACAGAGACAGTGCCGAACTTGCCCATTCCTTGCCGATACTATAAAGCGAGCCCAGAATGGGAATGGTGAAATTCTGTACCGAGGACATGGCCCCGGAGGTGAGCGCGAAAAAGAGAAAGGCCCCCCAAAGCGCAGGGTTCTTCAATAGCATGGCAAGCTTGGTCGCAAAACCGGTCTGTGCTGCACTGGCCGCCTGAGATGCGCCTGGCTGTGCAGCTGCAGACTGACTGTCCTCACTTGCATTGGACGGCGTTGCCAGCAGCGACGCCCCCAGGAACGTCAGCAGAAACATGACGAAGAGTACACACCCGGCTGCGGCTGCGGCAATACGCCAGGAGCCGGTCTGAAGAATGAAAAAGGTAATGAAAACCGGTGTGAGTGCCCAGCCCAGATTGCCGGACAATCCATGGATGCTGAACGCGTGCCCGAGCCTGCGCTGACTCACGTTCTGGTTGATGATGGAAAAATCGACCGGGTGGAAAACGCAGTTCCCCACGCCACCGATAAGTGCGGCAAGAATAAATACCGGATAACTGTGGGCCAGTGACATCAGCATGGCTGACACAACCAGGCAGGCCAGTCCGAAACGCATGACCGGACGAGCGCCCAGGTGATCCACAATAAACCCGGATGAGGCCTGACCCACACCCGACACGACAAAGAATACTGTTGCCAGGAAGCCGAGTTCGGCAAAGCTGTAGCCGAAGTCGCGATTGAGAGACAGATAGAGCGAAGGCAGTACGAGTTGGTAGAAATGGGAACTGCCGTGCAGAATCCCGATGAGCGCAATGACCTTCCAGTCGCGCCGCGTATCGGCTGTGTCGGAATGGCGGACCGGAGAAGTCCGCACTGGCGTATTCATAAAAGACCTCTCACTGACTATCTGCCAGGCGTTTTACCTGATTGTTTGCAGGAACAGTGCTGACTGTCAGCGTTCCTGCCGTTTGATAATCGGCCACGCTTTCTTCATATAGTAGAACATGGACCAGATCGTAAGTATGGCGGCAATGTAAACCAATACCTGTCCGATCGGCGCAAACGGAATACCACGCCACTCCTGATTGAACAGGAGACACGGAATGGCCGTCATTTGCGCCGCCGTCTTGAATTTGCCCAGCCAGTGAACTGCCACACTGTCACGCGCGCCGATGGTAGCCATCCACTCACGCAGGGCCGAAATGGTGATTTCGCGACCGATAATGATAAGCGCAATAAAGGAATCCAGGCGATTCAGGTCAAGCAGAATCAGCAGGGCCGCGCACACCATGAGTTTATCTGCTACCGGATCCAGAAAGGCGCCGAAAGATGAGGTCTGATTCCAGCGCCGGGCGAGCCACCCATCCAACCAGTCTGTCAGCGCAGCGAAGATAAACGCCAGCGCGCCGATGGTATCGCGCACAGGAACCTCGATCCAGCTTACTGGCAGATAATAAAGCGCAATCACCAACGGAATCATGGCGATACGCATCCAGGTCAGGATAATGGGTATGTTCAGTGGCATTGGACTTCAGCAAGCAAAATACGGCGGGGTACAAAGCATAATCCTACCATTAACGCAAGGATTCGTAGATACGTTCCGCAAGTTCACGGGAAATACCTTCCACCGAGCGCAGATCGTCAATACTGGCCGATGCCACCCCTGAAAATCCACCAAAGCGCGCCAACAGTTTCTGTCGTCTTTTGGCACCGACGCCTTCAATTTCCTCCAGACGAGACACATTACGCGCCTTGGCGCGACGCGCACGCATGCCTGTTATGGCAAAGCGATGGGCTTCATCACGCACCTGTGCCACCAGCATCAATGCCGCGGAACCCAGACCCAGGGCAACGGGTTCACGCTCATCGGTAAATACCAAGGTCTCGAGTCCGACCTTGCGCCCTTCCCCTTTGGCAACCCCGACAATTACCCGCGTATCCAGACCGAATTCAACAAACACCTGGCGCGCAATTTCCACCTGGCCCTTGCCTCCGTCAATCAATACAACGTCAGGCAACGGCGCCTCACCATCGGCCACTTTGGTAAACCGACGGATCAGCACCTGACGCATCGCGGCATAGTCATCGGCTTCGGTGATTCCCGCGATGTTGTAGCGGCGATAAAGCGAGGGCTGCATATCATGATGGTGGTAGACCACACAGGAAGCCTGCGTGGCTTCACCCGAGGTATGGCTGATATCAAAGCACTCGATTCTCAAGGCATCCAGCGACTCGTCATCCGTATCCAGCGAAAGCAGCTCGGCCAGTGCACGGGTTCTTGCCGCACGTGAGGCAGATTCGGACAACGTTCGCGCCAGCGAAAATTCGGCATTGCGCAAGGCCTGATCCAGCCACGTACGCCGGACGCCCTGAGGACGAGTCTGAAGCCGGGTTTTGATGCGTGCAGGCTGCTGCTCATTGAGCAGCGCCAGCAGATTGTCGTCGCCGAGCGCTTCAGAACAGATCAGAATTGGTGGTAACGGATTCTCCAGATAGTGCTGGGCAATGAAAGCGGTAAGCACATCAGCGCGGCTTTCCCCATCTGCCTGAGTCGGGAAGAAAGAACGGTCTCCCAGATGGCGTCCACCGCGGACCATGGCCAGATTGACACAGGCTTTGTCTGCGGCCTGCGCCACTGCAATGATGTCCACATCGGTTTTGTCCACTTCTTCCATGGACTGCTGATGCAGCACTGTGGCCAGGGCGTGCATCTGATCGCGCAAGGCGGCTGCCTGTTCAAAACGCAGCTCGTCGGACGCCTGCTGCATACGAGCCTGCAGATCGTTGACCACATCATCGGCTTCGCCATCCAGAAAACGGACCGCCTGACGCACATCCCTGGTGTAGTCTTCTTCGCTGATGAAATTGACACAGGGCGCCGTACACCGGCCAATCTGATATTGCAGACAGGGTCGGGAGCGATTGGCGAAAACGGTGTCTTCACAGGTACGAAGCCGGAAGACTTTCTGCAGAATCTGTATGGTTTCGCGCACGGCCCAGGAGTTCGGATAGGGACCGAAAAAGCGCCCTTTGCGACTCGTGGTGCCGCGATAATAGGCAATGCGCGGATAGTCATGCGCACTGATCATCAGATACGGATAAGATTTGTCGTCGCGAAACAGAATGTTGTAACGCGGGCGCAGACTCTTGATCAGGTTATTTTCCAGAATCAGCGCTTCCGCTTCCGAGCGGGTCACGGTCACTTCGACCCGCCACACGCGCGCGACCATCAGCGCGATACGCGGACTGTCGGGCGTTTTCTGAAAATAGGAAGAGACCCGTTTTTTCAGATCCCGGGCCTTGCCTACATACAGTACCGTGCCTTCCGCATCCAGATGCCGGTATACGCCCGGCAGATGCGGCAGATCATTCAGAAAGGATTTGAGATCGAAAGTCTCGGGCATACTGATACCGTGAGTCTGATTGCAGGGTGTCCCAGTCCATGAACGGTGTTGCCGGTTTCAGGGAGCGGATGCGCGCGACCGAAGCGGGCGAATGCTGCGCTTTCAGGCTGGCCAACAGCGAATCCGCCAGGTCGGGTCGGTTGCATACCAATACCATATCACATCCGGCCTGCAGCGCCGCCTCGGCCCTTTCAGTAATGTTACCGGCAACCGATGCGCCTTCCATCGTCAGGTCGTCAGAAAAAACAACGCCGTCATAGCGCAGACGCTCGCGCAGAATCTCCTGCACCCAGAGACGCGAAAAACCGGCAGGCTTACTGTCAACTTTCGGGTAGATCACATGCGCTGGCATCACCGCAGACAATACCGGGGCTCCCAGCCAACCGTAGGGCATGGCGTCTTCGGCAAGAATCTGCTCCAGCTCGCGCTCATCTACCGGTATGGCCATATGCGAATCGGCATCCACAAATCCATGTCCGGGAAAGTGCTTGCCACAAGAGCCCATGCCGGCCAGGCTCAGACCTTGTATCAGTGCGCGGGCGAGCATGGCAACGACGCGCGGATCGCGATGAAAGGAACGCGTACCTATGACAGTACTGACCCCATAATTGAGATCCAGCACCGGGGTGAAGCTGAAATCCACACCGCAGGCGCGCAGTTCGGCCGCCAGAACATAACCGATTTCTGTGGCGGCACGCATGGCCTCCAGCGGCTTTCTTTCCCAGTAGCGACCCAGATCCTGCATCGAAGGCAAATGGGTAAAACCCTTGTCACGAAAACGCTGTACGCGCCCCCCTTCGTGATCGACGGCAATCAGCAAGGGGGCATTTCTGGCTTCGTGGATTTCCTGAGTCAGATCCGCAAGTTGCTGCGGGTTTTCGTAATTTCGTGCAAAGAGAATCACCGCACCGGTCAGTGGATGCGCCAGACGATCACGCTCTTCGCTGGTCAGCCTGTGCCCTGCCACGTCCAGCATGACCGGGCCAGGCATTGGCTGCGCAGTGGTTTTAGCACGAGATTCTTTTACTGACCGTTTCGAGCTGCCGGCACGATTGGCTGACTGCCCGGCACGCTGGGATGAAGACGAAGACACCTGGACTCCTTGATGTAATCAAAACAGAAATATGACGAATGCAATTTACCCAATCAATTGAATCGAATGCAATAAAAACCACGCATTCAATATTTGATTTTTCTATGACGCTTCCGAGGCTTTGCGCTCCACCATGGCAAAGGCCATCGCCAGATCAGACTCGTCTGTCAAAGAAATATGGGCTGCGCCGAAACGGGCTTCATACCAGCTTTTCAGTGGCTCTGCCAGAACCACTTTGGGCGCGCCGCTGACCGCATTGAGGGTTTGCATCCGGGACCACGCCATCGGCTGGCGCATACCCAGGCCCACGGCTTTGGAAAAGGCCTCTTTGGCGGCGAACCGCGTTGCCAGAAAACGAATGCCTCTCTCGGGATCTCGCGCCTGGCGTCGGACGAATTTTTCCTTTTCCTCGCGCCCCAGAATGCGATCGACAAAGCGCTCTCCGAACCGTTCGTAAGAGCGGCGAATCCGGTGTATGTGGATCAGATCCGTACCAATACCGGCAACGGCTGCGGGCGTGACTTCATTAGCCATGGGCAATTCACCGTGAAGTGCTAAAGCTTGATAAAATGTTCCCGGTAATATCGGAGTTCGTCTATGGATTCGTAGATATCAGCCAGCGCTTCGTGGCGGCTTTTCTTGTCGAATCCCTTGTACACCTCGGGCTTCCAGCGACGGGAAAGCTCCTTCAGGGTGCTGACGTCCAGATTCCGGTAGTGGAAATAGCTTTCGAAACGGGGCATGTATTTATACATGAATCGCCGATCCTGACTGATGGTATTGCCGCAAAGGGGCGATGCACCTTTTGGCACCAGTGGAGCAAGAAACGCCAGAAGAATATCTTCTGCCTGCTCTTCGGTCAGCGTTGACGAACGCACTTTTTCGGTCAGACCGCTGCGGCCGTGCGTGGATGTGTTCCACTTGTCCATACCGGCCAGCACCTCGTCTGACTGGTGAATCACAAGTACCGGCCCTTCTGCGACCAGCGTGAGGTCAGGTTCTGTGACCACAACAGCTACTTCCAGAATACGTTCTTTTTCGGGGTTCAGGCCGCTCATTTCCATGTCCAGCCAGACCAGTCGCAGATCATTCACCGCCATTTTCGATCCTTATTGTTCAGAACCCATATTTTCGCACAGAGCACACAACAGAAATGTCCCCAACTGCCTTTACGCTTTTATTTGTCCTTTTCCTGGTTATCGAGACCGTTACCCATCTGTGGCTGGCCAGTCGCCAGGCCCGGTACGTCACCAGCCATCGCGCACAGGTTCCGGACGAATTTGCGGAAAAAATCGGGCTGCGCAGTCACCAGCGCGCCGCCGACTACACAGTTGAGCGAATGAAGCTGTCGGTCACGCAGCGCGTCTTTGACGCCATGGTGCTGATTGCCTTCACCCTGCTGGGCGGATTGCAGGCCATCAACGAGTGGCTGATTGGCATTGTTGCAAACGACTTCTGGCGCCAGCTACTGTTGCTTGGAACGGTTTTGCTGATTTCGGGCGCACTGCACCTGCCTTTCAGCCTGTGGAAGCAGTTCAGGCTGGAACAGAAATTCGGTTTCAACCGCATGACTCCGGGCCTTTTCGTGAGTGATACCATCAAGGGACTGCTGGTCAGTGTGGTGCTCGGCCTGCCTCTGGCTGCAGTAACCTTGTGGCTGATGGCTGCGGCCGGCCCATTGTGGTGGCTGTGGGCATGGATGGTCTGGGTCGTCTTCAACGCTTTCCTTCTTTTTGTCTTCCCTACCTGGATTGCGCCACTCTTCAATAAGTTCACTCCGCTGGACAATCCTGAACTGGCCGACCGGATCAACAATCTGGCACAACGCTGTCACTTTGCCCTTCAGGGTCTGTTTGTCATGGATGGGTCCAAACGATCTGCACACGGCAACGCCTATTTCACCGGCTTTGGCAAATCACGCCGGATCGTGTTTTTCGACACGCTTCTGAACAAGCTCAATCCCGATGAGATCGAAGCTGTGCTGGCGCACGAGCTTGGCCATTTCAGTCATAAGCATGTGCAGAAACGCATGATCTTCAGCTTCTTGCTGGCGCTGGTTTTCTTTGCCGTACTGGGTTATCTCAAAAACCAGATCTGGTTCTATCAGGGGCTGGGCGTCTCACCCGTTATTAATGGCTCCAACGACGCCATGGCATTGCTTCTGTTCTTTATGGCCATGCCGGTCTTCACATTCTTCTTTGCCCCGCTTTTCAGTTTCTTTTCGCGCAAGGATGAATTTCAGGCCGACCATTATGCGCATACACAATCGAGCTCTGAAGCGCTCATTTCGGCGCTGGTCAAGCTATACGACGACAATGCCTCGACTCTGACGCCCGATCCCGTTCATTCGGCCTTCTACGACAGCCACCCCCCTGCTTCTCTGCGAATTCGCCGACTCCAGCAATTGCAGGCATCCAACGGATGATCAGCGGCCGCGTTATTGCCGCTTACGGGCGGCACTATCAGGTAGAACTTGAAAACGGTCAATTCCGGCAATGCTACACGCGTGGCAAAAAAACAGGCATCTGTGTCGGTGACTATGTGGATATAGAGCCGCAGGGCCAGGACGAAGGACGAATCGAGCGCATCCATGAACGCCGAAACCTTCTTTATCGCTCTGATGACATGCGCGCCAAGCAGTTTGCTGCGAATGTCGACCAGTTGCTGATTGTTGTTGCCGTGGAGCCCTTGTTTTCGGATGATCTGACCGGACGGGCACTGGCCGGCGCATTCAGCGCGGATATCGCTCCCGTGATCATTCTGAATAAATGTGATCTGAGTGAAGCGCTCCCGCGCGCCCGAAGCCTGCTTACCCATATCCGCGATCTGGGTGTACCCGTGATTGAAACCAGCACGCTGCAGCCTGAGGCATTGAAGGACGCGCTGCTACCACGACTCAAAGACAAAACCAGTTTGTTGCTGGGTCAAAGCGGCATGGGCAAGTCGAGCATTCTGAATATTCTTGTGCCCGATGCTCGCGCAGAGACGCAGGCACATTCCACCGCCCTGGGAACCGGCAAACACACCACAACGTCGTCACGGCTCTATCACCTGCCGGATAATGGCGGAGATCTGATTGATTCTCCGGGGTTCCAGGCCTTTGGTCTGAAGCATCTGGGCCAGACCGAGGTGGAACATGGCTTTCCTGAATTTGCACCTTACAGTCAGAACTGCAAGTTCTACAACTGCACACATCGTCATGAGCCTGGTTGCGGTGTGCTTGCAGCCAAAGAAAAAGGACTGATCAGCCAGAAGCGCCACGAACTGTATATGCGCATTCTCGCAGAATCGACCGCGCCACAGAAATACTGATCAGGCTTGTCCGGTACCCGCTACGGCCAGCAAGCGATGATAGAAATTGCGGATAATACTGGCCGTGGCACCCCAGATAAAATAATCGTTCCAGGGCATGGAATAGTAATAGCGCTCATTGCCGTCGGGCTGAATGGCATGGTGAAGGCGGTGATTGCGTGGGTCCATCAAAAATGCAAGCGGCACCTGGAAGACTTCGGCCACCTCAACCTGATCGATCCTGATTTCACTGATGTTATCGAGCCAGCCCACATAGGGCCGCAGCAGAAATCCTGTACCCGTATAGAACTCCGGCAACTGCCCAAGCATTGTGACATCCTTGCCTGGGACGCCAATTTCTTCAAACGTTTCCCTTAAGGCCGTGTGCTGGGGATTGATATCACTCTCTTCCACACGCCCTCCCGGAAAACTGATCTGACCCGGGTGGTGAAAAAGTTTTTCTGAGCGTTTGGTGAGCAGAACCGAAATTGCATCACCGTTTTTGACCAGCGGCATCAGTACGGCTGAGTCAATATAGGATTCTGACTGATATTGGATGATCTTGGCTTCGTTCCATTCCTGAACCAGCGCATCTGCCGACCAGACCAGACTATGGTCAAAGGCTTTTTCAATGAACGCCGGCGTAAGCATCGCCGGCGGTATTGCCTGCAGATTCTCGTCAGCCACCGTCCATTTCTGCGCCTGGACATCGAATCCGGGCGTGATGCGCTTTCTTAAGGGTTCATTCAAAACGAGATCCTTGGGAATATGACAACTAACATATTGCTATTTTACGGCAGTCATATTGGTTTCAGGATTTCAGGAATGAAATGAAACGCGAATGGATGCCAATAGGACTATGGAAAAAGATGGGCTGGGGATGATGCGGGTAAAAAAATAGCCGGCAATGCCGGCTATTTGTACCCTGTTGCACCTGCCAGAAGCACGGGCGCAACGAAGGAGATAAACAGGAAACTCGCTTACGCTTTTGCCTGTTTGTCGGCCTTGCGTACCAGTTTTTCTTTGATACGAGCAGCTTTACCAGAACGGTTACGCAGGTAGTAAAGCTTGGCACGACGCACATCACCGCGACGTTTTACAACGATGGACGCGATTTGTGGAGAATACAGCTGGAATGTCCGCTCAACGGCTTCGCCTGAAGAAATTTTGCGAACGATGAAGGAAGAGTTCAGACCACGATTGCGTTTAGCAATAACAACGCCTTCGTATGCCTGGGCGCGCTTGCGGTTACCCTCAACCACGTTTACGCTGACAACAACCGTATCGCCAGGGGCAAATTCGGTAACGGGATTACCGCCGGTCAGGCGCTGGATTTCTTCCTGCTCAAGTTTTTCAATAAGATTCATAGTAGACTCCGGCCATCATGAACGGCTGTTTAGAATAACGTCACAGTAATATTGTGATTGCACCGACCCATTCAGGTGCATTTGCCGACAGAGGATGAATAGAACTCGCAAGTATAACGTGTTTAGCGCTATCTATCTACATAAATGCCCGTTACCGAAAGAGAAATTGGCATTCAAGTTATTGAATTCAATCAAAAAAACAACAAATTCTCATTTCCAAGGATACGATGCCGAGGTAAACCAGACCAGGGGACCCGGCGTAACAGTCAGATGGAAACGACCAGGGGTTGTGTGAACCCCAACTCCAGCCTGTGGCGCGGCCTTCAGGCCAGACCCGCTGCCGTGCCCAGAAGATTGATGACCGGGATAAGCGCAAACCATGCTGCTACCATGAGGACATCAGCCAGAATGTGGCTTCCGCGTTGCACTTTGCGGTTCTTCTTCCGATAAAGCGTGGCAAAAGACTGGTCGAACTGACGGCAGGCTGATATAGTTGAAGCAGTTGGGGCAACAGGCTTGTGGTTTGGGCTTGTCATAACGGATTCTCCAAGAGTTAAGAGGTGCCCACCCCAGCCGAGTCGCAACCTGAATGCTGGAAAACACACAGGGAAAGCAGCGTTCAACCGGGGCAGACGATAACTAGGACCCTAATCTAGTTATATCGCGACTATGCATTGCGATGATTAGTACTGTACATTTATACAGTACTTTTTGCAAGTATTTTGTTATGCGTATTTGCCCTATATGTTGTATTTGCTGCCAAACAAAAAAGCCATGACGGCAATAACGTCATGGCTTTGTGTCTTTCCGGGCGACAATCCTCCAGGGGAAGATTCGTTGGTGGCGCGGAATATCAGCTGTTTCTGCCGACTACCGCCCCACCCGCCTGAGTATTACTTGTTAGGCTGAGGTGTCGTACGCAGATAAGGACGAACTTCAGTATAGCCTTTGGGGAACTTCTGTTTCAGCACTTCGGGATCCTTCAGGGAAGGAACAATGATCACGTCCTGACCATCTTCCCAGTTCACTGGTGTTGCCACGCTGTGAGAATCTGTCAGTTGCAGTGAGTCAATCACACGCAGAATTTCGTTAAAGTTGCGGCCGGTGCTGGCTGGGTAAGTGATGATCAGGCGAATTTTTTTCGCAGGATCAATAATGAAAACAGAACGCACGGTTACTGTGGCGCTGGCATTCGGGTGGATCATGTCATAAAGCGTTGACACTTTACGATCGTCGTCCGCCAGAATCGGGAAGTTGACCGTTGTACTCTGCGTATCGTTGATGTCCTCGATCCATTTGTTATGGGAATCTGCATCGTCAACAGAAACAGCCAGCACTTTGACGTTGCGTTTGGCAAACTCGTCTTTCAGCTTGGCGGTGTAACCCAGTTCTGTTGTGCAGACGGGCGTGAAGTCAGCAGGATGAGAGAACAGAACACCCCAGCTATCGCCCAGGAATTCGTGGAATTTGATCGGGCCGGTAGACGAATTCTGTTCAAAATCGGGGGCGGTGTCGCCCAAGCGCAGTGTTGTGCTCATGGTATCTCCTAGGTAAGTGTGAGGAATGTCCGGCGTCACGCGCCGGACTGTATACCGGGATTATTACAAAAATTTTTTATTCCCTAAAAGAATAAATAATAATTTTTATATACCCAATAGGTATATTAGAAGAAATTTGCCGTGCCTGCGCGCATTAAGCAAATACCTGGGAAAATGCGTCCTGAACTTCGGTACCGGATTTAACCGCAGAAGACAGCGCGACCGAACGTGGCAGCAGATGTGCCGCATAGAAGACGGCCACCGCCAGTTTGTGCCGATGCGTGTCGGTCTGACGGTCTTTGGCTTTCAGTGCGGCATTTGCGAGATGCCAGCCAGCGTGTACATAACCGGCAAGCATAAGGAAAGGGACGCTGCCCGCAAAAGCACTGCGCATGGCGCCTTTTTCTGCGAAAGCCAGTGTGGCATCCAGCGCATTTTCATAGGCCTGGACGGCAATTTCCAGTTGTCCGCCTATAAAGGCCAGAGCCGAATCGTCCTGATGCTGATTCAGGGCATTGACTGTCTCACACATCGCGGCAATGAAACCCCGGGTGACTGCCCCGCCATCGCGCAGGGTTTTACGTCCGATAAAGTCATTGGCCTGAATGGCAGTCGTGCCTTCATAAATTGGCAGGATGCGGGCGTCCCGATAATACTGAGCCGCGCCGGTTTCTTCGATATAGCCCATCCCGCCATGCACCTGCATGCCCAGCGAGGCAACCTCGACCGAATTTTCGGTACTGAAGGCTTTCACAATGGGAACAAGATATTCGTATTGTGCTCGATATTGTTCACGGGTCTGCTCGTCAGCATGCTGATGCGCCATATCATTGCACATGGCCGCATACAAGGCGATTGCCCTTGCACCCTCGGTCAGGCCGCGCATGCTCATGAGCAGGCGTTGCACGTCCGGGTGATGATCAATCGAGACAGGTCCTGGAGAGCCTTCCAGCAGATTGCCCTGCAGACGGTCTGCCGCATAGGCCTGCGCCTGCTGCAACGCCCGTTCGGACACAGAAATTCCCTGAATACCGACGTTATAACGGGCTGCGTTCATCATGATGAACATATACTGCAACCCGAAATTTTCCTTGCCTACCAGATATCCGATAGCGCCCTCGCCCACTTCGCCCTTGCCCGCACCGTACAGCAAAACAGATGTTGGACTTCCATGAATTCCCAGCTTCTCTTCAATGGACGCACACCAGACATCATTGCGTTTGCCTAGTGAGCCGTCCTCATTAACGAGGAACTTGGGAACGACGAACAGAGAGATACCCTTGACTCCCTTGGGCGCGTCCGGCGTCCTGGCAAGCACCAGGTGGACAATATTCTCGGCCAGATCATGTTCGCCATACGTAATGAAGATTTTCTGGCCCGAAATGCGATAAGTGCCATCATCCTGGGGAATCGCCTTTGTGGTCAGCAACGCCAGATCGGACCCGGCCTGAGGTTCCGTCAGGTTCATGGTGCCGGTCCATCGGCCTTCCAGCATCGGCGGGACAAAGGTCTGTTTCAGTGTCTCGCTGCCGGCCTGAGTGACCGCCTCGATAAAGCCATCGGTCAGTAGCGGGCAAAGGGCAAAAGACAGATTGGCCGCATTCAGATTTTCTGATATGACGGCGGAAACCAGCTTGGGAAAGCCCTGACCGCCCAGTTCAGGGTCGTGCTGCAGTCCCTGCCAGCCACCCTCGGCGAAGGCTTTGAACGCTTTGGCAAACGACGGCGGCGTGCTGACCTGGCCGTTGTCCCAGCGGGCACCCTGCTGATCTCCGTCTTTATTGGTGGGTGCCACAACTTCCTGGACAAACCTGGCGTTTTCATGCAGCACAGCCTCGACAATGTCCTCGCTGATTTCTTCGTAACCCGGCAATGCCAGCACCTGCTGCAGCAGCCCCATGTCTTTAAGATTGAAAAAGATATCGTCTAGCGGTGTTTTGTAGGTCATTTTCGTCTCGGAAATGGTGTCGTTGTAATAGTGCAAAATATACACTATCCACCTTTCCGGAACCAGACGGGGCGATTTAAACCATGTTTGAACAATCAGACTTTCAGCCCGTACTCCGGATTGTGTTCACCAAAGCCTGGCGGCGGATAACGGAACACGGCAGGCGTGCGGGACAGCTTGATGGGCGTATTGATTGCGCGATAGTTGCCTTTTTCTATGACCATGTTCCGGTGCTGCGTATGCGGATGGTCAAGCAGTTGTGCCACGTTGTTCACAGGCGAAGCTGGCACCCCTGCCCGCATCAGTTCATCAGCCAGAACAGAGGCCTTGTGATGTTGCAGAATCTGGCCCAGTTCATCACGCAAATTGTGGCGATTGGCCAGTCGATCGGCGTTTGTAAGGTAACGCGCGTCCGTCGACATCTCCTCTCGTTGCAGAATACGGCATAGCGTTGCGAATTGCCGATTGTTGCCCACTGCCAGAAAAATCTCGCCGCTGGCTGTTGGAAAGGTTTCGTACGGTGCAATATTCGGATGGGCATTGCCGGTCAGTTCGGGCACCTTGCCACCGGCGAAATAATTGGGCGCGTGCGGATGCAGCAAAGACACTGCACAATCGAAAAGCGAGATATCCAGATACTGACCCAGCCCGCTGTTTCTTCTTTCGTTCAGAGCCAGCAATATCGCGATTGCCGCGTTCAGCCCCGTCACCATATCGACCACCGGCAGGCCAACGCGCGTCGGCTCACCCCCCTTCTCACCGTTGACGCTCATGAGTCCACAGAGCGCCTGGGCGCAGGCATCATACCCGGGCAGACCTCCTAGCGGACCGTCCGCACCGAAACCACTGACGCAGCAGTGAATCAGGGAGGGAAACTCCTTGCTCAGCACGTCTTTGCCCAATCCCCACTTTTCAAGCGTGCCTGGTTTGAAATTCTCGATCAGGACGTCGGCCTGCTGCAGCAGGGTTTTCAGAAACTGACGCCCGCTATCGGAACTAAGATCGGCAATGAGTCCCTTTTTGTTTCGGTTCACCCCCATGAAATAGGCCGCGGTATCGTCGATGAACGGCGGCCCCCAGCCGCGCGTTTCATCACCGGCAGGCGGTTCTATTTTCAGCACTTCAGCGCCGTGATCAGCCAGAATCTGTGTGCAATAGGGACCACCCAGAACACGTGTCAGGTCCACAACGCGGATGCCGGTCAGTGAAGCCGCCTGCGGTGCGCTTTGCTTTTCTGTCATAGTCAGTCCAGTTTGATGGATGCGTTGTTAATCACTTCATGCCACTTTTTTACTTCAGCATGAATAAACTCCGCCAGTTCCTGAGGCGTTTTTTTGTCTGCCTCCACAATGCCCTGACTGGCCAGCGTGGCCTGAGTCTCGGGTGCAGCCATGGCATCACGGAATGCATTATTCAGCGCAGTGACGCGCGGTTCAGGTATACCCGCTGGTCCCACGATACCAAAAAAGACACTGACGTCGTAGCCTTTGAGTCCCTGCTCGGCAATGGTGGGCAGATCGGGCAGCGCATCGGAGCGCTCTCCCGAAGCCAGACCAAGCGCATTCAGCTTGTGATTACGAATATGTGGCAGTGCAGTCATCACATCTGTGAAGGCCATGGAGACCTGACCACCCAGCAGATCATTCAGCGCCGGTCCGGTTCCCTTGTATGGCACATGCAATATCTGTGTGCCTGCCATGGCATTGAAAAGAACACCGGCCAGATGCGATGAGGCGCCTGTTCCCGACGATGCATAGGTCACCTTATCGGGATTGGCTTTGGCATACTGAATCAGTTCGGCAACGTTCTTCACCGGCACTTTAGGATTGACGACCAGTATGTTCGGCAGATGACCGATTTTCATGATCGGTGTAAAGCTGGTCTCGGGCTGATAGGACAGATTTTTGTACATGCTGCTGTTGATTGCCATCGGCCCGGAAGTTCCAAACATGATGGTATAGCCATCCGGCTTTGCCCTTGCCACATATTCCGCACCGATATTGCCGTTTGCACCCGCCTTGTTTTCGACCACGATGGTGGTACCCAGCTTCTCGCCTGCACCCTGTGCAAGTTTGCGGGCCAGTGCATCAGTAGGACCACCAGGTGGATAAGGAACCACGAGTTTCACGATTTCAGATGGATATTTCTCGGCAGCCGAAGCCGGCATGACGGCAATCATGCTTCCAGCCAGTGTTATGAGCGTTGTAATAATGCGTTTTTTCATGTGTCACCTCCATATGTCGTCAGCAGGGTTTGGTCGGCCCGCTGCGCTTATTGTTGAATTAAACGGATTGCGTATCAGATGGCATATGCCAATATTTCCTGCGTACTTTCATCGAATTTCATTTGTGATAACGGATCGCGCGGTGCGAGGCGATGCAGCAATACGCCATCGGCCAGTGCCGACCGCGATGCAAGCCCTTCCTGTCGCGCCTCCCAGCGCATCCCTGCCATGGAAATGACGTGATACAGCGCCGACCCGACCTGGCGAGCCATCACTGCATCGTCGGCATCGGCCGCCTGTCGCGCCAGCGCAAACGCGCTGGCCACGCAATCTCGCTGGAGCTGCGCATAGTCAGGATGGCAGGGCCTGCCCTCTTCCAGCAGTCGTTGAACATGCGTTTGCAGAGCGCTCAGTCCGTTGCTCTTGCGAATGGCGCGCAATACATCCAGCGCGACAATATTGCTTGTACCTTCCCAGATGGAACCCAGATGCGCGTCGCGCATCAACCGAGGCTCGATCCACTCCTCGATATAACCGCAGCCGCCACGCACTTCCATGGCGTCGCCGGTCACCACTCGTGCATCGCGGCAGGCCCGAAACTTGATCAGTGGTGTCAGTATGCGCAGTAGATCGCGCGAGAATTCGTCACCCGCATCGGATTTTTCGAGTGCCTGGGCTGTCTGGAACATGACTGTTCGTGCCTGCTCGGTACGGGTTATCATCTTCACCAGTTGTCGCTGCATCAGCGGCATCTCGATCAACCGTTTGCCAAATGCCTTGCGATGACTGCAAAAATAAACGGCTTCGCTCACCGCCCGGCGCATCAGGCCTGCAGCACGCATGCCATTGGACAGGCGGGAATTGTTGATCATGTCCGCCATTTGCTGAAACCCTCTTCCACGCTCGCCTACCAGCCAGGCGCGTGCTCCTTCCAGACGAATTTCGCCGCTGGCCATGGATCGCGTACCCAATTTATCCTTCAGCCGAAGAATCCGGTAATGATTATGCGTGCCGTCCTCAAGCCACTTTGGAAGCAGGAACAGGGACACACCTTTGAGCCCTTTTTCCTCTTCGCTGCGAGCCAGAACCATGGCAAAACCGGCGTCAGGGTTGGAACAGAACCACTTGTCGCCCGTCAGTTGCCACTGGCCGTCTTCCATCTGTTCTGCCACGACTTCGGTCGCGCTCACGTCCGAGCCGGCTGCCTGTTCAGTCATGAACATGGCACCCTGCCGCAGATCAGCAAAATCAGGTGCCGTCAGTTGCGGCAGTACCTGTTCGATCAATGACGGGGTGCCGAAACGCTTCAATGTTCTTGCCAGCGAATCGGTCATGCTGACCGGACAACACAGGCCAAACTCTGCCTGCACAAACAGATGCGACAGCGCGTACTTGGCGACTGGCGGAAACGGCTGATCCCAGCCCAGCACGCCCGATCGATGCGACATGGCGGCAAGGCCCAGCGTTTCATAAGCCATTTTTTCCAGCTCAATATAGGCCGGATGTTTCC
Source organism: Pseudomonadota bacterium (assembly GCA_023387815.1). Taxonomy (GTDB): domain Bacteria; phylum Pseudomonadota; class Gammaproteobacteria; order Burkholderiales; family Burkholderiaceae_B; genus Advenella. Next base: position 21,012 of record JAEWHK010000033.1, read on the forward strand.
TGATAGCCGATTCATCGTGGCCCTGACGGTTACGAACCGAAAGCGTCGGCGCGTTTTTATCGGCCACATCGGCCAGTTCGTCAAGCCGGCCTCCCACCGCCGCACCCAGTTCCGTAAAAACAGGTAGCAGGTGGGCATACAGTGGCGGCGGCAAATAGGTCTTGAGTAACGGTTCCGAATACGGATCCATCAGAAAAAAATTGCTGCCCCGGCTGTCGGGAATATTGTGGCTTTGCATCGACGTGCCCTCCTTGACTCACTTTGAGAACACAGCGTAAATAAAACGATGTATATTTGGAAATACTATTTTTATTACCATCTATACATATAAAATATAAATGGACCTGGAACTGCGTTCCCTTCGCTATTTCGTTGCCGTCGCTGAAACGCTCAATTTCAGTAAAGCGGCGGCAAGGCTGAATATTTCCCAGCCGCCTTTAAGTCTGGCGATTCGCCAGCTGGAAGGCAAAATGGGAATGCCGCTGTTCGAGCGCAATAGTCGTCATGTGAGTCTGACGCCAGCTGGAGCAACGCTGTACAAGGAAGCGCTTTTCCTGCTGAGTCACGCTGGTTCGCTGAAAAACCGGCTCCAGAAAACGGCGGCCAGTGGTCGATTACGAATCGGCTTTGTCGGCTCGATGGTGTACCGGGGCCTGCCGGCAGTGCTGCAACAATTGCATTCGACTCACGAGGGCCTGTCGATTGAATTGTCAGAAAGCAATTCAGGCGATATTGTCGATAAAGTATCCCTGGGTCATGTCGATCTGGGATTCATTCACAGCAATCGCCTGCCCGCCGATATGCAGGAGCGAATCATTCATTCAGAGCCGTTCCTGCTCTGTGTGCATCGCGACAATCCTGTCCTGAAAAAAAAGAATCCGACGCTGGCCGATTTCAGCGACGAACACTTCATCTTTTTTTCCCGTCATGTGTCTCCGGTCTACTATGAGATTCTGCTTTCGTTATGCATCAATGCGGGCTTTTTCCCCAAAGCCATGGACGAGACACGTCACTGGCTCAGCATTCTGAGCCTGGTGTCGCAGAACATGGGGGTGTCTCTGGTGCCGGCGTGTATGAAACATTGCGGTATGCCAAACCTGAAGTTTTTGAAATTTGAACATAGCCAGCGTTCGGTCACCTCGTTGATCTGGTCGCAAAGGCAAACCGATAGCCTGATCACAGATGTCATATCCAAAGTTCTGGATTTTTACGGCTTTGATGGCCAGCAACAGTCTGGCCTATAATTCCAGCTCCTCTTTCAACCATGCCACGCGAGGGTTGAACGGCCCGTCTCTTACAATCAAAGCCACCACACTTGTTGGCGGTTCCGGCACAACGCGTATCTGCCTGACGGGGTTTAACTGCATGCTGCTATGTTGAAGCAGCGTCACATTCGGCACAATGCCAATGCCTGTGCCATTCGCAACGAATCGCACGCCTGTATTGGGATTGGTCGATTCGATAATCGGCACCGGCACAGGAACGCCCTCGCGCGTGAAGCAATCTTCAAGCAGCCTTCGTGCCATGGAACCTTCCACTGGCATGACCCATTGTTCCTGCGCCAGCCGGGCCCAGCTTACGCGGCGTGTGCGTGCCAGCGGATGATCGGTTGCCGCAACAATGGCAAACTGCGCATCGAACAGGCGCGTAAATAGCAGCCCCTCTACTTCGGATTCCATCATCTGCATGGGAAATGTTGTGATCAGTGCATCCAGCTCCCCCTGCTGCAATCCGCGGATCAGCGCAGGAACGCGGTCCTCCTGCAAATGGACCCGCAAGGGCTTGTCGCGATGAACAAGTCTGTTGATCACATCGGGTAAAAAGGTCTGAGCCAGAAATGGCGGCGCGCCGATACGGATTCGGGCCGGGAAGCGATCCGCATGTTCCGCCTCGGTGCGTAGATGCGTGAGTTCCCCCAGCAGGCGGCTGGCGCCTTTGAGCACCACTTCGCCTTGTGTCGTTGGCGTCAGGCCGCGCGCTGTACGTACAAACAAGGTCAGGCCGAATGCACGTTCAATTTCCGTGAGCGCCTTGCTCAGCGCCGGCTGAGTCAGATTAAGCGCCTGTGCTGCGGCGCGCAGACTTCCCTTTGCCTGGACCTGCCCCAGAAGCTCCAGATGACGAAAGCGCAGCCTGGCAATCAGATGGTCAGGTTCCGTCATGATAGTCGACGATGTAAAAGGTGAGTCATGATGTTCAGTGATTAAGAGGGTGAGGCATGATGTTTAACGATTCAGACGGTCAGCCATGGCATCAGACAATCAGAAATATTCAGTACTGATGTTGGACAGTATCAAAGAAAAGGTTATCACTATATAAAAATATATCACTTTTTTTATTCGCTCCTATTGGCTATTCTTGAGGCATTAAAAAAGGAGACGAACATGCAACGCCGTCAATTCTGCTTTGGCGCACTCGGCGCCGGCCTGATGTTCAATCGCGTGGCTTGGGCTGCCGATGACTATCCTTCGCGGCCTGTAAGAATCGTGGTGCCGTACGCTGCCGGCGGTGGCCCCGACATCACCGTCAGGCAGTTTGGTCCTGTATTGGCCAAAACATTGGGCCAGTCCATCGTTGTCGAAAACAAAGTGGGGGCTGGTGGTGTGCTGGCCGCGCAATTTGTTGCACACTCTCCCGCTGACGGCTACACCACATTGCTTGGTTCAAATTCCCACCTGATCCAGAAGGCACTGCAACCGGATTTGAAGTTCGATCCGATCAATGACTTCACGCCGGTCACGCGAATTGCCACGTCGCCCAGCGTTCTTGTCGTGCCCGCCAGTTCCCGATATAAAACCGTGGATGACCTGATTGCAGAGCTGCGGGCAAAGCCTGGCAAACTGAACTATGGCTCCGGTGGTATCGGTTCGGCAGCCCATCTTTGTGCTGCCACCTTTGTGAAACTGGCCAAGGCAACGGCCATGCACGTTCCCTTCAAGGGTTCGGTCGAAATCCCCATCTCCCTGAGGCGCGGTGACACCGACTTTGCCTTCCCCATCGCAGGAACGGCGATCCCACAAGTCAAAGGAGGAGCCCTGCGCGCACTGGCAGTAACCAGTCGCGAGCCCCTGCCCCAGCTACCCGGCGTGCCACCTCTGCATACCATTCTGAACAGTGAACTGGCTGTTCAGGAGTTCTGGTTTGGCATCTGGCTTCCAAAAGACGCCTCTCCCGAAGTCGTGGATAAACTCTACCGGACCACTATTGACGCACTGAAAGACGATTCACTCAGACAGTTGTTTGAAGCAGCAGGAACCAGTGTCACGCAAAGCGACAGCCCGGCCGCTGATGCCGCATTCGTGCTTAGCGAACAGAAAAAATGGACAGAGATCGTAAAACTGGCCGGCGCATCGGCCAGCTAAAGGATATACAAATGGCAAAACCGCTTAAAGGTATCCGCGTACTGGATATGTCACATGTCATCGCGGGACCGCTGGCCTCATTTTATCTGGCGCAGCTTGGCGCCGACGTCATCAAGGTGGAACCGCCGCTGCTGGGCGAAGTGCTTCGCTCCATGAAAGGTGGTGTCGATACGGATACGCCGACTGGATTTGCTGCGCTCAATGCCGGGAAACAGTCGCTGGCCGTGGATATCCGCACTCCCGAAGGCGCGGATATCATCCGCAAGCTGGCTGCAACGGTAGATGTTTTTATCGAAAATTTCCGTCCCGGCGTGGTCGCCCGTTACGGACTTGATTATGACTCGATCAAAGCCATCAGGCCGGACATTGTGTATTGCTCCATTTCCGGTTTCGGTCAGTCTGGTGACTGGGCGCAGCGCGGTGCCTATGATCATGTGGTACAGGCGCTGACAGGCATGATGATGATGTCGGGTGAAGGTGATGATGCACCGCCGCTCAAAGTTGGCTTTCCGGTGGTGGATGTTGCCGTGGGGATGCTGGGTGCGCTTTCCATTGTGTCATCGCTGCATCTGCGCACGCGCGAAGGCGTTGGACAGTACATCGATGCATCGATGGTCCAGGCATCGCTGATGCTCATGTACCCGAACGTGAGCGCCTACCTGACTGATGCTGCGCCGACCCGCCGACTGGGTAATCGCGGATATACAGGCAGCCCCGCCGCTGACACCTATCGTTGTGCGGACGGCTGGCTGGCCATCGCCGCCAACACGCCAGCCCAGTTTCGTCGTCTGACGCGCGCTATCGGCGTCGAAGATTTGTGCAACGACCCACAAGCCCTGGATCTGGACGCATTCAATCTACCCAATGGCTTTGTGGTGCCGAATGACCGCGACTTTGTGGCCGCCCGTCTGCAACAGGCATTCGCAATGCGCAGCGCCGGCGAACTTGAGGATATACTGAGCGCTGCGGATGTGCCTGCTGCCAAGGTTCGCAAGCTTGAACAATTTCTGGATGAAGTCGATGAAGGAACCTGTCTGAATCTGCCGGATTACCGTTATGATCAGAATCACACGTCTGATAAGCTGCGCACGCGCGGCATTGGATTTGCACTAGACAGTGACCGGGAACACGATGCAGCTTGTATCAAAACCGGGGCGCCTACGCTCGGACAGGATACCTACACTGTACTGACCGATGCGGGTATCGATGAAAACACGATCGCACAGCTGGAAGTGGCGGGTATCATCAAGGTCCGAGACGCCAGCTCCGCGCCGGTGAATGCCTGAGCATGCAGGCGATATTTGAAACATTGAACAATCAGGGAGACTTCATGAAACAACTTCTGCAAGGCCGCGTCGCCATTGTGACGGGCGCAGCCCGTGGTCTGGGCCGTTCCCACGCGCTAGAGCTTGCGCGACAGGGTGCAAAAGTCCTGGTCAATGACCGGGGCGCAGATCAGCCTGGATCCGAGGCTCAGGCCGTGGTGGAAGCCATTCTGGCGGCAGGCGGCCAGGCCTGCCTGCATGGTGCTGACGTCACCAACATCGACGAAGTACAGGCAATGGTGCAGCTTGCCGAGAGCACATGGGGCCAGGTCGATATTCTGGTCAACAATGCCGGCATTCTTCGCGATAAATCATTTGCCAAAATGAGCCTGGACGATTTTCGCCTGGTTCTGGAAGTGCATTTGATGGGCTCGGTCAACTGCACACATGCCGTATGGAATGGGATGCGCGAAAGAAACTATGGCCGCATTGTCATGACCACATCGTCTTCAGGACTTTACGGCAATTTCGGACAGGCCAATTATGGGGCTGCAAAAATGGCGCTAGTGGGATTGATGCAGACGCTGGGAATTGAAGGCGAACGCAATAACGTGCACGTCAATTGCCTGGCACCCACCGCGGCCACCGCCATGACCGAAGGGCTGCTGGAGCCCGAAGCACTGGCAATGCTGTCACCCGAATCGGTCAGCCCGGCCCTGATCGCTCTGGTCACCGACGATGCGCCGAACCGGAAAATACTGATGGCCGGCGCAGGCAGCGTGGAACAGGCAAACATCACTATGACTCAGGGCATTACGTTAAGCAAAGCGCAATTGCAAAACAACGAACTGCTGCAGCGCCTTGACGAAGTGTCGGATCGCCAGGATGAACGTGTTCCCGTGACGGGATTTGATCAGCTGCGACACGAGATTGCCAAGGCACAGGCAAGACAGGATCTCGACAAATCTGGCGTAGCCGACAGAACCGCAAGAGTACAGACAGCAGGCACAGAGTAAACGGCGAACAAGGACTTCGACATCCCATGAACGACACGGCGCCCACGACACGTAAAGCCTTCCCGCAATCGTTTGACTCCATTCAGGCGTTACTTGATTTTAAAGATCAGCCGGCTCTGCAATCGTCGCCTGTCGTCATTGATCAGGACACCATATCCCGGTTTGCACAGATCACACATGATACGCAATGGATCCATACGGATCCCGCTCGCGCCCACGCCGAATCGCCGTATGGAACAACCATTGCGCACGGATTCCTGGTTTTGTCACTGCTGACCTATTGGCAGTCAACGTGTATCGCATTTCCTAAGGCCCGGATGCTTCTGAACTATGGCTTCGACAAAATCCGGTACACGACAGCAGTTCCTTCCGGCGCGAGTGTAAGCGCGTCTTTTGCGCTCACTGAAGTGACACAAACACGGCCTGGAGAAGCCCGGTGCAAATGGAATGTCAAAGTCTGTCTTGACGACACGCAGCAGGTAGCCATTTATGCGGACTGGCTGATCCTGGTTCGGTTTGACGAGGCGGAATCCACATCAGCTTCGTGATATAACGTTCGATTCGACGAGACGAAATTTGCATCTGCTTCATGACATAAAAAACGCATCACTGCGAATAATCGTCCGGAAGCAGCAAGGTAATCAGTCGACGGGCCTGCGCATCTGAATGGATGACTCCGGCCCGCAGCTCAAGCGCCGAATGTGCTCGTGGGTACCATACCATCCGATAGGGAGCGAGCCTATCGATAAACCGCAACAACCGACGCTGCCTGTCCAGAAATAGTACGGAAACCGCAAAGCGCATGGCACAGGTATGTATGCCTTGACATGGTATGAAATGGAACACCTGAGTCGCTGGAACATCTCGTCTTCCCATCAATCCAAGAAATCGCTGGTGAAACCGGTCAAACGTGATCAGTGAAAATTCATGCATTCAGATTCCTGATTGAAGCACTTTTACGGCGATGGGGAACGCCAGAACGATAAACGTGCAGGGAAAAATGCAGAAGATAAGCGGCATGAGCATTTTGACCGGTGCTTCCAGCGCCCGCTTTTCTGCAAAACTGAAACGTTCCTGCCGACGCTGCTCTGATTGAGAACGCAATAATGGCCCCAGCCCCATACCAAGGTTCTCTGCCTGCGCAATGGCGGCCACCCAACGACCGATTTCCGGTGTTCCAGTACGAAACGCCATCGCCTTGAGCGCATCAATTCGAGGTTTTCCCGCCCGCATTTCAGCCAGGCTATATCTAAGCTCCTCGCGCAGAATGCCCGCCGGACACAGCGCTGCAGTGTGAGCCAGTGCCCCTTGCAGATTCTGTCCGGCTTCCACGCATAAGGTTGTCATATCCAGAAAAAACGGAAGTTCGCGTAGTATGTGGCTTCGACGCCTGACCGCCCTGTCTCTCAGCCACAGCAGAGGAAAAAAATAAGCACCTGTTGCCATTGCACCTGCAATGATGACATTTGTCATTGGATGACCAAGCAGGTCTGAGCGCTGGACGAAAAGGCTGATGGCAAAAGCGATTCCCGCAGCAAGACACTGAGTACCTAAAATATGATCTACGCACGCCATGTTCTCCAGGCCGGCATGACGCAGAAGTGACTGAATGCGCTCACGATGTCTCCACGGTACAAATGGCATGATGACCCGCCCCAGAACATCAATCCAGGGCCAGAACAGGACAAAAAGTTTGCGTTTCCTGAACGCCGCAGGAACCGGGAGCCTTCCTGCTGCAGGAGAAAGAATCACATACAGCAAGAGGCAAATACTAAAACCCGCAAGCAGGCTGCTGATCCAGAACATGACTGCGTTATCCGTTTAAATATCAATATTGACGATCCGGCGAATCAGCCACAATCCCAGCGCTTCAAGCACGAGCACCACGATCAGCACACCCCAGCCCGCAGGGTGACGCCATAGCAGTTGCATGGAATCCGGATCAAGGAAACTGAGGACAGCGATCAGCAGCACTGGCAACCCGGCCATGACCCATGCCTGCATTTTTCCCTGTGACGTCAGGGCACGGATTCTGCCCTGTATCTGCTGACGGGCGTGCAAGGTATGGGCAATTCGTTCAAGTGCTTCAGCCAGATTCCCGCCACTGTGCATTGCTATTCTGAGCGCAGATACAAACAGCCCCGTCGACTCGGTGGGAACGCGACCATGAAGCCGATCCAGGCATTGCTCGAATGTCACGCCCACTCTTTGCTGTCTTTGTATCAGCGCGAACTCCTGGGAAAGCGGCGGCGCTGTCTCCGACGCAAGCTGAGCAATTGCGCTCTGCAGACCAGCACCCGCACGCAAGGCGCCAGCCAGCGCCAGCAGCATTTCCGGCAACTGACGATCAAATTGTTCCCGGCGACGATTCTGTATGATCGACACGATGCGGTCAGGAACCATGAATACGATTGCGCCTGTGACGGGCGCGAGCCACCACAAGCCGGACAACAGCCACGCAGTCAATGCCGATGCCAGTGCCATAACAATGTTTCCCGACCACAGGAGTCGTGGATCGATGAACAGAAAAATATCCTGAAGCCGAAATGACGTCTCTTTCGTGATTCTTTTTTCCCAATGCTGCAGGACAAGTGCCAGAAGATGCTGCCCCACCAAAAAAACAAGCATCGCGCCGACCGTGATGAAAACAAGCATGATCCCGAGCATTATGCAGATACTCCGCTTGAAAACCTGGCGTCTGACGCCGAACCATCGTGGTCTACGGAATTCGTTCTACCATTGGGTAAGCGATGCGTCTGAGACAGAACAAAGGTGTTGGTCGTGACGGCAGCGGTGGACTGATTGAAAATAGTCACATCAATCTGCAATCCATCCCGGATCAGACTGCCAAAGCAATCCGGCACAATTCCATTGCCCATAAATGCACCATTGCCTTTTCTGTCAAAGCGGAATATTTCCTGCGACTTAATGACACCGCTTTCAAGACCGCAGATTTCCGTGATTGAGGTAATCACGCGTCGGCCACTGGATAGCCTGCTCTGCTGAATGACAAAATCGATACTGGCCGCAATGTGTTCCCGCACCGCTGACAGCGGCAATTCCATGCCGGCCATCAGTATCATTGTTTCGAGTCGCGCCAGCGCATCTCGTGGACTGTTGGCATGCAACGTGGTCATGGAACCTTCGTGTCCGGTATTCATTGCACTGAGCATGTCAAAAGCCTCAGCGCCCCTGCACTCGCCCACTACGATTCGGTCCGGCCGCATACGCAAGGCATTGCGCACGAGATCACGAATCAGAATCTGTCCCTTGCCTTCGATATTGGCTGGTCGCGCCTCCAGCGCGATCAGATGCGAATGGTTGAGACGCAGTTCTGCCGCATCTTCTATGGTGATAATTCGTTCGTGATCAGGAATACAGTTCGAAAGAATGTTGAGCAACGTTGTTTTACCCGAACCGGTGCCGCCCGACACAATCAGGTTTTTCCGATGTTCGATGCACAGCTGCAGAAACTGCTGCATGCAGGCATCGAGCGTTCCAAGCGCCAGCAAATCGTTCATCCCTGGTCGAAAGTCGGGAAATTTGCGGATAGTCAGGTTCGCACCACGCAGAGCAATGGGTGGAATGACAGCATTGACGCGCGAACCATCCTTCAGACGCGCGTCCACCATGGGTGAGCTTTCATCAATACGTCGTCCCAATGGGGCAACGATGCGATCAATAATGCCTCTGACGGATTTTTCGCTGCTGAATGAACCTGGATGAAGACCAAGACGACCCGCCTTTTCCACATAGATTTCATCATATCGATTGACCATGATTTCCGTCACCAGCGGATCTGCCAGCAATGGCTCAAGCGGACCGAGGCCAATGGCTTCGTCAAGCACATCCTGTTTAAGTTCCGCACAATCGATATCGTCGGACGATTGAATATACTCAGCGATGATCTGATCCAGCAGTGCTGCAGCCTCCTGCCGTAATGCTGCATCAGACATCTGTGATATATCCTTGCGGCGCAAATCAAGCGCCTGGAGAAGGCGCGAGTGCACTTGCAAACGACATTGCAGGTACCTGTCAGAAGGTAGCTGCTGCGGTACCGTTTTCGCTCCGTCTGCCGTGTGCGTCATGGCTCGTGCGGACGCATCTGCTGCACTTTCACGCTCGCCGACTGTAGGTGCACAGATCGCATCGACACTGACAGCATCTTGTGCTTGCACATTACTGCATGCGAAATCTTGTGTCACTGTCAGGCAGTCAGGTGCATCTACGTGTTCTGTGGCGTCCAGGCAGCATAAGACCATGCGGCACGGCCCCATGAGTATTTCATCTGAAATTGCAAGAGGACCGTATTCGCTGATGCGCATGCCATTGACGTAGGTGCCTGCGAGCGATCCCAGATCTTCGATAAATACCCCGCTCACCCGGCGCACAAACCTGGCGTGGCGGCGCGCAACGCGCCAGCTGCGCAGAAATATCTCACATTCCCGGTTTCTGCCTGCAATCGCAGGCAAAGCGTACTGCTCGCGTCTGACTGTACCATCTTCAAAATGCATATCCATCACGATCATTGAGGTCCTCCGGTAACAAATGAATCCGACGCACGGCGCTGCAGCCGCAACACTGGTTTCCAGCGTGAATGTTTCACGCGAATGGGTACCGTGCGACGGGCGCCTGTAGTCAGCTTTTTAACTGCATCGGCGCGTTTGGTCGCATTGATGAAGCCGCGCGAAAAATGCCAGTGTTCACCCGCCGGCACCCATATCGGAAATTGATGACCTTTCGCTGCTGGTGTCTGTGGGCTCCGGTTTTCTTGTGCTTTCGCTTCCTGGTCACGTGCACCATCAAATGTATTCAGATCGCCGTTAGCCAGTGCGCTTATGTTCGGTTCCGCGCTGATCTTCGTCTGCGTTTCGCTGCTGACGGGCACATTCAGGACGGGTGGTGACCTGAACGTGTCGTCTATGATTTCCCGGGAACGGGTCGTGCGCGCAAGAAGGTCATGGTTATCTGCCGACACAACGACAGGACGAACAAAGATGGCCAGTTCCGTTTCATTACGTTGAAAGCGGCTCGAGCGAAACAATGCACCCAGTACCGGCAGATCACCCAGGCCGGGAAGCTTTTCGGCATTGCGAAATTGGTCGCGCGAAATAAAGCCGGCAAGAACCAACGTCTGCCCGGACTGCACATTGAATTCTGTTGAGGTGCGCCGTGTCTTGAGCGCCGGGCCTCCGTTGACGGTCATGGACGCATCCACAGAACTGACCTCCACGTCAATTTTTGATCTGACGTTTCCATTCTTCTGTATTCGTGGAGTTATGTGCAGACTGACGCCGTAAGGTTTGAATATGGTCTGGTTCTGTCCATTGCGATCAGTGGTGACATAAGGCACCTCGCCACCTGCCAGAAACTCGGCTGTCGAACCGCTACGCGCCATCAATTGCGGCTGTGCAAGAACAACCGCCTGGCCTTGCTGTGCGAGCGTCTGCACCGATGCGGACAGAAGCGCATTCAGACCAAAATAGCCGGCCGGCGCTGCTGCACGAAAGGGAATTTGCAGTGGTCCGTCTCCAGGCCGGTTCGAAAAACGCGACGATCCCGAATCCCAGACTGCGCCGGCAGCCAGCCCACCCGCGTTCGTATTCCATTTGATACCCAGTTCCTGAAGGACGTTACGTGGCAGTTCCAGAATCTGTACATCAAGCAGCACCATCTGATCCCAGCCAATCTGACTGGTCATGTCGACTATCTGCGGAAAATGACGCGCAAGCACCATCAGCCTTTCACGGTCGGCATCGCTCAGGTTGTCACCTTCCACGATGATTTTTTCACCGACCTGCGTCGCTTTGATATGTCCGATCGTACTCAGGATGCGACGGATATCATGCTGCAATCGCTGCTCTCCGACTGCCCTGACCTGTACATGAAACTGCTGACTGCCATTATTTTTATCCCAGATATTGACGACGGTTTCTCCGGGTTCCCGCGCGAACAACACAATTTCATTATCTGCGTCAGTGACGGCATTGACAACCCTGCCGTTGCCAACAGCAACACGAGAAAGGTCGGCAACGGACAGCACTTTGACGTCCCCAACCTGCAACTGAATGTCTGTGTCCGTGGCTGACTGCGCACGAACTATCGGCATTGCGCATATACCGAGAGCAACAATAAAGGAAATCACCGTTAAATACTTCATGCTGATAACTGTTCCTGGGCTGATGATTTTTTCTGGAGCTGATAACTGTTCCTGAGGACGATTCAATTTCATGGAGCTGATTGCTCTTTCAGTGGACGATTCATTCTTCCGCGGACAATGACTCTTGCTGGCGCTGACTGGATACAGACTGATCCTCTTGCCGTTCTTTGACAGCACCCGACAGCGATGCGCCGGTATTTGCCGAGTGCAGCGAGCTGATCCACGCGCTGACGATATCACCAGCCTCGGGCAATTCGAACACCCCCTTGGCAGGCGGGGTAGACACGGGTTTGGTTTCCTGCGATGCTGCGCCAGCACGCTGCGGCCCCTGATCGCCATAAATGACGACGGGACGGTGTCGCGCCACTGAAGGTGCGCTGGCGATGCCCAATAGGGTGGCAAGATCGCCTTGAACGCCTTTATTGCTTGGCTTGATATCGTCGGGGTGACGCAACAATGCAGTGATCGTGCCAGCCTGTCTGGCGGCGACAAGTCTTGCCGCTTCTTCTGGCGAGGTGTCCAGGGTTACGGTTGAATACCCTGACGCTGGCAGACTTGAGTTGTCCGCTTCCTGCGCCAGGCTTTCAGCGCCAGTGGCAAGTACCAGAACCCCCTGCAGCAAGGGTGCGGTGATCTTCTTGCGCCGGTATTCAAACGACACGTAAAGATCGATCAGATCGCCGGGAACAAGCAATCCCGATACGGAATTGATCGCATCGACGGGGATGGTAATGGCCCTCCTGCCCGTTCGCACCTTTTGCGAGAATGCCTTTCGGTGAACCGCAGCCAGGTGCGCATTCAGCAGAATATCGCCTTTTTTCAGCGAACTCGTCACGACTTTGTTTTCGATAATGCCAACGTCCTCGGGCCGGAAACTGCCGCCCGGAACCCAGTCAACCGGAACGTCTCGAACGGCCAGATGCACTCGTTCAATCCGCAACCCTTCAGGCAGATCGTAGTCCGCAACAAGGCGAGCGACCGTCTTCACCTTTGCCTGTTCGTCCAGCGCTCGAATGTGATCCTGAATATAGCGACGCGCTGCCCATGCTGCGGCCAGACCTGCAAGCAGAGCCGCAAGCAGGAGCAGACCATGACGATTGATCGAAATCCTTTTCATCGCTTTGCCTCCTTACCACAATGCGTCAGACGCCGCGAGATAGAGCACCGCAGTGTCCTGCGCATCTTCCACGAAAAAGCGAAGGGACAGTCCGTACCTCACCCAGGTATCAATGCCCTGCCCGCTTAACGAATTCCATTTCGCCGACAGGAGTTCCTTGCGAAACGCTTCTGCGAGTGGAGCGGCACGGGTTTGTGGATAGGAATAAACCTGATGACATACGTGTTGCGGGTCACCAAAACAGATATCCATGAGCAATCTGCCCCCTTCGGGAAGCAACTGAAGGCCGCGACGCCGGGCCGGCAGGTATCGCTCGGGATCGTCCGGTGCAAATTGCGTATCAGCAGCATATTCGATGGCACTCAGTACTGCCTGTGTTCTGGCTGCAGTTGCAAGGTCGACGACCAGCTGCAAAGTAAGATTGCTGGCCAACATAGAGCCGGTATAGAACATTTGGTTCCCGACACGTGTCATATGTGTAAACATCGACGTTCTGCTATGAAGGCGCTTCAAAAACATCTCGACTGGCATTGGGATATCAAGTGCCAGAAATGCCGCAGGCATGCCGAATAAAGTAAACGCTGTAGGAGCGCCTGCATCCGGCACATCCAGTTGTTTGCTCGCGTTGATCAGCGCTTTAGATACTAGCGGACCTGGCTCAACGGCGGCGAGCGCGTGACGCTGCATGACCAGCAGGATAAAAATAAAGATAATTCTTTTCATCATGACCACGCAATTTTTCTCCTTTTGAGAAGCGATTCGGAAACAGAAGATGAATAAGGCAAGAAGAACATAGCGAAATGGACGAAATAAGGTCAATGAAGCAAATAAAATAAAGCCGCACCAGCCAGTTACGTTTAACGAAGTGAATTGAATAACGAAGAACCCGGAACGAACTCAGGCGCAAACTGGCAATGTAGGTTACGGCCGCCTGCCGACCCAGGGCATGAACCAGTCGGTCGACGGGCGAGCGCGGTTCCATGGCGTATCGACCGGCCCTGCCACCGACATCACTTTTTCTGCGGCAGAGCGGGACGCCCGGGCAACACGACGCCATGCGGCGTCTGACGCAGAAGCTCGCTCATGAGCGGATTGCACGTCTGCCGTGTGACCTGCGTCGGTAAGAATGGCGCAGTAGCGCCGCAACACGATTGCAATACGTTCAGCAAAACCCAAGTCAGCGCCCGACAGTTCGCTGCGCGCTGCCGCTCCTTCGTATCGCAGTGCCCTTGCCGGCCGGATTTCAAGATCCAAACGAGCGATGCCCTTGTCCTGTAAATCCCACTCGTTGCGAAGTGTGCTTGCCGATGGCTGATCTGCGCCGGGCTGGCCGTGCTGATCGAGCTTCGCGCTGCGATTGACAGACGACGTTACTGCCCCAACTGGCACCATTGCCTGGCCTGCGGTGTTTTTCCATCGGCCTTCTGAAAAAAATCGCTGTCTGAGTTTTTCCTGCGATACGGCGCCTGCGCGGGCAAGTTCGAAGGCACCGTAACGACTGGCATGATGTCCGGTCAGGGCAATATCCTGCAATCGCGCGAGCCAGCTACCTGCCTGGAACAGCAGCAGAATGGCGCAAAGCACAACAAGCCCCTCAGCAAGTGCCTGGCCTTGCTGACCAAATATCAAAGTTGTGTTTTCGTGACTCATGAAACAAACTCTTCTGTATTGCATACTTCTATACTGCAAATCATTGCGTGGTGCCTGCCGGACTGAATCGCGGTTTGGGAGACGGATTGTGTAACGGTTCGGGTGACGAACTGACTGAAGGACTGACTGACGGACTGCCAATCAAATGCGCCTGCCAGAAAGGACGCCAGGTTCCCGGCTTTTCTTTTTCATTGCGAACAGACTTACCAGGCTTTTCGAAAAAAGTTTCCGCCGAGGACTGCACCGCCAGCGCAGGCTGATCATGAAAATGCTGACTGACATGCAGAGTGAAGCCGAGCGAACGTTGCCCGTCGCTATCTCGCAGGTCAAAGTAAGGTACCAGCCCGCCCCCGCTCCATTGTTCTTTGCCGACAACGGCCCGCGAATTGGCCAGGGGGTTGGCATCACCCGAAAGTATGTTCCAGTTGGTGGATGTTGTTACCCAGCGCCAGAAATCAATCTCCCCAAAATTCTCGGGTGCCCTCCGATCGTAGGGCAGATCTGCGGCGAGCTCTGAAGCTTTGCCCGGCACCCATCCCCAGCCCATGGGGTACTCGCGGTAGTAACATCCGATGTATTGATTACTACGCAGCGCATGATAGGACTGGGTATCAATGGACTGCCAGTTGCCATTTTCATCGAGCAGGGTCTGGCCACGACGCCGCAATTCATGGCGCAACTCGGGACACTGATAATGAACTTCCCAGTTGTTGCGAATCACACCCCCTCTTCTGCCGAGAAAGTCATATACGGAAACCACGTCTGTAATAAATGAGCGATAGTTAGCATCTGTCGTGTGCAGGCTGGTGAAACTGCCTTCTGTATGATCCTGCGCATACCAAACCAGCGGCGCATGATTGTCGGATGGCGTGCGCACCGGAACATCGCTGTCGGGTTGCTCCGAACGTCGGAACGAAGACACATTCACTTGTGTAACCGGGTTCGCCTGATAATTTTGCTGTAGCACCTGTTCCATTGCGTGATCCCTGGCGCTGCGCATGGTGTTGTGAACAGCACGTGACGCCGAGAACAGGACATGACGAACGATTCGATCATGTTCGGCAAAAAGCCGTGCAAGCTTGCCGCCCTTGCGGGCCATGCCGTCGAGCGTGATTGCATGTGTAGCGGCGGTATAGGCCGTAAAAGGTCTGGGGCCAAACATCATGGCAATGACATGCGCAGGCGGATTAAATTGCAGAAACTGTCTGCCCTGAGTCGCGGCAAACAGGCTCCATGAACCCAGCGTGACGAGATGTGCCATTGCCACCTGGTGCGCAGTCTGCGTCAGGTTGATGTAGGCCTGCATATTCAACGCCCGAGCCTGCACCAGCGCTCCGGAATAGGCGGCGGCATCCGTGGCGTGCACGAGCCTGGCCTTGCGTGATGCGATTTGTCCCACACTAAATTGATAAATGAGTGCAAGTGCAATCAGCACAACAAGAAACAGACCCAGTACCAGCGCCTGTCCACGCTGTGCGGCAGGCAGACTTTCGGCGCGAAGATATTGCTCGTGATTCATGCCCGTAACCGATCTCATTGCTGCGCGTTGGCGCCACCGCCCGCGGCCTCGGCATTGCCGGTAAAGCTTTTCAGCGAACGCGCAGCCGATTGTGATGCGGCCATTTCAGCAGCCGATGCTGCCGTCTTTGATTGCGCCGAGCCATCTTCGCCCGCCAGTTCCTTGGCGATGGCTGCGGTTTGCGAACGCAGCGTCTGGCCGAAAAACTGAAACACTGCAATAGCAGAAATAGCCACCAGGGCAACAACGATGATGTACTCGGTCATCCCTTGCCCGCGCTGCTTTTTTAAAGCGTCTTTCATGACTGTCCTCCCGTCAAATAATTGAGGCTGACAGTTTGCCGCGCAACCGCGAACCGCACAATTCGCAGATTCCGACAGCGATATTTTCAACAAGTCGGCCCGCCCTAGCCCGCGATGAATCGAAGCTGTATAGCTTTTGTGCATATCAGATTTCATGAGCAGCCCATTGCGCTTGTCAGAAGCTGCAACTAAGATAGGTTTTGATCCATATCGGCTTCAGGAACCAGACCATGTACGATTGTGCGCCGGCAAACAGGCATGCCCAGGAAATTACATTTGAAATTCCCCCGAATGCGTGCGACAGCCACTGTCATATTTTTGGCCCGGCCGCAATATTCCCTTTCGATCCGGCGCGGTCCTATACGCCGCCCGATGCGGGCTTTGACGATCTGCTACTGAAGCAGAAAAATCTCGGCCTGCAGCGCGCAGTGCTCGTACAGGCCAACTGCCATGGGTATGATATGTCCGCCATTACAGATGCAATAGCGCGCAGTCACGGGCAGTTTCGCGGTGTGGCGCTGGTTCCCTCGGACGTAACGACATCACGTCTGCAGCAGCTTCATGAACAGGGAATCCGCGGCGTTCGCTTCAATTTTGTTGCACATCTGGCCGGTGCCACAATTGAAGATGTGCGAAGCATGGCAGAGAAAATTTCCGCATTGGGATGGCATATTTGCATTCATGCCGATGAAGCTTCCCTGTTACGCCTGCTTCCTGACTTGTACGATCTGCCGGTACCCATTGTGATAGATCATATGGGCCGCGTCGATATCAACAAAGGCCTGGATTCGGAATCATTCGAGAACCTGCTTGCATTCGGGCAGCGTCCTCATGCCTGGATCAAGATTTCCGGTGTGGACCGCCTGGCCGGCGGCGTAGCGCCTTATAGTCAGGGAATTGCATTTATGAAAGCAATCATTGATTCCCTTCCCGACAGAACCTTGTGGGGTACAGACTGGCCGCACCCCAATGTCCAGGGGCCCGTTCCCGATGACGGCCAGTTACTCAATCTTTTTGGAGAGGTTTGTCCGGACCCTCTGTTGCGCAGAAAAATTCTGGTCGACAATCCGCAGGTACTTTATCAGTTTGACTGATTCGTTCTTCATCAACCGCGTTCAATATTTCAGGCAGATTAGTTATGTCAGACGTAAATATCTCAACTGTGATTCCTCGTGCAGCAATTGTGATTCGCATCCCAGGCTGCCGTTTATCGGTCGATCAGGTCAATGAGCTCTTGCAGCCTGTCGCAGAAAGCAGCAGCTATCGGCTGCATCTGTGCCATGGCGCCGATACGGAAGAAACTTACGTCTATCTGTTCGAACAAAACCAGGCAGATTATGACGACAAACACGACGCTCCCAATACGAACGACACGCAGTGGGAGTCACTGCCTGCAATCGTCACCAGGACATATCCGGATGCCCGCGTTGATCGGATGCAGATCACGATGGATCTGCAAGGTGCAGCAAACGGAGAGGATCCACAATGGCATTACGTGGTCGAAACCGACGTTGCAGAAGGCGCAGAAGACGACTTCAACCAATGGTATATGAAAGAGCATATGCCTGGTCTTGCTGCCGTACCCGGCACGATAAGAACAATGCGGCTGTACAATCCGGATGCTGCGCCCTGCCACCATGCGCTGTATCTTCTGCAGAGGCGGGAAACATTCGGATCCGAACCATGGCTTGCCGTCAGAGCCACCGACTGGAGCAGTCGCGTACGTCCAAACTTCAGAAACACCAAACGCACCATGTTCAAAATCATCTCCAAAGGAATACAATGACACGTCTGACAGCGCCCGATCCGGCGGCAATGAATGAACACCAGAAACGCGTTTATGACGCCATTGCCAGCGGCCCCCGAGGTAGAGTGCGTGGCCCGCTGGCCGTGTGGCTGAATCGTCCTGGCCTTGCTGAACATGCACAGGAGCTTGGCCAGTATTGCCGATATGATTCAAGCCTTCCCACCCGACTTTCAGAGCTCGCCATTCTTACCATGGCCGTGCACTGGCAGTCGGAATTCGAATGGTGGGCGCATAAACCCATCGCACTGAAGGCAGGCATACAGCCCAATACCGTTGAGGCACTGCGCTCACGCAGCCCATCTGTTCCTTTTGCACAGGAAGATGAACGGATCGTTCACGAATTCGTGAACACACTGGTGAACACAAAACAGGTTCCTCGGCCTCTTTATGAGGAAGCCGTGGCAACGCTGGGAGCCGATAATGTAGTTGATCTGGTAGGCCTGGCCGGCTATTACACCCTGATCTCCATGACCATTAACGTATTTGAAATTGGCATTCCCGAAGACGCCACGGCCGAACTGACGCAGCGTCAGGCGAACCCGAAAGCCGGGTAACACGAATTACCCGGACTTCTGCATACGACTCATGCTTCGTAGGTTTTCAGCCGGAACGGGTCAGGAATGTAAACATCTTTGCCCTTGACCGAAATGAGTTCACGCGAACACAGATCGCGCAGAATGCGTGAAAAATGTTCGGGTGTGATATTGAGCAAGGAGGCGATGAGCGCCTTGTTCGTATTGAAGCGAAACTGCCCGCTGCCATCGACACTGGCATTCTTCAGAAAATAATCGATGACACGCTGGGTAGCGGATTTGAGTGTGTAGGCTTCCACATCCTGAAGCAATGAATAGAGTCGTCGACTGATGTTGGCAAGCATAAGTCTGGCAAAGGCCGGTTCACGCTCAACCATGGAGAGCACGCTTTCTTTGGAAATATGAAGCAGGAAGGAATTGCTGGTTGCCTGCGCTGACACCAGATTTTCCATATTCTCCAGGAAAATGCGTTCTTCTCCGAAACTGTCCCCTGGTCCCAGCGCCCTGACGACTTTTTCGCTGCCATTCGGAGCCACAAAAAGCAGCTTTACGCTACCGTAGACAACAACGTGAAAGCCCTCGCGCGTAGTTCCTTTTTCGATGACGTCCTGAATGAGTGCGCCCTTCTGGAAGGAGCGCTGCGACACCGATTGGGCTATGATTTTGAGTCCAGTCGGCGAGACGCCCTCGAACATGGGAAGACGTACCAGGAAGTCCTGAACAGATAAATTACCTCCAGCCATATCTGTAATACCTCTAAGACGAATAATCGCTATTGTGAGATGATTACAAAAAACACATTTTGATACATATCAATAAATACAAATCATTTCGATCAATTATTCGATCAGACCTGCCAATCGACCGGCTCAATTCCGTTTCTGCGAAGGTAATCGTTGGCCTTCGAAAAATGTCCGCAGCCAAAGAAACCGCGACTTGCCGACAATGGCGAGGGGTGTACGCCGGTCAGAACCAGATGGCGCTGACTGTCAATGAACGCGCCCTTTTTCCTGGCGTGGTTACCCCACAACATAAAGACCAGATGTTCGCGTTTCTCATTAAGCGCGCGAATCACCTCATCGGTAAATGTTTCCCACCCCCAGGCCGCGTGGGAATGTGCCTGCCCCGCCTGAACGGTCAGTACCGTATTAAGTAGGAGCACGCCCTGCTGTGCCCATTTCTCCAGATACCCGTGCCGAGGCATGGTAAATCCGGGAATGTCCTGGCTTAGTTCTTTATAAATGTTCAGCAGCGAAGGAGGTATGCGCACTGACGGCTTGACGGAAAATGCCAGTCCGTGAGCCTGATCAGGGCCGTGATACGGATCCTGGCCGAGAATAACGGCCTTGACCTGATCCAGTGGAGTCAGGCGAAACGCACTGAATGTGTCCTGCTCAGCCGGGTAAATAATCTGACCGCTCTGCCGCGCCTCACGCACACGTTCCCGCAGGGAGATGAAATACGGCTTTTGCTTTTCCTGGCCGATAGCCTCGGCCCAGCTTGTTGCGATGTCGGTCATGGCGGCGTTCTGCGGATCATATAGGGTGGGTTATATCAGCGCAAATTGTACCAATGAATCCGCAGCCCTGACGCCTAATCTTCAGAAGACCTCGGCAGGTCCGGCACTTTCCTGTCTGCCGGTTGAATCATTGGCGACCCCGGTGCTGGTGTTTGAATGTGTGGCAGAGGCAGCGTCCGTGTTTGAGGTATCTGTGGCCCGACAGCGGGGGCAATGCCCGATTTGGCGGGTACGACACTCTGGGGCATATCGCCGGTTTCCTGCGCACGCTGCAGTCGTTGCTGGGCCTGATCCTCTTCCGGAATATCACTTGTCCCGTCAAAGGAATGACCACCGTAAAAAGGCGGTGCCATCATCGTGGCGGCCTCTTTCCAGTCGTCATCCTCCAGACGCATGGCTGCATATTGCTGAATCCAGCGATTGTCATTCGCGCGACGTGCATACAGCATCACTGCACCATCACTTTCCATCAGCGCCGGTACCGAGGCGAAAGGGCCTTTGATGCGACTCTCCTTGTCTCCAATAAGAGTCCAGATCGATTTGCCGGTCCGACTCATGGTAGCCACAATCACCGTTCCGGATGACGATTTCAGGATGGCGGGCGATCCCTGAAATTCGGGACCCAGTTCCCGATAGGAGGTCCAGCGTAATGTGGATCCGGACGACTGCAAATCCAGCGCCCCGACTGCAAGATTCAGCCGGCCATCCGTCCTGTTGCGATAATACGCCAGCAAGGTTTTACTGTCGGGGACCAGAGCGAATAGCCCGCCCTGACCATCGGGACCTGCAGCAATGGTCCACGGCGTCCAGCCTGTTTTTTGATGATGAACCGTCATCCAGAATTCGCCCTTTAATGTCTGGGCCAGCACCACCTGCTGCTGCCCGACCTGCAGAAAAGAAAATGTCTGACTGGCCGTTTTGAGTACCGGAAGCCGACTGAACTGCCAGTTCTGCATGTTCTGTGAACGAAAATAATAGTAGAAGCCATCAGCACCCATAGCGACGGCATTCAGCTCCTTGTCCGAGCTGACAATCTGCGGCTGGGTCGTGAGCGGAACCTTGATCCGATACCAGGGTGACCAATCTGCCTCGCTTCGCAAGGAAGTGGTACGCGCTCGACGAAAATACAGTTGCCCCTGACCATCGCGTGCAAAAACGCTTACCCTGCCCGACGGCTCAATAAAGGGTTTGACGGTTGCATACATTAAACCGCCCAGTACCGTCCAGCGCGCATCGCGTTCGCTCCAGTAAGCGGCAGCGTTGCTGTATTCACCGCGAGTAAATAGCAGCGAACCTGTGCCCTCGGTGTGCACGACAGAAACCGGTGTGTCTGACTGTGTTGAATAATACTGACGCTCGGCCCACAAGGCGGCTGGACCCAGCGGCTCTTTACAATTCATAGGGACACTGCAGTACAGGTAGTCATACTGCGCATACAGATTGAAGATGCGGGATTTTTCGGACAGCTGCTTCAGCGTCAGTGTGACAGGTCGCTCCTGGTTGGGATAATCGACGTAAGAGATAGCTTCGAAATTTCCCGAGGTCACAGCCATGGCATCCCGAACTAGCCGCGCCGACGCAATATGATCAGGATGATCATGACCGATGCAGCGCCAGCACAATTTGTTATATGGGATTTGCACGTTGTCATCCATGCGTCTGATCTTGCCGGGTTCAAATCGCAGGATAAGACCCGACAGGGTTCTGACCATGGATTCGCGCGTATACGTTTCAAAATACTCACCCAGTGCCTGCGCCATTTGCTGGGGCTGAATTTCCAGGCGCGACAAAGGTGTCAGATCACCCCAGCCCTTGTTCAGCCATGGGTCCTTGAGCCGCATGAATACCAGTGAAACGCGAGGGTTTCTGGCCAGCGAATACTGTGCGATCTGCACTTTATTGATCAGTAAGGGAGCAGGATCCCAGACATTTGCAACGCCGGCCATGAGTGCATAGGCGGCGCGCACGCCATCTTCACGCTCCGACATGTACTTGACGCCTTCTCCACGCTCACCTGCCGTCAGATAGACGACCTGTATGCAGCCGCCGGCACGTATCGTATCGTGGATGTCCGGATTCATGAAAAGAAGATCGTCATCTTCATGAGCAACAAACACCTGATCGCGCCGCCCGTTGCATTGCGTTTGTGATTTGTTTTTATCCGCCGGAGCAACCAGCGTTTTCGTACCGGTCAATTTAGCTGTCGGCGATAGTCGACTGACATGCTGACTGGCAGTAGCAGGTGAATTCGATGGACTTGTTGCAGAGGTGCCTGGTGCCGCCATTACATTCCGGGCAATCAGACTGACACAAAGGACTGCTGCCATCATGCACGCCTTTGGCAGCGACTGTTGTAAAGGCAGCAACGATGACTGGTTCATATTATTAGCGCAATCCGGAACGATGGTTCGACGGTACAGCTTGTATTCGTGCTGCCACGGGCCATATTGGAGCCATAATGATTTATTGACGGCCGATTGTATAAGAAAACGCGCCACTGTTTGCATCACCCGATTTCAATCGACGCGCAGCGTCGCGTAAATCATACAAATCCATCAGGCTGTTTCGCCATATCGCGAAATATCAGAAAAATTGGCTGAAGTTCAGGTTTTTTTAAGCAGCGTAATTACGAATGTGTTTACATTAGGACTTTTGCCCGGATCCGGCAGTTTTGAACTGTAGATAGTCAGCGGATCTTCCACGGCACTTTGCGTGACCGACGCCCCCTTGCTTTTGATGGCGTTTTCCGCGGCAAACGCCCTCTGCTTTCCACCAGGCCCACCCTTTTTTATGACCAGCATGACGACCGAAGACAATAACGATACGCTGCAGACCGCCTGGAAACAGAATCTGTACGTTTGTCTATTCGGTTCCTTTACCACGATTCTGGCCATGACCCTGATTTTGCCTATCCTGCCGGTGTACATCCGACAGCTGGGCGTTACCGATCCTGAAGAGATCGTGAGCTGGTCCGGCCGCGTTTTCAGTGTGACGTTTCTGGCTGCGGGTATTATGGCGCCGGTATGGGGCCGCTTCGCTGACCGTTATGGAAGAAAGCTCATTCTGATTCGTGCCAGTCTTGGTATGGCAATTGGCATAGCGCTTATCGGCTGCGCGCAGACCGTCTGGCAGCTGTTCTGGCTGCGATTGCTGGTTGGGCTCCTGGGGGGTTACGCATCCGGCGCGACTATTCTTATTGCCACGCAAACCCCCAGGGAACACACCGGCTGGGCAGTCGGCATGCTGGCTTCCGGCACCCTGGCTGGTAATTTGCTGGGACCTCTGGTTGGTGGAATCGTACCTGCGCTGCTGGGCATCCGACTGACCTTTTTCGTGGCCGGCGGTATCATTCTGATCGCGTTTTTCTGCACCGCATTTCTGATCAGGGAAACCCATAAGCCGCGCAAGGCCGCCAATGACGGCACCGTTCCGTACGCATTCTGGAAAGCAGGAAGAAACCGCAATCTGGTGCTGTACATGCTGCTGGCCGGTACGTTGCTCATGTTTGCCAATATGTCCGTCGAGCCCATCATCACGCTCTATCTGGCCTCTCTAAGAACAATGACAGACCATATTCCCCTGCTGGCGGGCATTGCCATGTCTGCCACGGCATTCGGCAGCATGTTGTTCTCTTCGTATGCAGGCCGCTGGGGTGACCGCCACGGACACTTGAAAATTCTGGTGGCCAGTTTCACAGCCACTGCATTACTGTTGTTTTTTCAGGGGATGGCGCAGGCAGACTGGCAGTTCATTACACTGCGATTTCTGATGGGTATGACGCTGTGCGCAATCATGCCCGCACTAACGGCGGTGATTCGCCATCATGTTCCGGCCAGTGCAGCTGGCGGCGTACTGGGATATGCAACTTCCACGCAATATGCGGGGCTGGTATTGGGACCGCTGGCCGGCGGGTTTGTTGCCAACCAGGCAGGCTATACCGCCGTATTCATCATGACTGGGGCGGTTATGCTCCTTGCCGCAATGTTGTTGTTGAAGCAGATGCGCATGCCGTCCCAGTCAGATACGGCTTAAGGCTGCCGATCATTGATCGGCGTTGCGTCCTATTTGAATCGGCCGCCGAAAATCAGCGAAAGAATAGCCAACACAATGAAGACGACAAACAAGACTTTGGCGATGGACGCGGCACCGGCTGCGATCCCGCCAAAACCCAGTACGGCGGCAATAATAGCAATGATAAAAAAGACAACGGCATAATGTAACATTCGCTTCTCCTGCTTGGTTACTATAATGGATGATACTGAAGCAGACCCGCAATACTGCACAACTGACATCTCAGATAATTATTGCGTTAAAAAATTTCAATTGAAAAGCGGGCACTGCCATTGCTTACGTTTTATGTAAGTCACTGCTGATCAAATATTACCACACGTGGTGTGAACGGTAAGGTCTTGGTGGCCGATGATCATGCCGCTTCCAATGATGGGGACGATGGTGGTGACGGCTGAAATGTGGTGGGGGTGGAGGTGGTCTGTGCCATCCGCGATGGTGACCAAAGCGTGGGTGGTGACGATGATAATGCCTGTCTCCATGACGTCTGTGATCCACGTTCATTACGCGGGCGTGCTCATAAAAACCCGGGCCGCGATGATGGTCGGCCGCGACTGCGGACCCGGCCATCCCGAGGGATAGCGTAGCAAGCGTGGCAGCAAGCAGTTTTCTGATCGTAATCATTATCAAACTCCTTATCGGATAAATAAATTTTTTTGCAGCACTACATCTTTTGCAAAAGCATGGTTTGATCTTAATCACGAATATCAGGGAATTCTATTACCAAATATGACTGGGATTTCGTCGGGTTTCCATTCCTTGTCTGGTTCGTTTCTACAGGTTACCGAAGCGGGAGAATACATCTCATTCAGGCTTTTCCATGACGCGCCAGCAAGGTATCCAGCTTACCCGCAAACGATCTCGTATCTGCCTGATCGAATGATTTTGGCCCGCCCGTTTCGATGCCGGCACTCCGGAGCTCTTCCATCATGTCGCGAATAGCCAGACGTTCTTTGATCGTCTCACTGGAATACAGTTCGCCTCGCGGGTTCAGTGCCTGAACGCCCTTTTGCAATACCTCCGCAGCCAGTGGTATGTCGGCGGTAATTACCAGATCCCCTGCGCATGCATGCTTGCTGATATAGGCGTCTGCCACGTCAAAGCCACGCGGTACCTGACGTGCCTGAATGTAGACGGAGGGAGGCACGCTGAGCATCTGATTTGCCACAAGCGTGGTTTTTACCTGCCAGCGCACTGCTGCCCTAAACAGAATGTTCTTGATAACCACCGGGCACGCATCGGCATCCACCCAAATGTGCATAATTTCTCCTGATCACAACAGATCGGCATGTTGACTGATGATATATCAAGCCAGGGCGAGCGAGGCTTCCTTGACACCAATGAGTTTCTGACGGTGTTTGACGAGTATTCGATAAGTGTCCCGCGAAAAATCGCCTCTGCCGCCAGCGATCAGTTCGTCCAGCTCCTGTTCATCCCTTGCCGTACCCAGATAGCACCACTGATGGATGACATGGACCAGATTGCCCTCACGCAGCAGTGCCGCCCCTTCGAATGGCCAGTCACGCAACCGGAGCGTTGACAGTGCGGTCATTAGTCTTGCGGAATGGTCGATGGGCAATTCCTGGCCGACACAGGCGCCATCGCACGCTTTGAGTTGCCGTGCGAAACAGGGACAGCCCCTGCTGACTTTCTCCAGACCCAGCAACCCCTTGCAAAGCCTGTGCGTTTTGACAATACCCAGCAACGCTTCCTTTGCATCCCGCGCAGAAGAAAACAATCCATACAAATGACTACCCTGTCCGATCGAAATGTCGCTGCCTCCCAGCAATTGCGGAATCCATAAACCCGGGCTTTTTTCCACGAGCTGCCAGGTAAAGACATCTTTCTGCCGGCGCAACTGACGATTGAGCGTGGGCATGCACTCCTTGATCATTTTCGATTCGGTGAGCAGTGCATCCACCTCGCCGGCGCAACAGATATGCTCAATGCGGCGAATCTGCATGGAAATTTTCATTTCCTTGGGTGCCGTATGGTCGCTGGCAAAATGGGATAAGACGCGCTGGCGCAGTCGGTTGCTTTTGCCAATATAAATGGGCAGCTCGTTTTCACCGTAAAACACGTAGACCCCAAAACTGTTGGGCAAGGCATCGATCTGTGCCTCATCGATATGTGGCGGCAAAGACGGGCGAGCAACCAGCGTACGTACTGCATCCTGAATGATTTGCGGTTCATGATCCTGGCAGACTTTTTGCCAGAACTGCAGCAGTGCATAGGCATCAGCGTACGCCCTGTGCCTGTCTTTCATTTCCAGACCGTGTCGCTGAATCAGATAATCAAGGCCGTGTCGCTGATGCTGTGGATACAGCCGCCGTGACAGTTTGACCGTACACAATGTGCTGGCTTTGAAGTCCTGGCCCATCCGTCGAAAGGCGTTCTTGATAAAGCCGTAGTCAAAGCGCGCATTGTGCGCCACGAATATATGCCCTTCCAGCAGCTGCGCAATGTGTCCGGCCAGTTCTTCAAAGGCAGGCGCGTCCGCCACCATCCGGTTGCTGATGCCCGTCAGACTTTCGATGTAACCCGGAATACGGCATTGTGGATTGATCAGGCTTTGCCATGAACTGACCTCATGACCATCAAAGCGAATGATTGCAATTTCCGTGAGGCGATCCGTGGACGCGGACCCGCCCGTTGTTTCGACGTCAACGAAGGCGAAGGGCTTGTCCAGGGCAATGGTGGTCATTGTTTAAATACTAAGCTGTAAATTTATACAGTATTTATACACCATTCCGATCGCACCCGCATGCGGACCGCTGCATATGTTGCAAAATAGCCCGACGATCTGATAGCAGTCATGATTCAGATCAACTTTGCCATCATAAAACTATGTAAAGACAAAACTGCCCTGTATATAATTAATTTCTGTTTATCAGGGTTTACCCTAGTTATGATAAAGCGACTATACTGTGCAGCCCTCCTGATCGCGATCATCTCGCCAATGAATGGCCTGATCCACAGCGGTGTGGGCATGGGAAAAAATTTACAAAGAATCCAGAAACCGACGTTTGTCACCGGCATTCGCGGCTAATCGCTTGCGTCTGGTGCCCGGCGCCCCACCAGCCACGCCCGAATATCGTCAAACAAGGGAATAAAGGAAATAAGCACCAGGACGCATGCCAGCGGCACCGTTGCGATATAGCCGATATGGCTAAATCCCCAGGCACCCAGGGTTCCGCCAGAGAAAAAAGCCAGCAATAAGGCGCAATGCAATTGCAGTCTGGCCCTGTCGGCCACCACAAAATGCGTGCCGTCTGTGGCGGTCCTTCCGCGATTCCAGTAAATCAGTTTGCCCAGTTCGATACCAATATCGGTAACGATGCCGGTTACATGCGTCGTACGGATCACCGAACGGGAGAGTTTGGTAATGAGAGCGTTCTGCAGCCCCATCAGAAACGAGAGCATCATGACCGTGATAGGAACGAAAAAACCCTGCAGATCAGCCATGCGCGTTCCCAGTACGCCGAAACACAGCAAAAGTACGGCCTCCAGCAGCAACGGTGCCGCATATTCGCTGCGCAACCGATGTACGCGCGCGTAATTGACGATCATGGTGGTGCAAATGGTCCCGCAAAGAAAACACACCAGAGCCGCCACGCCACCCAGGACAACGTGATAGGCGCCCAGAATGAGCTCATCGGCAATGGTAGAGACAATGCCGGTCATATGCGAGGTGTACTGATGTACCGCCAGAAAGCCCCCTGCATTGACGGCTCCGGCAATAAAAGCCAGAAGTGTACCGATCTGCTTGTCGGCGCGTTGTGTGCGATCGGAGCCAGTGAGCGTCCGTGTGTATCGAAGCGGCATAGCGAGTGACAACCTGCCTGATTCTGAGCGCCTGCGTCTGAACGCAGGGTGCGAGTTTGCGATTGGAGTGTTACATATTATATGCAAATTGAAACGTTAGTGTGCACCCTGCTCTGCTTTTTAGCCAGCAGTCAGAATCTGATAGCCTCCCAGAACAATCAGACTGATAAAAAAGACTTTCCTGAATGTCGCTAACGGCATCCGCTGGCGAATTCGCATTCCCAGATTCATCCCAATCAACGCCGGCATCAGCATAATCAGTGATAGCCCCGCCGCATCGTGCGAATAACTGTGATTGATCCACAATCCAAGTGCCAGGGCCAGCGTGGATACAGTAAATGAAACGCCCATTGCCTGAATCAGAGAATCCCGGGACAGACTCAGCGCCTGCAGGTATGGCACCGCAGGAACGACAAATACACCCGTGGCAGCAGTAATGAGACCAGTGATCAGGCCTGTCAGCGGGCCAAGCCACACCTGAGTGGCTGGTGAAAATTGGACCTGGCGTCCGCTCAGGCCCCAGCAGGCGTAAAGAATCAGCGCGACTCCCAATGCCACCGCCGCAGTGGCACCCGCGGGGGCGCCAAACAGGACGGCGCCCGCCAGCGTACCGACAAAAATACCCGCCTGCATCAGGCCGATTCGGCGCAATAGCGTCGGCAGATCGCGCATCGGTCGCATTTGCCAGATATTGGTCAGCAAAGAAGGGACAATCAGCAGCGCAGCGGCCTGCGCCGGCGGCATGACGACAGCCAGAAGCGCCATGGATATGGTAGGCAGACCGAGTCCCACCACACCCTTGACTGCTCCAGCCAGCAGAAAGACAACCGTGATAATGACAAGTGTGTTGAAAGCATATCCCTCCAGCATGCCTTCCAGGAAAGTATTCATAATTTCATCAACCTATGCTTGAAATGTGACTGAAGAACTGAGGCTATACGTCAGGATTGGCCTTATGCACATGAAAATGGCTTTAACCAGGCAGCAGACCGGCCTTCGTTGCCGTTATTCGTTAATTTATTCTATAGAGCCAACTGAATAACAGCCCCATTCTAGTGCCATCACCGATAGCTGAAAATCAGGAAAATACATCTGGTGCCTATGGAAAATCCTTAAATACAATTGCTATAATCCGCAAATGCGCTTCGATCTGACTGACCTTAGGCTTTTTCTGGCGATCCACGAAACCGGTACCATTACGGCCGCGGCTCGCCGATGCCATATAACAACCGCTTCAGCCAGTGAGCGCATCAAAGGAATGGAAGCGTCGCTGGGCGTCCTGCTGCTGGATCGTCATCACAAAGGTGTGAAGATCACTGCAGCCGGTCGCACTTTTCTTCATCACGCCAGCACGGTTGTACAACAGATGGATCGGATGCGAGGTGACTTAAGTCAGTACAGCAGTGGCGTCAAAGGCCACGTCAGACTGCTTGCCAATACGTCAGCCTGCAGCGAGTATTTGCCGAAGCTACTTGGTTCATTTTTGCAGCAACACCCTGATATCTCGGTAGATCTGGAAGAACGCATCAGTACCGATATCACAGACCTCATTCGCACCGGCACGGTCGACATCGGGCTTATAGCAGACTCCGCCGATCTGCAAGGCCTGCAGGTGTTTCCCTTTGGCCCCGACCCGCTGGTCCTGATTACCGCAAAAGATAATAAGGCAAACATACCGGATCCGGTCAGCCTGACTGATATCAGCCATATGGAGTTTGCCGGACTGATGGCCGGTAGCGCACTTCACGAGCATATTGCCGCGCAAGGACGACAGACAGGTCTGCAACTGCATTATCGAGTTCGGGTCCGCAGTATTGACGCGGTTTGCAGAATGGTAGGAAATGGGGTGGGCATCGCCATCGTGCCGCTGGCCTCAGCACTGCGACACCAGGATTCGCTGAATCTAGAAATTTTTCATTTGCAGGACAGGTGGGCGCAGCGCAACCTGGCGGTCTGCGTGCGTGATGTGGAGGAGTTGCCCATCTATGTTCGGCAGCTGATGCGACATATTCTTGCTCACGCACCCTGTACAGCTACTGAAACGCCGTACATTGGCCAGGGCTGATCGGATTCAAAAACTTGACATTTGTTAAGTTGTACCTCGAACAGACCCACTCCTATAATGACAACTGCTCATTGCTTTTTGGGTGAATTCGCCAGCTATTACAGCTGGCATTTTTTTGCCTGTCACTTTCTGCTCTGGTTTCAGTTCCATCGCTTCAGCCTTCGCTTTCCCTCTCTCCGTCTGAAATTTGCCGCAACGCCGCAAATTTTGCTCTGACATCTTCACTTTTTCCTGCCATTGGGTCTTTATTTCAGCCTTTTTTGCACGCCACTGTCGTTTTTGGGTTTTCCTTGTCTCAATTTCGCGTTTCAACACACTTGTGATTCTGTGGATTACTGTGAACTTCCTGGCCGCTTTTATTCAATATTTTTCCCACTAGCGCCGACTTCACCAATCCAATTCATATTTGCGTATAGAAATTGCAACGCTGTGTGTGTAAAGCAACAAATAGTGGTTTTCACGGAATGCATGAACTTGTAATCAAAATGTAAACTAGACCTATATTAAATGGAGGTCGGCCATGAATTCTGCATACCAACAAATCCATATCGGTCTGATTCGCAAGGCGGTCAACAAATACAAAATCGCCCGCTCCTGTGGACAGAAGAACGTTGCCAAGGGATACAAGCTACAGGTTCGTGACCTGATTCGTACCTTCCGGGCCAGCGTATAACATTTTCTGATATCACTCAGACCGGAGTCGAACGCCCCGCGTTTTCGTTCCGGATCCACTTTGCACAATTCAGTTCCCCAGGCCACGCCGCTGCGCATTTTCTTTTTCTCTCTTCTCGCATCTGACAATCCCCTCTCTTCGCCGCCACTTTCAGGTCTTCCGATTTCACCGATAGCCTCATTCACTTTCAAATCAATACACGCCCCTGGCATCATGCCGAGAATACGTCACGAAACCACTCACGCCTTTGCATGGCACACGTGATTGCCATGGCAGTACGTCGTTTTCGATGCCATACTACATACCGTTGACTGAAAATTGCCAGATCAACGAAATCAATAAAATTACAATTGAAAAAATCACAAATGAGGCGATATGGAAACATTTCATGAGCGCGTACGCAGCAGCTTCGACAAGCAGGGGTTGATGCAGACACTGGGGGCAAAACTATCGTACGTTACTGACGGCGAAGTGCAGATCATTCTTCCGTTCTCACCGCATCTTTCGCAACAGCATGGTTATCTTCATGCAGGCGCAATAACCAGTATCGTTGACAGTGCCTGCGGCTATGCTGCGCTGACTCGTGCACCGGCAGGATATGAAGTGGTAACGGCTGAATTCAAAATCAATCTGATGAGACCGGCAATAGGAGAAGGGTTCATTGCCATTGGTAAAGTGCAAAACGCAGGAAGGATGCTGAGCGTTTGTACCGGAGAAGTTCGCAAGCTGGAGAAGGACGGAACGCAAGGCAAGGCGATCGCACTCATCCAGGCTACGATTGTGAATGTGAAAAGCGAAATCTGAGTTTCTCGATCTGAGTGCCACCACCGGTCGACTTCTCGCCTCATACCAGTAGCCGACACCATGCGGACAAGTTGTTTTCTTTTAACATGCGGGAAGCAAACTAAAGTCGTTTTTACAAATCAGAAAAGCCTGCCCTTGGTGTGTAACGCGGAATCGGGCATTGTTTCAAATACAAACGGACGTTTACATGAGTGCAAAAGGTCGGATGTTATAAAAAAATGAACGAGCAGGTAGCTGCTTCCGGATTGATTCACTTTGCATCACTTTTCGGATCAATCGGGAATGCTGCCTGGATTTCATTAAAGGACCATCAATGAACATGAAACTCACAACACTGTCTGGACTGGTAATTTGCTGCGCAGGACTGACAGCATGCTCCACGTCTGGTGAAATTGGCAACGACCTTTCCCAGCAAACCGTCGAATACAGTTGCGGCCGTGACAGCACTCAGCCGCTCAGTGTGCAGTACACGTTCCAGGCTGACGAGCCTCAGACAGCTCGCCTTGTATATTCCAACCAGGCCGTTGAACTGACACGTGCAACGACCAGCAATTCCGATCTGGTGGGCAACACCTTTCGTGGAAATGGCTACACATGGACGACAGAGAAATTCACACGTGAAAACGTAGACTCTGCCAACGGCAAGATGCTGACGCAGGAAGTGCAACAACGCTCCGGCACCGGCCAGCCTTCCATGGTTAGTAACATTGTCGTCAGAGACTGCAAGGTCGGCGGCTGATAACACGTATCTGATCAATGCAACACCTGCTTGAATACTTCGATTTGAAAGCGTTGCGCCGTATGGCTGCGTTACAGCTTTGATGAACGCAGTACTTTGATCGATAAAAGCGTTGCGCCGTATGGTGCAGCGCTTTCTCTTATCCTTTCTCAAAGTACATCCGGTGTGGTACACATACAGTGATCGTGATTTCTCGCCAACGATATCTGACTTACGCAGGGCATTGAGCTACACTGTCCTTAGACGCGATGCAATCTGACGTCGGAAAGCAAAATAACAGCATTGCGCTAACCGCGACTTCAGTACTACAGCACAGCTGAAGCAGATAGATGTTCGTACAAAATAGTTGCGCCAATACCGATAAGTCCCAGTCCACCAAAAATCTCGGCGCGTTTGCCGGCAATTGCGCCTATAAAACGACCAACCATCACGCCGATGGAAACCATCAGCAGCGTGGCACAGCCAATTGCGATCGCCGTTACCAGGATATTGTTATCGATGAATGCGAGGCCCACACCAACAGCCATGGCATCTATGCTGGTTGCAAAGCCTGTTGCAGCCAGCAGCCAAAAGGAATGACGTTCTATCGGCTTTTCATTTTCTTCATCTTTGCTCAGGCCGTTACGAATCATCATTAACCCGAGCACACATAGCATCACGAATGCAATCCAATGATCCCATTGCGTCACATACCTGGCCGCGGCCGAGCCAATTGCCCACCCTACCACGGGCGTAATGGCTTCAATGACTCCAAAAATGAGCCCTGTGCGTAATGCTTCT
Organism: Pseudomonadota bacterium; assembly: GCA_023387815.1. Lineage (GTDB taxonomy): Bacteria > Pseudomonadota > Gammaproteobacteria > Burkholderiales > Burkholderiaceae_B > Advenella. The sequence goes on from JAEWHK010000033.1 coordinate 54,216, forward strand.
GATAATTTGGGTTTATGCAAGGCAGCGCCTTTGCCGACCGCAGCAGCAAAAGCATCAGTAGACATGGCGAATGCCAGGACAAGCGTGGAAATTGCGTTCATCAATACAGCTCCACCCGGACGAAATCATAAACCGTGCAACGCTGTCCGGGACGGGAACGATGTGCAGGTTTATGGTCTCGCCAAGCCACGCAGGCCGTCTGCACCATGATCACAGTGATCAAGAATGTTGATACAGACCCTTTTCAGATAAAAGAAAAGGAGGCTACTCCCCAATAAGGAGTAGGCAGTTTAACACATGATTTATTTCAAACTTAATCGTCAGATCAGATTGAGGGGACTTTGACAGTGACCACAGACGATTGCAATCTGAAGAGAATTTTTTATTGCCTTATCCCCTCCGGGGGGATACCATATGAAGTATGCATACAAAATATTCAAATACACATACCACTCACCCCGATATCCTCAAACGGCTCAAGCGCGTCGACGGACACCTCAAGGGGATTATCGACATGATCGAAACAGGCAGATCCTGTCTGGACGTTGCTCAACAATTGCATGCGGTAGAAAAGGCCGTGTATCAGGCAAAAAAATTGTTTATCCAGGATCATCTGGATCATTGCCTGGATGACGTCGTTGGCCCGCTGAGCAAAGATCAACGTCAATCCATCGAAGAGTTCAAAGAAATCACCCGTTACCTCTGAGTCTGAAATGTCATCATTTGCTGAAGTGTTAAGCCAGGGAACTGCGCATGCCTGGCTGTTTATTCCAAGTGCAATATTGCTCGGCGCACTTCACGGACTGGAACCCGGTCATTCAAAAACCATGATGGCCGCTTTTATTGTCGCCGTCAGAGGGACAGTCTCGCAAGCGATACTGCTTGGACTGGCTGCTACCCTCTCACATACGATTGTGGTGTGGGGAATTGCACTGGGCGGGATGTATCTGTGGCAAGGCGTCGACACTGAAACGTTTGAGCCGTACTTTCAACTGGTTTCTGCCATCATTATCGTAAGCGTCGCGATCTGGATGTTCTGGCGAACCAGAAAAGATCAGCTCGCCGCCAGATCTGCGGCTGCTCACCATCACGATCACGCAGATCACCCGCACCATCAACATCACGATCATGATCACGCAAATGACCATCATCATCACGCAGATCATCATCATGATCATGTGCACGATGAAATGCATGGCATGGAAATGGGCGGGAAGGAATATCAGGATGCCCATGAACGGGCACATGCAAATGATATACGTCGCAGGTTTGCAAACCGTGATGTCACAACCTGGCAAATCATCATGTTCGGCCTGACCGGTGGGCTTATCCCCTGCCCGGCTGCGATTACCGTTCTGCTGCTGTGTCTGCAACTCAAGGCGATTTCCCTTGGATTTGTCCTTGTGCTATGTTTTTCAATCGGCTTAGCACTGACACTTGTCACTGTTGGTGCCGCCGCTGCACTCAGCGTGCGCCATGCCACGAAGCGATGGTCCTGGTTTGGTACCTTTGCGCGCAAAGCCCCGTTTTTTTCCAGTATTTTGATTGGATTGGTGGGCTTATATATGGCGTACCACGGTCTGGCGGGGATTGCGGCCAGGTCGGCTGCAACATAAGGCGCGAGGCGAGTTCCCGGAACCGAGGCCAGGCGAACACAGCAGACAAAACAAGTCCTGAAACTAAATCTGAAATTTTCTGATTTGGGGATTTGGTGGAGAAGTCGCCGATATTCTCTGGAAATTCAGAAAACGACAGTAAGTGCGACAATGAGAGTTTGGTAGGCAGTACTGGATTCGAACCAGCGACCTCTACGATGTCAACGTAGCGCTCTAACCAACTGAGCTAACCGCCTTTTGAGGAAGAAAAGAATTCTACCATCGACTTATCGAGTATGTCCATCTATTCGTGTTGTGACAACGAAAATTTCTTCTGTTTTGTCTCAATCACGCGAAATTGTTCTGGATTGATATCCGATACCAGTGTCCATGGTTCCGTAAACCTGAACGCCGCTTTTGCCACGAACACTATCCGAGGCGCTATTGCTGCTGTTGCCTGCGCATCCACTCAAAGCGCCAACAGCCAGAATCAGGGCAAAGATGAGCCCGTTTACTTTTTTCATCACTATTCCTTCATCGCTTAATCGTGAACGGTGTCGATGTTTCCGCAAGATCGTTGCCAATGACCAAATACCAATCGTTAGTAGCCAGGCCGACCTCCCTGCCCAATGCTACTGACTGGGAAACTAAGCTGCAATAATATCCAGTTTTGCCACTGCCAGTGCCAGGGTTTTTGCCCCCGCCTCCTGGAAGACAATTTCGGCCTGCGCATCCGCACCCTGTCCACTGAGTCGGATAATCGTACCATCTCCAAAGCGTGAATGGCGTACACCCTGCCCGATACGGTATTCCGTGCCACTGACATTGACGCCGGAACTGATGGCGCGTGGAGCACGGGGCTCGATACGACCTGTAGATGGTCTGGCGTGTGCATCAACGTGCAGGCGCGTGCCCCACGAGGGTTCAGCCTGAGTGCGCGCGCGAGGGGTCAGCCATTTGAGGTGATCTTCCGGCAATTCATCCAGAAAACGCGAACGCATACTGTAGCGCGTCTGTCCATGCAGCATCCGGGCATGCGCCAGACTTAGTGTCAATCTTTCCTTGGCGCGCGTAATGGCGACATACATCAGGCGCCGTTCTTCTTCCAGACCGTCTTCCGCCATCATGCTGTTCTCGTGAGGAAACAGGCCCTCTTCCACTCCAGTGATAAAGACGGAGTCAAACTCCAGTCCTTTGGCTGCGTGGATTGTCATGAGTTGCACGGCATCTTCACCTGCCTGCGCCTGATTATCGCCTGCCTCCAGTGAAGCATGAGACAGAAAGAGTGATAATGGTGTGGTAATTTCTCGGGAAAAAGGCGCATTCGGATCATCGGGCGCCACGGAGCGCTCGACTTCGGCCAGTGCAGATTTGCCTTCCAGGTTTTCTTCTGCGCAGAATGCCATGGCCGCATTGATAAGTTCACCCAGATTCTCCAGCCGTTCTGCGCCTTCGCGTTCCGCTTCGTAATGTGCATTAATACCCGAAACGTCGCTCACATGTTTGATGAGCTCAGGCAGGCTTAATACCTGGGCCTCGTGACGCAGCGCCTCGATCATACCGGCAAAGGCGACCAGCTTACTGCCGCCCCGGCCCGATACAGCACCAACCGCATGAATGAGATTACAGCCAATCTGACGCGCCGAATCACTCAGGTTTTCAAGTGTTCTGGCTCCTATGCCGCGAGCGGGGAAATTGACGACACGCATAAATGAGGTGTCGTCATCGCCACTGGCGACGAGTCGCAGATAGGCCAGCACGTGCTTGATTTCCTGGCGCTCGAAAAAGCGAAGGCCACCGTAAACCTTATAAGGAATATGTGCTGAAAAAAGCGCATGCTCAATGGGTCGCGACTGGGCATTACTGCGATAAAGCACAGCGATCTCGCTGCGCATGCGGCCTTCGTTGATCTGGGCACGAATTTCATCTACGATCCATTGCGCTTCCAGCATATCGGTAGGCTGTTCTACGACGCGCAGCAACTCGCCCTCTCCCCTGTCGGTCCAGAGGTTTTTACCCAGCCTTTCAGTATTGTGTTCGATAAGCGCGTTGGCCGCATCCAGGATGTGCCCGAAGGAACGATAGTTCTGTTCCAGACGGATAATATTATTACCCGCATAATCACGCTCAAACGCGGACATATTCCCTACGTTGGCACCGCGAAACGCGTAGATGGACTGATCATCGTCACCGACTGCAAAAAGTGAAGCATTGGCACCTGCAAGCAGACAGAGCCATTTGTATTGCAGGGTGTTGGTATCCTGGAATTCATCGATCAGGATATAGCGAAAGCGCCGCTGGTAGTGCTCGCGAACCAGCGCATTGCGCGAAAGCAATTCGTAAGCACGAAGCAACAATTCGGCAAAATCGACCACGCCTTCGCGCTGACACTGCTCCTGGTAGAGCTGATAGATCTCCGCCAGACGTTTGCGATGCGCATCCCAGACTTCTACCGTCTCGGGTCGCTCACCGTTTTCCTTGGCATTATTAATAAATCGCTGTACGTCTTTGGGAGGGAATTTTTCGTCGTCGATATCATTGGCTTTGATCAGGCGCTTGATGGCGGCCAGCTGATCGGCGATATCGAGAATCTGAAAGTTCTGAGGCAGACCTGCGTCGCGATAATGCGCACGTAATAGTCGATTGCAAAGACCATGAAAGGTACCTACCCACATGCCACGGGTGTCCACCGGCAGCATGGCCGTGAGCCGCGTAAGCATTTCTCGCGCGGCCTTATTGGTAAAGGTAACGGCAAGAACACCGTAAGGGCTGACCTTTCCATTCTGGATCAGCCAGGCCATACGTGTGGTAAGTACCTTGGTTTTACCGCTGCCCGCCCCCGCCAGAACAAGCGTATGTTGCTCGCTAGTGGTTACTGCTGCCAGTTGTTCAGGGTTTAACTGCCCGATCATGCGGCATAGCGACGCAGGCGGAGGGCAAACTGTTCGAGTCCCTGAATTCCGCTTTGCTGGGCGTGCTGACACCATTCCTGCAAGTCATGGAGCAACTGCTCGCTGCTTGCGGTTGAGCTTGTCCAGACACGGTACAGTTCTTCACGCATATGAACCAGTTTGGCCAGCATGAGATTCTGCGACAGCATATTGTCCAGCTCCTGTTTCTCAGCAGGATTGAGGGCAACGTCAGCCTGACCCAGACGCGATTCCGCTTTTTTGAGCAGTTCACGCTCCTGATCGTTGGCGCCAGCATTTGTCAGGCGTTTGATCTCTGACTGAACAGACTGGCGCAGCATGCTTGCGTAACGCGCCATGATTTCATAACGGTGCGTGATGACGCCCTGCAACGTTTGCTCTGTCACTGAATCGGATTTTTCACGAGCCAGTTTGAGCTTGGGTGCAACCTTCTTGACCTGCGCCAGGCGCAAGGCCTGCAGAATGCGGATGTATCCCCAGCCAATATCGAACTCAAACCATTTGCTGGAGAACTTGGCAGACGTACCATAGGCATGATGATTATTGTGCAGTTCTTCACCGCCGATAATGATTCCGATAGGGAACAGATTGGTACTTGTGTCGGGGCTGGAAAAATTGCGGTAGCCCACGTAGTGGCCCAGGCCGTTGACAACGCCTGCCGCCCAGAACGGAATCCATGCCATTTGAACTGCCCACACGGTCAGACCGATAGCACCAAAAAGCAGCAGATCGATGGCCAGCATGATGAATATGCCCAGCGTCGTGTGGCGAGAATAAATATTGTTTTCTACCCAGTCGTTGGGTGTGCCGTGGCTGAAACGCTTAAGAGTTTCTTCATTGGCAGCTTCCTGGCGATACAGCTCTGCCCCTTTCCAAAGCACCTTGTCGATACCGTAGATCATGGGAGAATGCGGATCGCCTTCGCGTTCACACTTGGCGTGATGCTTGCGGTGAATGGCAACCCATTCGCGGGTAACCATGCCGGTTGTCATCCACAACCAGAAACGGAAGAAATGCGAAACTACAGGATGTAGATCCAGCCCCCGGTGGGCCTGACTGCGATGCAGGTAAATAGTAACTGCCGCAATCGTGATATGCGTGAGCACGAGGGTGACGAGCACAATCTGCCACCAGCTAAGTTGCAATACGCCACCGGCAATAAAGTCTAGAATTTTATCCATATACCCTTTAAGGTCTCCAGAGATGCCCTCGTGGTTTTGAGGGCCTATGCCCACAACGGTGGGCGGGTGCCCTTATGCGGGCAGGATTTCAAACGCGATATCAAATCGCGCATAAAATTATAACATCATGATTTATCTATAGAAAAAATAAAATTACGATTTTTTCTGATTTTGCGCAATACATAAGCAGAATGTCTGATTCCAACACCATATGCCCGCGTATTACTCAATAAACCTGATATTTAAATATAGCCATATTTGCGATGCACAACGCGTTTTACACCGAATCTGATGTTGCTACGGGTTACAACCGCACAAAACGGGTTATTTCTGCGATTTTAGATCAACATTCGTGAAAATTAAAGCTTTTTAACAACAAACCAGCTTGGGATTTTCCGAAGGCTGCCCTGCACAGGCCTGCATTGGCCGCCACCGTTGCCCGGGTGCGTAGCGGCCGACGACACACTCAGCCTGCCTTGGCCGCCTTTTCGAGAACGGCTGCAAAGAATCCGTCTGTTCCGTGAACATCCGGACGCAGTTTCAGATAGGGCGTTGACATGCCAAGGTCGGGACAGCGATCACCCAGCACGTCCTGCACATTCAGCAGCGTAAATTCCGGATGTGCAGCCAGGAATGCATCAATCTGCAGTTCGTTTTCCTGTGGCAACACGCTGCAGGTTGAATAAACCAGACGCCCGCCCGGCGCGACACAGCGGGCGGCACTGTTAAGAATGCGTGCCTGCAGCTCTGTGAGTTCCTGCACGCTGGCCGGAGACTGACGCCATTTGAGGTCCGGATTGCGACGCAAAGTACCCACACCGGTGCAGGGTGCGTCCACAAGCACTTTGTCTGCCTTGCCTGCCAGTCGTTTTACGCGCGCATCATTTTCGCTGGAAATGGCGATGGGAGTGACGTTGGACAATCCGCTACGAGCGATGCGCGGCTTGGCCTTGGCAAGACGTGCCGGTGAGACATCAAAGGCATAAAGACGCCCGGCAGATCGCATCAGTGCCCCCAGCAGCAGGGTCTTGCCCCCTGCTCCGGCACAAAAATCAATCACCATGTCACTGCGGCGAGGCGCGACCAGGAGTGCCAGCAGCTGGCTTCCCTCATCCTGAACTTCCAGCGATCCGTTTTCAAACAGGGTCCACCGCTGGATCGCAGGCTTTCCGTTAAGACGAATCCCCCAGGGGGAATACGGCGTAGGCTGCGGATCAAACTCAGCAACCGGAGACTCACGCATCTGATGCAGTACCGTGTCACGGTCGGTTTTCAGCGGATTGACCCTCAAATCCAGAGGTGCGCGGGTGTTGAGCGCAGATATCAGTGCTTCAGCGTTTTCCATTGGGCCAAGGTAGCCATACAACCAGTCAGGCAGGCTGCCGCGGATTTCAGACGCCAGCGAGGCAGGGTCAATCGTGTCCATGCGCAACAGCCAGCCTTTTTCTTCTTCGGAAACCTGAGCCGCAATGGCCTCTTTTCCGACTACAGATGCCAGACCCAGCATGGCCAGACGCTCAAGTGCCGGTCCGGTACCGCTTTCCGCATATTGTCGGTAGCGGCGCAGATGACGCAATACGTCAAAAACGGCTTCTGCCACCTCGTGGCGATCCCGCCCACCCAGGGATTTATTGGCACGAAACCAGGCAGACAGAACCGCATCTGCCGGGTGTTTCCATTTGAGAACCTCGCTCAGAACGTCTCGTATCTGGCCGAGCCGTGCCGCATAAATGCCTCGTTCGCGGGTCTGCTCTTTTCTGGGTGCCCGCTGGGTGCGTCGCGTAAAGTCCGGCTTTCCAGAACGGCTTGAATTTTCTTTTCTGCTTGATTTGATTGTCATAATATTGAATGGGTGCTCTGGTTGATGTCGGCTTCTGTATAAAACAACTGCAATGGCAAGGGCTCGGTGAACTGAACCTGACCCTGCTCATCCAGAGAGACCTGGCCATTGGCAAGCCACTCCAGAACCCTGGGATACAGCAGATGCTCGACGTGCAGTACGCGTTCTGACAACATCTGTTCCGTATCACCTGGCTGCACAGGCACCACCGCCTGCGCAATGATTGGGCCCTGATCCAGCGCCGGAATCACGTAATGAACCGTACAGCCATGAACCCGTACCCCGGCCTGCAGAGCCTGCCGATGCGTGTGGATCCCAGGAAAAAGTGGCAGCAGCGACGGGTGGATATTGACGAGCCGCCCGGTGTAATGCATAACGAATTCATCGCTCAGGATACGCATGAAGCCGGCAAGCAGAACAAGATCAGGCTGATAGCGGTCTATACAGCCAAGCAGTTCCTGATCATACTGCGCGCGCGTCTTTCCTGCTGACGCCGTGTAAACAAGCTGTTCTGTGGGTATGCCCTTTTCTTTCGCCCAGGCCAGACCCGGACTGTCTGCCGAGTGCGAGATGACGGCGACGATATTGACATTTGTCATTCTGCCGGCGGCCTGCACCAGCGCTTTCATATTGGACCCTCGGCCCGAGATTAGGATGACGACACGGGTAGCCGCAGGTTTTGTTGGTTTCAACTGAATACTTCCGTCTTGCTTGCAAGTTAAAATTGTAAACTGTATCCCGTGAAAAATCCTCTTCAAATCTCCCGTCAGGCTTTTGCCTCTGCTGCCCAGCGTGGCAGCGCGCTTACTATTGGTAATTTCGATGGCGTCCATCTTGGACACCAGCAGCTACTGTCGCACGTGGTCAGTACGGCCGCAGCCCGGGATCTGGTTCCCTCGGTCATGACCTTCGTGCCACACCCCAGGGAATACTTTGCCCTTCGCGAACAACGTCCCGAACTTGCGCCAACCCGTATCTCCACGCTGCGAGACAAGATCCGCGCCCTCGCCTGTTGCGGTATTGAACATGTTCACATCCGCCGTTTTGACCAGAACTTTGCTCAGCAATCTCCCGAACAGTTCATTGAGGACATCCTGGTTCGGCAACTGGCGGTGCGGTGGCTGTATGTGGGCGATGACTTCCGATTTGGCAGCAAGCGAAAAGGCGATATCGCCCTTTTGCGTGAGGCGGGTGCCCGCTTTGGTTTCGACGTGGAAACCCTGCATGATGTGATTGATCCTCAGGGTACGCGTTATTCGAGCTCCGAGCTGCGTCAGGCGCTGGCCTTTGCAGACATTGAACGCGCTGCCCAGTTCCTGGGTCATCCCTACGAGATCAGCGGCCATGTGGTGCATGGTCGCAAACTGGGTCGGACTATTGGTTTTCCCACATTGAATGTGCGCGTCATGCCCCGTTGCGCGCTGCGCTCCGGTATTTACGTCGTCAAGGTCCACGGCCTGGACGCCGGGCCGCTGCCGGGTATTGCCAGCCTGGGCGTGCGGCCGACGGTCGAGGATGACGGACAAGTCCTGCTTGAAGTACATATTCTCGATAAAAACATATCCGCATACGGTAAACTTATCAAGATAAGCTTTTTACATGCCGTAAGGGATGAAGAAAAGTTCCCCGATTTACAAACTCTGACTGACGCCATCCGCCAGGATGCAGACGTCGCTCGCAACTATTTTGCTGTCCATGGACTATAAGAACACCCTGAATTTGCCTGAAACCCCTTTCCCCATGCGGGGAAACCTGCCCAAGCGCGAACCCGGCTGGGTTCAGGAGTGGGAAGAAAAGAAAGTCTACCAGGCCGTCCGCCAGGCCTGCGCCGGTCGCCCCACTTATATTCTTCATGACGGGCCTCCCTATGCCAACGGCGACATTCACATTGGTCATGCCGTCAACAAGATACTGAAAGATATTATTCTCAAAAGCCGCACCATGGCGGGTTTTGACGCCCCCTATGTGCCCGGCTGGGACTGTCACGGCATGCCGATCGAAATTCAGATCGAGAAAAAATACGGCAAGAACCTGCCGGTTGCCGAGGTGCAGGCAAAGGCCCGTGCCTATGCGCTGGAACAGATTGACCGGCAGCGCGCCGATTTCAAACGTCTGGGCGTGCTCGGTGATTGGGAGAATCCTTATCTCACCATGAATTACGGCAATGAGGCCAACGAATTGCGCGCCCTTGCCGGGATCATGAAGAAAGGCTATGTGTTCCGCGGACTCAAACCCGTGAACTGGTGTTTTGACTGTGGTTCAGCGCTGGCCGAGGCAGAAGTCGAGTATGCAGACCGTGACGATCCCGCGATCGACGTGGCATTTCCGTTCGCGCAGAAAGACAAGCTGGCCGACGCTTTCGGTCTGGACCAGGTGCAGGACGGTGCTGTCGTTATCTGGACCACCACACCTTGGACGATTCCTTCCAACCAGGCACTGAACGTACACCCTGAAGTCGTTTATGCACTGGTAGAACTGAAAGAACCGCTGCCTACCGGTCCTCTACTGTTGCTGGCAAAAGATCGCGTCGAGGCTTGTCTGGCACACTGGAACCTTGAAGGAACCGTGATTGCTGAATGCGCCGGCCAGGCGCTGGACCATATTGCTTTCCGGCACCCGCTGGCCGCCGTGGATGCGGGCTATGATCGCCTGTCCCCCATCTATCTTGGCGATTACGTCACCGTGGATACAGGAACGGGAATTGTGCACTCTGCACCTGCCTATGGCGTAGAAGACTTCCAGTCCTGCAAGGCCAATGGCATGCGTGACGATGAGATCATCAGTCCCGTCATGGGTGATGGCAAGTATGTCCCATCTCTGCCGCTTTTCGGTGGCAAAACCATCTGGCAGGCCAATCCCGAAATCGTGAAGGCCCTGCAGGAAGCAGGCACTCTGCTGCATGTCGAGTCGCACAAACACAGCTATATGCACTGCTGGCGTCATAAAACGCCCATCATCTATCGCGCCACCAGCCAGTGGTTTGCGGGTATGGATCGCGAACCTGTCGACCATTCGGGCACATTGCGCGAAAAAGCACTGGCAGGGATCGACGCCACCGGATTTTATCCCGCCTGGGGTCGCGCTCGCCTGCATGCCATGATCGCCAACCGTCCCGACTGGACGCTTTCGCGTCAGCGTCAGTGGGGCGTGCCGATGGCATTTTTTGTGCACAAGGAAACCGGCGAACTGCATCCGCGCACGGTTGAGCTTCTGGAAGAAGTCGCTCAGCGCGTCGAGAAACACGGGATTGAAGCCTGGCAGGCGCTGGAACCGGCAGAATTGCTGGGCGAGGACGCAGTCAATTACGAAAAAAATCGCGATACGCTGGATGTCTGGTTCGATTCCGGCACCACGCATTTCACCGTGCTCGGCGGCAAGGACAATGCCACAAAAGGTTCGCATTCTGATACCTTGCGCTGGCCGGCCGATCTGTACCTGGAAGGTTCCGATCAGCACCGCGGATGGTTCCATTCATCTCTGCTGACCGCTTCCATGCTGTTTGGTGAACCGCCGTACCGCAATCTGCTGACTCACGGATTTGTCGTTGACGGCCAGGGTCGCAAAATGAGTAAATCGCTGGGCAACGTCATCGCCCCGCAAAAAGTCTCTGATTCGCTGGGGGCTGAAATCATCCGGCTGTGGACCGCCTCTACCGACTATTCCGGTGAGCTTTCCATTTCCGACCAGATTCTCAAGCGGGTCGTGGAAGGCTATCGCCGTATCCGCAACACCCTCTGCTTCCTGCTTGGCAACCTGAATGACTTCGATGCGGCAACCGACATGGTTGAAACAGGCAAACTGTTTGAAGTCGATCAGTATGCCCTGGCAATGACACAGGATATGCAGAAAGAGGTGCTGGCCAGTTACGATGAATTCAACTTCCATCCTGCCATGGCACGTCTGCAGATATTCTGCTCGGAAGATCTTGGCTCATTCTATCTGGATACGCTGAAGGATCGTCTGTACGTTACGGCGCGTGACAGCCTGGCACGACGTTCAGCGCAGACCGCGCTTCTGCATATCACCTTAAGTCTGGTCAAGCTGCTGGCACCGGTACTCTCGTTCACTGCAGAAGAGGCCTGGCAGGAACTGCAGAAGTCCACCCTCAGGAACACGGATAGCGCCAATACCGTCACCATCTTCACCGAACTCTTCCATACGATTCCTGAAGTGGCCGATCACGCTGCCCTGAGTAAAAAATGGCAGCGTATCCTGGAGATTCGTGCAGACCTGAACAAGCAGCTTGAAGACGTGCGCAGTGCTGGCGGCATCGGCTCTTCGCTTCAGGCCGAAGTGGATGTTTTCGCCGACGGGCTGGATCTGGAGTTCCTGCAGAGCCTGGGCGATGATCTGCGCTTTGTGTTCATTGTGTCTCGTGCCACTGTGCATGCCGGTACGCCGGGCGAAGGAGTGAATTTCACTATTACGCCATCCGAATATCGCAAGTGCGAACGCTGCTGGCACTATCGCGAAGAAGTAGGCAAAATCGCTGACCATCCCGATATCTGCTCACGCTGTGATGACAATCTGCATCATGGCGGTGAGGACAGACACCATGCATAATGACGCGCTGCCTGCAACGCGCCCTGTGCCCTATTTCTGGTGGCTGATTCTTGCGCTGGTACTGATCGGCGCCGACCAGATCAGCAAGCAGTACTTTGAGCAGAATTTTGAATATCTGCAGCGTGTCAACGTGCTGCCGGTCTTCGATTTCATTCTCATCTACAATCAGGGGGCAGCCTTCAGTATGCTGGCCGATGGAACCGGCTGGCAACGCTGGTTTTTCCTGGGGCTTGGCGTCGCCGCCTCGGTGTTCATTCTTTATCTGCTGCGCAAGCACCGGACGCAGGCCTTGTTCTGCACAGCACTGTCGCTGATTCTGGCCGGTGCCATCGGTAATGTCATCGACCGAACACTGTATGGTCATGTCATTGATTTTCTGTTGTTCTACTGGAATGACGCGTATTTCCCTGCATTCAATCTGGCAGATACGTTCATTACGATTGGCGCCATCCTGCTGGTGCTTGACGAACTGCTGCGCTATCTGCGCAACAGGCACACGGAGCAAAAGACATGAGTCCGCTATCCGGCAAACGCATACTGGTTGGCCTCACAGGAGGCATTGCCTGCTACAAGACAGCTGAACTGGTTCGTCGCTTGCAGGACTACGGCGCGACCGTGACGGTTGCCATGACGCATGCAGCAACCCAGTTCGTTACGCCTACCACGTTTCAGGCACTGTCCGGCAATCCGGTTTATACCGAAACGCTGGATGATCGCATGCAGAACAGTATGGCCCACATCAACCTGAGCCGACAGGCAGACCTGATTCTGATCGCACCTGCCAGTGCCGACTTCATGGCGAAACTGGCCCACGGTCTGGCCGATGATCTGCTGTCAACATTGTGCCTGGCACGCGGCGTGTGTCCGCTGGTGGTAGTACCCGCGATGAATCGTGAGATGTGGAGCCACCCCGCGACGCAGCGCAATGCAGCACAACTTCGTGAAGACGGTGTCCGACTGTGGGGCCCCGCGAGCGGCTCACAGGCTTGCGGAGAAATCGGGGATGGGCGGATGCTGGAGCCTGCACAGATTATTTATGAAGCCCAGGCATTTTTTCAGAACAAGTCTCTTGCCGGCAAACGCGTGTTGCTCACAGCCGGCCCCACGCAAGAGGACATTGATCCGGTGCGCTATATCAGCAACCGCTCTTCAGGAAAAATGGGCTATGCCATCGCCCGCGCAGCCTGGGAGGCTGGCGCCGATGTCACGATGGTGTCGGGTCCGACAGCCCTGGAAACACCTTATGGTGTGGCACGTATCGATGTCAGAACCGCAAGACAAATGCATGCGAATGTCATGCAACTGGCCGCCGATCAGGATATTTTCATTTCTGTCGCTGCGGTTGCAGACTGGCACGTGAGCAATGCGCAGACGCAGAAAGTGAAGAAGAACGGTCCTGAAAGCGGACTGGATCTGGCGCTCTCAGAAAATCCCGATATCCTGGCGGAAGTGGCTGCCCTGCCCTCTGGTCCCTGGTGTGTCGGCTTTGCCGCAGAAACGGAAAACCTGCATGAGTATGCCGAGGCCAAGCGCAAGCGCAAGAAAATCCCTCTGCTGGTGGGTAATCTGGCGCAGGAGACCATGGAATCGGATCAGTCACGCATGGTGCTTTTCGATGATCAGGGAAACCATCCGTTGCCGGTGCAGGACAAACTGAATGCGGCCCGTCGCCTGATTGCAGAAATTGCCAATCGCGTGGATCCTGCCACTCATTCCGGTAAAGGCGGCTGATCGCTCATTACCGCAATCCCATCGTTTCTGATGCAAGCTTATATTGATCAAATTCTGGCATTCATTACCCTGCATCAGGACTGGGCGGGTCCGATCATCGGCCTGATCTCCTTTGGAGAGTCCCTGCTGGTGGTAGGCCTTTTCATTCCCGCCACCGTGATCCTGCCACTGACCGGCGTACTGGTCGCCAAAGGCACGCTGGACTTTGCCAGCATTTGCACCTGGGGTATCGGTGGCGCTATTCTGGGCGATGCGGTCTCTTACTGGATTGGCCAGGCTTACGGACCGGCATTGCTCAGAACCCGCTTGCTGAAAAACCGGCGTCGTTCCGTGGCGCGTACCCGTCTGCTTTTTTTCCGCTACGGTTTTCTCGCTGTGTTCGCAGGCCGGTTTCTGGGCGCGCTGCGCTCGCTTATCCCCGGCATGGCTGGCATAATGAAGATGCCGCAGCTTCGCTTTCAGATTGCCAATGTGCTGTCTGGTGCCATCTGGTTTCCGTGGCTGCTGATGCCCGGCTACCTGGGCGTTAAAGGATCTGAAACAATAGGAGCAACCGGCAGCATTGCCGCGCTGGGATTTATCGCACTGGTGCTGATACTGGTCGTGCAGGCGAGACGCAAGCGTACCGGCGGCAGCACGTTAAAGAGGGATGAGTGATGCCTTCGGCAATGTGGGATATGCCTGATAAGCTGATTAATATTGCAATCCTGATCGGACCCTGAAAAGAGCTGAATCATGAATATGGATTATCGTGAACCCAGAAATGGCGATTTCGCCAGCTACGTTGAAGAATTGAGCCGACACTTTGACATGAAAGCGCAGGCGGTCAACCCGGATTTCAGCTCGCGTTTCCCGTCCGGTTCTGACAGTGATATGACGCGCAAAAGCCAGAACGCTGCGGTCGCCGGCTCAGCACGGACTACAACCGCAGTGGCTTCGACAAAGGGCAAAGCCTCCAGAACCGGGAATCAGTCCTGGACAAAGGGTGGGCAATCCGCAGAACAGAGCAATCTCATATCGCTCAGTAACGCAGAACAGCAGGATGTTAAAGCCCCTACTGCCGCGACGACAAAGCCGGGGTCCCGAAAGTTCTTCAGTTGGCCTTTGCTGGCCCTGATTGTTGCTGGTTTCATTTTCCTGGCGCCCATCCTCAATCCCCATCACAATGATATGGATGCCAGAAGAAATATCGGTGCGCTGGTTTTGCAAATCGTCATCGTGATCTATCTGATCAAATACATTCGACAGGTAGCGAGATTCTTTTCCAACCTCTTTTCAACCTCAGACAAACCCAAAAAACACACATGAAACTTGATGTCAAAATTCTGGACGAGCGCATGCGCGATCAGTTGCCTACTTACGCAACGGCTGGCTCGGCCGGCCTTGATTTGCGTGCCTGCCTGGATGAGCCTCAAACACTGGCGCCCGGTGCATCGCTACTTGTTCCAACCGGAATTTCCATTTATTTGCAGGACCCGCGTTATGCGGCCATGATTCTTCCCCGATCCGGACTGGGTCACAAAAACGGCATTGTGCTGGGCAATCTGGTCGGGCTGATTGACGCCGATTATCAGGGACCATTGATGGTCTCGGTGTGGAACCGCAGTCAGGAGCCGTTTGTTCTCAAACCCATGGAGCGCATTGCACAGCTGGTGGTGGTTCCCGTTATGCAAGTACAATTCAATGTCGTAGAGGATTTCGTACAGAGCGAGCGCGGCACGGGTGGTTTTGGCAGTACCGGCAGTCACTGATACGTGGCTGACCGTCGCAGACATGATCACGGATGGGGCATCAGTCAGGCAGCAGGGAGGCCATCTGTGATCCGTAGCCAGGCAGAAGCAGTTTCTGCGTTCTGAACTGGCAATCCCTATCTTTCAGGAAATAAAATGAAACTTACAAAACGAACGCTGTTGAAAAGCGCAATGGTCGGCCTGCTGGGCATGACCCTGATGCAACCGGTATTGGCCCAGCAGACGGCTTTTCCGACTAAACCGATTACCTTCATCGTCCCTTATCCACCTGGCGGACCGCTGGACGGCGTTGCACGTCTGCTTGCAGAACATGCCGGCAAAACGCTGAAGCAGAGCATCATTGTGGAAAACAAACCGGGTGCAGGCGGCAATATTGGTGCCGGTATGGTGGCGCGCGCCAAACCCGATGGCTACACGATCGTGATGGGCGCGGTGGCGACTCACGCTATCAATCCCTGGTTGTACAAAAGCCTGAATTACGATCCCGTGAAAGATTTCGCACCAGTATTGCTGGTATCTGAAGTGCCCAATGTGCTGGTGGTCAGCACAGCATTTTCAGACAAGAACAATATCAAGGATGTGGCTTCGCTGGTTGAATATGCCAAAAAGAATCCCGGCGGGTTGAACTATGCCTCTGGTGGCAATGGCAGTGCTGGTCATCTGGCAGGAGAACTGTTCAAACAGCGCACTGGTATTGATGCCGTGCACGTTCCCTATCAGGGCGCAAGTCCGGCGAAGTTGTCTTTGTTGGCAGACCAGACCCAGTTCATGTTTGACAATCTGGCCTCTGCCCTGCCGATGGTCAACGATGGCAAGGTCCGTGCTCTGGCTCTGACTACCAAGGCAAAATCAGACATCATGAAAGACGTACCCACTCTGGAATCGGCCGGCATCAAGGATTTTGATATCAGCACCTGGTTTGGCATTTTTGCCACAGGCGGAACGCCTGACACCACAGTCACAACGCTGCACGATGCGTTCGCCAAAGCCATGGAAGACGAGTCGGTCAAAAAACAATTGCTGACCATGGGCTCAGACACCAAGCCCTCTTCTTCCGCCGAGTTTGCAGACAAGGTAAAAACGGAAATGGAAAAATATCGCGAGGTTGTTAAGCTTTCCGGTGCGACGGCGCAATAAAGTCAGACCTGAATCCGGAATGCTTCTAAATGGACGATATCACAGGCTCGCCCGATGATACTCGCAAAACAAAGGCGGCCATGAAATGTCATGACCGCCTTTATCATTTTTAGCGGAACCGGTTTTTGTGCAAGCCTGCTCAATTGCGGCACACTCAAATCAGGCCCTTTCATTGCAACGCCATTCATTGCTGCACGATTGCTGCAGCCCGAAAAGCGACTACAACGTTTTATTCTTCGCCCGCGTACTGAAACCGGCCATCTTCGATTTTGCCCATAACCCGGGCACGCGCATCAAAGCCCTGATGATCTTTGGCTGAAATGTTCAATACGCCATTGGGCACGGTCAGGTCTTTGGTGTTCTCAATGGCATCACGCAAGGCACTGCGAAACTCAGGCGTACCCGGCTTCACCTGTTTCTGAAGCGCACGCTTGACGGCATCGTCCAGCACCATATACGCGCCCCAGGCATCACCGGCAAACTGAGTGGCCGAATTGGCACCATACTTGCCTTCATATTTCTGCGTAAACTCGCTGGCCACCTGTTTGACCGGACTGGAATCGGGCAGACCCTTGGCAACCACACCCGGCCCCGTGGGGAATAAGGTACCTTCCACATCTTTGCCGCCAACCTGCAGAAACTCCAGTGTTCCGATGCCGTGCGTCTGATAGATCGGTCCCTTGTAGCCACGCTGCTTCAGGGTTTTTTCCGGAAGGACAGCTGGTGTACCGGAACCGGCAATCAGAATCGCATCCGGTTTGGCTGCCATCAGCTTGAGCACTTGCCCGGTAACGGAAGGGTCGGTCCGCTGATAGGATTCACGGGCGACCACATCAATCTTGCCTTCGGCCAGCGAGGAAAACTCTTTCCACCAGTTTTCACCGTAGGAATCTGCATAGCCAATAAAGGCGACTTTCTTGAATCCCTTTTTGACCATGTCTTCTACCAGCACTTCAGCCATCAGACTATCATTCTGTGGCATCTTGAAGGCCCAGTGACGACCCGGATCATCGGGTGGCGTCACAATGGCTGCAGAAGCGGCCAGCGCAACCATAGGCGTTTTTGTCTCTTTGAGTACGTCCAGAATGGCCAGCGCTGCTGCGGTCGTATTGGGCCCGACAAGGACATCGATTTTGTCTTCTGAAGTCAGTTTGCGCGCGTTGCGCACAGATTTGCTGACGTCGGTTCCATCATCCAGAATGATATATTTTGCTGGCTCACCACCCAGCGTGCGCGGCCACAGGTCGATGGCGTTGCGCGACTGTATGCCAATAGCGGCGGCCGGCCCGGTGCTCGAAAGATTGATGCCGACCGTGACGTCCGCGAGCGCCAGCGGCGCCAGTGTTGCGGTCAGAGCACCAAGGATGATCGAAGAAATGACTTTCATGAATTAGACCTCTGGTAACAGGATGGTGGCCGCAAGGCAGGTTCCGGACCTTACCGTGACGGCGAAACTTCAGGCGCGCAGCTTTCGACTGTGCGATGGCCGCATTCTAACCCGGATGGCAGCCCAGTGATTGTACCTGGGCGCCTTCAGATGCACGCACTTGCGTGCGATGATCAATCGCGCCGGCAATCACGTCAGACAGTAAGGCGATGGCCTTGGACTGACTCACGACCAGTCCATCGACACCCTTGCCTGCCGGTACCTGAATCCGTGTCTGGCAGACATCGCCTGTACGCGATGCAACGCGAACCGGCCGAATGCGCCAGGTGACATCTATCACCGCCACTTTGTTCAGCACCATATCAAAGCGATGAAAGGTCGCCTGTACCAGCCAGATGGGTAATCTCTCGTCATTGCCCGCCACTCCCTGCACGTTGATGGCGCCGAGACGACTGACCAGATTGGCCGATAGCGTCTTCTGGATTTCATCCTGCAATGAACCGGCCCAGCGCGAACCATTCAACGGCACGACGGCAGCAGAGTCGGCCGACTGGCGAATCATCAGTTGCGCCTTGTCCACAGCATCGGGTACCGTAACGTCATGCACATTGAGTCCGAAAGGCGCCTCTCCCTGCACCATCGCGTCCTCACCATTCTGGGTGGCCAGCGTATAGTACTGCGTAGGTGCGGACGCACATCCGGTGATCGCGGCGGCCAGCACGGCCAGAAACAGTGGCCTGGTCGCCCGCAGGGATTTCAATGGTCTCATTATTCACTTTCCTTGAATGGAATATTATCTTTGGGGCGCCCGCGAATCAGCGAGCTGGGTTCGGCCTGCAGATAGTCTCCGAGACTGCGTACAGATTTGGCTGCGCGTGACAGTTCTTTGATCATGCCGTTAAGCTGCAGCATGACAGGACTGTCATCGTTGACCACACCGCGCACACTACCCATGGTCTTATTCACACCGTCGAGCGATCGACCGGCTTTCTGCACCGTCTTCGTGAGCTCGGGCACCATGGTGCTATCGAGCGTGCGAGCCAGACTCGAAATGCTCTTCAATGCGTCATCCAGTGAATGACCAATCGAATCTATCGGCAGGTCTTTCAGTTTTTCCACAATGACGTTCAGCTGCTGCTGCAATTCATCGAAGCTTCCCGGTACGGTCGCGATCTCAACCGGCTCGACGCTGACATCCGGCACCGGTGGCTTTTTGCTGATTTCCGGGAAGTAATCCAGCGCGACATACAGCTGCCCCGTGAAAATATTGGCGAAACGTAACTGGGCCTGAATGCCGCTCTTGACGAACTCCTTGAGTGCCAGATCATGTACCAATTTGCCGTTTTTATCGAAGCGTTCCTTGTCTGGAATGACCCCACCCAGGCGATTCTCATAGATGACACCGTCAACGATCACCGTGGTTTTCTTGGTTGCGATATCAAATTCCATTGAAATGTCTTTGACTTCGCCCAGAAGAATACCTTTGAAGTCTATCGCAGAACCCGTTTGCAGGCCACGTACAGATTTGTCGAACTTCATCCGTAATGGGAAAGCCAGCCCATCGGGTTTGGCAAGTGCCTTCTCTTCACTGGTGTGCAGAACAAATTTGGTACCCGCAGGCGCAGGCAGCACTTCCTCGGCCGTATCATCCTCTACGGGTAGCTGACCAAACGAAATACCTCCCGCCAGCACCGAGACCAGTGATTGCGTTTTCAGATTCAGGCCGCCTGCATTCAGGGAAAGATCCACGCCGCTGGCATTCCAGAAGCGGCTGTTTTTTGTGACGTACCGGTCATACGGTGCATCCACGAAAATCTGTATCTCTACGCCTTTGCCGTTTTCGCCAAGGTTGTAATTGATGACCTGGCCCACTTCAAGGCGCCGATACAGCACGGGAGAGCCCAGATCCAGCGAGTTCAGGCTGGGGGCCGTCACGGTAAAACGTTTGCCCGGGCGGCCGCTAACCAGTTCCGGGGGCTTTTCAAGCCCGACAAATTCATCGCGATACTCGGCCTTGCGCTGTGCGGAATCGTCAATATCCACGCCGATATATGAGCCTGACACGAGCGTGCCCAGGCCTGATACGCCGCTTACGCCCAGACGCGGTTTAACCACCCAGAAACGTGCGCCATCACGCAGCAGAAAGTCTGAACCCTCCTTGAATGCGACCTTGACTTCCACTGAATTGTGATCACTGCTCAGATTGATGTCGGACACCACGCCGACCACGACATCTTTGTAACGAACCTGAGTTTTGTCGACTTCGAGCCCTTCAGCTGTCTTGAATGTGACAGTAGCGACCGGCCCCTGCTGCATGTAATCACGAACAAGCAGAGACAGACCAATAATGGCGGCAATCAGAGGCACCAGCCAGATCCAGGAGATGTTCTTGTTTTTCTTCTGGGTCACTACCGGTGTTTTGGCGATGACGGGGTTGGGACGATTGGGTGAACCGCCCTGTGTATCTGTCTGATTCTGGTCGTTCGAGGATGCGTTCCCATCCTGCCGGCCCGAACCGGAATCGGCCTCGCCTCTGGGCGTCTGACGCTCGTCCGCTGCGGACCCGTCAGCCGGGGTCTTCCGGGACGGATCCGATGGGGGCAGATCATTTTCAGACATAAATTACTCCTGCCAACTGCTGAATCTTTGAATTATGCATGTTATTGAATAAACACTCTGGCGTTGCTTTCTTTCTCTGGAAAGATATTCTGTCAGGAAAAAGTGGGCGCGGTCACTGCAGGCTGATAATCGTCCATTTCAATATCGTCGTCAACTTCATCCCAGCCCTTGCGGATATCAAAATTCATGGTAGCGATCATGGTCACAACCACCACCATACCGAAAGCCGCTGCGCCTATGTCAGGCCTGACAGACATCAGGGGGCCGAAACTGACCAGGGACGTAAGCAGGATGACAACAAAGACATCCAGCATGGACCATTGGCCGATCAGCTCTACCGTCTGATACATGCGCGTGTAATGCATCATCGTATCACGCCTGCCCCTTGCGGAACGCCCCAGCAAAATACCCAAAATCACAATTTTTGTCAGCGGCACAACAAAGCTGGCAATAAAAACGATAAGCGCCAGATCCCAGGAGCCCATATTCCACAACTCCAGGATCCCGCCCAGGATCGTATGTGCCGTGGTTCCGCCCAGTACCGTGGTATTGATCATAACCGGGTAGAGATTGGCAGGCAGATATAGAAAAATGGCCGCAAGAAGAATGGCCAGCGTACGCGTTTTGTGTGCGGGTTTACGGAAGTGAACCGGGTTGTGACAACGCTGACACGTCCCTTCGTGAGAATGGCTCATCGTGATCTGGCCACAGACCTCGCAATCCAGGGGAATATGTTCCTGATCGATGGAAACCGGAATATTCTGTACCGCGCCTTCCTGTTCGGCCAGAAGCCAGACTCTTTCCGAATTCAGCTTGCTCAAGGCAGTCAGAAGAAAGGTGAGTGCCGCGTAGGCCCACAGACCAGCGCCTGGCGTCAGGGAGGCCATATCGGCAAGTTTGACGATAGCCACCAGGGCTCCCAGCATAAAGACCGGGATCATGGCCCAGGGCCTGACGTAATGAAGCCAGCGACTGAGCACGTTGAGTCCGGGAGCGGGTCTGCCCCGACGCAGATAAACCAGCAGCCACATGAGTATCAGGATGTCGAGCAGCGGCATCAGGAATCCTGTGGCAAAGCACATGATGGCCACACTGGGGTACCCGGTCTGCCAGGTGGCGGCAACCGCATCAAGAAATGTGGAGCTGCTTTTGAGGCCCAGTGCAGCGATGGTTCCTACGGGCATGCAGTTGGCAATCACAAACGCAATCAGCGACGTGACCACCAGGGCAAGCCATGCCGAACTGGTCAGCGCGCCCTGCGTCCACAACACCGTACCACAGCGGACGCAAGAAGCGCGCTGACCGTGAGCCAGCGCGCTCTTTTCATGCAGTTGCCCACAATGGTGGCAGGCGATATACGTGCCCGTCGTCATCAGGAAACCAGCGCTTCTTCCTCAGAGTCTTTCTTCTCCCTGGGATCAGAATCGTTGAACGTGAGTGTGACTTCATCCTTGTCATCAATATCCACATACACAGAGCCGCCATTGGCCAGACGACCAAAGAGCAGTTCGTCGGCAAGCGCACGCCGGATGACATCCTGAATGAGTCGCTGCATGGGTCTTGCGCCCATCACCGGATCGAAGCCTTTTTTGGCCAGATGCTGACGAAGCGCATCGGTAAAGGTGGCTTCGACGCGTTTTACCTGCAGCTGGTGTTCCAGTTCGATCAGGAACTTGTCCACGACACGCATGATGATTTCCTCGGACAGTGCCGCAAACGGAATGATGGCATCCAGCCGGTTACGGAACTCCGGCGAGAACATCCGTTTGATCTCGGCCATTTCATCGCCGCTCTGACGGCTGTCAGAAAAACCGATGGACCGGCGGTTAAGCAGCTCGGCACCGGCATTGGTGGTCATAATAATCACCACATTACGGAAATCCGATTTGCGACCATTATTGTCCGTGAGAACACCATGATCCATGACCTGCAGCAGAATATTGAAAATATCCGGATGGGCTTTTTCAATTTCATCCAGCAACAGAACGCTGTGAGGCTGCTTGTTGACTGCTTCGGTCAGCAAACCACCCTGATCAAAACCGACATATCCCGGAGGCGCACCAATCAGTCGGGAAACCGCATGGCGCTCCATGTACTCGGACATATCAAAGCGAATCAGCTCAACGCCCAGAATGAACGCCAGTTGCTTGGCAACCTCGGTTTTCCCCACGCCGGTCGGGCCGGAGAACAGGAAGGAACCGATAGGTTTGTCGGGCTTGCCCAGACCGGAGCGCGACATTTTGATGGCCGAGGCCAGGGCCGTAATGGCTTCATCCTGTCCGAAAACCACGGTTTTCAGATCGCGGTCCAGGGTCGCAAGCTTGTTGCGATCATCGCTGCTGACCGATTGCGGCGGAATACGGGCCATCTTGGATACCACGTTTTCAATATCCGCCTTGCCAATAACCTTTTTCTGTCTGGACTTGGGCAACAGACGCTGCGCTGCCCCGCTTTCATCGAGCACGTCGATGGCCTTATCAGGCAGATGTCGGTCGTTGATATGCTTGGCCGACAGTTCCGCTGCCGCCGTAATGGCAGCCGCTGAATAGCGCACGTGATGGTGCTCTTCGAATTTCGATTTCAGGCCACGCAGAATAAGAATGGTCTGTTCCACGGTGGGTTCGCTGACATCGATTTTCTGGAAACGGCGCGACAGTGCGTGATCCTTCTCGAAAATACCGCGGTATTCCTTGTAGGTCGTTGCCCCCATGCAGCGCAATTGGCCGGAAGACAGTGCTGGTTTGAGCAGGTTGGACGCATCCATGGTGCCGCCGGATGCCGAACCTGCACCGATAAGCGTATGGATCTCATCGATGAAAAGCACCGATTCGGGCTGGCTGGCCAGCTGTTTGAGCACCGCTTTCAGACGCTGCTCAAAATCGCCGCGATATTTGGTACCCGCCAGCAAGGCGCCCATATCCAGCGCATAGACACGCGCTTTGGACAGAATGTCAGGCACGTTGCCACTTGTGATACGCAGGGCCAGACCTTCGGCGATGGCGGTTTTACCCACGCCGGCCTCGCCGACCAGCAAGGGATTATTCTTGCGGCGACGACACAGAATCTGCACGACACGTTCAATTTCGCTGTCGCGACCGATCAGGGGATCAATTTTGCCGGCCTTGGCCAGCGTATTCAGATCCGACGCGTAGAGTGCCAGCGGCGATTTGTTTTCTTCGGCCTCACCTGACTGAGCATCGGGCGTGCTGGCGCTTTCATCTGGCGTAGGCGCAGCCGATTTGGTAATGCCATGGGAAATATAGTTGACCACGTCCAACCGGGTAATATTCTGCTCCTGCAGATAAAACACGGCGTGCGAGTCCTTTTCGCTGAAGATGGCGACCAGTACGTTGGCACCGGTTGCCGGGCTTTTGGCGTTGCCGTTGGACGAAACGTGCATGATGGCGCGCTGAATGACGCGCTGAAAGCCCAGGGTCGGCTGTGTGTCAACCTCATCTGTGCCACCCACGATTGGAGTATTGGCATCCACAAAAGCGCGCAGCTTGCTGCGCAGCTGTTCGATATCAGCGTCGCAGGCCGTCAGTACTTCCCGTGCAGCCGCGTTATCCAGCAGAACCAGCAACAGATGCTCGACGGTAATAAATTCATGGCGTGCGGAGCGCGCGTCCACAAAAGCCATATGAAGGGTCACTTCGAGTTCTTGAGAAATCACTATTTCCTCCGTCTAAACATCTGCCCTGGCAGAGCCAGGAACATTACAAATCTATGGGTTCCATCACGCACTGTAAAGGGTGCTGATGTGAACGCGCATATTGCGCAACAGTTGCGACCTTGGTGGCGGCGATATCCTTGGTATAGACACCGCACACGCCCTTACCATCATGATGCACTTTTAACATGATCACCGTTGCTTCTTCTTCCGATTTTGAAAAAATCTTCTGCAAGACCGAAACCACGAAATCCATGGGTGTGTAATCATCATTGAGAAGTAACACCTGATACATGGGCGGAGGCGCCAACTTCGCCTTCTGCGCTTCAGTGACAATCCCTGACTGCTGAGCCATACTGAACCTGATTAAGAAAAACTCTATATAGATACTTTATACGATATTTCAAGTACTGTTGTTAATGAACCCCGGAATTATCGGTAATTTCCACTATTGACTCACTTAATTTTAATCCGCATCATTTATTTGTACTGAAAAATAGTATCCACAATACTTTTTCAGTATCTTTTTCGGCAATCGACGCGTCATCGGTCAATCGCCATGGGTTGGTAATATCTTGAGCAGAGGCTGTAAGTATGTCAGAAACAACGGAATCAACAATCCCGGAAGAAGGCGGTAACAAGCAGACCGGGACAGTCAAATGGTTTAACGATGCCAAAGGGTTTGGTTTTATCACCCCCGATGGCGGTGGAGAAGACCTGTTTGCCCATTTTTCATCGATTCAGATGAACGGTTTTAAAACTTTGAAAGAAGGCCAGCGGGTCACTTTTGAGATCGCACAAGGTCCAAAAGGCCAACAGGCACTCAATATTATGGCAGCATAGTCTGTATTTTTACAGGCTGTACGTATGCCCCTGTCCGCATCAAGGTTCTTGCGTTTTACGCTGATTGCGGGCTGCGCTATCTCGGCAGGCCTCCTGGCAGGTCAACGGATAGCTGCAGCCCGCGTTTCTGCGCCCCCCACTACCCTTTCCAAGGCAACCCTGCGCATTGACAGCCACACTATCACTGTCGAAATCGCTGATACCGAAGCCAGGCGCGCTACTGGACTTATGAATCGAAAAACGATGGCTGCCTCTCATGGCATGCTATTTGTGTTTCCGGATGATCAGCCTCGCTGTTTCTGGATGAAAAATACCCTGATTCCTCTTTCGATTGCCTTTATGGATGCTCAGGGCACCATTGTTGCGCTGGACGAAATGCAGCCAATGAGTGAAGACAACCATTGTTCGGGTTCGAACGCGCGCTATGCGCTGGAAATGAATCGGGACTGGTTCCGTAGCCACGGGGTGCGAGTCGGTGATAATATCCAGGCTGTCACGCCTTCCTCTCTGCCCAGCGCAAATGACGGCGAACCAGAAATTCCACAGTAAAAGGTTATTTATGAAAGTGATCCGGACCATCCTGCTTGCAAGCAGTCTGGGAGTTCTCTCGGCGTGCGCCGGTATCTCGATGCCTGAATATCAGAAGCCTGCCATTGAGCGAAACTCTGATGTGCAGCCCAAACTGCTCTCCAAATGCATTATTGACCAATGGCGCGGCCCGTTTCCTGCAGCGCATCTGAAAATGTCCGATGCCGATCACTATTTCGGCGGTATTCCCGGACCCGATGAACCGCTGGCCAAAATCAGCGTTGGGCCACGAAGCATCGATTCAAATTCGGGCTCGCGCGTCGTATTGCGCGTCGCTGAAGGCAGCGCGCCAGAGATCGTCAGCATCGTAAACCAATGCATGCGCTAATCTGACGCTAATAACGTCAGCCAGAGAACGCTGCGCAGGCTCTGGCTGACCGCCGTGCCGCTATAGTCGCCACAGCAAGAGTTTCGAAAGGCGATCGTAATCAATTGATTTACAAAAAAATACCGCCGGTCAGATTGCACCGGCGGTATTTATCATTGAGCCATGACTGGCATCAACTAAGGCCTTAACCCAGGTTTTTGTTTGCAAATTCCCAGTTGGCCAGTTTCCAGAAAGATTCCAGGTATTTGGGGCGTGCGTTACGATAATCGATATAGTACGCATGCTCCCAGACATCACAGGTAAGCAGAGGCACGTCGTCTGTGGTCAGCGGTGTTTTGGCATTGCTTGTGTTGACGATATCCAGAGAACCGTCAGACTTCTTCACCAGCCATGTCCAGCCTGAACCAAAGTTGCCGGCGGCTGATTTGTTGAACTCTTCCTTGAATTTGTCAACGCTGCCCCATTTTTTGTTGATGCCTTCGAGAACCGCACCTGAAGGCTCGCTGCCATTGGGTGTCAGGCTGTTCCAATAGAACGTGTGGTTCCAGATCTGAGCCGCCTGATTGAACATCACGCCTTCAGACTTCCTGACTGTCTCTTCCAGGCTGGCATTTTCGAACTCTGTGCCAGGAATCAGTTCATTGAGCTTGTCTACATAGGCTTTATGATGTTTGCCATAATGATATTCAAGCGTTTCTTTGGAAATTGTTGGTGCGAGTGCATCCATTTCGTAGGGAAGTGGAGGTAAGCTGTGTGCCATGTAGATCTCCTTTTAAAAGTAAAAAGTACTTAGATGATACCTTAATTTCTAGGGGCGATTTGCAATGACCCTTGCCCTCTGCGTACCTTTCTCAAGCTCCAGCGTGAGTGCCTGACCCTCATGCAAATCAGCGGGATCGCGCTGCACCTGCCCGTTTTCATCATAGACAATAGCGTAGCCGCGGCCGAGTACAGCGCGGGGGTTTATAGTTTCAAATTGTGTGTGCACACGTTCGTACCTTCGGGTCATCTGGCTCATGACTCTGTCCATCGCCCGATCCAGTCGCGCAAGCAGTGCACCGACGTGGTTCTGCCCCTGCGTTGTCTGTGGCCTGCCATGTTCCAGAGCCTGAACGAGCAGCGTGAGCCGGTTGCGTTTACCGGTCAGGTACGTCCGCTGACTGGCATCCAGCTGACGCAAGGCGTGCACCACCGTCGTACGATCAGAGCGGATCTTTTGTGCCGGCGAAACCAGACGTCCCGACAGGCGATCCAGACGCAAGGCCAGATTTTCCAGCATGCGTTGCTGATGGCGCGTTAGTCTGTCGGTGAATGCAGCGACCTCCGCGAGCAGGTCACGTCGGTGACGACACGCCATTTCTGCTGCCGCGGTCGGCGTCGGTGCCCGCAGATCGGCAACGAAGTCGGCAATCGTGAAGTCCGTTTCATGACCCACGCCCGAAATCACTGGAATACGGCTGGCTGCAATCAGACGGGCCAGCGCCTCATCATTGAAACTCCATAAATCTTCCATGCTTCCGCCGCCACGCACCAGCAAAAGCACGTCCACCTCATTGCGCATCTGCGCGTGCGCCAGCGCATTCATGATTTCGCCGGCCGCTTCGCGACCCTGAACGGCTGTGGGGTAAATGACAATAGACACATGAGGTGCCCGACGCGTGAGCGCTGTCAGTACATCGTGCAGTGCCGCAGCGCCCAGAGACGTGATCACCCCTATCTTGCGTGGAAAAGCTGGCAGCGGCTTTTTCCGGGAAGCATCCAGCAGCCCTTCTTCCTGCAGACGGGCACGAATGGCGAGAAACGCCTCATAGAGGTTGCCCTGGCCCGCGCGACGCAACGACTCCACCTGCAGTTGATAGTCCCCGCGAGGTTCGTACAGTGTGACGCGAGCGCGCACGTCGATACGGTCACCCGAAGCCGGCACGAAATCCAGCAGTGCCGTCCTGCCGCGAAACATGACAGCCCGCACCGAAGCACGATCATCTTTTAATGTGAAATACCAATGACCTGACGATGCCCGGACGAAATTGGACACTTCCCCTGTTACCCATAGGGTTGGGACGCCCTCTTCCAGCAGCCGACTGACCCGGCGATTGAGCTGTGCGACGGATAACATTTTTTCGCTTGACAATGCGCTGTTAATTTCCGGATTTTCCAAAATTCAGATTCCAAACTGTCCACAAAAATAAAAAATCAAGGCCCTGTGCATTTTTTCGGCCTATTACAATGCATTTCTGATTTGAATTCTCACAAATATCTCATATCTTATTGATTTATAAGGATATAAAATATTTCAGAAAAATTGCACAATCATTAAGCAAACAAGCGCGCTACGTGTGCAGATATGCCATTACAGCATCTTATTAACAGAATTATCCACAGAAAATGTGGGTAGTTACATTTGCCGGTTTCGAACCTGGATTCGTTTAACGAATCGATGATGCCGGACCACTATTTGCTTCAATGTCGACGTCTGTTTGATGCGATAATGACAGTCATTTTGTCATACCCGCGTCGGAATCGACAGGGTGTTTTCGGTAAAGTCCTGCATGGAATTGAAAAAACAGTCGGGCCTGATCCAGACGCTGCAGAGCCAGTGGCTGGCGGGTGGCTGGCTCTCGAACCTGTTGTTGCCGCTGTCCTGGCTCACGGCGCTCGTTGTCCGTATCAAGCGCGCACTATATGCCATTGGCCTGAAAAAACAGAACCGCCTTCCGGTCCCGGTGATCGTGGTGGGCAATATCTTCGTTGGCGGAACAGGTAAAACTCCCTTTGTGCTGGCGCTTGTCGCGGCCCTGCGTGAACGCGGCTGGCAGCCAGGCATCATCAGCCGGGGTTACGGTGTCAAAATCGGTCCGCAACCTCGCCATGCATTTGGTGCGAACGCTGCGGCCGCAGAGATTGGCGATGAGCCTGCCATGCTCGCCGCGGCGGCGCCCATAGCCGTTCATCCCGACAGAACCCGCGCAGCACAATGCCTGCTACAACATTACCCGGAAACCACGGTCATTATTGCCGATGATGGCCTGCAGCATCTGGCGCTGGCTCGCGATATTGAAATTGTGGTTCAGGATGCACGTGGTGTGGGTAACGGACGCCTGCTTCCTGCCGGCCCCTTGCGTGAACCGCCCGCAAGCCTGAACACAATAGACTACCTGATAAGCAACGCATCAAATGATGTTCCCTTGTCCGCTCCCCGCGCTGACGCAGCCAGACCACAAGGTGAAGAACAATCCGGGCCGCGACGGATCGTGATGCAGCTGATTCCCGAACAAATCGTTCACCTGAAATCGGGCCTTGCGTTGGACCCGACAGCCTGGCTGGACCGCCACCGCAGCACGATTATCGTTGCAATAGCTGGCATTGGTCACCCTCCTCGCTTCTTCAGAACGCTTGAGCATGCCGGGATCGCCGTGCAGAAGACGATTGCCTTTCCCGATCACCACCCCTTCTCGGAGGAAGAACTGGCCGGCATCCAGGCTGACGCCATTCTGATGACGACCAAGGATGCCGCCAAATGTCGCAACCTGCAAGATGACCGCCTGTGGGCCGTTGCGGTATCCCCTCGGTTTTCCGATGGTAATTTTTTCGATGAGATCGCTCAAAAACTCGAATCTTTGCCGTTATACTGATCCATTCAACAGACTTTCGCCTTTTCAACATGGACTCACATTTTCTCAAGCTACTTGTCTGCCCTCTGTGCAACAGTCCCCTGCGTCACGACCAAAGCCAGCAAGAGCTGATCTGCCAGTATGACAAACTTGCCTTTCCCATTAAAAACGGCATCCCGGTCATGCTGCAGGAAGAAGCCCGTTCTTTGAATCAGGCAAAAACCACAGCAGAAACCTCTGAAAACAGCAAGCACTGATTATGATGGGTTTCATTGTTATCGTGCCCGCACGCGCAGCTTCCACGCGCCTGCCAGGCAAGATGCTTGCCGATATCGATGGCATTCCCATGGTCGTTCGAACCGCCAGGCAGGCTGCCAGGTCAGAAGCGGACCAGGTATACATTGCTACCGATGACAAGACCATCGCCAGTGTGGCAGCAGAGCACGGCTGTTCCGTGCTCATGACGCGTCAGGACCATCCCTCGGGCACAGACAGGCTCGCCGAAGTCGTGGCGCAGCTGGGCCTTGCAGACGATCAGATTATCGTCAACGTGCAAGGTGATGAACCGCTGATCGAATCCGATATCATCAATCAGGCGGCAGCTGATCTTCAGAGCAACGGGGCAGCGGCCATTTCCACCTGCGCCTATCCGTTAGCCGATGCGGCAGATTTTTTCAATCCGAATATTGTCAAGGTTACGTGCACTCAGGATCAGTACGCACTTTATTTTTCGCGTGCTCCCATACCGTGGGCCCGTAACCATTTCACAGTGACAGAAAATCCGCAGGAGCAGTCGGTAAATACCCTGCCTACAGGTTTTCCCGCATTGCATCATATCGGGTTATACGCTTATCGTAGCGGGTTCCTGAAAATTTTTCCGACCCTTACCCAGGGGCCACTGGAAGCGTTTGAATCCCTTGAGCAGCTACGCGCGCTGGAACACGGATTCCGCATTCATGTGGCAATCACCGCCGGCGCACCCATGCCAGGCGTGGATACGCAGGAAGATCTTGATCGAGTTCGTGATTTTTTTCGCCGCTCGCCTTAATTTTGCAATGCATCATATAAAATAGCATTCCGTTAGTACCAAATAACAACATCCAGGAGGGATCCATGCGTCTCATTTTGTTAGGGCCACCAGGCGCAGGCAAAGGCACTCAGGCAACGTTTATTACCCGGAAATACGGTATTCCGCAAATTTCCACGGGTGACATGTTGCGTGCGGCTGTCAAAGCTCAAACCCCCGTGGGACTTGAAGCAAAAAAAGTCATGGACAATGGCGGACTGGTGTCAGATGACATCATCATCCGCCTCGTTAAGGACCGTCTGCAGGCAGACGACTGTAAAAAGGGTTACCTTTTTGACGGCTTCCCGCGCACCATTCCTCAGGCAGATGCCCTGAAAAATGCTGATATCGGCCTTGACTACGTCATTGAAATCGACGTTCCTGAAGACGACATTATCGAACGCATGAGCGGACGCCGCGTGCATCCTGCCAGCGGCCGCACCTACCATTTGCGCTTCAACCCGCCCAAAGTGGAAGGCAAAGACGATGTGACCGGCGAAACCCTGGTTCAGCGTGACGATGACCAGGAAGAGACGGTCAGAAAGCGTCTAGAGGTTTACCGCAATCAGACACGTCCTCTGGTCAAATATTATTCAGACTGGGCTGCCGAAAACGACGCCAAGGCACCGAAATACGTCCATATTTCCGGTGTGGGTCAGGTCGAAGAAATTACCCGTCGTATAGAAGAAGCGCTGAATAAGTCGTAAGCGCGCAAGGAGATTCAATGGAAATCAAGGATAAAGTCTTTATCGTTACCGGCGGCGCATCAGGCCTGGGTGCCGGCACGGTAAAAATGCTGGTCGAGAACGGCGCCAAAGTCGTCATTGCCGACGTTCAGGATGAACCCGGAACGAAACTGGCTACCGAACTGAAGCAGCAATACGTACACTGCGACGTCACCAGTGAAGCTGACGCGACTGCGGTTGTCAAGGCAGCCACAGACCTGGGTAAACTGGTTGGCCTGGTCAACTGCGCCGGCATTGCACCGGCATCGCGTACGGTTGGCAAAACCGGTGCCCATCCCCTTGATCTCTTTCAAAAAGTTGTCAGCGTCAACCTGATTGGTTCTTTCAACATGCTGCGCCTTGCCGCTCAGGCCATGAACGATAATGAACCTGAGTCCACAGGAGAACGCGGCGTTATCATCAATACTGCTTCCGTTGCCGCCTACGAGGGTCAGATCGGGCAGGCTGCCTACTCTGCCTCCAAAGGAGGCGTGGTTGGCATGACATTGCCCATTGCCCGCGATCTGGCTCGTTCAGGTATTCGCTGCAACACAATCGCACCCGGCATTTTCGGCACCCCAATGATTTTTGGCATGCCCCAGGAAGTCCAGGACTCCCTGGCTGCAAACATCCCCTTCCCTTCACGACTGGGAACACCACAGGATTATGCCCGGCTCGTTCAAAGCATTATCACAAACGAAATGATTAACGGAGAAACCATTCGACTCGACGGAGCCATCCGCCTCGCGCCGAAATAATTTAATTTCCGCTGTTGCTCACACACAGGCACGTGACGTTCGCTAAAAGCGTAATATTCACGTGCCTTGTTTTTTTCTGTCGAATTCATGAGCCTTTTACGGTCTGCTGCGGCCATTAGTGGCCTTACCCTGCTTTCACGAATATCGGGTCTGGCCCGGGATATTCTGGTCGCCCGAACGTTTGGCGCCAGCCCGCTGACCGACGCATTCTGGGTGGCGTTTCGCATCCCGAATCTGTTGCGACGACTGTTCGCCGAGGGAGCCTTCTCGCAGGCTTTCGTGCCAATATTGGGTGAAGTTCGCAACAAGCACGACAATGATAAAGTCAGAGTCCTGCTTGATCACGTATTTATTGTGCTTCTGTATGCCCTGATGCTGATTACGGTGGTGGGTATTATTGCTGCGCCCTGGGTAGTCACTGCTATGGCTACGGGCATGTCGCATGCGTCCACGGATAGCGCCTTTGAATCCGCGGTCTGGATGACCCGGGTCATGTTCCCCTATATTCTGTGCATGTCCCTGGTTGCTTTCGCTTCGGCAGTGCTCAATACCTGGAGCCGCTTCACGATTCCGGCATTTACCCCCATCCTGCTGAATCTGTCCATGATCGCCGCCTGCGTGATGATGACAGGCATGTTTTCCACACCGATTTATGCACTCGCAGTTGGCGTGATGCTGGGTGGGGTTGCACAACTTCTGGTGCAATGGCTGGCGCTGGCCCGACTCGGCCTGGTTCCCCGGCTATCTTTCAATATCAAACGGGCCTGGTCTGATCCGGTAGTTCGTCGAATTATCCGGCAGATGGGCCCGGCGACACTCGGGGTCTCTGTTGCCCAGATCTCTATTCTGATCAATACCAATATCGCCACCTGGTTACCTGCCGGAAGCGTCACCTGGCTGTCTTTTGCCGACCGTCTGATGGAGTTCCCGACCGCTCTGCTTGGAGTTGCACTGGGAACTGTACTGCTGCCGAGCCTGTCTGCCGCACATAGCAAAAAAGACACAGAAGCCTATAGTCATTTGCTGGACTGGGGACTCAAACTCGTACTTCTGCTGGGTGCTCCCGCTGCCCTGGGACTCGCGCTGGCCTCGGATGCGCTGGTGGCGACCCTGTTCAATTACGGCGCTTTTGATGCGAGCGATGTACAGCAGACCCGACTCTCTGTTATGGCATATGCGGTCGGTCTGATAGGCATTCTGGCGGTCAAAATTCTCGCTCCGGGGTTTTACGCCAGACAGGATATTCGTACACCCGTAAAAATCGCCATTGGCGTGCTGATCTTTACCCAGGTGATGAATCTGATTTTTGTGCCTGTTATTCATCATGCCGGGCTGGCGCTCTCCATCGGACTGGGCGCGACGGCCAACGCCGGGCTGCTGCTGTCAGGCTTGCTTCGCCGCAATATTTATCAGCCCCGTGCCGGCTGGCTCACATTTTTCCTGCGTCTGATACCGGCAGTACTGGCTCTGGTCCTCTGGATTCTATTCATACAGCAATATATGGACTGGACCACGGTTGCGCCAGGAACAATCAATAGCTGGCTTCATGATTTACTGGCAGAAGCGCTGCCGGCGCACCTGGCTTTTACGCTGTCTCGTCTGCTCGCGCTGTTAGTATTGCTGTTCTCCTGCGCCATCGTTTATTTTACCGCCCTCTTTCTTGCAGGATTCCGGCCCTCGGACTTCACCCGCAGGCGGCAGTAGTGTCGCGTCGGACCGTCGGCTGTTGTCCAAACGGAACAATAGCGGCTGTATGACTACGTAAACCAGTGTTTTTACAAGGAATTCTTGCATCACCACACCAATATGCTATACTACCAGACTTTGCTGAATTAACTTAATTAAAGAACACTTAAAGAACTACCATGGCCAATACTGCACAAGCACGCAAACGTGCACGTCAATCCGTTGCTCGTAACAAACACAACTCCAGCCTGCGTTCACTGCTGCGCAC
>JAEWHK010000047.1 GCA_023387815.1 Pseudomonadota bacterium
CGTGAACCTGTGGTACGGACGACGCAAGAAACTCAAAACGGTTTCCATTGGTACCGTCTGGCGTCCCGACACGGCTGTCGAGAAAGACAAGACAAAGAACTGAATCGGGTAGAACACTTTTTCTGTCCGGGCTGACCGGACAGAGCAGGAATCAATATGGAATTTTTCAGAATCCACAAAACCATACCGTTCATGAAGAACGCGCTGATCCTCAATACGATCAGTGCCATTACCTTCGTGCTTGCGGTATTTTTCATCGTTACCCGTGGCTTTCACCTGTCCATCGAATTTACCGGTGGTACGGTCATGGAAGTCAACTATCAGCAGGCTGCCCAGCTGGATGAAATCCGCAGCAGCATCAGCGCGCTGAAGTATAGCGATTTCCAGGTGCAGAACTTCGGCACCTCGCGCGATGTGATCATCCGCCTGCCGGTAGATAAGAATCTGTCTTCTACCCAGCAGAGCGACACGGTGATGGCTGCGCTCAAGAAGACCAATCCCGATGCCGAGCTGCGCCGCGTGGAATTCGTGGGTCCGCAAGTGGGTAACGAACTCCTGACCAATGGGCTGAAGGCGCTGGCCTTTGTGGTGATTGGCATCATGATCTATCTGGGTATCCGCTTTGAATGGAAATTTGCCCTTGCCTGCGTGGTCGCCAACCTTCACGACGTGGTCATCATCCTGGGGTTCTTTGCCTTCTTCCAGTGGGAATTCTCGTTGCCGGTGCTGGCTGGTGTGCTGGCGGTACTGGGCTACTCGGTCAATGAATCCGTGGTGATCATGGACCGGATCCGGGAAAACTTCCGCAAGCAGCGGCGCGCCAGTGTCCGTGACATCATCGACGGTGCCATTACGCAGACCATTTCACGTACCGTTATTACCCACGCGTCCACGCAAATGATGGTGCTGTCCATGTTCTTCTTTGGCGGCCCTTCCCTGCATTATTTTGCCCTTGCGCTGACCATTGGTATCTGGTTCGGTATTTATTCATCGGTATTCGTGGCCGCTGCCATTGCCATGTGGCTGGGCGTCAAGCGCGAAGACATGATCAAGACCCCTAAAAAAGAGGATCCGGCCAGCGAAGTGGTTTACTGATTCAACGGCTGTCCCCTGCGCGCAACATTCCGCTGCGCGCGCCCCTCAGAAAAGCGCCTTCGGGCGCTTTTTCATTTGAAAAAACAACAGGATAAGGCGTAACAGGCGCAAACACGCTACAATCACGTTTTCCAAATTTACCCCCGGGACAAAAACCCGCCACGGTACCCAAATCATGCAAGAAACCACGCTCAAACGCGACGGCGCTACCGCGACTGCCGCTCCCCTGAAAGAAACCCCGATCCATATTCATCCCTCGGCCAGAAAGCTGTATATCAAGACCTTCGGC
This sequence comes from Pseudomonadota bacterium, assembly GCA_023387815.1. Classification (GTDB taxonomy): domain Bacteria; phylum Pseudomonadota; class Gammaproteobacteria; order Burkholderiales; family Burkholderiaceae_B; genus Advenella. The sequence continues at coordinate 1,385 of JAEWHK010000047.1, forward strand.
TGTCAGATGAACGAATACGATTCGGACAAAATGGCTGACGTCCTTCGGGAAAATCAGGGTCTGGAACTGACCAATACGCCGGAAGACGCTGACGTCATCCTGCTGAACACCTGTTCCATCCGTGAGAAAGCCCAGGAAAAAGTCTTTTCCGACCTGGGTCGCATCAATCAGCTGAAAAAGAAGAACCCCAATCTGGTCATTGGCGTGGGCGGTTGTGTTGCCAGCCAGGAAGGCGCCACCATTATCCGGCGCGCTCCCTATGTTGACGTTGTTTTCGGTCCCCAGACCCTGCATCGCCTGCCTGATCTGATCGAGCGTCGCAAAAGCACGGGCCGCGCCCAGGTTGATATCAGTTTTCCTGAAATCGAAAAATTCGACGCCCTGCCTCCGGCGCGTATTGATGGCCCATCCGCGTTTGTCTCCATTATGGAAGGCTGCAGCAAGTACTGCAGCTTCTGTGTGGTTCCTTACACGCGTGGCGAAGAGATTTCGCGTCCCTTCGAAGACGTGCTGACCGAAATTGCCGACCTGGCCGACCAGGGCGTCAAGGAAGTCAATCTGCTGGGTCAGAATGTCAATGCGTACCGCGGCGCGCTGGGCGGTACAACAGAACTGGCCGATTTCGCCATGCTGCTGGATTACGTACACGAAATCCCGGGCATTGAGCGCATCCGCTACACAACATCGCACCCCAAGGAAATGACCAATCGGCTGATTGAAGCTCACGGTCGACTGCCCAAACTGGTGCCGTTCCTGCACCTGCCTATCCAGACCGGCAGTGACCGGATCCTGGCCGCAATGAAGCGCGGCTATACCGGACTGGAATTCAAATCGATCGCGCGACGTCTTTACGCAGCCCGCCCCGGCATGACGCTGTCTTCTGATTTCATCGTTGGTTTCCCCGGAGAAACAGATGCCGATTTCGAAGCCACACTCAAACTGATTGCCGATGTGAATTTCGACACGTCGTTCTCCTTCATCTATTCGCGCCGTCCGGGTACGCCGGCTGCCGACCTGCATGACGACACACCCTATGAAGTCAAGCTAGAGCGCCTGCAGCGTCTGCAGGCCCAGATTTCAGAACAGGCCAGCGCCATCAGTCACGGCATGCTCAATACTCTGCAACCCGTACTGGTAGAAGGTCCGTCGCGGCGTGACGCCAGCGAACTGACCGGCCGCACCGAGAACAACCGGATCGTCAATTTTGCCGGACCCGAAAATCTGATCGGACAAATTGTGAACGTACGCATCACCAACGTATATACCAACTCACTGCGCGGTGAATTCGACGCAGGAGAACTTGCCTGATGACAGGAAAACGTAATCTGCCGGTCGTATTTCATCTTGAAGGTGACAACACCCAGCTGGCCAATCTATGCGGACCGCTGGATGAGAATCTGCAGCAGATCGCCCAGGCCTACGATGTCACTATCGGGCGCAATGGTAATCGCGTCATTATCGAAGGCGAACAGGCACAGGATGCGGCCGGCGCGGTGAACCTTTTTCACCGACGCGCGCGCCACCGGGATCTCACCATCGATGATATCCAGCTGGGACTGGTAGAGTTGCGTGCCAACACCCGGCCTGCGGCCGAAAAAAACCGCACAGAGTCAGACGAAAGCCGGCAAAAGCGTCAGGGTGGCAACGCTTCTGTTCCTGAGCTGCCGCCCCTGGATGACGACAGTGGCTCCATCGCGCTGCGCACGAGGCGCAACGATCTGCGCCCTCGCACGCCGCGTCAGCGCGACTATCTGAACAATATCCTGCGTCATGACATTACTTTCGGGACAGGTCCGGCCGGAACCGGCAAAACCTGGCTGGCCGTCGCCTGTGCCATCGACGCCCTCGAACGGGAACATGTTCAACGGATCATTCTGACCCGACCTGCCGTGGAAGCCGGCGAGCGCCTTGGCTTTCTGCCCGGCGATCTGGCCCAGAAAGTGGATCCCTACCTGCGCCCGCTATACGATGCCCTGTATGACCTGATGGGCTTTGAAAAAGTCATGCGTCTGTTCGAAAAACAGACCATTGAGATCGCACCCCTGGCTTATATGCGCGGACGCACACTCAATCACGCCTTCGTGATACTGGATGAAGCGCAGAACACCACGCAGGAACAGATGAAGATGTTTCTGACCCGCATCGGCTTCGGTAGCAAAGCCGTGATCACCGGTGACCCGTCACAGATTGACCTGATTAAGGGTCAGAAAAGCGGTCTGGAACATGCCTTGCGCGTGCTGGGCAATGTCCATGGCATTGCCTTTTCCCGCTTTACCAGTGAAGACGTGGTGCGTCACCCCCTGGTAGCCCGCATTATCGATGCCTACGATCAGGCCGAGGGTCGCACGCAAAATGGCTGACAGCAGCCCTCACGGTAAATCCCGGGTACGCGACACATCCTATCTGCGCAGCTCCGTGCAGCACGTCGTTCCGGTGCCCGAACTCAGTCGCCAGCGTATTCGCAGCTGGATGCTGCGCGCCGTGGATGCGGCCATGGAAGAAAACGACGAGATTATTGAAGTTGAACTCACGCTGCGCCTGGTGGATGAGCCTGAGGGTCGCGAACTGAACAGCCAGTTCCGCGGTCGCGATTACGCCACCAACGTGCTTACCTTCGAATATGGCGTCGATCCTGACGGTATTGCGCGCGGCGACATCGTCCTTTGCGTTCCCGTGCTCAGACAGGAAGCCCAGGCCCAGAAAAAAACACTGACCCAGCACGCCGCCCATCTTGTGGTACATGGCGTACTGCATGCGCTAGGCTACGATCATCTCCAGGAAGACGAAGCCGCCCACATGGAGGCGCTGGAAACCGCAATACTGGCTGGCATGGGTCTGCCCGATCCTTATCTCGCCCAATAAACAGCGAGCGCCAGACAAAACAGACGGAAACGGGCAGAAAGCGACTTTTCGGCCACGAGGCATGCTACCTTTAGAGAGTGACAAAAAAGGCCTGGGTTTACGCTAAGTCATTAACTTTTCATCAAAATTGTGCCAAATTGAGTTATCCTTATAACTCCCTAAACTAGACGTCCAGAGATGTCAGAACCATATCCTTCGAACGATGCCGAGGCAGACAGTCAGCCAGGCAAAAAACCCATTTCACGCTCACTCATTCAGCGAATCAAAGGCCTGCTGGGCCAGAATGAGCCCGAAGACCGCGAAGACATCCAGGAGATCCTCTCTTCTGCGCATGATCGGGATATCATCGACGATGATTCCTACTCCATGATTGTGGGGTCCATTTCCTTCACTGAAAAAAATGTCAGCGATATCATGATTCCGCGATCCCGCATGGATCTGCTGGATATCAGCAAGCCCCTGCAGGAACTGCTGCCTGGCATTGTGGAAACCGCCCATTCTCGCTTTCCGGTTTACGAAGAAGAAAAAGACAACATCATTGGCATCCTGCTTGCCAAAGACCTGTTGCGCTTCATCACCAATCCCGAAACAGACATCCGCAGCCTGGTGCGTCCGGCCATCTATATTCCCGAGACCAAGCGACTGAATCAGTTGCTGCGCGACTTCCGCGAGAATCGCAACCACATTGCGATCGTCATTGACGAGTATGGCAGCATTGCCGGCCTGGTCACCATGGAAGACGTTCTGGAACAGATCGTTGGCGACATCGAAGACGAGTACGACGAAGAAGCGCAAACGACCATCTTTCCAGAGACGGATTCCTCCTGGCGCGTCATGGCCATTACGGAAATCCGTCAGCTGAACCAGACGCTGCAGGTAGCTATCCCCGAAGATGATTACGACACCATCGGCGGCTGGCTGGCTGCCGAGCTCGATCACATTCCGCAGCGCGGAGACAGCTACGATTACCAGGGCCTGCGCTTCCAGGTGCTGCGCGCCGATGCACGTCGCGCGCTGTGGCTGCACATCAAACGCCTCTCGGCCATGAGCGGCAGCCAGACCAAAACTGAAACCTGAGCCCATGGTCTGGCTCCTACTCCTTGCAGCCGGGGCAGTTCATGCCCTTAGTTTTTCGCCAGACCCGCTGCCTGGCTGGGCCCTGCCCTATGTGCAGGTACTGGCCATGGCCGTTCCTGCGTATCTGGTTCTGGGAACGCGGGACATCAAACGCGCCGCACTCGCCGCCTTTGTGTTCAGTACCAGCAGTTTCTGCGTTGGCGTGTACTGGCTTTATATCAGTATGAATCATTTCGGCGGTCTGGCAGCACCTCTGGCCGCCCTCGCCGTTCTGCTCTTCTCGCTTTATCTGTCGCTTTATGCTGCGCTTGCCGGTGCCTGTACCGCCTGGGTCGGACGTGGTCTGAATTTTTTATGTACCCCCTCGGCACTGGCGCGCTGCCTGCTGTGGGCGGCCGCCTGGACTCTCGGTGAATGGCTGCGCGGCTTTGTGTTCACCGGTTTCCCCTGGAATAACATCGGCTATGCGCATACCAATAGCCTGCTTTCGGCCTGGGCTCCCATCTGGGGGGTATACGGCGTGGCCTTTCTGGCCGCGCTGGCCAGTGCGCTTACCGCTTCCATCTTTCATTTTCTGAAGCACAACCGGCCGGGCATTATTGCCGTGATGGCCAGTGCCCTGCTGGGCATGTTCCTCGTCAGTCTGGCTGTCAGCCGCATCGACTGGTTCGATCGCCAGGGCCCGGCCATGACAGTACGTCTCGTACAGGGAAATATTCCCCAGCAGATGAAATTCGATCCGTCCCAGTTGATGAGCTCGCTACAGCAACAGTTTGCGCTGGCTAGCCGCCCGTCTGTGGATGTACATCATACCCCTTCCCTGATCGTGTTTCCCGAGACTATTCTGCCGACTTTCCAGGACAGAATGGCGCCGGAATTCTGGCAGTCCGTCGTGGAGCTGGCCGATCAGATGAACGCAACCCTGTTCATGGGCAGCCCCATGCATACCATCGGACAGGGTAAGGACCGTTACACCAACAGTGTGTTGTCCATCGACCGGAATACGTCGGTGACGGCACTGATGCAGGCACAGGACGTACCCGTATATGACAAGCGGCATCTCGTGCCTTTCGGCGAATTTGTTCCCTTTGGCTTTCGCTGGTTCGTGGACGCACTGAGTATCCCGCTGGGTGATTTTGACCGTGGCTCTCAAGGTCAGAAAAGCTTTGCTGTGGACAGTCAGCTGTTCGCACCAAACATCTGCTATGAAGATGTGTTTGGCGAAGAGCTGCTGCCTGCATTGCGCACGCAAGCGGATGGATCGCCGGGTGCCAGCGTGCTGTTCAATGTCAGCAATCTGGGCTGGTTCGGCAATACCTGGGCGCTAAGACAGCACTTGCAGATTGCTCGCATGCGCAGCATGGAAACAGCAAGACCCATGATTCGAGCAACCAACACCGGCACTACAGCTGCCATCGATGCGAAGGGCCAGGTACTGGCTGAATTGCCTACTGCCAAGGCGGACGTACTGGATGTACAGATTCAGGGCACGCAGGGTCTCACGCTTTACGCACGGGTGGGTAACTGGCTGATCGTGATCGTGAGCGTTCTGGTATTGCTCTGCGGCTATCTCGTGAAAAGACGCTGATGGCCCCGGTTCAATGAAAATTTCGACTTTGCGTCTGCAGATTTCCCAGCAAAGGGGTCAGATTGACCAGCCGCTCCACAATCACATGCTGTACGCCATTGGCTGACTGCCAGCGCCCATAGGCACCCATCAGTCGCGAGGTAAGCAGTTCCTTGCGCTGACGCGTAGCCAGTTCGGGCCGAATCAGCAGATTGATCTGCCCTGTTTCGTCTTCCAGCGTCACAAACACCACGCCTTTTGCCGTTCCCGGTCGTTGCCGGATCGTCACGATTCCTGCGGCCCGAACCAGACGTCTGTCTGGCTGATTGCGCAGAACCGCAGCAGAGGAAAAACGCATTTGCGCCAGGCGATCCCGCAACAGCTCCAGCGGATGCCGTCCCAGCGTCAGACCCAGTGAGTCGTAATCCGCAATGAGCGACTGCCCTTCGGTAAGCAGGGGCAGCTGCGGTGTTGTAGTCTCATAGACCGGTGCATCGCGCAACATATCGTTGTCAGGGACACTAACCACGGCATCCCAGAGTGCCGCCCGGCGATGCCCGGCGAGACTTTCCAGGGCGTTGCCCGAAGCCAGCGCATTCAGATCGTGTCGGTTCAGATCAGCACGCCTTGCAAGATCACTGACAGACTCCACGGCAGCCCGAGCCCGAACCGCAACAATTCTTTTTGCCGCGTCCTCGCTCATCCCCTTGATCTGATTGAGTCCCAGCCGCACGCAAGGTCTGTTGCCCTCTCTGCGTTTGGAGATATCCGTATCAAATTCAAGCGTGGCCTCCCAGTCACTGATCAGCACATCGGGAGGCAGCACTTTGACGCCGTGCCGCCTGGCATCCTGAATAAGGGTAGACGCACTATAAAAACCCATGGGCAGACTATTGAGCAGTGCTGCCAGAAATGCTTCGGGCTCATGACATTTCAGCCAGCTGCTTGCATAGGCCAGTAACGCAAAACTTGCTGCATGACTCTCGGGAAAACCGTATTCCCCAAAACCCTGAATCTGTCGGAAAATCTGTTCAGCAAACTCCCTCTCGTACCCTCTCTCAAGCATGCCGTCCACGATCTTGTTATAGAACTTTTCCAGCCCGCCTTTGCGCTTCCAGGCTGCCATGGAGCGTCGCAGGGAGTCTGCCTCACCTCCCGTGAAACCGGCAGCCTTCATGGCGATCTGCATCACCTGCTCCTGGAAAATCGGCACGCCCAGCGTACGCTCAAGCGCCGATTTAATTTCTTCGCTGGGATAGGTCACCGGCTCCAGGTTCTGCCGTCGTCGCAGATACGGATGCACCATCCCGCCCTGTATGGGACCGGGACGGATGATGGCGACTTCGATCACCAGATCGTAATAACAACGCGGTCGCAGGCGCGGCAACATGGTCATCTGCGCGCGCGATTCAATCTGGAACACACCAATCGTATCCGCCCTGCAGATCATGTCATAAGTTGCCGTATCGTCTTGTGGAATATTCTGCATGCTGAATGGTTCATTGCGACGTATTGCCACCAACTCGAGCGCGCGACGAAGTGCACTGAGCATGCCCAGCGCCAGCACATCGACCTTCAGAATACCCAGCGCATCCAGATCGTCCTTGTCCCATTGCACGACACTGCGGTCTGGCATGGCGGCATTTTCTATGGGTACCAGGCGCGCCAGCGGACCGCGTGACATGACAAAACCGCCGGGGTGCTGGGAAAGATGACGCGGAAAACCAATCATTTTTTCTGCCAGATAAACCCACTGCGCAGCAACGGGTGACGAAGCATCCAGACCGCTTTCCTTCATACGCTCCAGCAGATTCGCGCGGCCATCCCAATAATGATAGGAACGCGCCACCGCCTCGATAAGGATAGGGTCAACACCCAGTGCCTTGCCCGTATCCCGCAACACACTCTTGACCCGATAGCTGATGACAACCGCCGTGAGTGCGGCCCGATCCCGGCCATACTTGCGATAGATGTACTGAATAACCTCCTCACGGCGCTGATGTTCAAAATCGACGTCGATATCAGGCGGTTCATCGCGCTCTTTACTGATAAACCGTTCGAACAGGTTATTGCCCTGCCCAGGATCGACCTCGGTAATAAAAAGACAATAGCAGACGGCGCTGTTCGCAGCCGACCCCCTGCCCTGACATAGAATGTGCCTGCTGCGGGCAAACTGCACAATATCGTAAACCGTCAGAAAATAAGGTTCGTACTTCATGTCGGCAATGATCTGCAGCTCTGTTTCCAGCTGAAGTCTTACGCTTTCAGGCAGGCCGGCGCCATACCTGAGCCGGGCGCCGGCATAGGTTTCCTGACGCAGGTATTGCGTCAGACTCAGACCGGGAGGACAGATATCCTTAGGATATTCGTACCTGAGTTCCGTGAGACTGAAATGGCAGCTCAGCATGACCTCTATGGTCTGTTCCAGCGCCGCACGTGGGTAGAGGCTTGCCAGCGTGACGCGCGGACGCAGATGATGTTCTGCGTTGGATTTGCGTTCAAAACCGCAATCCTGCACGCTCTTGCCATGGCGAATGGCGGTCAGGGTATCGTGTACGGGCTTGCGTGAACGCACATGCATTTGCACCTCTCCTGCGGCTACCAGTGGCACACCGGTACTGTCAGATACCGCCTGAAGCGTTGCCTTGTGTGCTTCATCCTGCCCCTGATTCAACATACTGATGACCAGCCAGCATCGCCCGGCAAACGTCTGTGCCACCCATTGTGCCTGCGCGAGAATCTGTTCATACGGGGCACCATACTCGGGCACCAGCAATCCCAGACAATTTGGCAGATTCTTCAAATGCGCAAGAGACGGTTCCTCTGGCTGGGTAATATCGCTGGTTGTGAGGTAGTAGCTGCCCTTGGGTGCACGTCCCCGGCCCAGGGTAATGAACTCACACAGGTTGCCATAGCCATCGCGGTCTTGTGCCAGCACAACAAGTCGCAAATCGGGCTGATGAGAGGTATGCAGGGTGAACACGGACCCGACAATCAGCTGCATAGGCAGACGCGATGGAACATCGGATGGAGCCTCTGATGGGGCCTCGGATGGGGCCTCGGATGGTTCCTGATCAGATGCCGAAGGATTGGGTGACGAACTTTTGGATGACGCACTTTTGGATGAGGAAGCATTGGATGGCGAAGCATTGGATAAGGAGACGTCAGAAAGCGCCGCGGTGGGAACACAGCCAAGCGACGAAGACATCAGTCCCACCCCGTCCTGCGGGAAAAGAGAACGGCTCAGTGAGGGCAGCCCGATGGTGCAGCCAGCCTTTCGCAGTGCTTCTTTTCTTCTGCGCTCGGCCTCTTCCAGAATTGGCCGATTGAGTTTTGTGACCTCTGCATGGGCTCGCACGACGCCAGCTACCGAGCACTCGTCTGTAATGGCCAATGCTGCATAGTTCAATTTGAAAGCCTGTTCCACCAATTCTTCAGGATGTGATGCGCCCTGCAAAAAGCTGTAATTGCTTTGACAGTAAAGTTCTGCATAGATGGGCAGTTGATAGGACGTTGTTGTCATTACCCTTCCTTACCCGAAAAACCCGTGCAGGAACCATCGGCGGTCATGCTGTCGCTCCTGAAACAACCAGTATCTTGCGCCTTCCTTGTCTTCTGCAACAAAATAGTCTCGCAGCGCCCAGCCCTCCCACCAGCCATCTTCAATTCTTTCCGGCCCGCGAAGGATATACAGTGGAGAGCCATACCAGGGACGATGCTCACGAATCGACAGCGGCAAAGGTTTTTCCAGCAACCAGCATGGCCGGTCTGCGCCTGTAGCAGGCGCAGCAGAGACAACAGAAGAAGCGCCAGCCGGCTCCCACCGGTTTGCCACTTCCGGCCGATGATCAGCCAGCGGCTGTGGACGCAATACCCGCTCGTGGCCCAATCGGGCCAGAATAATTTCAATAACGCGCTGTCTGTCCTGCGGCGTGCCTCCTGGTTCGGGAAACAGACTATCGGCTACCGGCACGCTGTCCTGCACCCGATTGACCTCAAGCGCCAGCGCGATCACAGGCGCAGCCAGTTTCAGATGATGCAGATGCTCATGCAGCAGACGCATCAGGTGAGCCGGATCGCGTGTGGGCAGACCTGTAGCCAGCAGCAACTGCGTAGGCTCGCGCGCGTGTCGACCACGCTCATGCTCCAGCAAGAGTGTCAGTTGCGTTGCCGCCTGCTGGTGTGCGGCCAGCCAGCCACAAAGCTGCTCAATCAGGCGACGGGCCACTGCGGCCACGGCTTGCGTGGATTCGATGCGTTCCACCAACTCGATGCGTCCGTGAAATTGCAGTGGTGCAGTAAGCCATTTGAAAATTTCCGGATTTTTGCCATAGGCCGTATCCAGGGACTGCAGGAGCTGTTTGCTGGTTCGGCGCTGCAGTTGTGCGCGCGGCAACTGACGCAACATGCCCAGCGTGCTGCAGCCAATATTGTCGAGCCAGGCTTCATAAGGCCGGGCAGCAGGCAAGCCATTGGCCGGCAAGGTATCCAGAAGGCGACACAGCGTCTGGGGTTTCAGACAGCGGCGCCAGCGCGTACTGGCAGCCGTAGCCAGCAGCCACGCCCCCATTGCCGTTGCACCAATACCAAATTGGGCAGTCAGGCACAGGCCATCCAGCGTTCCCTGAATACGCCGATACAGCTGCCGAACGCCGCCAAAAAGACTGAGACTGGCAGTCACGTCCAGCAGCAGGGTATCCTGTTCGCCCAGAGCCAGTTCTGGCGTGTACTGCAACAGTGCCAGTGAACTGGTCTGAATGGCAGAATGATGGATGTGTTCATCGTATTCGGTAATCACGGCTTGCGGACACAAGGCGTTGACGCCCTTCAGACGCATGCCGGGCCGCACCCCTGCAAACCATGCTGCGGGGGAGCAGACCAGAACCAGGCCGGACTCAATGACCACTGCCGCGGTATGACGCCAGTCAGGACAGAGAGTGTCCAGTGTGGGATGCAGCAGATGCACGGCTATCCATGTTCGCATCATAGAACTCGGTAAAAGCAGCAGGATAAGCAGAATGGCCAGCATGCAGAAAGTCTGTTGGCGCTGGATCTGCAGGCCCTGATCGCGTCAGGGTGCTGGAATAAAGCGTGACATGAACGGGATGTTCCATCGCACTGCCACGACGTTTGACAATATGTACCTGAAGCCCCGTGGGCTCCGGCTGCAGCGCCAGACGCAGCGGCGCAGGCGAAGATTGCCGGGCCGCAGACAAGGCCCGCACAAGCACGAACAGGGTATCGCCTTTTTGCGCAGCCAGCTGCAGGCGGCGCAGGGCCGCATCGCGCAGGGTATCCTGCCACAAGACAAGTGCAGCAAAGGCTCCACTGTTGAGAATATGCTCTGCCGCCCACAAGGCATCGGCCATGCCTCGGGGAGACAGCCAGAGCAGACGGGAAGGCGCCACACCCCACTGCGCCCAGGCACAGATCTGAGGAACATAAGGAGGCTGAATCAGCACAATGGGTCGCTGATCCTGAGCATTACGCAACCGCGGACCTGAGTCGGCAGACGGTACGTCGCGCGCAGAAGGATCTGCCACAACGCTGCCATTACCCCTGGCATGCTGACGGTTCCCTTCAGGATGCCCAGACGTGCTCTGATCGCTCAGCGCGTGTCTGAACAACTGAAGTTCGCCGATTCCGGCGCGCGGCGTCATGACCTCGATCAGATTACCCAGCGGCCAGCCACCACCCGGCAACTGAGCCGATATTTCGGGGTAGCCGGTACTGACATACAGACCAGGAGAACGGGCAATTTGCGATGCTCGCCAGAGCGCGGGATGAATTCGTTCTGGCGCAGCCAGTAACAGAGAGGCATCGGTGTTCTGATCCGGCTCAGCAATGTCTTTGCCGCCAGGCACTTCTGCGCGGATAGCCGCGTTTTTGGGAATGGCTGTTTCTTTGGGGATAGCCTGGTTCGGTATGCACAGATTCGAAGGCGAATTGGGGGTGTGATCAGGAGACTGATCCGGGCATTGATCCAGAGACAGATTCTGAGACTGATCCGAGACCTGATCCAGAGACAGATTCAAAGACTGATCCGAGACCTGATCCAGAGGCAGATTCAGAGGCAAAGACAAACTTGCGGACAGCATAGGCTCGGGCACGACGCTTTGCCCTGCGCTTTTTGCAGCCCTGTTGAGAATGTTTTTTGATAGCCGGCTGCAAGACTGGGAAACGTTTTTTGCCACGCTCCTACTTTTTTCAGCGCTTCTGGCTCTCATTGTGCTGATTGCGTTTTTACCCGTGCCTGTGCCCGCATTTATTTCCGTACTTATATCCGCATTTGTATCTGTATTTGTACCCGCGCTTCTGCCTGCATGTTGTGCAGAATTTTTCGCCAATTTGTCTGCTGGCGACAGCAATGACTGTGCGGCCGGAAGCCCGGCTGAAGAGGTTTTTTTGATCATGGCAATTTCCTTAATACTGTATAAGTATACAGTATTTTTAGAAACGCCAGCATTGTGGAAAACCGTAGATTACTGGATAATGGACTGACCGCTTATGCAGACATCTGCGTCAGAAAGCCCCTATCTTTCCTTCTTTTTCAGGCATATACCATGAAAACAACCTCTTCTATTATCTTCTCCCTGATCCTTGCGGCGCCCGCCGTTGCCTTTGCCAACTCCCATCACCAGGAAGAGGCCGAAGCTATCGGACAGGCGAAAATCAGTCTGACCGAAGCTGTGCAGACCGCCGAGTCTGAGACCGGCGCCAAGGCCGTTGAAGTCGATTTCGACAAAGAAAACAATGTCTGGGGCTATGAAGTCAAAACCCTCAAACCGGGTACAAAATACGAACTTTTCATCGACGCCAACACAGGCAAAATCATTTCCCGCAAGGAAGAAAGCAAGAACTGAAAAGCGTGGCGGACGGGCGTCATTTGATCGCGCCTAGCGGCCGATAATTGCCGCCTGCTCGTCCCCTGCCTTTACCCGGAAATCCGAATACGGGTCTTCCTGCTGGATATTGATACGCATTCGACTTGTTTGGATGTTGCCAAAAATGGTCGCAAAAGGCGTGTCCTTGGCGTCATTTCCTCTGGCAATGACCACCAGATTGTCTGGCGGCGCAAGTCTTGTGGGGTCAAACTTGATCCAGCGCCCGCCCAGGTACGCTTCAAAAATAGCGTGAAAATCCTGTGGCGGTTCATCAAAATACACATAACCAACACAAAACCGCGCAGGAATATTCAGCGCACGGCAAAAGGTAATCGCCAGATGGGCAAAATCCCTGCACACGCCCTTGCGCTTTTCAAAGACATCCCAGGCGGATGTCGTGGAATCCGAACACCCCACCTCGTACTGAATGTTCTCCTGAATCCAGTCGATGATAGATTCAACCAGAACAATCCCATCCCCCTGAGCCGAAAACCGCGACTGGACCTCGGCCGAAAGAACATCTGACTCACAATAGCGGCTGGGACGCAGACAAGGCAGTGTCTTCTTTGGCAAACGGCCGATGGAGTAAATGGCCGCCTGATCGGGCCGTCTTTCATTATTGGTCACCACGCTTGCGGTGTAATCCACGCTTATCTTGCCAACATCGGCAGAAAATGATGCAAAGCGTCCGCCCACAGCATCAATATTCTTCTGAAAGTTCAAAGGCGATCTGGCTCCATCACGATCGAAATACTCCACCATCAGATTTTCTTCCAGAATCAGCTGGCTTTTCTTGGAAACCAGCATATTCAGAAAAAACTCACTTGCCGAAAACACCTCGTACTCGAGACAGGTATTGATTTTTGATACCAGCATTTCAGACAGCTCCACTTATGATTATCCGTACCTCGCGGCGCGGCACTGACGAATGATTGTTTTAAAAAGCACCCGAGCCCGATCTTCCGGGTAAACGAATGCCATGAGCTGCGACACTGCTTGCGGTCAGCATTGGACCGGCAACGAAAGCGACCTCTTAGCGATTCTAGCAAACCTGTCAATAGCCCGTTTATCACCAGAAATAGCGCTACATGTGGAAAAGGCGTCTGGCGTGTCGATATATATGCCAATGCAGATGTGATGCGGAACAGTTATAGCATCAATGCAAGTCTCAATTCCCGATCGGAAAGTTAATCATGCAACGCCACAGTTGCGAAACCAGTATCAAGTGCGTCGGCCTATATCCACCGACAAACGGGGCATGTCCTGCACGAACAGATTGATGGCTGTGCCCCCTTTCATAGCAAAGATCGTGTTATCAAATACGTCGGGAGCAATAGTCAGTAGCAAGCGTACGGTATCAGCGTAGTGTCTATCCATGAGGGTTCAAGCTCAACAAAGTCCCGTCATTGAGTCGGCTCATCCAGCGCTTATTGCTGCCAGTACGAACCGGATACTGATCCAACAGCGCATCCACATCCACCACGTTGGTTTCGCGCGCCCAGGTCAGGAACAGTCGCACGGTCTTCACGCTGGTACAACAGCTCAGCAGCTTTCCGAGCACATCTTTACGCGGAGCGCGCAGGCCGTCAAACAGATTGCGGGTTTCTTCCAGGCTGTGCCGGGTGCCAACTTCATAGAGAAGCTCCAGCACGGCTCGTTCCGGTACGGACATCAACAGTCCATCGGGCTGCCCGGGTGGGATATGCAGGGTTCTGTCTGCAAGCATTTCATCGGGCCATTCGAACAACTGGGCATTGACGTATCGTGCAGGGAAGCGCGTAGTGAACCAGGAGGGCAACGCAAAGCGGATATCACCCCAAAGCACCAGTGTATCCCGCGTAGACAGGTTGTGCAGCACCCCCTGCAGAGCAAGGGCACTCTTGCCTCCGATGTGTAGGCCCTCTACCCTGTCTTGCAGGTAATGTAGAGCACCGCTGACGTCGAATTCGTCGTTCGGGAAAGCGTAGACGCCGTGTGCCAATCGCACTAGCCAGCCACCATCGACGTAACGGGCAGCCAGCTGGGGCGACACACCAAAGGTATCGAGCACAGCGAGATCGAACGGGCCCCCGCGGGGTAGCTCAGTTTGCACGCGCTTGATTACTTGATGTCTGGAATTTCCTTTCATGGTTTAAATATACGGCAAAATCCAATCAATCTCTATACCCGGACAGGAATTTTCGTAAAAAATAAACTCATGCTTTAAATTTATGTAAAAATCTAATCATTATCCTCCGCGGATTCGAGTAGCACAGCCAGGAATCACACATCGACACATCTGAATTGACGAAGAGCCGGGGAAGCAACAGAAACCACATACTCATTCAGTAAAGCGTTTAACCTCAGAAATGTTGAGAATGACCGCTCACGCGCCCTGCCTCATGCGGTCGCAATTATAATAAATGCGTCCGGCCAACGCGCTCTGTCCTCTGATAATCGGATACAGCCAACACGCGTCGCAAAGATGCGACGCTGATAACCTAAATTTCCGGATATTCACTAAAGCGATCGATGACCGCTTTGACAAACCCATCTGAACGTGAGAACGCCTGCTCTTTACTTTCGCCGTTAATACCCCACACCATATTGGCCTGAATATAATAATTATCGAAAACGGCAAAACATATCGAATTTGACCTCTTTTTACTGTCCTCAATGACGCCGATGCAGTTTACCTCTACACCCTTATCCGTTGTAAAGCTGCGTTTTTGACTGGACGTGGCTTTCTTTGTCAACGCCTTGTCAATCCCTTCTGCAAGAGCTACGGCTGCCTTTTCCTTGTCAAAACCGGACGGGGATTTTTTGGCGCTTACACTCGAGAGACGATTTTTCTTCTCATTGTTATAGGTGATTCTGAGTGATCCGGTTTTGGGATCACTATGAACCTTGTGGATTCGAACATCTTCGATTTTGGGAACAACGTATCCCATGATAGGATTTTCTTTGATACCTTGGCGAATACTTTTGTTATTTTCAATGCTCTTTGGCTGTGCATTCGAAATAATCGGCAGAGCTAAACACCCGGCCACCCAAAGTTTCATTAAATTCTTCACCATCATAAATGCAATACCCCTTCTATACGTGACCGGCCAGTATAACAAACGGGTATTTCAAGCGTTTTGCAAAAAACGAAATTGAAATGCGTGCTGATCCTTCCAAACGCTGCGCTGGCTTTGCGGATCGAACTGAATTACCGATGGTCAGTCCGTACTTAATTGAAAAATACTTACGCCGCCCGTTTAACTTCAGAAATGTTGAGATTGACCGCCTGCAAATCCTGGCGTAATACGATTGAATAGTGAAATGAGTTTGGTGAGTATCGTCAATTGATGAAGCGTGTGTTTAGCTTATCGAGAGACGCTTCATCACAAAATCCGCCCGCGCTTCTATGTCTGTTCGTGGAAGCTCAACGATGGTGTATCCGAGGCTGGCGTAGGTCTCGATCATCACCCTGGCGGTCGCCTCCGCCTCCGCCTGATCCTGCTTACGTTCGGTATCCTGCGTGAAGATTTCTTTCCAATACGGAGCCACGAAGACGCACTGGTTATACCGATACAGCTTCGCTGCTGCCTCGACGTGAGACGGCACAGGAAGACCGCAAAGCGTAAGATAGCCCATCACATCCGGGATGCCGCGATCCATCATCACCGCTCCAGCAGCAGATGAAGCTTCCTGATATGAGCGCAATTCCCAGCCAAGCATAAGTTCCGCAAACGCATAACGATCAGCCCACGGCAGAGCAGACCCGCCGATGCGAACCTGATCCTGAATGATCGCTCGGCCAGCTTCCGGCATACATCGTAAACCGCGCCTGGCCAGTGCCTCAATCAAGGCGGTCTTGCCGGAACCGGGACCTCCGGTCACGACGAACATATGGTCACACATGTGCCATCCTCGGTAGTTTTAGGAAATGAGAGGTTGCGCTGTATCGGGGCCTGACGGCCGCGCAGAAATTCAATAGCGGCAACAAACGCTAACGTGAGTACCCTATCCCTCGATTATGGAGAAGAGCCATCCCCGATTATGGGGAGAGACGAAAACGTTGAGAATTACCGCTTGCGAGTCTTGGCTCAATGCGGTTGGAATGGTGAAATGAACCGAGTTGGGTGAGTACCCTGTCACCCGATTATGGGGGGAGCCCCGTAGCGCCCGGTGCTAATAAGATGAAGTCAGAATGACGTAGAGTCAGTCTGAAGCGGTGGCCTGCACCAACTGGATCCCAAAAACAAAAAAGGTTAGTCGCTGATTGCGCTAACCTATTCATGAATTTGGCGGAGCGGACGGGACTCGAACCCGCGACCCCCGGCGTGACAGGCCGGTATTCTAACCAACTGAACTACCGCTCCGCAGCGGTAAAATTTTTCAGACTACCTATTTCCAACTCAATTAGAAACAAAACGTCTGGCGTCCCCTAGGGGATTCGAACCCCTGTACCCACCGTGAAAGGGTGGTGTCCTAGGCCTCTAGACGAAGGGGACAGGACTTGTACTATGTACAACAACTTCATCGCCAATCAATCAACATGTAACCAGCAATTTAAGAATCCAAGATTCTAGCATAATTTTTAGTTACTTGCCAATAAATTTTGTTGAAAATTTTTTGGTGGAGATAAGCGGGATCGAACCGCTGACCTCTTGCATGCCATGCAAGCGCTCTCCCAGCTGAGCTATACCCCCACATGCTTTCAACTAAATGTTGTTTAGCGAAGAAGCGGAATTATGACTGCTTTTTCGCTCCTGCGCAAGCTTTTTCGGCACAGTCATAAAAATACAACATCGAGCCGGATGATGTTCAGGAGCGCACCTTCAGGTCCTTCACTCCTCTCACGGAATGCTCCCGATCACAGGGCCTCCCACATTTGGCCCGAATTTACCCGAAAGCAGGAGCACATCGACATTCAGGGTGGAACGGCAACACGACGCTCATTCAATCACAATTGAATTACGAACGCGCCTTGCGGCTACCAGTACTTCGCCCGCTACCATGCCGACAGGGCCAACTCCCTCCTGAACCAGCAGGTCGGCGGCAGCACCGTGCAACCAGACCGCGCCGGGCACAGCCTGGGAAGCCTCAATGCCCTGCGCCAGGCATGCACCCAGTATGCCAGCCAGCACGTCGCCCGTACCTCCTGTGGCCAATCCCGGGTTACCGCTACTGTTGGTCTGGGTGTCGCCTGTCGGGGAGCAAATCACCGTCTTGTTCCCTTTCAGAACGGTCCAGGCATCATACTTTTTGCTGATGGCAACTGCCGCCTTCGCGCGGGCTTCCTGCACCTGCCCTACTTCGCAATCCAGCAGTCTTGCCGCCTCCTGTGGATGGGGCGTCAGAATCAGAGGACGATTGCGTTTGCCGGCGCCGATTTTCCCCTGCGCGAGCAGGGTCAGGCCATCTGCATCCAGCACCAGCGGGACATTCATTGTTGCGCGGAAAAGCTGATAAAGCAGGCCCAGCGATTTTTCATCCAGCCCCATTCCGACACCAGCCACGCATACGGTCATATCGCCCGCGCGAAGCAGATCTTCGGCCCGCTGCAGCATGAGCTCGGGATGCACGGGATCGACCGCAAATGGCGGTTCCTGTACGAAGCCGATTTTGACTTTACCGGCGCCCTGAAACAATGCGGCACGACCTGCAAGCAGGGCTGCACCCGTCATTCCTGGCGCACCGCCGATCACACCGACGGTGCCGAAAGTGCCTTTGTGACTGTCAGCCTCACGTGGCCGACAAAGCGAGGGGAAGTGTCGTCTTGCAAATTCAACTGTCATAGTGCTCCCTGATTTGAGCGCCAGTGCAACAGAACTATTTACTGGCTGAACGCATGCGCTGGCGACTGTTGATGATGTGCATGCGCATGGCCGCGCGTGCACCATCGGCATCCTGCGCGGCAATCGCATTGAAGATCGCTTCATGTTCCATGTTCAGACGCTGCTGATACATGGCTTTTTCCTGATCAAAAATGGCCAGCCGGCTGCGTGGAATCGCGTGTTTTCCCAGCTGCCGAAGCAGATCAAGAAAATGGGTGTTATGCGTGGATTTGGCAATCTGTTCATGAAACTGGAAATCGACATCGACGGAAATATCCCGTGATATATCTTCCTTGACGAGCGCCCGCAAAATTTTCTCGAGATCGGCCAGTTGATCATCGGTACGTCGTTGTGCAGCCAGCCCGGCGGCCTCGGACTCCAGACATGCCCGCACTTCCAGTACCGAAGCCAGGTCTTCGGCCGTGCCCGGTGCCATGGTGCTACGATCAAAAATCACATCCTTGACCGCGGGTTCCCGCACAAAGGTACCAACGCCATGCCTTGTTTCCACCAGTCCCCTGGCCTGCAGTTGAGAGATGGCTTCGCGAATAACACTTCTGCTTACGCCAAAAGCTTCAACAAACTCCGATTCGGTTGGGAGTTTCCTGCCTACTTCCAGTCCGCCGGATTGAATTTTCTCGGTCAGCTGTTCGACCACTTCATCCGACAGGGTTCTGCCTCTTTTTTTGATTGGGCCAGTATTAATCAATGTGCGGCTGGGCATGGGTTCTGTGTTCACCTGAATGAGATACGGTTACGTTTCATGACAATGATGATTTTAAAACGTTTTCCCTCTCAAACGAGGGAAACGCCTTCGATTGCCGGGAATGTTCCGGCCATGTTTTATACACTTGCGCTCTTTCCTGCCCTTTCCTGTTTTTATCTCAGGTAACCGGGGCGGGATTGAACAGCACCAGGGAATTGTGCAGTCTGAGTTTTTCCGCACAGGATTGCTTGCGCCCGCTGGCAATATCAATCATCAGGTCGAACATTTGCTGCCCCACCTCTTCGATGGTTGCCTCTCCGGTAGCAATACTGCCGGCGTTCACATCCATAAGGTCGAACCAGCGCCGCGCCAGACTATCACGAGTAGCAACCTTGATGACAGGTACGGCAGCAAGGCCATATGGCGTTCCCCTGCCTGTGGTAAAGACATGCAGATTCATGCCTGCAGCCAGCTGAAGCGTACCACAGATGAAATCACTGGCCGGTGTCGCCAGAAAATTGAGTCCCTTCACGGTGGCGCGCTCGCCCGGCGAAATCACACCTGAAATCGGTGAGGTTCCGGACTTGACGATGGAGCCCATCGCCTTCTCAACAATATTGGAAAGTCCGCCGCGCTTGTTCCCAGGGCTGGTATTCGCACTGCGATCAGCGCCGCCGTGTTTCAAATACCCGTCATACCACTGCATTTCGCGAACCAGTGCCTGTGCAACCTCTGGCGTCTTTGCTCTCGCTGTCAGTTGCGCGATGCCATCACGGACTTCTGTGACTTCAGAAAACATGACAGTCGCACCGGCACGCACCAGCAGATCCGTTGCATAGCCTACTGCGGGATTTGCCGTCACACCAGAGAACGCATCGCTGCCGCCACATTGCACGCCAACGATCAGTGATGAGACCGGACAGGGTTCGCGCTTACGTTCATTCAACTGCGCCAGACGTCTGGATGCCTTCTGCATGATGGCATCAATCATGCTTTCAAAGCCGATATTCTCTTCATCCTGCAGCGTGACCAGATACGGATCATCCTGCGCGATGGGAATGCTTCCTGCGGGAAACATTTTTGCCGGCTGCAGTTTTTCGCAGCCCAGACTTACCAGCAGTACCTGTCCGCCAAAATTGGGATTCAGGCTCAGATTACGCAGGGTTCGAATAGGAATCTCCGCGTTGGGTGCATCGATGGCAACGCCGCAACCATAACCGTGTTCAAGATAAACCACGTCATCAACATTTGGATAACGCGGCAACAATTCCTCGCGGATTCGACACACTGCAAATTCGACGACGCCCGTGACGCACTGCACCGTGGCACTGATGGCCAGAATATTTCGCGTGCCCACGCTGCCATCGGCATTGCGATAGCCATCAAAGGTAAGGCCGGTGATCGGCTCGGCACCAGGCATCTTGCGCGTTGCCATTGGCAGCGCATCCAGTCCTGGCGCGACTGGCATGCGCAATTTTCCTTCGTTGATCCAGTCTCCCGCGTTGATGTTTTCCAGCGCGTAACCAATGACCACACCATAACGGATCACTGCCTCATCGATTGCTATATCGCGCAACGCTACCTTATGTCCCTGAGGGACGGCCTGACGCAAGAGCAGGCCATCGCCAAATTGCGTGCCCGCGGGCAGGCCGCCTTCATTGACGACAATGGCGACGTTATCTTCCGACGTAATCCGGATGTAAAGAGGATCGGGTAATAAAGTTGTTTCCTGCTGCATGGTCTCCACCCAAAAGTATTGTCATTACCCCATTTGTCATTGATTGCTGCACCGTTATTTTTGCGCTGTTATTGCTGCACCGATCCTGAACGCGCGACTCGCTATTTCATTCGCAATATTACGCAGGCATTCTCGTATAACCATCGTCGCGCTTCCATTCCGGCATTTACTGGGGGCCAAGTTTTTCGATCAGGGCGGCCAGGGCTTTGCTTTCGTCGGGCCTCAGATTGGTCAGCGGTGCGCGCACGCCACCAGCATCATGACCGACCAGTTTTGCACCCTCTTTGACGATACTCACTGCATAACCCTTGCACCGATTGCGTATGGCTGAATAAGGAATGAAGAATTCACTCAGCAAGCGATCTACCGTTGCCTGATCTCCCGCTACGATAGCACGATAAAAATCCTTGGCGGTTTTAGGAATGAAATTGAACACAGCTGAGGAATAGACAGGAACACCCAGGGCACGATAGGCAGCCGCATAGAACTCAGCCGTCGGCAATCCGCCCAGATAGGAGAATCGATCACCCAACCTCTGACGGATGGTGACCATCAGTTCAATATCTCCAATGCCATCCTTGTATCCGACCAGGTTCGGGCAGCGCTCGGCAAGCTTTTCCAACTGATCAGCATTCAGTCTGCACAAGGAACGGTTATAGACAATAACGCCCAGCCCTACAGATTTGCAAACCTGCTCGACATGCTGTGCCACCCCTTCCTGATCAGCCTCGGTCAGATAATGGGGCATCAGCAACAAGCCCTGCGCCCCCGCTTTTTCAGCCCGTTGTGCGTACTGGATAGCCAGTCGGGTACCACCGCCTGCGCCGGCGATAATGGGCACCTTGCCCTGGCAGGTGTTCACAGCAGTTCGAATGACCTCAGAATACTCTTGTGGCTCCAGAGAAAAAAATTCGCCGGTGCCGCCCGCCGCAAACAACGCACTTGCTCCGTAAGGCGCCAACCATTCAAGCCGACTCGCATAGCTGCCGGCGTTGAAATTGCCGGCTTCATCAAAATCAGTGACGGGGAAGGAGAGCAGCCCTTCGCTGACGGTCTGTTTTAATTGCTGTGGATTCATGGGTTCCCTGTTAATTGTTCGTCAATTGGTAAAACACCGTCTGGCTCACACCACAGTAGCAGCGCACGAAACCGGAGGCAGAAAATATAGACAAGCCAATGTCCTTTATGTTGTATGACATCTTATTTCAATTGTTCATGTCAGACAAGTATTTCTGACTGGGAATTGAATTTACCCCTCTCCTTCAGTTGTCGGTCCTGGAAAGTTAAACCGTGTGATTTCGCGGGTTTGCAGCCGGCAGCTTTCCACAGACGCATTATTTCAACTGTGTTCGACGTTGCAAATATGACGCGGAAACGGAATCTCGCTGCGCAGGTTCAATGATCGACATATACTTTTACGGTTCACGCACATTTACGGTTTAGCTCAGGATTCATGCTCAATCAGGAATTATTCCCCTTCGACGAATTTGCAATGGATATGGAAACGCAGCACCGTATTCAGGAAGGCGTTCTTGCGCTTTGCGCCGAGCATCAGAACGACGGACGTGGCGGCACCAGGCTGTACCATCGCTTTCTGCCGTCTCCAGTTGGTCCGATGCTTGCTCTGGCATCTGACAAAGGAGTGATCCTGCTTGAGTTTCTGGACACGCTGGACATGATTGCCGATGAAATCCGGGATCTGCGACATCGCTATGGATACGCTCTGAGTAATGGCGACCACCCTCATCTGGAGCAGGCCGCCAAAGAGCTCGACGATTATTTTGGGGGAACTAGACAGGAATTTACACTGCCCTTGGACACGCCAGGAACGCCTTTCGATCTTGCGGTATGGACGCAACTACAGCGAATCCCTTATGGACGGACCTGCAGTTATGGAGAACTTGCCAGGGAGATCGGAAACGGTGCTCACGCCCGTATCGTGGGAAGTGCCAATCATCGAAACCGTGTGAGTATTGTCATTCCCTGCCATCGCGTCATCGGTGCTAACGGCACCCTGACGGGCTATGGCGGCGGGCTGCCACGCAAGCGCTGGCTTCTTGAATTCGAAAGCCTGCACGCGCAGCACGATATAAGCCCGGATTCACGTCACGAATCTGTGCAGTCGGAAACGAAGACAGCACCGCTATGACAGATGAAATGACATCGCTGACGCCTGAAATCTCAGCCGCGTTCCCCCAGACATCAGAGCCTATGCTTCAGGAAGCCAGTGTATGAATATGGCATGGTTAAGCAGTGAAGTCTTATGGAATTCGCTGTGGGGCATTTACATTGTTGTGCTGGGCTCCTGGGTTGTGCTGCAAAAGCGCCCGCCGGTTTCCACCCTTACCTGGATCCTGTTTCTGAGCTTTGTCCCGGTTCTTGGATTTGTCATTTATTATTTTTTCGGCCCCAAGAAAATCACCCGAAACAAGCTCAATCGCAGCATCAGCAAACATCTGATCGAACGCGACGATGCGCTCTGGAACTTGCGGATCTTGCCTTCGGATCTGACCGAACAGCAAAGTTCGATTCATGACCTGGCATTGCAGATTACGAATTACCCTCTGAGCTATGCAACCAGCTATCAATTGCTGTCAGGCGGACAACAAACCTACGACCGTATTTTCGAAGCGGTACGCGAAGCCGAAGCCTATATTTTTCTTGAATATTATATTTTTGAACAGGATCAGACCGGAACGACATTGCGCGACCTGCTGACAGAGCGCGCAAGAAACGGCGTCAAGGTTTACCTTATTGCAGATGCCATTGGGTCACTGAGGCTGAACCGGCGCTTCATGCGCCCGCTGCTTGATGCCGGCGCCAAGCTGACCTTCTTTCACGACATCAATCTGAGACATCTGCTGTCGTTCATGAATCTGCGCAATCACAGAAAAATTGTCATCTGTGATGGCACGGTTGCCTTTACGGGCGGCATCAATATCAGTGATCAGCAGGATCGTCGTCGTAATAAGCGCGCGTTTCACGATGTTCATCTGGAGCTGAGTGGCCCTGTGGTTTCCTGGCTGGAAACCATTTTTGTCGAGGATTGGCATTATTCCACTCGTGATCTTTCCATTCGTCATATGCTGCGTGCGCATTATCGCGAACGGCTGGAACGTATGCAGGAACAGACCGAGGAAGACGCGCACAAAACGCCAAATCCTGCCCGCGTTGCCGATGATCAACCGCAGACCGAAACGGCCGCAAAGCAGTCCAAATGGATACGCACGCAAATCATTCCATCCGGACCGGATTTTGACTATGCCTCTATCCTGCGTGTCACCGTTGACGCCATTCAGAACGCCAAACAACGAATCTATCTGACTACCCCCTACTTCGTTCCCGATGCCACCTCGGCTCAGGCACTCACATCTGCGGCGCTGCGCGGTGTGGACGTACGTATCCTTCTGCCTCGCCGCACAGATAATTATGTTGTCACCAAGGCCGCCCAATCCTGGTTTGATGATCTGGTCGCCGCGGGAATTCGTGTTTTCGAATACGGCCCTCGAATGCTGCACGCCAAGTCATTGATCGTGGACGAGGATATTTCGTTTATCGGGTCTGCCAATTTTGATAATCGCAGCTTCTATCTGAATTTTGAAGTCAGTGTGGTCTGTTACGAGCCGGAGGCAAACCAGGCCCTGCTGGATGAGTTCAATGCGTCCATGAAATTTGCCGAAGAAGTCAGGTTGACGCATCAGTCGTTACCTTCAAGACTGAGTAAAGCAGTCGCCCGCCTGTTCTCCCCTTTGCTCTGATACTCTGCGCAGTTGCGAACGGGGCTCTGGCGTGTAAGAAACTGACATGAAAGGAAATCGTCACCGTGGTAATCTATACTTTTCGATTCTTCTGCATGAGATAACCCATTATGCCTGCTGATTCATCCAATTCGTCCGCCCCTGAAGACGCATCCATTGCGGATCTGACCGAAACGCTGCAGGACAGCACCTTCATTTTTGAAGGGAAGATCATCAAGGTCACGGTCGATACCGTGGTATTGCCCAATGGCAAGACAGCCACGCGCGAAGTTGTGCGTCATTGCGGCGCTGTTGCTGTGCTTGCCATCACACCTGAAGATCAGGTCATTCTGGTAAGACAGTTCCGCCACCCTACCGGCAGTCCCCTGCTGGAAATCCCGGCCGGCAAGCTGGACGTTGAGAACGAACCACCGGAACAATGTGCCTTTCGCGAACTGGCCGAGGAAACGCCTTATACCGCTGGTGGCATGACGTTGCTGCACACGTTTTATACCGCCCCGGGCTTTTGCGATGAACTGATGTATGTCTTTCGCGCTGAAGGGGTGCGCAAGGACAGCACCCTCAATGCAGACGACGATGAGTTTGTGCAGACGGTGCTGATGACGCGCGAAGAAGTGCGAGATGCCATTGCCAAACAGCACATCCGCGACGCGAAAACGCTGGTGGCATTACAAACGTGGTTACTGGAAAAATAGATCGGGTCTACCGGCCACTCAGCGCAATAGCAACACGAGGGGCCGACAGCTACGCATCAGGACTGTAATCGCAACTCAGGGCGACAAGCCGACACTGCCAATATCATCCGGGCTGGACAGACTCAGCAGTTTGGTTTCTTTCTGTGCCAGCCGCACACCCGCCGTCGCAAAAATGAAACCTCTGACAGGTGCGTATACGGGAGTCTTAGTGAGCGAGATCGGATCCATGATATCAACCAGCAGCTGCCCTTCCTCTACCCATTCACCCGCTTTGACATGATAAACGGCAATGCCTGAACACGGTGTTGCCACATAAGCCAGCCCACCCAGCGGGTGTGGTTCGCAACGCAATGCGGGCATCGCCTGCGCCTGTCCTTCAGGCAGTGTCAAATAGCGTTCGTGATTCAGATACTGCACCAGCGCATTTGCGTCATGTTCGGCAAACTCATGCGTCAGGTCTCGGTCCCCGCGCAATTCGACCGTGGCGGCAAAACAGGGCAAGGGAATATTGGCATCCGGGTAGACGCTGCGCAGTTTCAGCCAGGGCGTGGACAGCATCTCATCAAAGGAGCAGGAAAGCGAGTCCTCGGCCAGCAACTGACATTCGCTTTGCAGATAGCGGGCCAGCGGCTCGCAGCGGTCCCACACCTGCGGCAGGGAATAGACATGCATGACGGCCCGATTATCACAATGCAGGTCCAGCACAATATCAGCATCGCAGGCCAGCCTTAGCAATGTCACATGCAATTCGTCAATCAATCGTGACGGCGTAAAGCCATCGAGCACGGCACGTATCTGCCGGCGGATCAGATCACGATTGGCTTCGGCATCCGGTCCGGGTTGCACACCACTATCACGCAACGCAGACAGCAGGTCCTCGTACAAAGGTATGCCGGTAAGACGATTGAAATTCTGTCCGGTTGGCAGCTGGAAACGTCCGATATGCTCGTAAAAAACAGTCTGGGAGAGCCCGATAGGATTGCAATACGGCACCAGCACAATTTCGCAGTCCAGTGCATTCAGCTTTTCCAGTTCCTGCAGTCTGCGGTTCAGATAGAACGCAGCAAGCGAACCGGGCAGCTCATCCGCATGCAGGCTCGCCTGAATATACACTTTCTTTCCGGTATCTGTCGGCCCGAAATGAAAGGCATTGATTTCATAGGTGGTACCCGGTGCACTGAGGGTTAAAACGTGTTTTGCCTGCCGCATTATGCTTCTGCCAGATGTCGATGATTAAGATGGACCAGGTAACGCTGTTCAATTTTTCGGAAAAGAAAAACCAGCCCGAAGTTGAGCGCAAGATAAATACAGGCCGCTGCCGAATAGGCAATGAACGGCTGATAGGTATTGGTCACAAACAGACTTGCCGCGCCGGTAATTTCCATCATCGCTACCGTTGAAGCCAGTGCCGTTGAATGCATGGTCATAATGACTTCATTACTATAGGCGGGCAGCGCGCGTCGCAGACTGGAAGGAAGAATGATACGGCGCATGGCATTGCGGCGATTCATGCCAAATGCCCTTGCTGCATCAATTTCTCCTCTGTCGGTATTTTTGATGGCCCCAGAAAATATCACGGTTGAATAGGCAGCCGTATTAAGCGTCAGCGCAGCCAGAACCCAGATAAAGCCTTCCTTCAGAAAGCCAAAACCTGGCTGGGACATCAGCTGCCCCACAAAATGAAAGCTGGGGATGCCGTAATAAATGATGTAGATCTGCACCAGCAGTGGCGTGCCGGTAAAGAAGTAGGTGAAGGCATGAACCAGACGCGCACCCAGGGTGGTTTCGCGCTGATGAATGACTGACATGGGTATGGCCATGCACAGACCAATGGCAACTGAAATGGCCGTGAGAACCAGCGTCAGGGGCGCGGCCCGCAGACAGGTGACCAGCGCATCAAAAAACAGGGTAATCGTCTCAGACATGGGCATTCTCTCGGGCAAAACCGCGTTGATAATGCTTGTCCAGATAACGGAAGACGTAAAGCGAGACAGTGGTCAGTAGCAGAAACAGCAGGGCCGAAACAGTATTGAAAACAAACGGCAGATGGGTCGCACTGCCCGCCTGCTGTGCAATTCGCGTCATGTCGTCGAGCCCGATAATGGATACCAGCGCCGTGGCCTTGGTCAGAACCAGCCAGTTATTGCGTACACTTGGCAGGGCATAGCGCATCATCAGAGGAAAGGTAATGCGGCGCATCACCTGCAGACTTCGCATCCCGTAAGCGTGGCCGGCTTCAATCTGACCATAGGGAATGGCCATGATGGCGCCGCGAAAGGTTTCAGTAAAGTAGGCGCCGAAGATGAAAGACAGGGTAAGCACGCCTGCGGCAAAAGGGCTGATCTCAAAATAGTCCAGATCCCAGGCCTCGGTCAGCGCATTCAGCCCGATTTGCGCGCTGTAATACACCATCAGCATCCAGATCAGGTCCGGTACGCCCCGCACAACGCTGGAGTAAAGCTGGCCGATTCTGGCCAGAAGCCGATTGCGCGACAGCCGCATATTGGCCCCGATCAGGCCAATGAGTATGGAAAACACGAGCGAGAGCACCGCGATTTCCAGCGTCAGTACCGCACCCTTCAGAATGCGTGGCAGGTACTGACCGATCAGATTTAATTCTTCCATCCTGTTTCCAAAAACATGGGCGCAGCACCGATTGAAACTGCGCCCTGCCCATTTGAGACACGGGGATTTTATCCGCAACAAGGGCGTCTGCCGCCATTATATCCCCCCATCCCCCGAAATAAACCCGCCGTTTTCCCTTAGCCGGCTTTGTATCCTGAGGGAAATTCCCTGTACCTTTTCGGGCAGATGCTGTCATAATCCACCATCTAAGTGCTGCCTGCAGCATTACAGAGATTGCAGTTATATAGGAATCGTTATGAATCTGAAAAAACATATTATGGGAATGGGACTGTGTGCGGTTGCACTGGCCGTTTCCAGTTCCGCCTTCGCCGCGGGCAAAACCATTCGTTTCGGTACAGATGCCACATACGCACCTTTCGAGTCCACCAGCCCCTCTGGTGAAATCGTGGGTTTCGACATCGATCTGGCCAAGGCCATGTGTGAAAAAATGCAAGCCGAGTGCACGTTCCAGAATCAGGGCTGGGATGGCATTATTCCCGCGCTGCGCGCCAAGAAATTTGACGTGATCGCCTCTTCCATGAGCATTACGCCCGAACGTGAAAAAGCCGTGCTTTTCACCCAGAAAATCTGGACCACGCCAAACATGTTCGTGGCCAAGGAAGGCTCAACCTATAAGTCCACCCCTGAAGGGCTCAAAGGCCTGGATCTGGGCGTGCAGCAAGGCACGATTCAGGACAAATACGCCACCAAGTATTTCAAGGACACCAATATCAAGCGTTATAAAACGCTGGAAGACGCCTATAACGACCTGACCACGGGCCGTGTCAACGTTGTTTTCGCTGACGGCGGCGTGACCACTGCCTTCGTCAACAGCCCAGGCGGCAAGGGCTTCCAGCTTGTTGGCGATCCCATCCCTTCTTCAGCCGATGAAGAAATCTTCGGTAAGGGCACCGGCTTTGCCGTCCGCAAGAATGATACCGAGCTCAAGGACAGGCTGAACAAGGCTTTCGACGAAATCCGCAAGGATGGTACCTACCAGAAAATTGCCGATAAATATTTCAAATACGATATTTACGGCGGCTGATTTTCAGAGGTAATCCTGTGCCCGCCAGCTGAATGGACGGGCGCAGTAAAGAACAGACCTCCCCTGCCTGGCCGGCCAGTCGACGAGAACCCCGACTTGCCGGCGATCGCAGCGGGAGGTTTTTTGCGGACCAGACCCGTATTTCGCTATCTGCCGCCCGCGTCCGGCCCTCAGCCACCCTTCACCCTTCTCGCCTCTCGCTTCCCGACTTCCTGCCCTGACTCAGCACCCCGGCCCTTGTGTCGCTTTGACATTCTCCGCCACTTCCTGTCATACCTTCGGGTGTCAATTCCCAACTCAACTTTCAAAAAATAACAGCAATTTCTCTCAACTCCGTCAAAATAGCATTCATTTAACAGAATAATTAAATTGCACTCCAGGTTCTGCCTGCGTAGCATTGCTCAATTCGCCCAATCCGTCCACCGGCGAGCAGCGCCTCGGGACGCCACAATAAAAGGAATTGACTTGGATACGCTTACCCTGCCCCAGACCGATACCATGACTCCACCCTGGACGGTTCGGTCCATTCTGGATCTTTACGAACTTCCCTTTATGGACCTGATGTTCCGTGCCCAGCAGATTCACCGCCAGCATCACGAACCCAATGCCGTGCAGCTTTCCAGCCTGCTGTCCATCAAAACCGGCGGCTGTCCGGAGGATTGTTCGTACTGCCCCCAATCTGCGCGCTATGACACCTCGGTCGAGCGCGAAAAACTGATGCCACTGGACGAAGTCATTACTGCGGCGCAACAGGCAAAGGCGGCGGGCGCGCAACGCTTTTGCATGGGCGCCGCCTGGCGCAGCCCCAAACCTCATCAGATCGATGCGGTGGCCGAAATGATCAGCGCCGTGAAGGCACTCGGCCTTGAAACCTGCGTCACGCTTGGCATGCTGCGCGAAGGTCAGGCGCAACAACTGAAGGATGCCGGGCTGGATTATTACAATCACAATCTCGATACCTCACCCGAATTCTATGGACAGATCATTACCACGCGAACCTACCAGGATCGCCTGGATACCCTTGAACGCGTCCGCGACGCCGGCATCAATGTATGTTGCGGCGGTATTGTGGGACTGGGTGAATCGCGACGCGAGCGCGCCGGCCTGATCGCCCAGCTGGCCAATATGTCTCCCTATCCCGAATCGGTGCCCATCAATAATCTGGTCAAGGTGCAGGGCACGCCACTGGCTGATAATGAAGACATTGATCCTTTCGAATTTGTTCGCACTATTGCCGTGGCACGTATTACCATGCCCAAAAGCGTTGTGCGGTTGTCTGCCGGTCGTGAAGTCATGGATGACAGTCTGCAGGCACTCTGCTTTCTGGCAGGTGCCAATTCCATGTTCTACGGAGAAAAACTGCTGACCACAGGCAACCCGCAATTGCAGGCTGACCAGGCTTTATTCAAGCGTCTGGACTTGAAGCCTGTTGGCAATCCTCACGCACATGGAACGCAAGCCGCGGATACGCCAGACGCATTGAGCGCAGCCGAGGCTGCGGCAGAACGTATGGGCGGCGGCTGTGGTTGTGGCTGCAGTTGCAGCTCAATGGCAACAAACTGATGGACCAGGGCCTGCACAGGATGGCCCTTGCTCCGTTTTTTTCTATTTTTTTCTGAAATTATGACCTATCTCATTCTCAGCATTCTGTGCAGCGTTTCGGTGTCAGTGCTGCTCAAGGTGGCACGCCACAAGGGCATTGATATTCGCCAGGCCATTGCCTT
Source organism: Pseudomonadota bacterium (assembly GCA_023387815.1). Classification (GTDB taxonomy): domain Bacteria; phylum Pseudomonadota; class Gammaproteobacteria; order Burkholderiales; family Burkholderiaceae_B; genus Advenella. Next base: position 31,870 of record JAEWHK010000047.1, read on the forward strand.
CAACTATGTCATGGCCTGCGGGCTGACCTGGTTTATTCTGTCGCCAAGTCTGCATCCCGCGGCGGGTCATGAACTTCCCTGGGGGCTGTTTGGTGCATTGGGTATCATTCTGCCCGTGCTCTTTGTGATTATGTCGCGCGGCGTGGAAAGTGCCGGGATTGTGCGTGCCGATGCGGCGCAGCGCCTGTCGCTGTTTCTGACTGTTCTGGCCTCTTTCGTTCTGTTTGGAGAAGCGCTCTCGCTCAATCGCGGACTCAGCCTGATTCTGGCGTTCGCCGCCCTGTTCTGCCTGCTGAGCAAACCAACCGACACGCATGCGACCCTGGATCCGCGTCGTGGTGCACTTTATCTGTTTCTGATCTGGGTGGGCTATGGCGTCGTCGATATTCTATTCAAACGCATTGCCCAGACCGGCACAGCCTTACCCAATGGACTGTTTGTGTCGTTTGTACTGGCCGGACTGCTGATGTTTGTTTATCTGCTCGCACGCCGTACGCAATGGAATGGCCGAAGCATTTTGGGCGGGCTGCTGCTGGGCCTGCTCAATTTCTGCAATATTCTTTTCTACATCCGGGCACACGAGGCATTCAAAGAAAATCCGACCCTGGTCTTTACCGTGATGAATATCGGTGTGATCAGTCTGGGCACGATTGTGGGTGCGTTTGCTTTCGGCGAAAGAATCAGCCGCGTCAATGTGCTGGGTATTGTCCTTGCCATTGTCGCTGTGCTGACTCTTTACTACTGGACCGTCCTGGCCGGTTGATCTGAACGTCGGTCCCCGGCGGGCCTCCTGATCAATTACGAAAAATCAGAGGACCTTGCCGGGATTCATAATGCCCAGAGGATCAAAGACCTGCTTGATCTGACGCATTAATTTCAGTTGCAATGGATCCTTATGATGCAGGAACGCGTGGCGCTTTAGCTGACCAATACCGTGTTCAGCACTGATGCTGCCCCCGTATTCCATGACTTCATCGAAAATGGCATCAGCCACGCGCGTTTCCCATTCTGCTGCCCAGGTTTTGTCCGCGCCCGCTGGTCTGGACACGTTGTAGTGCAGATTGCCATCGCCAAAATGACCGAAAATAAACAGGCGACAATCCGGGCTCACTTTGCGCAAGCGTTCTTCGGCGGTTTTCACAAACTCTGGAATTCGCTCTATCGGCAATGAAATATCATGCTTCAGATGCGGGCCGTCTGCTCGCTGCGCTTCAGAAATTTCCTCACGCAGGCGCCACAGGGCCTGAAGCTGAGCCAGTGAAGATGACACAGCAGCATCCACGCATAGTTCCTGTTCAAGCGCCTGTCCGATCACGTTTTCAAGCAGTTCTCCCAGCGCCTCTTCATCTGCAGTATCGGCCAGCTCAATCAACACATAAGCCGGATGACGTCCGCCAAAAGGCAGTTGCACGCCTTCCACATGCGTCAGGACCAGATCCAGGCAGGCATCGGTAAAAAACTCGAAAGCCTGCAGCCGGGGTCCGCAGGCGCCAAAGACCAGACGGAACAGTTCCAGCGCCTGCTGCTCGGATTCCACTGCCGCCAGCACCACGCTGCGTACATGGGTTGGTGCATGCAGCCTCAGAGCCACGCCAGTGATGACGCCCAGCGTTCCTTCTGAACCAATCAGCAGCTGCTTGAGATCGTAGCCCGTATTGTCCTTGCGCAAGGTTTGCAGGCCATTGAAAATTTCCCCATCCGGCAGGACGGCTTCGATTCCCAGAACCAGTTCACGCGCCATTCCGTAACGCACGACATTGACGCCGCCGGCATTGGTCGCCACATTGCCACCGATCTGTGATGAATCTTCGGCCGCCAGACTCAGCGGCAGCAGACGATCCTGCTCCTGGGCAGCCCGACGCAGATTTCCCAGAATGCATCCCGCATCGGCAACCAGTGTATTGGCGATGGTGTCAATGTTGCGAACTTTGTTCATGCGATCCAGGGACAGGATGATATTGTCCGGAGACGCATCGGGCGTTGCCGCGCCGCAAAGACCGGTGTTACCTCCGCGAGTGACCACAGGAACCTTGTACTCGCTGCACAAACGCAAACATTGTGAGACCTGTTCCGTTGAAACAGGCCTTACCACGGCCTGAGCGCTTCCTTTATAAACGCCGCGCCAGTCAGTCAGCCACGGTTCGATATCCGCAGCCTGCGTTACCACCACATCCGGCCCCAGCGTTGCGAGCAGTCGATCAAGAAATTCGTGCATGAAGATTCCCAGTTGGTTTATTGCCTGCTGTCCCTGGCCCGAGCCGGGGTGCAGACGAAGTCATGAAAGTTGTCAATATTGGTTTTATGCTGCCTCACAGATCCGGTGGCTGGCGGAAAGAACGCATATCCAGTCCCAGGCGCTCGCTGGCATTGCGAAGATGCGTCTGCGCACTCTTGCGGGCCCGTTCGGGATCCCGCTGCCGAATAGCCGCCAGCACGCTTTCGTGCTCGGCGTGAACCTGGCGGGACAAGGTCAGTCCGTTAGTTACCGCAACCGATTGGATATCCGATGCTTTCCGGCTGAGGTCCTGCTCTTTTTTCAGCGTGTGCTGACGCGCAATCTGCACGCTCTGGCGCCACTGGCGCGTCAGATAAGGCAACAGTTCCCGGTAGTGAGGGTTATGCGTTGCGTCGGCAATAGCCCGATGAAAGCCGATGTCCCACTCCAGCGCTTCTTCCGGCTGGTGCAGGCTTTTACCCAGAGAAGCCAGAATATGCGTCATCTGCTGCAGATCTGCCTCGGTCGCTCGAAGTGCCGCCAGGGCAGCGGCGCCGCCTTCAATCTCGAACCGCAGCTCGTAAATATGTCGCAGCCCCTGTCGATCCAGCGCATCAGGGACCGAAACCTGAAATCCTTCGTGAAGCTCACGCGTGAGCACTGTACAGCCCGCGCCCTGCCGCGTTCTCACCAGTCCTTTGGTACGCAGCCTTTCTGTGGCCTCTCGGATAACCGCCGCGCTCACGGAAAACTCGCCCGCCAGCAATTTGCCGGAAGGCAGCTTGGTTCCCACGGGATACACCCCTTCTGCAATCCGTTGCATCAGGGTCTGCGCCACACGGTCCGTCAGGGTTGAAGTAATCATTTGCATGGCATAAATATATCAGGTTATCTGATAACTTTGCTGATTATTGGAAGTCATTCAGTTATTTATTTTAGGGAGGTCGAAAATATTGACTTGCGGCCGGCAGTAAACTTTTTATGAATCGGCAGGCACGACTTCAAAGGGCAAGGCCGGATTCACAGACCCGTCCCGCCCCCAATATCAGCGATCGCGCTTAGGATCCTCTTTTTTGGAGGGCGCCTCAGCCGGTGACTCGCTCCGGTCGCCGTTCTCTGAATCCACGTCACCCGCTTCGGGCTTTTCCGCAGCGGCCTCGTCTATTGTTTTTGCCGCTTCCGACTGTTCTGCGTCTACCGGAACGTCTTCCGACCGATGGCGCTCGCCCTCATTACCCTCATCACCATTAACGGCCTCATCGCCCTCATCGCCATTAACGGCCTCTTCTTCGCTATGGCTCGCATCACCTTCTTCACCGGTCAGGGCCAGATCCTCGTCGGCTACATTGGTATCCACATCATTGCGCTGGGGAAGATTCAGTTCGCTGATCGGATCTCCGGCCTGAATGATATCCAGCACTTTGTCCATGGCTTCCGGATCAGAGGAAATATCAATGGATTCATTGACACGAGGATCAAGCGCCGTGGCCACTGGCGATGCAGGCACGCTGACCGACATGGGAACGAACGGCTCGGGATCCACCCGGTACGTACCCTTGACTTTCTCCTTGCGCACAAATATGACAAGTGAAAATGCAGCAAGTGACGTATAGATATAGAACATATGCGCGCCGCCAATGTCCATGAGTTTACCCACCAGCAGCGGACCCAGACTGGCACCCACACCATAGGTCATGAGCAGCACTCCGCTAAGACCAACGCGCAAGGCGGGGTCCACGTGTTCGTTGGCAAACGCGGTCGCCAGCGGGTAAATAGTAAATTGCAGCACGCCAAATATCGCAACCAGCACCAGCATGAGCGGATATGGCAGATGCCAGTACCCGTATAGCGGTATGGTCAGCACCCCCAGCAACAGCGCGTTGAAGCGAATCATGTTGAGCCGGTAAATGCGGTCGGACAGCCAGCCCATAGGCCACTGCGAAAGCAGCCCCGCCATCACCGAGACAGACAGGAACAGGGCAACCTGATCGGTATTCATGCCCTCCTTGCTCGCATAGACCGGACCCAGACCATAAAAGGAACCGGTAATACTGCCCGCGACAAACAGCACAAACATGGACATCGGCACCAGTCGAATAAAGACTTTCAGTTTGATCGGCGTGTGAACCTGAAGCGCGGGATGGCTTCTGCGGGTAATAGCAACCGGAATGAGACACAAGGCCATTGACATGGCCACCACGTTCAGCGTGATCAGGTCCTCGGGCGAGAAGAACGACACGGTCATCTGACCGACCACCAGCCCCAGCCCTGACATCACCATATAGAATGCAAAAACGCTGCCGCGCTGCTTCTGATCGGCCTGATCGTTAAGCCAGCTTTCCAGCACCATGTACTGGGTCACCATGGTCGCGCCCGTCAGAAACCGCAGAAAAACCCAGATAGGCAGCAAGGGGGTAATGGTCTGAGCCAGTACAAGAACAGTGACCATGGCCGCAGAAATCGCATAGGCACGAATATGACCCACGCGCTGTACCAGCTTATGGCCGAACCTGGCACCCAGTACCTGACCGGTATAAAAGGCCGCGATCAGCAAACCGATCCAGACCTGGCTGACCCCCTGATGCGTCAGATGCAGCGCAATAAAGGTGTTGTACAACCCCGTACCCAGCGACATTAACAAGGTCGCAAGATAAAGCGAGAAAAAAGACAGGAAAAGGCTGATCATTCTGACCTGACCGGAAAACAGGAGGGAAATAAAATCAAATATGAAATAACAACGGTACTGCTATGCCGGGCACTCTTGACGGACAAGCCGGGACTACGCAAGCGTTACACGCAGCCCCGGACTTTTGTAATTACAGTTGTGAAAGGATCGTTTCAGTACCACTGATTGTGTATTGACCGCCTTCTTCCACATTCAGCTGTTTAACAACACCATCATCCAGCACGGCAGAGTAGCGACGTGAACGCACGCCCAGACCACGGGCAATCATGTCCAGCTCCAGACCCAGTTCCTTGGTCCAGGTGGCAGACCCATCGGCCAGCAGACGGATCGTTCCGGTAGCACCGGTATCGCGCCCCCAGGCGCCCATCACGAATGCATCGTTGACGGCAACACACCAGATTTCATCAACGCCTTTGGCCTTGATTTTGTCAGCATCACGAATGAAATCAACCAGATGTTTGGAAGTACATGTCGGCGTAAAGGCACCGGGCACACCAAAAATCACGATCTTTTTTCCTTTTACCAGTTCGGATACCTTGAACGCCTGCGGTCCGGATTCCTGGCCATTTTCCACGAATTCCGTCAGCGTTCCTTCGGGTACACGATCGCCAATGCTGATTGTCATAACAACTCCTGTCTCGTTAATAAAATCTGTGCTGCTAGTGTAACACCTGCCCTCTGTTCAATGGCCAATTTTCGGGCGTTCCGGGCCCGCGTCGACAAGCAGAAATAGCGCGTCGGCAGCCAGCGGGCCGCGACACAAAAACCGTCGCGACCATTCCTGTTTTCACATTCGTCGCAAATAAAGGTATAGTTATTGAGTGCAGTGAGCAACGAGGCCATGAAGGCGTCCGGCCACATGACAATTCTGTTGGCTGCTCCGCTCACCGTCACAATATTCAACTGAATTGCACGGTTTTGACCGCCCCAAGCGAATGAAAAATACACCCTTAGCTTCCAATCCGCCAGGTGAAGATACATCACCCGCAACTTCCCTGAGTCATCTGGACGAATCCGGTCAGGTTCGCATGGTCGATGTCCTTGGTAAAACGGCCACTGCCCGCAAGGCAATCGCACGTAGCGTCGTACGCATGACCGAACGTTCTTTTAATGCGCTGAATGCCGCAGAGAACAGCAAGGGTGAAGTGCTCAATACTGCGCGTGTTGCCGGTGTGCTGGCTGCCAAACGCTGTGCCGATCTGATCCCCATGTGCCACAGCCTGCCTCTGACGTTTGCGGGCATCGATTTCACTCTGGATGAGCAAAGCCTGACCGTGACCATCGATGCCACCTGCCACAGCGATTACAAAACGGGCGTCGAAATGGAAGCGCTGACTGCCTGTTCCATTGCCGCGCTCACCATTTATGACATGTGCAAGGCGGCCGACAAGGGCATTATCATCGAAAACACCCGCCTGATTTACAAATCCGGTGGGAAAAGTGGAGAGTGGCGCGGTGATTAATGTGCTTTATTTCGCGCGAATTGCCGAACTCACCGGAAAAAGAACCGAGCAGTTGAGTCTGGCCGCGCCACAGACCGTGGAGCAATGGCTGGCGCAGCTGAACATGAACTATCCGGCACTGAAAGAGCTGAAGGTGCTCAAGGTAGCGGTCAATAAAAAACATGCGCGGCCCGATACCCTGCTGCAGGACGGCGACGAAGTGGCCATTTTTGAGCCAGTGACAGGAGGCTGATATGCAACCGCCCGGACGCAAGGCTTTGTCTGTCGTATCAGACATCAGCAAATTGAAACGCGGAGACTGAGATGATCATCATTCAGGAAACCGACTTTGATGCCGGTCAGCTGATTCGCGAATTGGCTGAACGCACCAGCGGCGCCGCTGGTGCAGTGGCCACTTTTGTTGGCTATGTTCGCGATTATTCCTCGTCGCAGCCCACCCAGGAACTGTTTCTGGAACATTACCCGGGCATGTGCGAACAGGAAATTGCAGATATTGTCAGCGAGGCCGGGCAGCGATGGGATGTGATCGACAGCACGGTCATACATCGCGTTGGCCCGCTAGCTCGTCAGGAGCAGATTGTTTTTGTGGGCGTGGCCAGCGCGCATCGTGGCGATGCTTTTCATGCCTGCGAATATATTATGGATGCACTCAAAACCCGCGCACCCTTCTGGAAACGGGAAACGCTTGCCGATGGCAAGGCATTCTGGGTGGAAGCACGCGGCAGCGACCAGGACAGTCTGGACAAATGGAATAAACCGGATCACAAAACCGATACACCCGTTACGCAGCAGGAAGTTCACAAATGAAATCCCTCACCGACAAAGAATCACGCGTTGCCCTGCGCATCGCCGTACTGACCATACACGACAGTCGTACTCCGGAAACAGACACTTCGGGCCGCTATCTGGCTCAGGCGCTTGAAGAGAGTGGACATGTGCTGGCCAGCCAGGCCATCTGTCCGGATAATCGTTATGCGATTCGCAAACAGCTGTCCGACTGGATTCTGGATGATCAGGTGCACGCCATTATCACAAATGGCGGAACCGGCATGCGCGACAAGAATTCGACCATTGCTGCGGTCACGCCGCTGTTCGACAGCGAGATTGCCGGTTTCGGCGAACTCTTTCGCGCGTATTCCTTTGCCGATATTGGTTCTTCCGGCCTGCAGTCAAATGCACTGGGTGGCAAGGCAAACAATACGCTGATTTTCTGCCTGCCCGGTTCCTCCTCTGCCTGCCGGCTTGGCTGGGAAAAAATTCTGCGCGAGCAGTTTGACAGCCACCATCAGCCCTGCAATTTCGCTTCGGCCTACGCACCCCGCAGCTAAAGTCGAATTCCACCAAGAGACACTTCAGGAAAACAAGATGCTTGATTTTGATACCGCCCAGCAGCGCCTGCTGGATTTGCCCGTAGGCGACATTCCCGTGGAAAACGTCGAACTGCAGCACGCCCTGGGTCGCGTGCTCGCCCAGGATGTCATTGCCACACTGGATATGCCGTCTGCCGATAACAGTTCCATGGACGGCTATGCCTTGCGTCTGGAAGATTACGCAGAAGGCAAGGCGCTGCCGGTGCAGCAACGCGTTTATGCCGGCGAGGCGCCCGCTCCCCAGGAGCCGGGAAAAATTTCACGCATTTTTACGGGCAGTCTGGTGCCGCAAGGCGCTGATACGGTCGTCATACAGGAAGTCTGCGTTGAGGACGATGGCAAAGTCACCATTAACGAGGCACCCACCCATGGTCAGAATATTCGTCGTCAGGGCGAAGATACCCGCAAGGGCAGCGTACTGCTGAAAAAAGGGACACTCGTTGGTGCCGCTGAAATCGGACTGATTGCCACGCAAGGTATAGACACGCTGCAGATGTATCGGCAACTCAAGGTGGGAATTATGACTACCGGTGATGAACTGGTTCCCGTCGGCCAGTCCCGCGAATCCTCACAGATCTTCAATTCCAATGCGCCCATGCTGAGCGCGCTATTTACCACGCTGGGCGCGCGCGTAGAGCATGTCGTGCATGCGGCCGACGAACTGGAAGTCACGCGCCAGGCCCTGCGAACCCTGTTTGACAGTTGTGATCTGGTCATTAGCGTTGGTGGCGTGTCGGTTGGAGAAAAGGATCTGGTCAAGCCCGCGCTGGAAGCCCTGGGCGCCAGTCTGGACTTCTGGAAAGTGCGAATGAAACCGGGTAAACCGGTGGCCCTGGCCAGCGTGGATAACACACCTGTGATTTGCCTGCCGGGCAATCCGGTATCCTCCTATGCCGTGCTGGCCGTACTGGTATCTCCCTTGGTGCGCAAACTGCAGGGACGCAACGAATGCCTGCCGACTCGCTTTCAGGCAATTCTCAAGACAGACAAGATTTTCAATGAAACACGCGATGAATTTTTGCGCGTTCGGGTAACACAGGATGAGGGCACCGGCCAGTTCATGGCCGAGCCCTATGACCGTCAGGGTTCCGGCATGAGCTCTTCCCTGCCCTGGGCCAATGCATTTGCACGCGTTCCCGCGGTACAGAAATACACCGGCGGTGATCGCGTGTGGGTTTATCCAAAAGAGGAATGGATTCGTTAATCCGGGGTATTGCGTGCCTGAACCTGCGTCAGGTCTTCCTGCGTGTTCACATTTACAAATGCTTCTGCATCATCAAAAACCACACGCAAGGCCTGTTGTGCTTCCAGCCAGGGAAGCACAGCGCGCCGGCCGCTTTGCAGATAGTCGCCCAGGGTGTCGAGCACAGACACGTTCATAAGCAGGCAAACGGAATGGTCGCGTGCACCAGCATGAACAAAAGCAATCTGCCCACCCTGAGTCATCAGCGCTTCAAATAAACGCGGAACATAGTCCTTCGGCAGCAGAGGCATATCGCAGGCGGCAACCACCAGCCAGCTTGTATTCACATGAGGCGCGGCGGCAAGCAGCCCGGCCAGCGGCCCTTGACTCGCACCGAGTTGCTCGTCGTCGGCAATGACCCTTCCGTAGTCTTTATATTGATCCTGATGCCGGTTTGCACTGATCAGGATACGATCGGCATAAGGCCTGATGACGTCAAGAACCCATTCAATGAAGGGTCGACCATGCAGCGAGACCAGCCCCTTGTCCACGCCCCCCAGTCGGCTGCCCTGCCCGCCGGCCAGAATCAGCGCAGTCACATCCTGCGCCAGTAAAGGCTTATGCGACGGCATATCCTCTGTCTTATGCGAAGCGCTGTCAACGGGTTTGCGCGAAGACACATCGGCAGACGAGTCAGTCTCTCCGATAGCGATCGCATCTGCGCCGGATGTCGCCGTCCCGGGCTTTGCACGATCACTCATGATCAGCCCCCGATATAACTCATTTCGATTTTGTCGCGCGTGCCCTGAAGCTGATCACGCAATTCAGAATAGCGGTCAGTTCTGCCGGTCCAGATGCCGGCGATGGCACAGGCAATATCGCGATCGGACACGGTGTCCGAGCGCAGCAGCGAGCGCATATCGTAACCCTGGTCTGCAAACAGACAGGTAAACAGTCTGCCTTCGGGCGACATGCGCAGACGCGTACAGTCTCCGCAGAATGCATGGGTCACACTGGTGATAAGGCCAACCTCTCCACCACCATCAGCGTAACGCCAGCGTCGAGCCACTTCACCCGGATAATTGGCGTGCACAGGCTGCAGTTCAAATTTCGATTGCAATATTTGCAGGATATCGCGCCCACTGATCACATCTGTCATATCCCAGTGATTGGTCACGCCGACATCCATGAATTCAATGAATCTCAGAATGTGTCCGCTATTTCGGAAATACTCAGCCATCGGAAGTATCTGATGATCGTTCACGCCTTTTTTAACGACCATGTTCACTTTGATTGGCGTTATTCCTGCCTGACTGGCCGCTTCAATGCCCGCCAGTATCTGATCAACAGAGATGTGGCTGTCACTCATCTGCCGGAACAGATCGGGATCCAGCGCATCCAGACTTACCGTAATACGCTGAAGTCCGGCGTCGCGCAGCGGTACCGCCAGGCGCTCCAGCAGCGTCGCATTGGTGGTCAGGGCAATATCCAGCGGCCGATCATCCAGATCGCGGATCTCTGACAGCATGGCAATCAGCCGTGTCATTTCTTTACGCAGCAACGGTTCGCCACCAGTAATGCGCAGTTTATTGACGCCCAGCCGGGCGAAGATGCGAGCGGTACGCGCAATTTCTTCAAAACTCAGAATCTGGTCATGCGGCAGGAACACATGATCACTGCCGAATTCTTCGCGCGGCATGCAATATGAGCATCGAAAATTACATTTGTCAGTAATAGAGATGCGCAGATCGCGCAAGGCGCGCCCAAACTGATCCACCACTGGCCTCCCGGGAACATAGGTGGCCTGCGGTATTGGTCTTGATGCCGTTCTTCGAATATCGGAAATAGGAATAATTTTAGTCATGAAAGGCTTCGTCTACCGTCTGGATCGTGCCAGTCTCACTTGCATCATACCCCACCAACTGGCCCAGAAATTCCAGATAATCGCTACTGCGCATGAAATGAATGAATTTTTCTACATTGATCTGCTGCAGACTGTTTCGGTGCAATGCAAAAAAATAACGCTCCCGTACCAGCGGAATGAAATCGAGGCCAAACCGGTGTGCGGCGGTCTGTACCCCGATGCCAACATCGGCCATGCCACTTGCAATATGTGCTGCAATGGCCATATGCGTGAATTCACTATCTTCAAAACCACTGACCGCCGAAGTTGAAATATTTTCTTCTTCGAGCATCAGCCCCACCAGAAAGCGGGTGCTCGAACCCGGCTGCCGGTTGACGAAGCGCACATCCTTGCGTGCCAGATCCCGAATCGACTGAATATTGCGAGGATTGCCGGGTTTGACGAACATGCCGGTATTGCGCACGGCCAGATGAACCAGCATATGGGTATCCCGGTTCAGCCAGGGCGCATAGCGTTCCAGGATTGCACCTTCAAACTTGCCGACAGGCACCTGGAAGCCCGCCAGCTCACATTCACTCTGATCCAGGGCAGCCAGGGCCTCGATGGCCGTACGGTAGCGTAGCTCCAGAATGGTCGACGGCGTGTTCATACGCTGCGTCAGCCCTTCTACCGCAAAACCGTGACTGGCATGCAGTCGAATATTGGGTGTGTGTTCCGGGATGAGTTTTTCCAGCTCTTCCTGCGATTCCGAGGCCAGACTTTCCAGCGTTGGAGACAACCTCGCCTGAATGCGACGGTTGGCCCAGACCAGGCGCTTGGCGAATTCGGATAACTCCGTGCCCTTACGCCGCTTCGTGATGAGCAGCGGCACACCAAAAACGTCTTCAAACTGGCGCAGCACGCCCCAGGCGTGACGATAGGAGTGGCCGCGGCTTTCACTGGCAGCAACAATATTGCCACTCACGTCAATCTCCGCAAGCAAACCCAGCAACATGGACAGCGACAGCGTTTTGCCGTCAGGAGTTTCTATCGTCCACTCCGGATTGATCCGGATGGAAAAGGGGTACATGTGTTGCCTCCTTGAATTGTTCTTGATATGTATTCTGTATATGTGTTTTTTAATTCATATTGAAATTATATCTGAATTCGCTACTATTAGGGTAATCGTACGCCGAATACATGGGAATAACGGCTTCTCATATTTGCCGTGCTGCAGCATTTTAATATGCTAAAAATTGCATATAGCATTAAATCTTATTATTACAATCGGAGACCGCCATGTCCAAAACGGGCATTTCTTCACCCTTCATACAGACGGTTGACAAGAAAATCAAAAAAATGATTCCGCTGACACCTGAAACGCCCCATTCGCGCGCGGTGTCTGCCAGTCTGGTTCGCTATGGTAAAGAGCCAGGCGGACTGCTTCCCATCCTGCATGACATTCAGGATCAGCTGGGTTTTATTCCCTCCGAATGCGTCGATCAGATCGCGCAGGCACTCAACCGTTCACGCGCTGAAGTGCACGGCGTCATCACTTTCTACCCGCATTTTCATATGACCCCCAAAGGCGATATTCATATTGAAGTCTGTCGGGCAGAATCCTGTCAGGCCATGGGCTCGACAACGCTCGAAGCCCATATCCGCAACGCCACAGGCTGTGAGATGAACAGCACCAGTGCTGACGGGCGCTATAGCGTTGATGCGGTCTACTGCCTGGGGCTTTGCGCACAGTCTCCCAATATCATGATCAACGGAGAACCCTGTGCGCACGTTACACCCCAGGAATTTGACGAATTGCTTCAGGAACATGCGGAGGCCGTGACATCATGACAATCCGTATTTACATTCCCGCCGATGCCGCCGCCATTGCCGCCGGCGCAGAGCGCGTTGTCGCAGCTGTAAAAAAGGAAGCAGCAGGCCGCCAACTGGAGATTGAACTGGTTCGTAACGGCTCGCGGGGTCTGCTGTGGCTGGAACCCCTGATCGAGGTCGAAACTGAAAGCGGTCGCGTGGCCTACGGACCCGTCAAAGCCAAAGATGTGCCCTCGCTTTTTGACGCCGACTTTCTGCAGGGTGGGGAGCATCCGCTGGGTCATGGTCTGACTGACGAAATCCCTTATCTGAAAAATCAGGAGCGTCTGACCTTTGCCCGGGTTGGCATTACCGATCCGCTGTCGGTACAGGACTATTTGACCCATAGCGGATTCGCCGGACTGCGCAATGCGCTTAAGATGGATCCCGCAGACATTGTTCAGGAAGTCACTGACTCGGGTCTGCGCGGCAGAGGCGGCGCGGCCTTTCCTACTGGCATCAAATGGAAAACCGTTCTGGGCACACCCGCAGACCAGAAATATATTGTTTGCAATGCCGATGAAGGCGACTCGGGTACGTTCTCCGATCGCATGCTGATGGAAGGCGATCCGCTATGCCTGATCGAAGGCATGACCATCGCAGGGCTGGCCACTGGTGCCACCAAAGGCTACATCTATGTTCGTTCCGAGTATCCGCATGCCATCACTGCACTGAACCGCGCCATTGATGCCGCCACGGAAGCGGGCTGGCTGGGAACAGACATCCAGGGCAGCGGAAAAACGTTCGAACTGCAAGTGCGCAAAGGCGCGGGCGCTTATATCTGCGGTGAAGAAACCTCGCTCCTGGATTCGCTGGAAGGCAAGCGCGGACTGGTACGCGCCAAGCCGCCGCTGCCAGCCATCAAAGGGCTTTTTGGCAAACCCACGGTTATCAATAATGTGATTTCTCTGGCCAGCGTGCCCTTTATCCTGGCTGCTGGTGGGCAGGCTTATGCCAATTACGGCATGGGACGCTCCAAAGGAACACTGCCCTTCCAGATTGCCGGCAATATTCGCCAGGGCGGGCTTGTTGAAAAAGCCTTTGGCCTGACGCTGCGCGAACTGCTGTTCGATTTCGGCGGTGGCAGTGCCAGTGGTCGTCCAATCAAAGCCGTGCAGGTAGGTGGTCCGCTAGGAGCCTATCTGCCGGAATCTCAGTGGGACGTGCCGATGGATTATGAAGCCTATATGAAAGTGTCGGCCATGATCGGTCACGGCGGCATTGTTGCCTTTGACGACACCACACGCATGAATGATATGGCCCGATATGCCATGGAGTTCTGTGCGGTCGAGTCCTGTGGCAAATGCACACCCTGTCGCATTGGTTCCACGCGCGGAACCGAGGTTATCGATCGCATCAGCGCCAATGACCATCGCGAAGAGAATGTTGAATTGCTGCGCGACCTCTGCGACACCATGCTGGGTGGCTC
>JAEWHK010000072.1 GCA_023387815.1 Pseudomonadota bacterium
ATCGCCTATCGCAAAACACAGGTTGTTAACTGGGATCCGGTAGATCAGACCGTACTGGCCAATGAACAGGTCATCGACGGACGCGGCTGGCGCTCTGGCGCACCGGTAGAGAAGCGCGAAATTCCGGGCTACTATCTGCGCATTACCGATTATGCCGAAGAGTTGCTGGATCAGGTTTCCAACAATCTGCCGGGCTGGCCGGAACGGGTCCGCCTGATGCAGGAAAACTGGCTGGGTAAAAGCGAAGGGGTTCGTTTTGCATTCACGCACAACATTCGTGATGCGCAAGGCAATCTGATCCAGGACGGGCGCATGTATGTGTTCACTACGCGGGCCGACACCATTATGGGTGTTACGTTCTGTGCCGTCGCGCCCGAGCACCCGCTGGCCACCCATGCGGCGGCCGGCAATCCTGAACTGGCTGCCTTTATCGAAAAGTGCAAACTGGGTGGCACCACCGAAGCCGAAATGGCGACCCGTGAAAAAGAAGGGATGCCTGCCGGACTGACCGTGGTTCATCCGATTACCGGCGAAGACGTCCAGATCTGGGTTGGTAATTACGTGCTCATGAGCTACGGCGATGGTGCGGTCATGGGCGTCCCCGCGCATGACGAACGCGATTTTGCCTTCGCCCTCAAATATGACCTGCCCATCCGTCAGGTGGTACAGGTACCTGGCAAGACTTTCAGCGACACAGAATGGCAGGAATGGTACGGTGACAAACAGCAGGGAAGCGTTGTCAATTCCGGCCAGTTTGATGGCATGAGCTTTCGCGAGGCGGTTGATGCCGTCGCGACCGTACTGGCCGAAAAAGGCCTGGGCGAGAAACAGACCACCTGGCGTCTGCGCGACTGGGGCATTTCGCGCCAGCGCTATTGGGGCACCCCCATTCCGATTATCCATTGCGAAAGCTGTGGCCCTGTCCCTGTGCCCGAAGCAGATCTTCCCGTGAAGCTTCCCGAGAATCTGATTCCGGACGGCAGCGGCAACCCGCTGGCCAAAGACGAGGCATTCCTGTCATGTACCTGCCCTTCCTGCGGCAAGCCGGCAAAGCGTGAAACAGACACCATGGATACCTTTGTGGATTCCTCCTGGTATTTCATGCGCTACACCTCGCCTGGCAACGACACTGCCATGGTCGACCAGCGCAATGACTACTGGATGCCCATGGACCAGTACATCGGCGGCATTGAACATGCCGTTCTGCACCTGCTCTATGCCCGCTTCTGGACCAAGGTGATGCGCGACCTCGGGCTGCTCAAATTCGACGAGCCGTTTACACGCCTGCTGTGTCAGGGCATGGTGCTCAACCATATTTATTCACGCCGCACACCACAGGGCGCCATTGAGTATTTCTGGCCTGAAGAAGTGTCCAATACCTACGACGAGAAAGGCGCAATTACCGGTGCCACCCTGAAGAGTGACGGTTCGGCCATCCAGTATGGCGGTGTGGGCACCATGTCCAAATCCAAGAACAACGGCGTAGATCCCCAAGCGCTGATCGACACCATGGGTGCCGATACAGCACGGCTTTTTGTGATGTTTGCCAGCCCGCCTGAGCAGACCCTGGAGTGGTCTGATTCCGGCGTAGACGGCTCGCACCGCTTCCTGCGTCGCCTGTGGTCCATTACACAGGGACTGAAAGCCCGTATTCTTGCGGCCCCGGCCGATGCACAGGATTTCAGCCAGGCCAGCAAAGCCGTCAAAGACCTGCGTCTTCAGGCCTATTCACTGCTGCGTCAGGCTGATTACGACTATGAGCGCATTCAGTACAATACCGTTGTCTCGGCCAATATGAAGCTACTCAACGCGATTGATGGTGCCAACCTCCCCGAAGGCGCACTGGAAGACGCAGCCCTGCGGGAAGTGACAGGCATCCTGATACGCATGCTCTATCCTGTTGTACCTCATATCACCTGGCACCTGTGGAATGATCTGGGTTACGTGAAACAGTATGGTGATTTGCTGGACGCACCCTGGCCTCAGGTTGACGAAGCCGCACTGGTTGCCGACGAGATCGAGCTCATGCTGCAGATCAACGGTAAACTGCGCGGCTCCATCCAGATACCCAATGGGGCCGATCGCGAGCATATCGAATCCGTTGCCCGGGCACATCCCTCACTGGAAAAATTCCTGGAAGGACGTCCGCCGAAACGTGTTATCGTGGTTCCCGGAAAACTCGTCAATATTGTTGGTTAATTTTCAGCAGGTAAACACCATGGTGTACTCAACTCAATCCTTGCGCTGGTTTCAGGCCCTGACAGCGGTTGTCCTGCTGGGCATTCTGCTGGTAGGCTGCGGCTTTAAACTGCGCGGAGAGAAACCACTGCCGTTTACAACGATGTACACCAATATCGACGCCAACTCCCGTTTCGGTGCTTACCTGCGCCGTTCGCTCAAGGCGAGCTCCCCGGCGTTGAATTTTGTTGAGAAGACAGACAATGCTCAGGTCGTGCTGTCCCAGCTGGAAAAAACCCAGTCCCAGCGCGAGGTGTCACTCAATTCTCAGGGTCAGGTTGAGGAATACGAACTGACGTTACGTCTGACCTTCCAGCTGGCAACGCCCGCCGGACAATTATTGATTCCGCCGTCTACGCTGACGGCCTCGCGTACCCTGCCTTATGATGAAGCCAATGCGCAGGCGAAGGCACAGGAAATGGTCTCGCTCTATCAGGACATGGAGTCGCTCATGGTCGGGCAGCTGGTTCGCCGAATCAGTTCCGATGACGTCATCAACGGTTATAACCAGGGCGCAACCACGCCAGCAAACGCACAGTACGTGCAGTAAGTGCAATGGCATCGCAAAATCCGGCATATGAACGATTCATTTCCGATCTGTCCCGGTCGGATGCCTCATTGCATCCGCTCTATGTCATCTGCGGTGATGAACTGCTCCTGCGCAATGAAGCACTGGATGCACTGCGCGCTGCATGTCGTCAGCAGGGCTACACAGAACGAGTGTCACTCAGCCTGACGGCTACCGGCCCCTGGAATGTGATTGAGGAAAATACCCAATCCATTTCCCTGTTCGGTGACAAAAAGCTGATGGAAATCGAACTGGCAACAGGCAAGCCAGGCAAGGCGGGTGCAGATGCACTTACGTCCCTGGCAACGCGCGCAGCCAATCAGGATCTTGCCGATATTTCCATTGTCCTGATTCTGCCCCGGGCAGACAAAACAATGTCGTCGGCCAAATGGTTCACCGCCGTCACGCAGCACGCCGTGGTTGTCAACACGCCAATGATCGGTCGTGACCAACTGCCGGCGTGGATACAGGCCCGGTTAAAGAAGCAGAAACAGCGTGCCGATGCAGCAACACTTGCCTGGATCACCGATAAGGTCGAAGGCAATCTGCTGGCCGCGCATCAGGAAATCCTCAAACTGGGCCTGCAGTATCCGGAAGGCGAATTGACGCTGGAAGAAGTGGAAAATGCGGTGCTGGATGTCAGCCGCTACAATGTCTTTGATATGAGTCAGGCCATTTTGCGTGGCGATGGCCAGCGTGCGCTCAAGGTACTGCACGGGCTGCAGGCGGAAGGCGAAGCATTGCCGATGGTACTGGGCCTGCTGACGTATGACATCCGTAATCTTTACACGCTTGCCCAGGCAAGGCAGAATGGACATAATCCGCGCAATATGACGCGCAAGCTGGGGCTATTTCCACCCAAGGATCAGCTCATTCTCAATACACTGGACAGGCTGCCCTTCTCCCAGATTATGGGGCTTGTGCAGCACGCCCACGACATTGACCGGCTGTTCAAGGGCTTCCCGGCAGACGGCAGACTTACCGACCCCTGGCAGGAAATGGCCAGACTGGTCCTGCGGATGGCAGATGTCACCGCCACTACTCACTGATTGAATCATGACAACCGAAAACCGTATTTCTTCTGATCTTCAAGCGCAAATGCTGGTCTGTGGTCAACAGGCCAAAGCCGCGGCGCGTGAGCTGATGCGCGCAGATGACAAACAAAAGTCTGCAGCGCTGCTGCACATTGCAACAAGACTGGAAGCGCAGGCCGACATGCTCAAGTCAGAAAATGCGCTGGATCTGCAACAGGCCCGTGAAAATGGCCTGGAACCAGCCATGATCGATCGCCTGACACTGTCAGATAAAACCCTGAGTCTGATGGCTACCGGTCTGAGGCAGATTGCTGCGCTCGAAGACCCGGTAGGCAGCCGCAGCGAAACCAAAATCCGCCCCAACGGCATGCGGGTATCAAAAATGCGCATCCCACTAGGTGTCATCGGCATTATCTACGAATCGCGTCCGAACGTGACCGTGGACGCGGCAGCCCTGTGTCTTAAATCCGGGAATGCCGTTATCCTGCGCGGGGGCAGCGAAGCCTTCCGTTCCAATCAGGCGCTGGGAAAAATCATTCACGAAGGTCTGGTGCATGCCGGTTTGCCTGTCCATGCTGTGCAAACGCTCAATACAACAGACCGCGCCGCTGTCGGTCACCTGATCACCATGAACGACTACGTTGACGTGATCATTCCACGCGGCGGCAAGGGTCTGATCAAACGCCTGGAAGCCGACGCAACGGTGCCCATGATTCGGCATCTTGATGGTAACTGTCATGTCTATGTGGATCGCGATGCCAATCTGCAGATGGCGCATGATGTGGCCTTTCAGGCCAAGACCTACCGCTACGGCGTCTGTGGCTCCATGGAAACCCTGCTGGTTCATCAGGACGTTGCCCAACAGCTGCTGCCTGGCCTGGGCGCGGCCTATATTGAAAAAGGCGTGGAACTGCGTGGCTGTGAGCGCACAAGACAATGGATTCCTCAGGCTACTGAAGCCACCGATGAAGACTGGGCCACAGAATACCTCGCGCCCATCCTGGCTATTCGCGTGGTCGACTCGATTGATGACGCCATGACGCATATTGCACGCTGGAGTTCGGGTCATACCGAAGCCATCGTGACAGACAGCCTGACGGCAGCTAACCGATTCCAGCGTGAAGTGGACTCCAGTTCCGTCTACGTGAATCTGCCCACCGTGTTTGCTGACGGATTTGAATACGGACTGGGTGCCGAGATCGGCATTTCCACCAACCGTCTTCATGCGCGAGGACCGGTAGGTCTGGAAGGACTCACCACCTATAAGTGGGTTCTCGAAGGCAACGGCCAGTTACGCGGATAAGCCACATGCTCTGGATCAAATCCCTTCATATCGTTTTTGTGGTTGCCTGGTTTGCCGGGCTGTTTTATCTGCCACGGATCTTTGTCAACCTGGCCCAGCAGCCCCAGGACGGGCCCGTCTACCCTGTATTGCTGGGCATGGCGCGCCGTCTGCTTCGTTTTACCACCATGCTGGCGGTTCCTGCCGTTGCCTTCGGACTTGTACTAATGCTGTACTACCGCATTGGCCTGAGCAACGGCTGGCTACACGCGAAATTGCTTTTCGTACTGCTGATTATCGGCTACCATCACGCCTGTTCCCGGATCTACAAAAAATTTGAACAGGGCCGCAACCAGCGCGACCATGTGTTTTATCGCTGGTTCAATGAAGTACCGGTTTTGCTATTGCTGGTGGTGGTGATCCTGGTGGTCACCAAACCCTTCTGACAGGCCAGACCATGACCGATGACAATACCCCTTCCAACCGCAAGAAACTGAGTCTTCGCGCCGGCACACGCGACTCTGCAGGCGAGAGCGAAAAGCCTCGCGTGCGCTCGGGTGCCCGTGCGCGCACCGTTGCACAGAACAGACTGCGTGCAGGCGAACCTGCAAAACCGGCAGCAAAACCGCGACGTGGGTTGCCGGCCATGCCACGCGTCCCCGGAGATACGCCATCACCTGAACGGACAGCGCGGACCGCAAGACCCTCATCCTCAACTCGAACAGAAGATCGCGCCAAGTCCGTTAGCCGCCGCGCTGGCACCGGCGCAGAACGGTTCGCCCGTCAGGATACGCCACGTTCACGTCCCGCGCAGGAAAAACGCAGGGCAGATGCGCCGTCTCACCGTCCCTCTTCACGTCTTACCGAAACCTTCCGGATTTTTGCGCCCTGCCCGCAAGGGCTGGAGGAAATACTCTGCGAAGAAATGCAGGCACTGGGCTTTGACAGCGTGCAGAAAGGCCGTGCCGGCTGTTCCTTTGAAACGGACTGGGCCGGCGTTCTGCGCGCCAATCTGTATTCTCGACTGGCAACCCGGATTCTGGTTCAGGTAGCACATGGCCTGGTGCTCAAGGAAGACGACATTTACGAGCTGGCTTATGACGTTCCCTGGGAACGCTGGTTTGGCGCCGAGCATACGCTGCGTGTCGATACCTCAGCCATTCAGAGCCCCATGAAAAGCCTGATGTTCTGCAATCTGAAGGCCAAGGACGGGATTTGTGACCGTCTGCGGGATCGAGAAGGCGAGCGCCCGAGTATCGACACCGTCAGACCCGATGCCCGTGTCCACCTCTTTCTGACGCGCGATTCAGGCACGCTCTATCTGGACACGTCCGGCGAATCCCTGTTCAAGCGCGGCTGGCGGCTGGACAAGGGAGAGGCGCCGCTACGTGAAAACCTGGCTGCAGGTATTCTGGCCTTGTCAGGCTGGGATCCGTCACAGCCCCTTCTTGACCCATTCTGCGGCAGCGGAACAATCCTGATCGAGGCAGCCTGGATTGCCCAAGGTGTTCCGCCTGGCATTTCCCGTCCCTTTGGCTTTGAACGCCTGCGCAATGCCGATGCCCGTCAGTGGTCACGACTCAAGGAAGACGCCTTCAGCCGCATTGCACCCGCGCTGGAAACACCCCTTTTCGGTTGTGATCTGAATCCACACGCCATCGAAGCGGCCCGGGAAAACCTGCAGCGCGCCAATCTGGCGCCTGACTCCATACAGTTTGCACGTGCCAATGCTCTGGATCTGCAACCGCCGGTCGATCATGGCTGGCTGGTGACCAACCCGCCCTATGGTGAACGACTGGACCAGCAGGACGACAGTTTCTGGCGCGACTGGTCTGCCTGCCTGAAGCAGGAATTTGCCGGCTGGCAGGTGCATATCATTTCCAGCGATCTGGAACTGCCCGGAAAGCTGCGTCTGAAACCACGCCGTCGCACACCCCTGTACAATGGAGCGCTTGACTGCAGACTGTTCTCATTTGAAATGGTCGCCGACAGTTACCGTAAACCCTGAACAATCAAGAATGACATCTTCTGTTAACCCCGATGCGACCCGGACAATGGGCCGCCCCTCCCGGCTGCGCCTTTTTGCCTGCATGATGTATGAGGCCGTACTGCTGTTTGGCGTGGTCTTCTTCACCGATTATATTTTCGACACGCTGACGCAGAGCCGCAGCGGCCTGACACTGCTGGGTCCGCGTCAGATTGTGCTGTTCGTGGCCATTGGTCTATATTTTGTACTGTGCTGGCGCAAGCACGGCCAGACGCTGCCCATGAAAACCTGGAATATTCGACTGACTGACCGCAGCGGCAACAAGCCCGCATTCGGCAAACTGCTGCTGCGCTACCTGCTGTGCTGGCCCATTCCGCTATTGGGTGCCTATGTGGTCTATCTGGTCTCCAGGTCTTTGGGATGGCCCTCCGTCACCATGTTCATTGTGGTAACACCCTTTCTCAATTTTGTGTATAGCTGGTTTGACCGGGACGGCCTGATGCTGCACGACAGGCTGGCCGGTACCCGGCTGGTCGATCTATCACGGACGACAATTCAATGATAGAATCAGAAATCCATGGGCAGGACACTGAAATTTTTGTACGCAACCTGCCCTATTTCTTTAGCGCTCCCGAATCCCTTAGCCGCCTTATGACCGATCATTACTCGTCACTCTATCAATCTTTTGAATGGCTGGTCCCCTCGGTATTCAATATAGCAGATGCCTGCTGTCACCGCTGGGCCTCCAGCCCGCATGAAGCCCGTCAGGTTGCCATCTACTTTGAAGACCAGGTGGGGCAGCTTACGCTGCTGACTTACGGGCAGCTGTCAGAGAAAGTCAATAAGCTGGCCAATGGCTTTATCCGCATGGGCATTCAGCCACAGGACCGTATTGCCGTCGCCCTGCAGCACTCTGCCGAAAGCGCCATTACGCAATTGGCCGTGCTGACGGTGGGTGCCATTGTGGTTCCTCTGACTGCGTCGCTTACCAGTGCCGAATACGCAGAAAGACTGCATGACTCCCAGGCCCGGGTCGCCATTGTCGACAAACACTCAATTACAGCCCTGATTTCTGCGGTAGACAACCATTCTCCCGTCAAGCAGATCATCGGCATCCATACCGACGACGACCGGATCATTTCCTGGCGCACACTGCTGGCGCGCCAGCCCTCCACGTTCACACCGCACGTGGTCAGCGCCGCGACACCGGCCATCCTGATGTATCCGTCCCCCGCAGAGAATCAGCCGCTGCGCGGCGTTCTGCTGGATCACAGCTCGCTGATCGGCACACTGCCCGGCTTTGTGGCATCGCAGAACTGGTTCCCCAAATCCAACGATATTTTCTGGACATCCTTCGACTGGAACACACCCAACGGACTGCTCAATGCCCTGTTGCCGACGCTTTATTTTGGCAAATCCATCGTGGGCTGCCCCGCTGGCCGGACCATTCCAAGGCTGTTTACGCTGCTTGAACATTATCAGATCACCAATATTCATGCCTCCGGTCAGGATCTGCGACGCATACGCGATTATCCTGATTCACTGGAAGAATTTGAACTGGCCATCCGCAGTATCAGCTGCCTGGATACCGACTACGACCCGGAACTGGGCGAGTGGGCCAAACGGCGCTTTAATGTGGATATCAACGTGGTTGCCGCGCCCCTGGGGTTTGGCTACATCATCGGAGAGAGCCAGGAAAAATGGGCACCGCGGGCAGGCAGTATGGGCCGCGTCTATCCCGGACACCGCATTGCCGTGATTGATGATGCCGGCAATCCGGTCAAAGCCGGCCAGAAAGGGCTGATTGCAGTCAATCGCACCGACAGGAATGACTATCCCGATCCGGCCATTGCGCTGCAATACTGGTCCGGCGCGCAAATCCATCCTTTGCAGGCAGAGCCTCAGGAATGGATACCCACCACCATTCGCGGACATATCGATAAAGACGGCTACGTCTGGCGTGACACCCAGGCCAGTGCCAGCTGACAACAGGAGCAAAAATGGCTGTGTATCAGATTGATGAACTGGTGCCCGACATCGATCCGAGCGCTTTCGTTTTCGAAAGCGCCACGGTCATCGGCAACGTCACGCTCGAAAAAGACGTGAGCGTCTGGGCCAACGTGGCCATTCGCGGCGACAATGCGCCCATACACATCAAGGAAGGCAGCAACGTCCAGGAAGGCAGCGTTCTGCACGTTGACGAAGGCGTGCCCCTGACCATAGAGAAAAACGTCACTGTGGGTCATCAGGCCATGCTGCACGGCTGTACCATCGGGGAAGGCTCCCTTATCGGTATGCAGGCCATTATCCTGAATAACGCCACCATCGGCAAAAACTGCATCATTGGTGCGGGTGCCATTGTGACCGAAGGCAAAGTCATTCCGGACGGCTCGCTCGTAATTGGCATCGGCAAAATCGCCCGTACCCTCAGCGATGAAGAAATTGCCAATATCCATAAAAATACTGCTCATTATGTCTGGCAGGGAAACCGTTATCGCAACGGACTCAAGCGCCTGGCATGAATCCGGCCCCGGGCCGCAACGCAATGACAACTGACCTATTAAACAAGTATCTTCTTGAAGATCGCAGTACCCGTATCCAGACCGTAGATCTGACCAACGCCTGGCAAACCGGACTGGCCCATCAATCCTATCCGGATGTTGTACGAAATCTGCTTGGCGAGCTTTGCGCCGCCTCAGTCCTGCTCGCTTCCAATATCAAATTCGAAGGATCCCTGGTGCTTCAACTGCAGGGAGACGGACCGCTGGCCCTGATCGTGGTCGAATGCCAGTCAGATCTCAGTCTGCGAGCGACCGTACAGATGCGCCAGGAATTCGCCGTACCCGACAATGCCAGCTTTCAGTCCCTGCTCAACGGTAATGGTAATGGTCGCTTTATCGTCATTCTGGATCCGACAGACCGGCAGGAAGGCCAGCAACCTTATCAGGGGATTGTTCCCATGGAAGGCGATTCCGTTGCACGGGTGCTGGAGCATTACATGAAGCAGTCTGAACAGCTGGATACGCATATCTGGCTCGCGGCAGACGACAGGCGTGCCACGGGCATGTTGTTGCAGCGCCTGCCCGATCATGGCGGCACCAGTGAAGACGCAGCAGCGCACCAGGAATCCTGGGAACGTGCAGGTATTCTGGCCAAAACGCTTACCCAGCAGGAATTGCTGAGCGAAACGCCTGAGACCGTCATTCGACGGCTTTTCTGGGAAGAACCGCTGCTCACCTTTGAACCTCAGGCCGTACGCTGGTTTTGCCCCTGCACGCGCGAACGCGTGGGCAATATGCTGAAAATGCTGGGACAGGCTGAAATCGAAAGCATCCTGAGTGAGCGCGATAAAGTGGATATTGCCTGCAACTTCTGCGGCAAACCCTATACCTTCGATGCCGTTGATTGCGCGCGCCTGTTTATCGACGGCGATACCTCTGCGGATCCGGAAAAACCCGTCGCGCATTGAAGTTACTCAACAGGCTGATCCAGGGCGAGTTCGCGGCTTTCCACGCGCTCGCCCGTCATTCTTGTTTCGTCCCCCGCCGTCCGTTCCGTTTCATACGTTCGCTACGTCCGTTCAGACTATTTTGACGGTTGCACTGCACGAGAATTGAGAGCCGGCCAGACTGAACCTTTGCCATTCAGTTCACTGCCCCAGGCTCCTTTGATCCAGCGACGCATTCCACAATATACATTTCCCAAAGAAATGCGCAAACTTGCGGGATGCAACACATCCTTCATCTGCGAACCTGGTGCCTTAGAACATTCTCTCGAGGACTAACTCCTCTACTTCCTTGCGGCTTCCTTTTTCTTCCTTGCTGCTTGTCTCGTTTTCTATCGGTTAAATCGAGGCCACGCGCTCATGCCAGCCTGAACACCGGCAGGCGGCACGTTGCCGCTGCTCTGACCACAGATCAGGGTGGGGTCGCGGCAATTGAATTTCTGGTGGTTGCCATGGCCCTGCTGCTTGCTGGCATGGGAGCATTTGAAGCCTCGCGTTGGAACATGACCCGGGAAGCGCTCAGCCTGGCCCTGCTGCAGGCAGCCCGCACAGGGAGCGTCAGCCATGCCCGTCCGCAAGCCATTGAGGATGCATTCCTGCATGGACTGACTGTTCTGTATGCCCCGCCTGGTCGCTTCCCGACTGCTCGTGCACGAATGGAAGACACCCTGAGGCGCTTTGAACGGGACAACGACAGACTGGCCTGGGAGATCGAAATCCTGCATCCGAATGCAGCCGAATATGCGGACTTTATGCAGAAGAACCTGCCCATCGCGATCGAGAGTGGAAATCCCGCAATCAACAACAACTATCAGTTCGAACAGCATCAGCAAATACCCCAGGGACGATTCTCCGGAAGCACCATCTACGAGGCCAATACCCTGCAGCTGCAGCTGGTTTATCTGTACCAACCCGTTGTGCCCGGCATGAAGGCGCTGCTGCGCAAGGCCGTACGTGCTATCGGCGAGAAAGATTCGCCCATGAGCACACTCGGTGTCGTTCCCATTCGAACAGGCATCTCGATTGAAATGCACTCTCACCCGGTGCTATGGATGTCGGCGCAAACCCGACACGTTCGCTATTCCCGACAAAACCCGCTCATCACGGATGCAGGATACAAACGCGGGAGAATCGCAATACCAACAAGTCAGGGACACATTGAAAACGCAGCAAAGATGTCTGCCACGCCCAAGACTCAGACAGTTGGAATGGCAGGACCAACAGGAGATGCAGAAACCGCAGTCTTGTCAGAAATGACAGAGAAATCAGCAATGCCGGAAACGGCACAAATGGCGGACAACGTCAGCGACAGCAAGGCAAATATTCTCGCTGCGCATAGTAGTGGTCTAATATCGGAATCGGATCCGCAAATGTCATTGCCGCAGGATCCCGCGTGTGAGTGATAAATGAAGTCTGAACTAGACCCCGAAGACGAAATTCAATCCACCCCTTGGGCTGCTTTTTTATTGTGTGCGTTTTGCTGGTTTGGATGGGGCTGGTTTGCGTGAATCAGATTTCGCATGTGCACGGCCGGCAGCCGCGCTTTTGGATTGCTCCCTTGCGGAACTTTGCGAACTTTTGGCAGCCGGTGCCTTGTTCTGAGCCTGTGTGGTGGCCGCAGTGGCATCAGCCGTTTTTTTTGTTTCGGGCGCAGCGGGCACCTGATAACTTACCGGAACCTGGGGTTGCGGCTCGTTTGGTGTGAGGATCTGCACATAGGTTTCATCTTTTTTGATCATGCGCATTTCAATTCGCGCACGATCCTCAAGCGCATCTGACCCGGTTTTCAGATCGTGAACCTCGGCATCCATGGCGTTATTGCGCGCCAGAAGGGCCTTGTTCTTTTCTTCCTGCTCCTGCAGTTGTTGCTTGAGCACTGTCACGCGCGCCCAACCCTCTTCCCCCCACCACAACGGGTATTGAATGGCAATGCAGGCGACCATCAGGGTAAGGTATAGTAAGCGCATGACAGGGGCTCAGTACTCGCGCCGAAGCGCTTAACGGATGTTGTAAAACGCATCCAGACCCGGGAAGCGGGCCACTTCAGCAAGTTCTTCTTCAATACGCAGCAACTGATTGTATTTTGCCATACGATCGGAGCGCGACAAAGAGCCGGTTTTGATCTGCATCGCGTTGGTTGCAACAGCAATGTCCGCAATGGTTGAATCTTCAGTCTCGCCGGAACGATGTGAAATGACGGCCGTGTAACCTGCGCGCTTGGCCATTTCGATGGCAGCAAATGTCTCTGTCAGGGTACCAATCTGATTGATCTTGATCAGGATAGAGTTGGCCACACCTTTCTGAATGCCTTCTTTCAGGATCTTGGTATTGGTAACGAACAGATCGTCGCCTACCAGTTGCACTTTCTTGCCCAGTTTGTCGGTCAGAATTTTCCAGCCATCCCAGTCATTTTCTGCCATGCCGTCTTCAATGGTGATGATGGGATATTTATCGCACCAGGAGGCCAGCAGATTGGCGAACTCTTCGGACGTCAGTGAAATATTGCCCTCACCTGCCAGATGATACTTGCCATCACGGAAGAATTCGGAACTGGCGCAATCCAGACCCAGGGCAATTTGCGTACCGGGCTCGTAACCGGCTTCTGTAATCGCATTAAGAATCAGATGAATGGCAGATTCGTGGTTGGCCACGTTTGGTGCAAAGCCACCCTCGTCACCCACTGCCGTAGACATGCCATGGCCGTGAATCAGTTTTTTCAGGGCATGGAACACCTCTGCACCCATACGCAGGGACTCACGGAAGCTGGTTGCTCCCACTGGCAGAATCATGAATTCCTGCATGTCCAGCGTATTGTTGGCATGCGCACCGCCGTTGATCACGTTCATCATGGGCACAGGCATGCTCATTGGGCCGCTGCCGCCAAAATAGCGATACAGGGACAGGCCGGATTCGTCTGCCGCAGCGCGTGCCACTGCCATACTGACTGCCAGCAGTGCATTGGCACCAAGACGTTCCTTGTTCTCTGTTCCGTCCAGGTCAATCAGTGTGTGATCGATGAACGTCTGCTCCTGCGCGTCCAGGCCCATCAATGCTTCCGAAATTTCGGTATTGACGTTTTCAACTGCCTTCAACACACCCTTGCCCAGATAACGGGACTTGTCACCGTCACGCAGTTCAATGGCTTCGCGTGCGCCGGTAGAGGCGCCTGAAGGCACCGCAGCCCGACCCATGACACCGGATTCGAGCAAGACATCACACTCTACCGTTGGATTCCCGCGGGAATCCAGAATTTCGCGACCGATAATATCAACAATTGCACTCATGGTTATGACTTTCCTGCCTGATAAACAGTGATTTTGATAGGGTTTTATTGCGTAGATTGTACCTTACTCAGGCAATCTTGTAATTTCGCATGGCATTGCCAGGGAACTTGTATCGCTTCATTACATTTTCCGGCGATGTCGGCGTGTTCGCCAGCGGCGTTTCGCCGGTTCCACCGTTGTGGTACTCACACTGGCGAACTGGATTCGGGGCAGGCGCAGCAACCAGAACAGCGCAAGCACATTCACCACCAGTACGACGATCAGACCCGATTCTATCGCACCCACCATATATTCGCGTGCTGCGGTCAGCCAGAGCCGGGCATCCAGTCCTGACGCCGCCATTCTGGCAATCAAACTGGTCTGCGCATCCAGCTGCACCAGCAACTGAGGATCAGAAAGCGCGGTCACCAGTTCCGGAGAACCTATCTTACGGGCGTTCGACTGAATACCCGATACGAAATAATAATTGACCATCGTGCCAATGATGGCGGTGCCAAGCATGCCGCCAATCATGCGAATCGATTGCACCAGTGCCGTCACAATACCCAGATTATTCCGTTTGCACAGCTCCTGGCTGAAAATGGTCAGATTTGGCATGATAAAACCCAGACCCAGGCCCCCCAGCGTCATATACAGCAGAAACAGCAGCTTTGGCATACCGTGATCATAGAAAATGACGCCCACTACGGCACAGCCAGTGAACACATAACCAATATATAGAATCAGATTGGGACGGGCCAGACGCGTCACGATGCGACCGGACAGAATGCTGCCGAATGTAATGCATACAACCAGAGGGGTCACCAGCATGCCCGCATCGTTCGGTGAATACCCGAAGCCGCCCTGCAACAATAACGGAACATAGAACAGCATGCCGAACATCACAAAGCCGGTAAGCAAAGACAGGGTGAACATGGTGGCCAGACTGCGGTCGCGAAACAGTTCCAGCGGCAGCAGTGGAAATGCATGACGTCGTTCCCACACAATCAGAACAATGAAGGCACAGACCGACAGGGCCGAAAAAAGGATGACCTGCCAGGAAATGCCGTGCGAGGCAAATAGCTCAACGGCCAGCTGCAATGCCCCCAAAAACAGGGCAATCAGACCCGCGCCCTGCCAGTCCAGCCGAATGGCCTGCTCACGCTTGTAGCGGATCAGGGGCAGATACTGCCAGATAAAGAACAGGCTGATCAGTCCAACCGGCAGGTTGACATAGAATACCGAGCGCCAACCGTAATACTCGGTAAGAAAGCCTCCCAGCGATGGCCCCACTGCAGAGGCAATGCCGAACGAGGAACTCAGCAGAATCTGCCAGCGCAGGCGCACCTTGGCATCAGGAAAAAGGTCAGGAACACAGGCGAACGCCGTGCCCACCAGCATACCGCCCCCGATTCCCTGCAGTGCACGGGCCAGCACGAGCAGCGTCATATTACCGGCCATGCCGCAAAGCACGGAAGCAATGGTGAAAATGATAACGGAAGCGACTACAAAGGGCTTGCGACCGTAGTAATCGCTCAGGCGCCCACAAATAGGAACAGTGATCACTGACGTCAGCAGGTAGGATGTACCGACCCAGGCATAGAGCTCAAACCCGTTGAGCTCCGCAACAATGGTGGGCAGGGCTGTGCCAACAATGGTCTGATCCAGACCCACCAGCATGCCTACAAAACAGATTCCCAGTACCGCAAGTAATGATTGGCGGAATGGTAACAACCGTCCCGATGCCGCGTTCTCCTCATTTACCTCGATTGTTCTGGTGCCCATAATGCCTGTACAAGGTTAACCGGCATCTCGCGGTGTCGGTGTGTGTGACGGACCGACAGCTGACGGGTCGGCTCACAACACAGATGGAAAAAGAATCAGGACTGTCCGAAATTCAGAACTGTCCCTAAGCGGCGTGGCTGGTGAACTGATCCTCAATAAAACCCTGCTGCTTGACGATACGGTCAATATCCAGCAGTGACTGCAACAAAGCCTGCATATGCGCCAGAGGAACTGCATTGGGCCCGTCTGACAAGGCTTTTGCAGGATCGGGATGCGTTTCCATAAACAGTCCGGAAACACCGACGGCCACGGCCGCACGTGCCAGCACCGGAACAAACTCGCGCTGCCCTCCTGACGAACTGCCCTGCCCGCCAGGCAACTGCACGGAATGGGTCGCATCGAATACCACCGGGCAGTCAGTGGCACGCATAATGGCCAGCGAACGCATGTCCGACACCAGGTTGTTATAACCAAAGGACGCGCCGCGTTCGCACACCATAATATTGGAACCGTCGCCGCCGGCCTCGATGGCCGCCGCTTTGGCCTTGGCTACCACCTGCTGCATATCGGCAGGCGCCAGGAACTGCCCTTTCTTGATATTTACCGGTTTGCCGGTAGCCGCACAGGCAGAAATGAAATCGGTCTGGCGACAGAGAAAGGCCGGCGTCTGCAACACGTCGACTACGGCGGCAACGCGTTCGACCTGCGTAATATCGTGAACATCGGTCAGCACCGGTACGTTCAGCTGCTCACGCACATCCGCCAGAATCTGCAGACCCTCGTCCATGCCTGGACCGCGATAAGACTTGCCGGAACTGCGGTTGGCCTTATCAAACGAACTTTTAAAAATAAAAGGGATACCCAGGCGGCCGGTAATGTCGATCAACGTGCGCGCAGTATCAAATGCCATTTCCCGCGATTCTATGACGCAGGGGCCGGCAATCAGAAAAAAGGGCCGATTCAGCCCGACATCGAAGCCGCAAAGGTTCATATGCGCTCCCTATTGACTGTTTTTCCGCTGTTTCTGGTATTCCAGTGCCGCCTTGATATAGCTGGTGAACAGAGGATGACCATTGCGGGGGGTGGAGGTAAATTCCGGATGGAACTGCACGCCCATGAACCATGGATGCGATGGGATTTCCATCATTTCCGGCAGGTTCTCTGTGGGGGTACGGGCACTGATGACCAGGCCAGCCTCTTCCAGACGTGGCACATAGACATTATTGACCTCGTAGCGGTGACGATGACGCTCGTTGACTTCGGGACCGTAAATCTCGAAAGCACGCGTGCCTTCCTTGACAGGACAGCGTTGCGCGCCCTTGCGCATGGTGCCGCCCAGGTCAGACGTGGCGGTCCGTTTCTCAACCTTGCCTTCGCGATCCATCCATTCGGTAATGAGCGCCACAACCGGATGCGGCGCGGCAGGATCAAACTCGGTACTGTTGGCGCCGCCCAGTTGCGCCACGTGGCGTGCAAACTCGATAACGGCCAGTTGCATGCCCAGGCAGATGCCCAGGTAAGGCACATTGTGCTCTCGCGCATAGCGGATGGCACGGATTTTACCCTCGGTCCCCCGCTTGCCAAAGCCGCCCGGAACCAGGATGGCATCCAGAGATGCCAGCTTCTCGGTGGCACCGCCCTCTAGATCTTCAGAGTCAATGTACTCGATGACCACGCGTGAACGGGTGTGAATGCCGGCGTGCTGCAGTGCTTCAATCAGCGATTTGTACGATTCGGTCAGATCCACATATTTGCCGACCATACCAATATGGACTTCGTGCTGCGGATGCTCCAGCGCATCGATCAGTCCGTCCCACATTTTCAGGTCTGCCGGTGGCGGAGAAATGGCCAGCGCATCGCAGACCAGATCGTCCAGATGCTGGTTGTGCAGCATAGACGGGATTTTGTAAATGGAATCGGCGTCCCAGACGGAAATAACGGCGTCCAGCGGCACATTGGAAAACAGCGAAATCTTGGCCCTTTCGTCGTCAGGTATCTCACGATCGGCGCGACAGAGCAAAGCGTTAGGATAGATACCGATCTCACGCAGTTTCTGAACCGAGTGCTGGGTTGGCTTGGTCTTGAGTTCGCCGGCCGATGCAATGAATGGCACCAGAGTCAGGTGAACGAAAGCCGCACCATTGCGTCCGAGCCGCAGGCTCATCTGACGCACGGCTTCAAGAAATGGCAGGGATTCAATATCCCCGACGGTACCGCCGATTTCCACAATGGCGACATCGGTCTGACCATCCCAGGCCTGGCGCGCGCCACGGATAATGAAATCCTGAATCTCGTTTGTGATGTGAGGAATCACCTGCACGGTCTTGCCCAGATAATCGCCGCGGCGCTCTTTGCGCAGCACGGATTCGTAAATCTGGCCGGTGGTGAAGTTATTGAACTTGTGCATGCGGGCTGATATAAACCGCTCGTAATGCCCAAGGTCCAGATCGGTCTCGGCGCCGTCTTCGGTCACGAACACTTCGCCGTGCTGCAGCGGGCTCATGGTGCCCGGATCCACGTTGATATAGGGATCCAGCTTGAGCATGGTGACCTTCAGGCCGCGCGACTCAAGGATCGCCGCTAATGACGCGGCGGCGATTCCCTTGCCTAACGAAGAGACCACGCCGCCGGTAACGAATACATACTTTGTCATTGGAGTAAGGGCCCGGTGAAAAGGGCCGTAGCAGGAAATTTGAATTATAGCTTGAGCCTGTCCGTTTTGTAAGGCGGAGAAGGCCACACAGCCAAAACAGCTCGTATAATCACAGTTGAAAATACGAAGATACAATCATGGAACGAAAACGAAAAATCCTGCTCTTGCTGATAGGCTACGTCATTGCATTTTTTGTGACCATTGGCCTGCTTTCTCTGTGGGCTGCAACGCTTTATATGAAGTAGAACGCCCCTGCAATTCAGACTCAGACTCAGGCTCACGTTCACGCTCTGGCAGCTCAGGAAACTGCCTGGGCAACCCATCATCCAGCGCGGTCAGTACCGGCGCACAGGCGGTGTCCAGCTTTAACGCGAGCAAAGCGTCTGCACGGGTCCTGCCTCTAGTGATCGCCACTATCGGTTTACCCTGGGCCGCGGCATCGCGCACGAACCGGAATCCCGAATAGACCATCAAAGAAGAACCCACCACAAGAACGGCGTTCGCCTGATCCAGAGCATGATAAACAGTCTGAACGCGTTCACGAGGTACCGGCTCACCGAAAAAAACCACATCCGGTTTCAGGATACCGCCACAGCGTGTACAGGGTGGCACCCGGAATGTTGAGAAATCAGATTCAAGATCCACATCCCCATCCGGGCCCATGACAGCAGTCAGTTTCACCCACTCAGGATTCTCGGCCTGCAACCGGTGCTGATAATCAATACGATCGAACCGGCATCCACAATTCATGCAGACGATCTGCGCCAGTGAACCGTGCAACTCAACCAGTCGCGACTGCCCTGCCTGGTGATGAAAGCCGTCGACGTTCTGCGTCACCAGCAGGCCGATATATCCTTTGTCTTCCAGGGATTTTAGGGCGGTGTGCGCCGCGTTCGGGCGACCCGCAGAAAAATAGCGCCAGCCCACCATACTGCGCGCCCAGTAGCGCTGGCGGGCAGGCTCGCCGCTCATGAACTGCTGGAATGTCATGGGCGGCGGTCGCATCCAGGCACCTTCGATATCCCGATAGGCTGGAATACCGGAATCGGTACTGCACCCGGCACCGGTGATCACCAGCAGGCCCGGATGCTGTTGCACAAAGGCCCCAAGATCTGCCAGCGCCGGCGCATCCATGGCAATCACCTATTCGGTTGTTTTGCCGTCGAAATGCTCTTCCTGCTCGTCTTTCTTGGTTGCATGGATCACGCCATCGCGATGTTCCGGCGGACCGTAAATCGTGTACAGACGCAGTGGCTCATCGCCCGTATTGATGACATTGTGGCGGGCACCGGCCGGTACGATGACGGCATCATCATCGGCAATGCTATAGGTCTCATCGTCAATCATGACCTTGCCTTCGCCCTGCTCAATGCGGAAAAACTGATCGTGATCCTCGTGCACCTCTGCACCAATTTCTTCGCCGGGCTGCAGGGTCATCAACACCAGCTGCAGATTTTTTCCCGTGTACAGCACCTTGCGGTAAAGATCATTGCTTACGGTCAAATTCTCAATATCTTCAACAAACCCTTTCATAACACATACTCCATTTGCGTAAAGAAATCCGTATCGCGGACGCGGTTAACCCGGGCTTACATTTCCCAGGACTGAAAAACATCATTGACAAATTTTAGCTCCAGCACCTGCTGTCCCATATCGGACTTGCCGGGACTCAGCAACCGTCCCGCAGAGTCCACCATCGGACCCACAATCGGCACAGCACCAACCACATTGCCCGCCATATTGCCGGACGACTTGCGCACATATTTGAGCGTTGTTTCATTATTGGAATTGCGGGTCATGCGATCCGGCTCACCAAACACCTGCCTGGCCTCTGATACGGTTGTCTTGTCCTTGATCAGATGGCTATTGAGGAAGGCAGGGTCAAAGTAATCGGCATTGCCCATGATATCGGTCTTGCTGGGTACGCTGCAGGCCGCCAGACCAACGCTCACAATGCAGGAGAACAGCAGCCACAGAATTTTTCTCATTTTTGACTCCACACCAGGGATCAGAATAGTTATTTGATCGATCCGGGCTCGACTTCACCCTGCCGCCAGAAACTGCCTTTGTTGCGGCGACCGTCATATCAGGATTATCCCACAGTTTTATGACGGGCAGAAACGGGGCCTTGTAACCAGATTCACTCAGGAGGACAGTTCGGCTTTTACTAGCTTGCGAGATTTTTCTTTTTCGCTATGATATTTATCGAATCATCAGCCTGAGTAAACCCATTGACCGAAGGTGTTTGCGAGGGACATCGACTTTACTTGCGTAAATTACCTAGCTCAGGCCTTTAGCTGGTTTTCAACGTAACAATCAACTTAATCTGCACTCATTGAAATTATTGCATTTTTGGTACTAATTGCTAAAATTCCGCCATGAACGTCATCAACATCCTCCTTTCGAAGTTAGCCCGAAACGGTAAGCGCACGGAAAAATTGCGAACTGTTGCTTACGAGGAGGTGATGCGCTCATTGAATGAGAGAAGCAATAGGATCCAGGAATTCAAGAATAAGTTTGACAAGGATTCTACCCGTGGCGCAAGTCTCACAAACGAAAGACAAATTTCTATTCGACTTCCTTTATCTAGACAAAAATAGATTTAATTCTTGGTACTCTCAACTGGCCGAAGATGGCTTACTGCTAACCAGTGTTAAATATTCATCTAACTGTAGCGGATCTGATTCGGATGCAATAAGCGCAGGTCCGAAGATCGCGATGAACGTAACTCGCAGCGTAAGCGATACAACGAGTGAAGGCCAGGAAAGGCAACATTCTTTAGAATGGGCAATCCCGATCACCGTACTTCAAAAACTTCAAGAACTATCGATGATCTCAAAAAATATTGAGTGTTCGAAGGTTGGAGATATCTTAATAGTGACCGGCATCGCTCAACTGTTAGATATAAAATTGCTTCAGAAAATGCTCGCGCCATCACTGGCGTGGATTCAGCTGAACGAGAAAACCACTTATCAAAATAAAAAGGACAATGACGAGCGAAAGCGCCAATTTGACGCAATAGGTAAACTGATAGATGCAATGCCTGGCGAACCTCAACTATACCTTCGAGACTTCACGAGTAATTGTCTGGTCTGGGCTTACTTGAAGAACGAGAATTTCGTAGTAAATGCAGATACATTAGGAATGACATACGGTTCACAGATTGCTGGACAAGTATATGTGGCAGGAACCCTGGATGCTTTGCCTGATACTTTATATGCAAACGAAAGTGATATCCCTAACGAAATTTCAGGGATTGATGCTGCGTCCATTTCAGACGACCCTGCGCACATTTCGGCAGTTGTAACTTCGGTGTCTGATGTCATTCGGCTTTTTGCCGGCCGAAAAAAGGATGCTTATGGCTTGAATCCGATAGCCATTTTTAGAGCAATACCTTTACCGGAAAATGAATCCGCTAGCCCAGTGGTTGCATAAACCTCATAAAGCCAATTGATCTGGCGCTAATATTGGCTACGTTTTGACATAAACTCTTACATTCAGCAAGGACCTATAACTTTGCCCCCTCCTCACATCCCAGAGTCATAAGGAGCATGAATCATGTTGACCTATCCCGTCACGTTAAAGCCAGACGATAACGGTACTTTGCTTGTCGGATTTCCCGATATTCCGGAAGCAAATTCTGTTGGAGACGATGAGCAGGAAGCGCTGCTGAACGCTGAGGACGCATTGGAGGCTGCGCTAGAAATATATTTCGATAAAAAGCGCCCCATTCCTATGCCATCCAAAGTAAAGAAAGACCAGCAGGCAGTCACTCTACCGGCTTTGGCGACCGCCAAGGTCCTGCTTATGAATGAGATGTTGGCCCGGAAAGACTGAGCTTGCGCGCCACTCTGAACAAATATAGAAAACACAAAAGCCACCGCGAAGGTGGCTTAAATGCTTGATACTACTAGAGAATTTTGGCTCCCCGAACTGGGTTCGAACCAGTGACCTGCGGATTAACAGTCCGTCGCTCTACCGACTGAGCTATCGGGGATCAATGAAGAAAATGATTATAGACAATAATGCATGAACAATGCAAGCCCCCTATCCGCTTTTGTTTTTGTACCTTCATAAATGTTGCAGTTTTCCTACAGCGCAAACAAAAACACGCGACCGAAGCCGCGTGTTTTTTACTAACCGCTATCAGCGTGTTTAGTGCACTGATGCCCTGGAACTGCCAATACCCGTTTCGGCACGTACGCGTTGTGCGTCGTACGCGGCGATATCGACGGCTGCGCGCTTGCTCTTGTCTGTAATAGAGAAGAACCAGATACCCACGAAAGCAATAATCATGGAGAACAGCGCTGGCGATTTATACGGGAACAGCGCACTGCCTGCCGGATTGCCCAGGGTAACTTCCCACACGTCTGGCGACACAATGGTCAGCACAACGGAAGAAATCAGGCCCAGGAAACCGCCAATCACAGCGCCGCGTGTGGTCATTTTTTTCCACATAATAGACAGGAAAAGAACCGGGAAATTGGCCGAAGCCGCAATCGCGAATGCGAGCGAGACCATGAAGGCCACATTCTGTTTCTCAAACAGAATGCCAAGCAGGATTGCCAGAATACCCAGTACAAAAGTCGTGATGCGGGAAACCTTCAGCTCTGTAGCCGAATCCACATTGCCGTGGCGGAACACAGAGGCATACAGGTCATGCGACACGGCAGACGCCCCGGAAAGTGTCAACCCGGCAACCACGGCCAGAATGGTGGCAAACGCCACAGCCGAGATAAAGCCCAGGAAGATATGTCCGCCAACCGCATCGGCAAGATGGACCGCAGCCATATTTGCGCCACCAAGCAGACCGCCTTTGGCATCCAGGAAGGTCGGGTTCGTTGACACATAAATGATTGCGCCAAAACCAATGATGAAGGTAAGCACGTAGAAGTAACCAATCCACGTGGTTGCCCAGAACACGGATTTACGCGCTTCCTTGGCATTGGGAACGGTAAAGAACCGCATCAGAATATGAGGCAGACCGGCAGTACCGAACATGAGCGCCATGCCGAAGGAAATGGCCGAGATCGGATCCTTGATGAAGGAGCCCGGTCCCATAATGGACATGCCCGCCGCCTGCGCCTCTTCAGCTGTTTTGCCCGCTGCCTGTGCACCAGCAGCTTTGACTTCAACGGCCTTGGCAAACATGGCTTCAAAAGAGAAGTTGTTCAGCTTCATGACCATGAACGCCATGAACGTCGCGCCCGACAGCAGCATCACGGCCTTGATGATTTGTACCCATGTGGTTGCAGTCATCCCGCCGAAAAGGACATAGACCATCATCAGCACGCCAACGATAACGACCGCGATCCAGTAGTCCAGGCCGAAAAGCAGTTTGATCAGTTGCCCTGCTCCCACCATCTGTGCAATCAGATAGAACAGTACGACGACGATGGTACCGCAAGCGGCGAACGTCCGTACCGGCGCCTGAGCGAAGCGGTAGCTTGCCACGTCGGCAAAGGTAAATCGTCCCAGATTGCGCAGACGTTCTGCCATCAGGAACATAATGATTGGCCAGCCAACAAGGAACCCGATGGAATAGATCAGGCCGTCATAGCCACTGGCCATGACCTGTGCCGCGATACCCAGAAAGGAGGCAGCAGACATATAGTCACCGGCAATGGCCAGGCCATTCTGGAATCCGGTGATTCCGCCGCCGGCTGTGTAGAAGTCAGAAGCCGACTTGGTTCTTGCCGCTGCCCACTTAGTGATGAAAAGCGTCAGCCCAACAAAAACGACGAACATAATGATCGCCGTGAGATTGACTTGCTGTTTGCTGGTTTCCCCGATTGCATCGGCTCCGTATGCCAGAGATAAAAACAAACCGGTAAAGGCAATACCGATAAGAAAACGCGATACACCTTTATTCATGAGATACTCCTACATCGTTCAACAGACTTCTTTCCATCGCGTCAAATTTCGAGTTTGCGATAAGAATATAGATGCCTGTCAACGCGATGATCAGGATCATCAGGCCGAAGCCTACAGGAATACCCCAGGTCATGGCACCGCCACTGATCGATTGGGCGAAGAGCACTTTATCGAATGCAATAATGCCGATGAAACCAATGTAATAAGCGACAAGAATGATGACGGAAAAGACCCAGCCGTAAGTACTGCGAGTCTTTGTCAACTCCTTGTATTTCGGGTTTGCCATCACCCTTTGAACGATATCATCACTCATATGATTCCTCCCAGAACGTATCGTTGATTTGATTAATGTACTGTTATTTATTTACGCGGCAAGCCTCACCGTTTTACCTGCAGCCTTTTAATTGCGCAATTAGTGTTAAACCCTAGCAGACCCTTCCACAACGGGAAAGGTTTTTAACCGGAGCTGTCAGAGTGCAGACTTCTGACAACAGTGGCCACGATGCCGGTAACCGAACTTATCAAATCATGACCGGATATCGAAGGTTCAGAAATTCAGGCGATCACAAGATTGCCACGACTTCCCGCAGCCAAATCACCAGTATCGCCATTGAGCAGCATCTCATGAAACAGTTGAAGCTGACTTTTGTGCAGCATGTTGATGGGGCAAGCGATCTGGCGTGCGTATCGTTCGAAATGCGCATTCAGTACGCCATCGCGGATATGCTGTCCGATATCAGCATTCGGGAAAAAGGGTTGCGTCTTGATCAGCACCAGCCGCTCAGCCTTCAGATGATTGGCAAGCCAGGCGGCAATACAATCAGACGACATGTAAACTGACGTAAGTTCATCCGCCTGGTCCCGCATCAAATACAGCGGCATCCAGACAGCCACTCCACCCCGTTGCAGCACGTCGCGAATCGCGCTGGCATTGACAGCAGGCGTTAACTGCGGCGCAAGTGCGGTCAGCATCAAACCATACTGGGCCCGGGCAAGAACCAGCATATTGTGCGCCACCAGACTGTCAAAGTGCCACTGGCGTTGCATGTCGCGGATAAACTCTACACCCCCCCATCGCCCCGGCACAATAATCACTCGTCCCCCGCCTAACGTTCCCAGCTTGGTAATCCACTGCTGCAGCGTTTGATCATGCGCCAGATTTCCGTCAACTTTTACGACCCACATACTCCCCTCCCGGCATTTGTTTATTCTTTTTTGCAAAATGAACGGGTGGCAACAATCCGCGGCCCTTCGTCCACTTTTATTTTTTTGCTGACTTGTCCCGTAGCCAGATCAACAACCGCCACCGCATCATCAAACCACGAAGCCACGTATGCCCGATTGTTCGCAATGGCAACACCCTCAGGATAGCGCCCGACCTTGACCGCGGGCTGCACCACGGTGCCGTCAGCATTGATACGCTGCAATACCCCTCTTTGCTGGGCGGTAACCCAGGCCTGCTGTCCGTCTTGCGTCACGGCAATCCCGTAGGGCATGGCTTCCATTTTTGCGTGCCAGGTTTCCCGATGCGACCCGGACTCAAGCCGACTCAATGTGTTGTCTTTGACATTGGCTACATAAATCTGGTCGTCATGGCTTGCCAGAGCAAATGGTGATGCGCCGACTGGCACGCTATACAAAGACTTCCAGGCAAGTGCATCGATGACACTGACCGAACCGCTTTCTCTGTTGGCAACGTACAGACGTCGACACGCAGCGTCCAATGTCAGCCCTGCCGGCGAAGCGCCCACGGTGAGCCGGCCACTTTCCTTGCCAGTCTCCACATCAATTCGTACCACGGCATTGTCTTTCCAGTCAGAAACAAACAGCGATGTCTCATCCGGAGAAAGGGTTGCAGCAAAGGGCTCTCCAGGAAAATCATGGACTTTCAGCACCTGACCCGACTTCAGGTCAAGAACCGAAATTTTGGCCAGATCCGGATGCGTCACATAAGCACGACTTCCGTCTCTGTTGACGGCAACAAATACAGGCTTATCCGGAACGCTGATTTGTTGCACGACGCTGTCGGTCTGCACATCAACAATGCTGACCGAACTGCCTTCCTGACTGGCAATATAGATGTACTTCTCCGGGGCGGACCCGGCCGGCCACGCGTTCCCGCAGCTGAGCATCAACAGACACATCAACAGTGTTCCGCGTATTCCGGCCCGCGTACAGATATTGCCTTGCCTCATTACTACTTACCTTCTACGGTCTTTTTCAGCCCGGCAAGACCGTCTTTGAAAAATGCGTTCATTGCCTGGATTGCGGCTTCATCATTCAGATTCTCTGGTGGCTCGTTGCTCGTGTCACCTCTATAAAATCGGCCGATCCACGACACCTTGCTGCCATCGCCTTCAGGTTCTACGGTAAGCGTGGCCGAATAAGAGCTGACGGGTAAGGCCTCAAGATTCTCACCGTCCATTCGGTAGCTATATGTCAATTTCTCGGCATCATACTCATCCAGGCTTTCCTTGATCACGCCTTTTTCGAGTGTCAGCTCACGCACCGATCCCGGTTTGTTCTCCTGGGTAGCGCTGCTCTTGCTGACGTCCGGATGCCATTGCGAGATCCCGCCAAAACCTCCGGCCTTTTCCCATACTTTCGCGGGCGGCGCGGTAATATTGACGGTCTCCTCTACTTTTTTTGGCGTCGGACCATGCGCCAGCGCCTGCGCTGAAAGACATGCGGAAAAAAACAAGGTGGCAATGGTTGCTTTATTCAATTAAATCTCCTTGGTGTTGAACGAAACTGACTGAGCGGGAGTATGCACCCCACGCTTGTGAATCCGACGAGCACGGCGCGAGGCGAAACCTGCGCGCGCAAAGCCTGTTAAATAGAAAATGAACAATGATCCCGCTGCGATTGCGGCCAGATACGGAGCCAGCAAAATCGACGTCGAGATCTGATGTTTATTGGCATTCGAATCAATGGCCCTCAATAGCGATGCAGAATCAGACAGGGAGACATAAGTCAGTCCATGGGCGCCAGCCAGCTTTTGCAGATACGTATCTTTTACGGACGACAGGTGCTCATTGCCCTTGGCCGCTTGCGATCCAAAGGGAGCATTACGGGCATGCCACCCTTCGCGATTTGCGGCATCTGCCGGTGGCGGGCCGCTGCGGTTTTCCTGCTCTACATCGTCTTCCCCATAAAAGCCGATTTGACGACCCGTCTCATCGTACCTTGGGATAGGAGACAGTTGCTTGCTGCCTACACCGACGATGAGCCCTTTCACTTTGTCCCCCTGACCTCCGTCCGAAGACTGCCCACCGGTGATTGCGGCCGCCCGGGTCTGCGCTTCTCCCTGCATCATCATATGACCCTGCTCGGCCTGTGCCAGTGGCAATGGTGGTGCTTCCTGCCCATCACTGAAGAAAACGATACCAACACCAAGACTCTCGGCAAGTTCAATCCCGGACTCAAGGCCTTTGGAAATGTAGCTGTCACCTTCCCATGCCATTCGCCAATCCAGCTGTGCGACAGTTTGGGACAGGGGTGCATAATTCTCACAAACCTCTACGGGTTCAAGAAGCATAAAGCTGCGTCTTTCGGTAAAGATGCTCAATCCCACCCGGCTGCCACAGGCCATTCGTCCCAGTGCCTGACCCAGCGTCTGCCTCACCTGCTCAAGTCGGCTGTGCAGCTTTTCACCCTCGCCATAGTCACGTACGTTCATGCTGCCTGTGATATCAATAACAAACATCACTTCGGCCCTGTCCTGAAGCGAGCGCACATGAGGCGAAAAAATACCCCACGCGGACACGCACAGCGCCACAATCAATAAGGCAAGACGAAGACCTGACATGTTCAGACGCATCAAGGCAGCCCCTTCGGAATGCCGGGCAGATCGGTCCACAGACGCTTGGGAGACTCAGGTTCTTCATCTTCATCGGACATCTGCCCTTCAGGTAAATCGCGCACCAGCCGCGATGCAATATCCAGGTTGTACCTGGCATTCCAGTAACCAGAATTCAGCCGCAAGGCGCGGGCATAGTATTCTTTGGCCAGTCGCACCGATGACGGTGCCTGATCGCTTTTGCTGGTTCCAATCAATTCGATGGCACGGCGCAGGCGGGCATTTGCCATATTGTATAGACCACTAACGGCGACCTCGACGGCCAGTGGATCCACTTGTGCACCATTCAGATCAGTCGCGGCAGCACTGATCGATTCCGCCAGAGGCAAGGCATCGTCCAGTCTTCCCACTGTGGTCAGATAAGTAAGACGCGCCAGTCTGACTGCAGGATCAGCCCTGTCGGAAACAGCCACGTCGTGGCGCGATGCAAGCTGACCGATGATCTCGTTATCACTCCGGGCTTTCTGCCAGACGAATACGGTAAATATAAGTGCGGCAGAGGCAGCAATCAATGCAAACCACAATAGCCATACATAACCTGCCGCAAGCAGACGCCCGGGAGCGTTAGCACCCGACGTGCGAGTCCCTGCGTTCATCTGTGGTTTTGCAATCATGTCCGC
This sequence comes from Pseudomonadota bacterium, assembly GCA_023387815.1. Lineage (GTDB taxonomy): Bacteria > Pseudomonadota > Gammaproteobacteria > Burkholderiales > Burkholderiaceae_B > Advenella. The sequence goes on from JAEWHK010000072.1 coordinate 28,669, forward strand.
CCCTCCTGTCCGTGAATATTGACCATCCGCTGAGCGCAATGTACTGCAATCAATATCAACAGGATAAGTGTCACGAATGCAAACAGATAGGCCGAGAGATCACGTCGAGGCACATGCTCGGTGTACTGCAATGGCGCCTTCTCGCGTTTGTCAATTTCAGCAATCGCTTTTGCGACATCATCGGCATTTTCCGCCTCAAATGCGCGGTACGTAATGCCAAGGGACTTGAAAAAAATATCCAGATGTCGCTCGGGCATCACCTGGGGCATATCGTCCTCAGGACTCTTGGGAACATCCCATATCCCGGCCGTTCCGGCCGTGCGTAAAAAGAGCCAGTAAAGCCGTACCGGTCTGGTCAGCACTGCCTTTCTCAGCGCATTCTGGATGCGCATATCGATCACTGCAGCACCATCGGAAACCAGAAAAATGACCCGTGATGCCAGCGGATCGTTGTCTTCGTCGAATTGTGACAAGGCCATCGCCAGACCGCGACCAATATCCGTATAGGCCAGGCCCGGACGGTCAATGGCATTGATGGCCGCATCAACCGACTCTGCTTTGTCGGTGAGCGGCAAGACATACAGTGGCATTGTCGAAAACGTGACCATCCCGATCCTGTCCTGCTTGCGCTCTGCGGCAAAACCCTTTAGCAGGCGCTTTGATGCCGCGGCCTTGGACTCCTCTTTCCCCGTCGGCACCTGGCCGGCAAAACTGCTGTTCATGCTTGAACTGCGATCAATCAGCAATACCATATGCGCGCCTGTACCCATTTTCTGCAGCGTTCCTCCTTTCAGGTACAAACCCGCCATGCAAAGCACCAACGCCAGCAATGCCAGGCAGCCAGCCACGCGCAGGGCCATATCTGCCGATGCAGAGAGTCTGTCGGCACTTAACGTTCCCAGCCAGGGCCAGTCCGAGACTTGTCGCGGCTTTGGAAAAAATGGCAGCAACGACAGCGGCAGGAGCCAGAGCAATAGCGGCGATTCCACAGCCAGTGAGCGAAAGAAAGCGATCATGGCTTGCTCCTTTCTGCTGCTGCCAGTTGTCGCGCAAAGCGCGTGAGATCGTCGGGCGACAGCGTCTTCCTTGCCTCATCTTCGCTCCCGGCAAAGAACCAGAACCCGGAAGCCTTGAAAAAATTCAGGATCTGCGTCTGTGTTGACTCAAATTCCGGATGTCTGTGCACGAAATCAGGCACATCACTGGCAAGCAGCCGTTGGCCATTGGTGGTATCAAGCCCCCGGTGCAATTCGACCATCGCGTCGCGATATGCAGCCGCATCATTTGAACGCAATCGTTTCTGAACCCGGCGTGCCGACTGCGCCAACGGCCGTGCCCGGCGCTTGTGGAAAGGCCAGACAGCGTAATGCATCGCCAGAATGAGGGCAAGAATGACAATCAGACATGCCAGCGCAATAGACGCCTGCATCAGTCTTTTTGTTGGTATCAGCATCACAGGCGCATCACCGCGGATCTGCTCTTCTACAGAAACGCCAGGAGACGCCACCGGACGCAGCGGAGACATGGTGAAGTGCTGAGGCTCAATACGTACTGTCTCTGATTCCTGACCTTCGCCAAATACCAGATCAAAGCCCGGTATTTCCCTGGTATTTACATCCAGCGGAACATAAAAGCTCTGATAATTCATGATGATCTGGTAGTGCTGCTGCCCTGCTTCCGATCGTTCCTCGATATCAACTGAACGCAGATCCAGCCAGTAATTAATCGGTCCCGGCTGAGGCAGTCCGGACCGGTGCAACGACATCCCGCTGGTCGCGATATCAATTTTGACGGGAATGATGTCTCCAACTATCCAGCCTGCCGGACGGGGCAGACTGACCTGCGGACTATCGACTTTGGCACGCGCGTATCCGGACTGGGCCAGTAAACCCAGCGCCACCAACAGCAACAAAAAAGGCGACAACCTACGTAACATCCTGCCTCCTAACGCCCCAGCAAATAGGCATTCAATGCCTCTGTGTCAATCCTGTCCTGTATTCTGAATGGCAGGTTACCGTGCTGCCTGCAAATCTCGTTCATTCCCTCCTGTCGCTGCGCTGCCATCTCCAGCCAGCGTCGTTTCAGCGATGGGCGAAGCAGGACAAACCGGCGTTGCCCCGATTCCATATCCGCAAAATCGGCAATTCCCCAATCAGGCAGGCCAGCGATCGCCTTATCTTCAAGAACAACAGGAATCACATCATGCTGCACAAACAGGCCAAGTGTCTGATCTACATCCTCCAAAGGGAACAGAAAATCAGAGATCAGAAATACCAGTTTGCGCGGACCTGCCAGATACGGAACAGCTGCCATTAATCCGCTGGCACTGTTATCCGAAGGTTCGGTTCGTTTCAATCGGTCCAGCATGGCTGTAACGCCAGCCCGGTTGCGACTGGCTGCAAAACTGATTTCCTCGTGGACCTCCCGGCCACAGGCGTAAAGTCCGAAACTGTCGCCAATGCGATGCGCTGCCCGCGCAAGCAGACTGCATAGTCGGGCCGCTATGGCCATTTTGCCTTTTTCTCCGCCTGCGGCCATGGAAGCCGAGACATCAACTACGACGTAAACCGCAACTGCAAGGCGTGGCTGGTACTGCCTGACATACAGCTGGCCGAAGGGATCGCGCATGCTACGCCGCAAGTCGAGACGTCGCATATCGGGTGAACGTTCGAAAGGAACCAGTCCGCGAAAGACGCCCATGTCTGCCGAACCCGTACCACGGTGGCTGCCCGGATGAATACCTTGTACACGCCAGCGCAATGCGTAATCAATATCTCCCCTCGATGCTGCAGCAGAATTGGAAATGTCAGAATCGACACCACCCTGGGCATCGATCGTCGCTGTGGGAGAATGGGATCGAATCATGGCACCGCCACATTCGCGAAAATCCGGTGGCAAAATTCCGGGAGGATTTCGTCTCGCCGTGGCTCATAAATCGGATTCAGAAAGATCCGATGTGCGACCGTTTCATAAAAAACCTCACGCACGTCCTCTGGAATCACGTGGTCCCGGCCTTCCAGCCAGGCTAGAATTCTGGCAGCTCGCACCAAAATACCCATGCCACGCGGGCTGGCGCCTCCTTTCACAAGCCGCGCCATGTCGATGCCCTGCAGGTCTATGCCATTTTGTTCCGGATATCTCACGGCGTCCCAAAGGCTCACGACGTACTGCTGCAGCGTATTACTGACCTGAATCTCCTGCTGTATTCGCGCTGCTACCCCGTTCAGCTTTGTGTATTCAAGCAAACCGGAAGACAGCTCCTCGATCAGGCTATCCACATCATAATAGCGCGGGTTGAAAATCAGATCCTGCCGCAGCTGCCGATCCTGCGGCGCCTGCACTGCAATCTCCATGAAGAATCGATCTCTGGCCGCCGCCGGCAGCTCAAAGGTCTCTTCTTTTTCAATCTGATTTCTGTCAGCAAACACCAATACGTGAGGCAGCGGAATGTCTGCATTGAACGCATTGACGGCTTTCTCGGCCATCAGCCTTAACAGCAATGAATGAACCTGAGGACGAGCGCGATTGATTTCGTTGAAGAAAAAGACCGACATATCCGAGCCATGTGCGATCAATGGCCCCGGGTCAACACGGGGTCGACCTTCTTCGTTAAGATAAGTGTGATAAATAAGATCGGCTGGCATCAGGTCGATTGTGCCTTCCACCCGTCCATAGGCACCGCCAACCACGCGCGCCACAGCACGCAGCATCAGCGTTTTTCCGACGCCTACATCGCCTTCCAGCAATACATGACCTCTTGCAAAAATCGCAATCGTGATCAAACGAATGCTGCGGGTCTGCCCGATCACCACCTTTGCGACTTCACGTTCAAAGCTGAGCGCTCGCTCGCGCCATTGAACAATGTCGATGTCCGCACCGGAAGTACCCTGAACCATGAATCTTTTCTCCCAAACGTTCATTTCGTGTCACGTTAAAACGATTCAGCAATCGTGACCTCGCTTTCCTGGCGCAGGTAGTAGCCTGAATCGTCAGCGACGATTCAGGCATACACGGCCCGCCCCACGAAGCGATCAGGACGCGGGAATTTTCTTGACGTCGTACTCGAACTTGCCCGTTTTCTTGAAATTCTCAACACGCAGTTTATTGCGCTCTTCCATCTTCTGAATACTTTCCTGCTGCTTGGCCACCTCCTTGGGGTCATGCTTGGGATCATATTTGGAACCCTGGACCTTGTCAGGAAAACCCGGCTTGGGTTCCCAGCAGTTGCCTGGCGCCTTGCACTTTGTGCCGTCATAGGCATAAACACCGGCCGAGCCAAGGGCCAATACCGCCGCGCCCGCTACCACGACCATCGAACGTACTATACTCTGTCTCATCATTTGCTCCTCTTTTATCATTCCCTGCCCGTTGATCAAAACTGAACATCAGGTGCAGGACCCGTTTCCCGCGTCTTCAACGCAAGATTTTCCATTCGCAGCTTGCGAATTATTCCTTGTACGGCTTGAATTTCTTTTTCTGCTCATCAGTCAGCCACTCAGCCTCTTCAGCCTTGCCGGTATACAAATGTCTGACCCACGCCATAGTATGCAGGATTTCGTCCTGTGTCAGAAATTCATTTTGCGGCCCCATCTGGCGCTCGGCACCACCAAAGATGACTTCAAACAATGCCTTGTCTTCTTCCAGATCATATGTCCAGTTGCCATGATTAAGAGCGGGACCAATTTTTCCTTCAGCCAGATGTCCGTGACAACCTGAGCAGGAAGTTGAAAAAATCTCCTTGCCTTTAGCCAGCGCCTCTTCGTTCTCGTTATAAGGATTGCGGCCCGTCTGCATAAACTCCTTGACTGCCGGCGTGTCGCGCCCCTCTTCCTTTCCTGACTCCAGATCAAGGGGCTCGCCTGTCACAATATTAATGAAAGGCATTTGTTGTGCTGCGACGGGAACCGCACAGGCCGCAGCGACAAGAAAAAGTAATGCGGGCTTGGTAAATGCATGCTTCATCATACGATCTTCATCTCCTGGAATGTTGAGCTGGAATTATTACTCCGGGCTCCTCTTACTTCGACTCTACTGGTAACAGAGGAATGCCTTCCTCTTTCAGAATTTGTGTAATTTGTGGCTGTGCCTTTTCAAGGGCAGCATCCACCTCTTTCATCAGCGCACTATCGTTCTTGCGTGTTGCTACTGACTGAGAATAGTTGAATTCAATTGTCTTGCCCTGACCATCTGCAACGCGATCCTTGGGTACAAATTCCATTGTCAAAGGAACGCTGGAGGCTTTCACATAACGTCCGACCTCAGCACCGAAGCCGATTGCCGCGTCTGCATTGCCCTGTATGACTTCGTTAACCATCCGTGCCGGATCAAGTCGAATGTATTGATTCCTTGCCGAACGGAAATTGACAAGCGAATACATATAATTCATGTTCGTTTCGAACTTCCCGATAGCCTTAAGAATGGCTTCGGCAGGGGAACCAACCGCCATCGCGATATTGGTCAGCTTCGCCAGTTCGTCATCTTCCCAGTCCTTGATATGGATATTCCGGTCTTTGCGGGTGACAAAAACATAGCCTGTCCGGTAATAGGGTTTTGATGTCAGAACACGCTCGTCTCCTGTGTCCAGCCCCATTACAACATCACACTGATTCTTGTCCAGAAAATCCCGCACCAGATAAATCGCAGGCTTATCTGTGAATACGAACACGGGTCTTCTTCCCATCGCCTCTGCCAGTGCATTGGCAACCTTGTTCTCAAAGCCGGTACCATCCTTGGTTGAATATGGATTTTCGTTTGCACCGGCGCAAATTCGCAGTGTGTCCGGAGACGCAGGAATTTCGCCATCTACCTGCTGTGCATGAGCAGCGCCTGCCCACATTGTCGCAGAGAGCATGATCGGCACAGCCAGACTCAGGCAGGCCAATTCCCTACGCATCGCTTTCATCATATGTTGTCTCCGTTATTACGACATGATTGTCGTATTATTTCGTGTTCTGTTGCCTTTTGATTCTGCGGACCCGCCATCCGGCAAGATGGCGGGTTCCCCGTTAGCGGCGGGACCGTCAAACGTTGTGATGATTACATCTTGGCAGGTTCTGCCTTTTTGGCACCATCACCGCTGGCTGGCGTTGCCTTGGCTGAATCGCTACCGGAAGACGCACCACCTTTGGAAGCACCAGCGGCGGAGGCATACTCACCCTTTCCTGGATCATCGTAAGCACCTTTACCGTCCAGAGAGAACACCATTACCCCACCACCCATGGCGGTGTAATGCTGGATGTTCTTGAAGGCACCTACTGAACCAAGACCGGCAGTCGGATCATCAAGATCGAACACCAGACCGACACCAGGCCAGCCACCAACACCATAATAAATGGCTACATATTGAACGCCATCATGCATGTATGTCATTGGGTGACCAATTACACCAGAAGGCAGACGGTACTTCCATACAAGCTTGCCATCGCGGGTATCACGTGCTTTGATAAACCCATCCAGCGTACCGTAGAACACGATATTGCCGGCTGTTGCCATCGTACCGCCCCACACTGCGAAGCGCTCCATGACTTCCCAGTCAAATTTACCAGTGATTGCATCATAGGATTTGACCTGTCCCAGACCAACAAAATTCTGGCGATCGCCTTTTGGCCCTGGGTACATGCTCAGTGTGGCGCCAACGAAGAACTGGCCGGCACGGTATGGCAGCATGAACGGTTCCCAATCCATACAAATATGGTTTACACCCATGAAGAAACGCTGCTTATCAGGGTCATAGGAATCGTGGCCCTGGTTGTGATAGCCCATTGCTGATGGGCAGATATCGCGGCCTTTATGATCCATACGTGTACCAAATTCAGGATCCCGCTGAGGCAAACCGGTCTCCAGGTCAACTTTCTTGACCCAGTTCACAGTGTCGTCGATCTTATCGGCCGATACCATTTCACCGGTTTCACGATCCAGCGTGTAAATAATGCCGTTACGATCGGGGTGCGTCAGCAACTTGCGCATTTTCCCGTTTTTATCTTTCTGCTCACTGAGCATCATGACGTTCACGCCGGCATAATCCCACTCATCGTGTGGCGTTTTCTGATAAGCAAATTTCGCCTGTCCTGTATCAACATCCCTACCCCAAATGGCCATTGTCCATTTGTTGTCACCTGGCCGCATGGTTTCATTCCACGGCGCGGGGTTACCGGTACCGAAGTACACCATGTTGGTTTCTGGGTCATACGCATACCAACCCCAGTTTGTACCACCACCAATTTTCCAGGCATCGCCTTCCCAGGTTTCTGTACCCAGTCCTTTCTGACCGTACTGAGGTGTCTTCTCGTTGAAGTTATCTGCAAGAAGAATATCCTCATCAGGACCTGTGGCATAAGCACGCCACTTTTGTTCACCCGTTTTGACATCGTAGGCAGTGACATAACCACGCACACCGAGCTCAGCACCGGATGAACCAATAAGAACGGTATCCTTGACAACGTACGGAGCGATGGTAAGTGTGGAACCAACTTTATAGTCAGAGTTCTCCACCTTCCAGTACTCTTCACCCGTTTCGGCATTAAGCGCGACAACGTGGCCATCCAGCAGGGTTTTCAGGATCAGCGCTGGCGCTTTACCATCACCAGGCCAGTAACCCAGACCGCGATTGACCACGTCACAACATGCAACAGAACGTGCCGCTGCACTTTGTTTCGGCGTATGTTTCCACAGGATTTTTCCTGGTTCTTTCAAGTCAACAGCATAAGTCGTGTTAGGGAACGGTGTATGAACGTACATGATATTGTTCACCACCAGCGGCGTTCCCTCGTGTCCGTTGAGCACACCGGTTGAAAAACTCCATGCCGGCTTCAGCTGGGCAACGTTGTCCACGTTGATCTGCTTCATCGGACTGAAGTTGGTTGCACTATAGGTTTTACCGGGCAATACCCAGTTCTCGTCGCTCTTGGAAAGCTCGATCAGTTTGTCGTTCGCATGGGCATATGGCAACGCCACCCCCATCGCGATCGTCATGGAAAGCAGTAATCGCTTCATATATTGTCTCCATCCATTATTGCTTCGAAGTATAGTTTCGTTATCACAATACAAATTACATTTGCGATAACACCCCTGCCAGTTTTGCGTTCAGACCTCTCGCATTCGATTCAAAGCAATATCCATACCAACAACGAAAAACTAGTGATAAACCCTTAGACGAAGCAGCGTGTCTGCCTTGACTCGCCCATGAAGACAATAAGAGGGAGAAGAAATGGAGTGAAAAATTGGTGCCCGCAAGCGCTGTGTCACTGACGAATTCGAGACAGCTTGCCCAAAAAATTCCAGGCGTGTGACGCTTGCGTGACACAGTGTCCCATCGTGACTTCAGGCCCACACATTAATCAAAGCGGGTCCATCTGTCATCAGAAATTCCTTCAGACCAATGGCCGCTGGCGCAAGCTTTTTTGTTCGCAGATGGGCAATTCGCCATTGCTTGACGATGGGCATGCCCTGTATATCAAGCAGCGCCAGATGACCTGCGGCCAGTTCATGCCGAACCGTGCGCAAGGACAGGAAAGTGATGCCCATGCCGGCCATCACCGCCTGCTTGATCGATTCATTGCTGGGCATTTCCATCACAATATTCGGCGCGATGCCATGCTCATTGAAAATGGCTTCCATGGTTGCGCGTGTGCCCGACCCGTTTTCCCGGGCAACAAAATCAACATCATTGAAAATGGATAAGGGGGCCTGACGTCGTCGCGACAATGGATGTTCCGGTGCACTCACAAAGCCCATCGGGTTGGTGGCGAACGGTTCGGATACGCAATCGAATCGGTCCGGTACCCTGCCGGTAACAGCCAGATCCAGTTCATTGCGCTCAAGCATATTGAAAATCTGATCGCGATTCTGTATTTGAAGCGACATTTCAATTGCAGGAAAGCGCCGTCGGAAGTGCACCAGAAGCATGGGCACGAAATACTTTGCTGTCCCTACCATGCCCAGACTGATGCGTCCGCGCTGCAATCCTCGCAGGCCTTCTACTGCGTCGTCAAGCTGACTCAGTTGTGATGTCGCTGCAATGGCATATTGCTCCACTTCTCTGCCAGCCTCGGTCAGACGAATCTGTCTGCCATTGGCTTCAACCAATGCGATACCGAGTGCTTCTTCCAGTTGCCGCAATTGTGTGGATACCGCCGGCTGCGTCACGTGCAGCTTTTCCGCCGCGCGTGAAACAGATTCGGCGCGCGCAACTTCCAGAAAGGTATCAAGCTGTCTCAGCGTATAACGTCGCATAAGGATTGATAAGCCTGCGCTTATGTTTTTTTCGATATTTATTATTAGACCTGAAGCAATCACATTTGTATAGTTTCTTCATACCGGCCTGATTTAGCTTTCCTGCCGGCTTCACTACACAAAGCATTCAGGAGATTAACAATGAACGATGTCAGCACAGTCCAGATCAGAGATTCAAAAAAACGTTATGCAGCCGGCGTACTGAAATATGCACAGATGGGATATTGGGATGGCGACTATGAACCATCGGATACCGATATTCTTGCGGTCTTCCGTATCACACCCCAGGAAGGTGTTGATCCTATTGAAGCTGCTGCCGCTGTCGCGGGTGAATCTTCCACAGCAACATGGACCGTCGTATGGACCGATAGACTGACTGCGAGCGACAAGTATCGCGCCAAGGCCTATCGTGTTGAACCTGTACCCAACAGCGCAGATCAGTTCTTTTGCTATATTGCCTATGACATATCGCTGTTCGAAGAGGGTTCTATCACAAACGTGACTGCCTCCATCATCGGCAATGTGTTCGGGTTTAAACCACTAAAGGCAGCAAGGCTCGAAGATATGCGTTTTCCTGTGGCCTATGTGAAAACCTTTTCCGGCCCGCCTACCGGCATCATTGTTGAGCGTGAGCGTCTGGACAAATTCGGTCGTCCCTTACTGGGTGCCACCACCAAACCCAAGCTCGGTCTTTCAGGACGCAATTACGGTCGTGTTGTCTACGAGGGCCTCAAGGGCGGTCTGGATTTCATGAAGGATGACGAAAACATCAATTCACAACCCTTCATGCACTGGCGTGATCGCTTTCTGTTTGTGATGGATGCCGTCAATAAAGCCTCTGCCGCAACCGGCGAAGTCAAGGGAAGTTATCTGAACGTCACCGCAGGCACGATGGAAGAAATGTACCGACGTGCCGAGTTTGCCAAAGAACTGGGATCCGTGATTATCATGATCGATCTGGTTGTGGGTTGGACAGCGATTCAGTCGATGTCCAACTGGTGCCGGCAGAATGACATGATTCTGCATTTGCATCGCGCCGGACATGGAACATATACACGCCAGAAAAATCACGGCATCTCATTCCGCGTGATTGCCAAATGGGCCCGCCTTGCAGGCGTGGATCACATCCATGCAGGAACAGCCGTTGGCAAACTTGAGGGCGACCCCATGACCGTCCAGGGTTTCTATAACGTTTGTCGTCAGGCCAAAACAACTGTTGATTTGCCACGCGGTATTTTCTTTGACCAGGACTGGATTGCATTGCGCAAAGTCATGCCGGTTGCCTCGGGCGGGATTCATGCGGGACAGATGCATCAGTTGCTCGATCTGTTCGGCGATGACGTTGTGCTGCAGTTTGGCGGTGGAACTATCGGGCATCCCGATGGTATTCAGGCAGGCGCCACGGCCAATCGGGTCGCACTGGAATCCATGGTTCTGGCACGCAACGAAGGTCGCAATATTGCCGAAGAAGGCCCGCAGATTCTCAAAGAGGCTGCCCAGCATTGCAGCCCGCTGCGTGCCGCACTGGATACGTGGGGCGATGTCACCTTCAACTATGCCTCAACCGATACTTCCGACTTCACACCGATGCCATCGGTTGCGTAACCCATTTTCCTTCAGGAGCATATTATGCGAATCACCCAGGGTACCTTCTCTTTTCTTCCAGATCTGACCAATGAGCAGATTACCAGCCAGCTCCAGTACTGCCTGGACAACGGCTGGGCGGTCGGCATCGAATATACCGATGATCCGCACCCGCGCAATACGTATTGGGAGATGTTTGGCAATCCGATGTTCGATCTGCGCGATGCAGCAGGCATTCTGCAACAGATTGAACAGGCGCGCAGCACTTTTCCCACTCATTACATCCGTGTTATTGCATTTGACAATACACATACCGTCGAATCGGTCGTGCTGTCTTTCATTGTGAACCGTCCTGAAAATGAACCCGGATTCAGGCTGGTGCGTCAGGAAGTCGACGGACGCAGCATGCGGTATTCAACTGAGAGCTATGCCGTGGCAGCGGCGCCGGAAGGCAGCCGTTACTGAATGACAGTCGGACGGGCGGGCACAAACAGAATACGCCCGTCCTCATTGTCGCAGCATGTAGTGCCATGTAAAAGGAGAGCGCAATGACACAGACCACAGCGAACGCTGAGAGCGATGACAAAATAAAGACGCTGGACAGTAAACAGTCGAACGCAGGCGTTGCGGCGGATGCCGAAAGCGTGCGTGCGACGGATGCGTCCACAGAACCAGACAGTTCCGCAGACCAGGACAGACTTGCTATCGCTGAGACACTGGAGCAGCTGGATCGCGAACTGGTGGGACTTGTACCCGTCAAGCAGCGCATTCGTGATATCGCAGCTTTGCTGCTCGTGGACAAGCTGCGTGCGGAACGTGGCTTGCGCACGGGTTCCTCTCCCAACCTGCACATGAGTTTTACTGGTAACCCCGGCACGGGCAAGACCACGGTCGCCATGCGCATGGCCGAAATCCTGCATCGCCTGGGCTATTTGCGGCGCGGCCATTTGGTAGCCGTGACACGCGATGATCTGGTAGGTCAGTACATTGGACATACCGCGCCGAAAACCCGTGAAGTGCTGAAAAAGGCGATGGGCGGCGTGCTGTTTATCGATGAAGCCTATTACCTGTATCGCCCTGAAAACGAAAGGGACTACGGCCAGGAAGCTATCGAAATTCTGCTGCAGATCATGGAGAACAATCGCGACGACCTGGTTGTGATCTTTGCCGGGTACAAAGACCGGATGGATCGTTTTTTTTCCTCGAATCCAGGTATGTCCTCACGCGTCGCCCATCATATCGATTTTCCGGATTATGAATCCCAGGAACTGGAAAAGATTGCAGACATCATGCTCGATGGTATGCAGTACCGCTTTGATGAAGATGCGCGCAATGCCTTCGCAGACTATATCGTCAAACGTATGCAGCAACCGCATTTTGCCAATGCCCGAAGCGTACGCAATGCCCTTGAACGCGCGCGCCTGCGGCATGCCTCGCGCATTATGCGCAATCCTACTGATCTCAGTGACGAGACGCTGCAGACCATCTCAGACGCAGATATTCGCGCCAGCCGCGTTTTCGACGAGGCCCAGGTGGAACCTGAATCTGACGCCACACGTCATCCGGCCGAGTCAGGTACAGACATAACGGAGCGATGATATGCTGAGTGCCCTGATTTTTGATGTGGACGGTACCCTGGCTGACACCGAATCGGCCCATTTGCGTGCCTTTAACACCGCTTTTGTTCTTGCCGGGATGAGCTGGCACTGGAGCGAAGAACGCTATCGGGAACTACTGGCTATCAGCGGCGGCAAGGAAAGGATCGCCTATCACTGGCTGCTGGAAGACCCTGAGGCAGCCACCAGCACAGAAGCGGCTCGCAAGATCCGCCACATTCATCAGCTGAAAACCGACGAGTATACGCGTCTGGTGCAGGAAGGCCAGGTCGAATTACGCCCTGGCATTCACCGCCTGATTGTGGATGCCTATTGTTCCGGCCTGCCCATGGCTATTGCAACCACAACCACGCCTGCCAACGTGGAAGCGCTCTTGCACCATTGTCTTGGCCGGGACTGGCGAAAGTTCTTTGCTGTGATCTGCGACGCCAGTACGCCCGGCGACAAGAAACCTGCACCGGATGTGTACCTGCATGCGCTCGCCGCGTTGAATGTTCATAGTGGCAATTGCATTGCCTTTGAAGACTCAGAAAACGGCCTGCGTGCGGCTTCAATGGCCGGTATTTCAACCATCATTACCCCGACAAGTTTCACACGTGATCAGGATTTCAGCGATGCCATGCTCGTTCTTCCGCACCTGGGTGATCCCGAAATACCCATACCCGCCGGCAATGGCGTTCATCAGACCATGGTGGATATGCTCACGCTCCGCTGCCTGCACGCAGACCCCTTATTGAAAGCCGGATAAACACATAACTATAGGATGGAAACATGAAAACCCTTCAACGCCCTACCCTGACCCAGTTCCTGATTGACGAGCGTCGGCGCTTTCCCGAAGCGGGCGGCGACTTCAATAGTGTCATCCTCAATATAGCCCTGGTATGCCGTCGTATTTCACATGCAATCGCCTGCGGCGCGCTTGCCGGCGTCCACGGCAGTGCCGGCTCGGTCAATGTGCAGGAAGAAGATCAGAAGAAACTGGATGTGCTCAGTAACGAGCTGTTCATTGAAGGTAATCACTGGGGCGGTCAGCTGGCAGGCATGGTGTCCGAGGAACTTGAACAGCCTTACGCCATTCCCCAGCCTTATCGTCGCGGTCCTTATCTGCTGCTTTTCGACCCGCTGGATGGTTCATCAAATATCGATGTCAATGTCTCCGTAGGCAGCATTTTCTCTGTCTTGCGCACACCGAACCCGGAACGGGAAACGACCGCCGACGATTATCTGCAGCCCGGCACCCAGCAGGTCGCTGCCGGCTATGCCATTTACGGCCCAGCGACCATGCTGGTACTGACGGTTGGCAATGGCGTGCATGCATTTACCCTCTGCCCACAGGTGGGTGAATTCTTGCTGACGCATCCGAATCTCAAAATTCCGGAGGACACAAGCGAATTTGCCATCAATACTTCCAACAGCCGCTTCTGGGAAGATCCGGTGCGTCGCTACGTTGACGAATGTGTTGCCGGTAAATCCGGAGAGCGTGGCAAAGACTTCAACATGCGCTGGATCGCCTCATTGGTGGCCGAAGCCCATCGCATCCTGATGCGAGGAGGCGTTTTCCTATATCCGAAGGACACACGCAAGCCGGAACGTAATGGCAGATTGCGCCTGCTCTACGAGGCCAACCCCGTGGGTTTTATCGTGGAACAGGCTGGCGGTCGTGCCAGTTCCGGGCACGGTCCCATCATGGAGGTCAAACCCGACGACATTCATCAGCGCATCGGCTTCATCTTTGGCTCCAAAAATGAGGTCGAACGGGTTGAAGACTATTACAGGCACCCGAGGCAGGTTGATTCGCCCAACCCCCTCTTTCATGAGCGAAGCCTCTTTACGGAATCGGCCAATATGCAATAGACGCAATACCGTCAGCGTTGCGCTGGAGCAGCAGCAAGCTTATGACAATTGAAAACCCTTGGCCGGGTAAGAATTTAGCAGATATCAAACTTTAAAAAGGACAGCACGATGTCAGAACGCCATCCGATTATTTCCATTACCGGTTCATCTGGCGCAGGAACCACATCGGTCAAGCGCACTTTCGAAAATATTTTTCGTCGGGAGAACGTGACAGCCGCTTCCATTGAGGGGGACAGCTTTCATCGGTATAACCGGGCTGAAATGAAAGAGCGGCAGGCGGCCGCCGAGAAAAAAGGCAATGCCAATTTCAGTCATTTCGGCCCCGATACTAACCTTTTTGCCGAGCTCGAAACCCTTTTCCGCAGCTACAGCGAAACGGGGACGGGCAAACGGCGCAAATACCTGCACGATACACTTGAGGCAGCGCCCTACAAACAGGAACCAGGTACGTTTACCGAATGGGAAGAGATTCCCGAAGGAACCGATCTGTTGTTCTATGAAGGGCTGCATGGCGCTGTCGTACACGAGAAAGTCAATATTGCCCAATATCCCGATCTGCTTATTGGCGTGGTACCTGTCATTAATCTGGAGTGGATACAGAAACTGTGGCGCGATAAATCCACGCGAGGCTATTCCGCCGAAGCTGTTACCGACACCATTCTCAGGCGCATGCCCGATTACGTCAATCACATTTGTCCTCAATTTTCCCTGACTCATGTGAATTTTCAGCGCGTGCCCTGTGTCGATACGTCAAATCCATTTATTGCCAGGGACATCCCGGCTCCGGACGAGAGCCTTGTCGTGATTCGCTTTGCCAATCCCAAAGGCATCGACTTTCAGTATCTCCTGAACATGGTACACGACTCGTTCATGTCCCGCGCAAACACAATTGTGGTCCCAGGCGGGAAGATGGAACTGGCCATGCAGCTGATTTTCACTCCCTTTATCTGGCGCATGATGGAACGCAAAAAACGCGCCTCACAGTCATAAGGACAACAGTATGAATGTTGCTGAAAAAATCCCCGTCAGAGAAACCCGTCACGCCGACGCGCTGCGCTTTCTTGCTGCAGATGCCGTGGAACAGGCACAGTCGGGTCATCCCGGCGCGCCCATGGGCATGGCTGATATTGCCGAGGTTCTATGGCGTCATCACTTGTCGCACAATCCCGCAGATCCGGCCTGGTTCAATCGTGACCGCTTTGTTATTTCCAATGGACATGGGTCCATGCTTCTGTACGCGCTGCTCCATTTGACCGGCTACGATCTGCCATTGGAAGAACTGCGGCAATTTCGACAATTGCATTCGAAAACACCGGGACATCCGGAATACGGAATGACGCCGGGCGTGGAGACCACCACAGGGCCGCTAGGTCAGGGGCTGGCCAATGCCGTGGGCATGGCGCTGGCAGAGAAACAGCTGGCGCAGCGCTATAACCACCCTGGCCATGTGATCGTGGATCACTTCACCTATGTGTTTATGGGTGATGGCTGCCTGATGGAAGGAATCAGCCACGAAGTGTGTTCGCTGGCCGGCACATTGGGACTGGGCAAGCTGATCTGCTTTTATGATGATAACAGCATATCCATCGACGGTGAAGTCGACGGCTGGTTCCAGGATGACACGGCAGCGCGGTTTCGCGCTTACAACTGGAATGTGATTCCGGATGTCGACGGACATAACCCTGCCGCCATCGACTCTGCTATCCGGCAGGCGAAAGCCCAGGCAAATCGCCAGAACAGACCCACGCTGATCTGCTGCCGCACAAATATTGGACATGGAGCTCCGACGCGTGCAGGCACACATGAGGTACATGGCGCCCCCCTTGGTGCTGATGAAATTGCTGCCATGCGTGCGGCACGCAACTGGCGTTACGCCGAATTTGAGCTGCCCGATGATATTGTCGAGGACTGGAACGCCACCGCTCAGGGCGCGGTACGCCAACAAGCCTGGCAGGAACAATATGACCGTTGGCAGGCCCGATTCCCAGACGATGCCAGGGAACTCGAGCGACGCATGACAGGTGAAATTCCCTCGGCAATGACACAGACATTGGACAGTCTGCTCAACGCCAGTGAGGCGCTGCATAAGAAAATCGCAACCCGCAAGGCATCTCAGCTCGTACTGGAGGAATTGGTTCCCGTTATGCCGGAAATGCTGGGCGGCTCTGCAGATCTCACAGGTTCCAATCTGACTAACGCAAAGTCCTCGGTCTGGATCAATCACAACAGTCATGGTAATTATCTGAGTTATGGTGTTCGTGAGTTTGGAATGGCGGCTGTCATGAACGGCGTTGCACTGCATGGCGGCTTCATTCCCTATGGGGGCACATTCCTTACTTTCTCCGATTATTCGCGCAATGCGATCCGGATGGCCGCGCTGATGAAACAGCGCGTCATTCATGTCTTCACTCATGATTCGATTGGTCTGGGCGAAGACGGACCAACGCATCAGCCGATCGAGCATCTGGCCTGCCTGCGCATGATTCCGAACAATCAGGTATGGCGGCCATGCGACGGTGAGGAAACGGCACAAGCCTGGCGCGCCGTCCTGACGCGTCGCGATGGACCAGGCTGCCTCGTCCTGTCACGTCAGGCCCTGACTCCCTTTTCTCGTGATGAATCACAACGCGATGCCATATTGCGCGGAGGCTATATCCTGCAGGATGAACAAAATCCACAGGCAGTGGTCATTGCTACAGGTTCTGAAGTGGAAATTGCGGTCGCTGCGGCAGACCTCCTGAAAAAAGAAGGCATTGTCCTGCGCGTGGTATCCATGCCTTGCGTAGAACTTTTCCACGCCCAGCCAGCCGAATGGCGCGAACAGGTACTGCCCGGCGGACTGCCGCGTGTCAGCATTGAAGCCGGTGTCCGCTGGTACTGGCAGAGTGTGGTCGAAGGTGGAACCACGATTGGCATAGATACATTCGGAGAATCGGCACCCGCTGCGCAACTATATAAACATTTCGGTTTGACGGCAGACGCCATCTGCGAGGCGGTGCGCGCCCAGGTCAGGTCTGCACCCTGAGACCTCAACCTGAACGCACATCTTAAATACCATCCTAAACCCGCAACCCAAACCTGCTTCCTAAAACAGCGAAATCCGGGATTTACAGTTGTGATCCCACCTTTTCCAAAGGAGATAAACCATGGCTCTCATTTCACTAAGACAGTTGCTTGATCACGCTGCAGAACATAATTACGGCATTCCTGCCTTCAACGTAAATAACCTGGAACAGATTCAGGCCATTATGCAGGCTGCAGTACAGACTGACAGTCCCGTCATTCTGCAGGCTTCGGCAGGTGCCCGCAAATATGCGGGAGAAGCCTTTTTGCGACGCCTGGTGGAGGCCGCGATCGAATCCTATCCGGATATTCCGGTCTGCATGCACCAGGATCACGGTGCAAGCCCGGCCGTCTGCCAGGCGTCAATCCGCTCGGGATTTTCAAGTGTGATGATGGATGGTTCCTTGCAGGCAGATATGAAAACGCCATCCACCTATGAATATAATGTTGCGGTCACGCGACAGGTTGCTGATATGGCTCATTGCGTTGGCGTCTCGGTTGAAGGCGAACTGGGCTGCCTGGGTTCCCTGGAATCCGGTCAGGCCGGTGAAGAAGATGGCTCCGGTGCCGAGGGCATACTGTCACATGAACAGCTGCTGACCGATCCCGAACAGGCAGCAGACTTCGTTGCCCGAACCGGTGTGGATGCGCTGGCCATTGCCATTGGAACCAGTCATGGCGCCTACAAATTCACGCGCAAACCCACGGGTGATATCCTGGCCATTGATCGGATCCGTGCGATACATCAACGCATTCCGGACACGCATCTGGTCATGCATGGTTCCTCTTCGGTTCCCCAGGAATGGCTTGCCATTATTCGTGAGCACGGTGGCGATATCCGTGAGACATATGGCGTGCCTGTAGAGGAAATCTGCGAAGGCATAAAAAATGGGGTCAGGAAAGTCAATATTGATACCGATATCCGACTTGCCATGACAGGTGCAATACGGCGCTGCATGATGCAAAATGCCTCGGAATTTGACCCACGGAAGTTTTTCAAGGAAGCCACATCCGCGGCGCGCGATATTTGTGTACAGCGATTTGAAGCGTTTGGCTGCGCCGGACGTGCCTCTTCCATCAAACCTGTGCCGCTGGAAAAAATGGCGCAAATCTACGTGAAAGACGCCGTCGCTGCGTGATGCGAAGTTGGAGAAACGCGGTTTGTATGACGAAACGCCTGTTACGAAGCACGTCATACGAACTGCGTTAAGTGCTACGTATCAGGCGTTATTCGTTGCGTGTTTCATACTGAATGGCTTAATGCGAATAGACTGAATTTCGGCAACAAGTATGACGGCATACAAATCAGTCTGAGAAATGGTGAAGGGGCGCTGCTTCAGCGCCCCTTCTTGGTGACTGTTGTAGCCGTACCGCCACAACAGGAACACAGACTTTAAAAGGCCGAGCCCAGTTGCGAGCCCGGCCAATTCTCTTTCACAGAGAAAATCTCCAGATCACGATCAGTCGAACGTCACCACAGAACGGATAGACTTGCCTTCATGCATCAGGTCGAAAGCTTCGTTGATCTTCTCAATAGGCATGACATGTGTGATCAGATCATCGATATTGATTTTGCCTTCCATATACCAGTCAACAATTTTTGGCACGTCGGTCCGACCCCTTGCGCCACCGAAAGCAGAACCCTGCCAGACGCGACCTGTCACCAGCTGGAACGGACGAGTGGAAATTTCCTGACCGGCGCCGGCAACCCCGATGATGGTGCTCTTGCCCCAGCCTTTGTGGCAGGATTCAAGCGCCTGTCTCATCAGATTGACGTTACCAATACATTCGAATGTGTGATCCGCACCGCCTTTGGTAAGATCTACCAGATAAGGCACGATGTCCCCTTCCACTTCTTTGGGATTGACAAAATGCGTCATACCAAACTTGCGGGCCAGTTCTTCGCGCTCAGGATTGATATCCACGCCGATAATCATATCAGCGCCGGCCATTCTGGCTCCCTGCACCACGTTCAGTCCGATTCCGCCCAGGCCAAACACGATAACCTTTTCGCCGGGCTGAACTTTCGCGGTGTAGATAACAGCACCGACACCCGTGGTCACACCGCAGCCAATGTAGCAGACCTTTTCAAAAGGTGCATCTTCGCGGATTTTTGCCAGTGCTATTTCAGGCACAACAGTGTAGTTGGAGAATGTGGATGTACCCATATAATGGAATACGTCCTTGCCGTCCAGCTTGAATCGACTCGTGCCGTCAGGCATCAGACCCTTGCCCTGTGTGGCACGAATGGCGCCGCAAAGATTGGTCTTGCGTGACAGGCAGAATTCACAGTTGCGACATTCCGGCGTATATAAAGGAATCACGTGGTCACCGGGTTTAAGGGTGGTTACACCCGACCCTACTTCTACCACAACGCCAGCGCCTTCATGCCCTAAAATGGCCGGGAAAATACCTTCAGGATCATCTCCGGATAATGTGAACATATCCGTGTGGCATACACCCGATGCCTTGATTTCTACCAGTACTTCGAAGGCACGTGGCCCTTCGAGCTGTACCGTTTCGATCGTGAGTGGTGCCCCCGCTTTGGTGGCAACAGCGGCTTTTGTTTCCATTACTTCAACTCCTGCTTAAGATGCGTGCTTTGATTTTGCAACATGCGTTGCGATGACATCCATCAACGCGGGCGACAGGCAGTCATAAGGAGGCAGACCCAATTCATTGAGTCGCGCACGAATACCGTTCATGTCTGCCGGATCAGTGCCGGTTTCGATGATTGACGATACAAACGCAGCAAACGTTGGTGCGGACCAGCCGGTTTCCGGAGAACGTTCTGTATGGATAAAATCCAGTCCGTAAAACGGATGTTGCGTGTTTTCGATACGACCATACATGTGCACGCCACAACCGGTGCAAGCATGTCGCTGGATGGCAGCGGATTCATCAACCACTTTGAGTTTGTTCTCATTGGCAGTTACCTGCACCGCTTCCTTGGGTACAACTGCCACCTGGGAAAACAGTGCACCGGCAGGACGCCAGCACTTTGAACAACCACAAAGGTGATTATGAGCTGATTGCGAATTGATATTCACTTCTACCCGATCTGTTTCGCAATCACATACCAGTTTGCCACCGGTAAAATTATTGTCTGTTTTTGCCTGAACGCCATTGTTAACGGCTGGATGAATATTGTAACTCATATGTGTCTCCGGTATGGTTTTGAAGAATGCCAACTGCGCTGGTCCCCGACCTTTTACTTTTGAATGAGACGCGCAAATTCGTAGCTCGAGAGTCCTGCTCAAGGCTACTTAAGCAACATCCATGCCAAACACAGAAATCAGGGTAATAAGTCCGCAGTTGTCCATTCAGCGCCAGTAAATGCTGTGCTCTCTCTGCAATTGCAGCAGCCAATGACAGCTGTAATTACCCCGAGAGTTGTTCAGAATACGATACAGCCTGTGCCATTCCCCGTATTATCACAATACACCTGCCTCATTGCTGCCGGGTTTAAGATGCCTTTTCCGCTAAAGCCGCCAGTGTTTCCGACAGCGCCCGACAAATGAGCGCATCCGAGGTGGTGTGGGTGCCACCCTCTACCCATCGTATCTGCGCTTTTCTCAGAGATTGCTGAACCAGAACGGCATTGGCCGGGGGACATATCCAGTCGTGCGTGCCATGGATCAGGGTAGTCGCGCACGATATCGAATGCAAAGCCGAGAGTATCGCAGGCCTGTCTTTGGCGCCCAGATTTTCCAGATAATGGGCCTGAATCCTGAACTTGTCGATTCGTCTTGCGGCCGCCTGCTTTTCCTTTGTCTCATCTTGTTGTGATGACAAATGCGAATCTGCTGCACGCGCATCCTTTTGCTGCCGGCCACGCTGCAGCATGGCGTTTGTAATGACATCTTCATACTGTCCCCAGCTCGCAGCGGACTTTGCAATCGTTGCAGTGTCGTTCCCCAGCAGCCGTTGGCTCAGGGTCGGCAACACATTTTCCTTTTCCTTCTCACTCATACCGTGGGTCAGGTCTTCCCATGCTTGTGGGACCAGTGCACGCAGTTGCTGAAAGAACCAGTCTATCTGCAGCCGGGATGGCAGGAACACGCCTCGAAGCACCAGATGACGTACCACATCGCCATGCCTGGCTGCATACTCCAGACCCAGGTAGGCACCCCACGATCCGCCTACAACAACCCAGCTGTCAATATCAAGCCAGGATCTGAGGCGTTCAATATCGTCGATCAGATCGCCGGGCAGGTTGTTCTCCAGACTGCCCGACGGACGACTCTTTCCGCACCCTCGCTGATCAAAGAGCACGACGCGCCAGCGCGAGAGATCAAACCACTTCAGCATGGATACGTGACTGCTGCTGCCAGGTCCACCATGCAGAACGACCGCAGCCGGCGCATGGGGATTGCCAAATTCGGCATAGTAGATTTCATGCCCATGCGTGACTGCAACATATCCTTCTGACAAGATTGAACTCATTGCTTCTGGCTCCGTCCGTCATGATTGATATAACCATGACACGATGAAAAAATTGCACTTGTCATTTTTTTAACACTTGCTAACCGGAGATTTTTTGCAGGTTAATGTGCCTTGACAAATATGCGCGTCATGCTACCATTAATTCGACTGCGTGATATTCAACAGTCATTCCTGGCAGCATCACTAGTTGTAATAGCATGGGAAATATCACTGTCAATTTCTGGCAAAGCAAGCATTAATTTCCCGCCAGCCCACAACCCTTAACCTGTACTGGAGACAATGATGAAATGGACCACACCAGAGTTTTGCGATCTGCGTTTCGGCTTTGAAATCACAATGTACATTGCCAACCGCTAATCGGCGTATCAACGCTTTAACACCTAGCGGCGCTGGCACTAGCCAGCGCCGTTTTACATGCAACTTATGAAAATTCTTGTACTCGGGTCCGCAGCTGGCGGTGGCTTTCCTCAATGGAACTGTAATTGTCCAAACTGTGCTGGCGTGCGGAATCAAACGATTCGTGCGATTCCTCGCACACAATCTTCCATCGCCATTTCTACAGACGGCGTACAGTGGCTGCTCATCAACGCCTCACCCGACATCCTTAAACAGATTCAGTCAAATCCGGCACTGCAGCCGGCACGAACCATTCGCGATACTGGTATCGCATCTGTGTTACTGATGGATGCCCAGATTGACCATGTCACCGGACTGCTCATGCTGCGTGAAAGTGGCAGACCGATTCCCCTATACTGTACGCAGCCAGTCTGGAACGACCTGAACACTGGTCTGCCACTGGCGCAAGTGCTTTCTCATTATTGTGGACTGGAGCACAGACCCGTTTCTGTCACGGCTGATGCATTCAGTTCGCCCTTGCACCTGTCTGAACTACCTGATATTTCCATCACGCCATTTCCGCTTTCCAGCAAGGCACCTCCCTATTCTCCGAATCGTCAGAACCCGCAAACGGGTGACAATATCGGACTCCTTATTACAAATGAGGTGACAGGAAAAAGTCTATTCTATGCGCCGGGTCTTGGTCAGATTGAGCCCCTTGTACTTGAAGCCATGCAGCGTGCAGACTGTGTGCTGGTCGACGGCACCGTTTGGACAGAAGATGAAATGATCCAGCTTGGCCTGTCAAAGAAAACGGCGGGTGAGATGGGGCACCTGCCCCAAAGCGGACCCGACGGCATGATCAGCGTGCTTGATTCCTTAAGTCATGACAAACGCAAAATTCTTATTCATATCAACAACAGCAATCCAATACTGAATCAGGATTCAGAAGAGACTGCTGTTTTACAGAGACACAACATAGAGATCGCCGTCGATGGCATGGAGATAACATTGTGAGCATCACCCTTTCAGATCTGGCCGTTTATAACCAGAGACAGACAGACCCGCAGGCATGGGACCGTAAAGAATTCGAACGGCAGCTTCGTGCCAAAGGTGAGGGTTATCATATTCACCATCCGTTCAATATCCGGATGAACAGCGGCCAGCTTTCCAGAGAAGAAATCCAGTACTGGGTTGCCAACAGGTTTTATTATCAGATCAATATTCCTTTGAAAGATGGCGCCGTGCTTTCAAACTGCCCTGACAGGGAAACGCGCAGACGTTGGGTCCTGCGAATTCTTGACCACGATGGCTTTGGCGATAATGAAGGCGGCATCGAAGCCTGGACGCGACTGGGAGAGGCGGTTGGCATCAGTCGCGACGATCTCTGGTCATTGAAGTTTGTCGTTCCTGGCGTTCGGTTTGCTGTGGATGCCTATGTCAACTTCGCCCGCCAGGCACCTTGGCAGGAAGCCGTATGCTCTTCGCTGACGGAAATGTTTGCACCAAAAATCCACAAGGACAGACTTGCCAACTGGCCTTCTCAGTATCAGTGGATTGAACCGCAAGGATTGGACTATTTCCGCAGTCGCATCTCACTGGCAGAACGCGATGTCGAGCATGGTCTGGAAGTGACGCTGGATTATTTCACGACACGACAACAGCAGGCTCGCGCGCTGGAAATCCTGCAGTTCAAGCTCGATATTCTCTGGGCGATGCTGGATGCCATTGAAAAAGCCTGCACCCTGCTGCGTGAGTCCGGTGAAAATCACAAAACCGATAAAGCGAGTGAGGCAAGCCATGCATGAATTACCTGAGAAGCCCCTGTTGTCGCGCCTGTTCAGGCTTCAGTTCGAAAAAGCGCAGGACGCCTATGTGCTGCTGTATCCGGAAGGCATGGTCAAGCTGAATGACAGTGCAGCGCAGATTCTGTTGCGTTGCGACGGCAAACAGTCAGTCTCTGAAATCGTTTCGGATCTTGAAAAGACCTTTTCGACATCCGGACTGCAGGGCGACGTGGATGCGTTTCTGCAGGCGGCCCAGGATCGAGGCTGGATCAAATAGCGGTAACTAAGGGAGGTCATTATGGATACGCCCCAAAACATACAGGAAACAGCAACGACCACCATTGCGCCGCCGCTATGGCTACTGGCGGAACTGACCTATCGCTGCCCTTTACATTGCGTATTCTGTTATAACCCGGTTGACTACGCCAGCAATAAGAATGAACTGACTACCGAAGAATGGATCAGTGTCATGCAGCAGGCCCGTGAGATGGGCGCGGCACAACTGGGGTTTTCCGGCGGTGAACCTCTGCTGCGTGATGACCTGGAGATATTGATTGCCGAAGGACGACGGCTGGGTTTTTACACCAACCTCATCACATCCGGCGTGGGTCTCAAGCGGGATCGACTTGAGGCGTTCCGCGATGCGGGCCTGGACCATATTCAGTTGTCATTTCAGGATTCGACCAGAGAGATGAATGACTTTCTCTCCCACACCAAAACGTTTGATCTGAAATCCCGCGTTGCCGGAATGATTCGTGAATTCGAATATCCCACGGTGCTCAACGTCGTTCTGCATCGATATAACCTGGATCATATTGAGCTCATTATTGAAATGGCCGACAAGATGGGCGTGGAATATCTGGAACTGGCCAATACCCAGTATTACGGCTGGGGTCTGATCAATCGCGATCAGCTGCTGCCAGACAAGGCTCAGCTGCAGCGTGCCGAACAAGCTGTAAATCGATATCGTGAGAAGATCGGCAACCGGATGCGCATTCTGTTTGTGGTTCCGGACTATTTTGAAAACCGACCAAAGGCCTGCATGAATGGCTGGGGATCGGTTTTTCTGGCGGTCTCTGCAGACGGTCTGGCGCTGCCCTGCCATGCCGCGAAAACCATACCGGGCATGTCGTTCCCACAAGTGACAGACACCAGCCTGCACGATATCTGGTATCACAGCGATGCCTTCAATCGATTCCGCGGCGACGACTGGATGGCGGAACCCTGTCGGAGCTGCCCCGAGAAGACTCGCGACTTCGGAGGCTGTCGCTGTCAGGCGCTGGCATTGACCGGCGATGCAAAAAATGCCGATCCGGTTTGTGATAAATCTCCTCATCATCACGTCATCACAGACCTGATCAATCGTAAGCCGTCGCCAGCCATTCAGGAGGCACCATTGGTGTTTCGAAATGACACCAACTCACTGGCATTTTCAGGCCAGCCGAGCGTTCCGGCACGCGTTGCACAAGAGATAAAAACGCGCGACAAATTGTCACAATCCTGAGTTGAGACGTGACACAATCTGTATCACAGATGATATACAATCAAACTGGGAGATATATGGATATTCTGTTTGCAACGGGACGTCCGGTAATCATGAAGAAGTAATAACAACAGGTCAGTTGTGATTGTGCCAGACTACCGCAACATCGTGATACCACAATAGAAACGTTCACGATCGAATGATAGCGGTAGCGACAATTTAATGACGAAAAAATGGTGTACAAAGCAGGAGGAAGCATGTACTCGTTGGAGGTCAGCAATCATATCGAGCGGATCAATCAGATCGTGCACCATGGCGTCATGGTGCCTGATATTGATCCGGCAGTGGCTCAGTCGTGGAGCCGCTGTGTCAACAACTATGGACTGGACCCGGAAAGCAGAAGGCTGCCATCGGTATTGACCGACACAGAAAGGCTGCAACGCACGGAACAAAAGCGTGTCCTCATCAATGAGGCCAAACACGAAATGAATATTCTGTACCAGCAGCTGGCCGATCCGGAACTGGCCGTTGTCCTTGTCGATACGGAAGGCTGCATATTGCACATGGTGGCTTCAGACCACCTGGAAGACGATCTGTCTGCGCTGGGCTTCCGGCAAGGTGCGATCTGGAGCGAAGAAGAAGTGGGTACCAACGGCATGGGTACCTGTCTGATAGTGGGCGAACCCATTGCGATTCGCCAGACAGATCATTTCCTGTACAAACATATTCTGCTCACCTGCTCCGCTGTACCCGTGATGGACCACACAGGCAAAATGGTTGCCGTGCTTGACGTTACCAGCCGCTCAACTCTGCTGCAACAACATTCGCTGGTTCTGATCGGCATGACCGCGCGCATGATTGAAAATCGCCTGCTGACGGTCAACTACAAACACGCTCATCCTGTTCATTTCCATAGCAGACCAGAAAGTATCAATACGGTGCATGATGGCAAACTGATGGTCGACGAGGACGGTACGATACTCGCCGCCAACCAGAGCGCACTTTTCCAGCTTGGCTTTCCAAACATGGCCGAATTGCATCGCTACCGCTTTGAAGAAATATTTCAGACGACATTGCAGGCTCTGCTTCAGCGCAGCATGCAGAGTTCCTTTCATGCAGTTCCGATCTACCGCGCAGGCGCATCAAGCCGTTTCTTTGCCATTGCCCAGCTGCCACCTGAGAATTCTTCGCAGGCACAATATCCGGCCAGGAATGGTATTTTTTCGGCGCGGGATAAAGCCAGGGACGATTTTGTTGAAAATGATAAATCGGGAAAGCAGCCCAATAACGCCACCGTAGAGCTGGGTGACAAAGCCTTGCGTGAACAATTTCAGCTCGCGCAACGAGTGGTCAGCAAAGGTGTGCCAGTGCTGCTCTATGGCGAAACCGGTTCCGGCAAAGAGGTGCTGGCACGCGCCGTCCATGACCGCAGTCCTCGACACGATGGCCCGTTCGTCGCAGTCAACTGCGCTTCTTTGCCAGAGAGCCTGATCGAGAGTGAACTTTTCGGTTACCGTGCCGGTGCGTTTACCGGTGCCCAGCGCCAGGGGCGCAGCGGTAAAATCCTGCAGGCCCATGGCGGCACCCTGCTTCTGGACGAAATTGGCGATATGCCTTTATCACTGCAGGCGCGCCTGCTCAGGGTACTGGATGAACGCAAGGTGACACCGCTAGGTGCAGAGTCTTCTGTGGATGTCGATATTCAGCTGATTAGTGCCAGTCACCGAAATCTGACAGAGCTTGTCGCTC
The DNA here is from genome assembly GCA_023387815.1 of Pseudomonadota bacterium. Taxonomy (GTDB): domain Bacteria; phylum Pseudomonadota; class Gammaproteobacteria; order Burkholderiales; family Burkholderiaceae_B; genus Advenella. Next base: position 55,818 of record JAEWHK010000072.1, read on the forward strand.
GCGGTGAATTCCGTGAGGATCTGTATTACCGCCTGAATGGCGTTGAGATCAGTGTGCCACCCTTGCGGGATCGGGAAGATAAACGTCAGCTCATTGACGCCATACTAGTGGAAGAAGCCGGCAGACAGGTCGAGCCCACCGAAGAAGTTATGAGCGTGCTGATGCAGTATGCCTGGCCCGGCAATCTGCGGCAGATGCGGCATGTGCTCAGAACCATGGCCGTCCTGGCGGACGGAGACGTTATTGGATTGCAGCATTTGCGGGGGCCTCTGACCCAGTCCGGACAACTTTGCATCCAGTCTGACGACAAGGCTGTCAGTTGCAAGGATTCGATGCCTGCCGGCGAAGACCACGAACCCGTCAACCCCTTGCAGGAAAGCGAACGCATTACCCTGATACAACTGCTTGAGGATCACCGCTGGAATATCAGTGATGTGGCGCGTACCCTGGGCGTAAGCCGAAATACCCTGTATAGAAAGCTGCACAGGCACAACATCACCCTGTCAACCCAGGGTAACCCCAGTTAACGCTCAAACGCAGTACAATCAATTTGCTGTACCGCAACACCGGCGCGCAACGCCGGTGTTTTTGTTTTTGAGCATTTTTTACAAGGAATTCCACGATGCAGGCCATTGCCCGCTTCAGCCAGTTCGTTGGCAAAACATTTGTCATATGGGTATTGCTGTTTGCAGTGCTCGCCTTTTTCTATCCGGCAAGCTACGCCTGGCTGGGAAAATACATTGTGCCGCTGCTCGGCATCATTATGTTTGGCATGGGTCTGACTATTTCGAAGAAAGACTTTGCCGAAGTTTTCAAACGTCCCGGAACCGTGGCCATTGGTGTGCTGGGCCAGTTCATTATCATGCCAGGTCTGGCCTGGCTGCTGGCAACCGGATTGAACCTGAGTCCTGAAGTGGCAGTGGGTGTCATTCTTGTGGGCTGCTGCCCGGGCGGCACCGCCTCCAATGTGATGACCTTCCTGGCTCGCGGTGACGTCGCGCTGTCGGTTGCTGTGACTTCGGTAACCACATTGCTTGCGCCTGTTGTGACGCCTGCCCTCATTTACCTGATGGCCAGTCAATGGCTGGACGTGAGCGCTGCAGCGATGTTCTGGTCGATTGTACAGGTTGTGATTCTGCCTATCGTACTGGGCCTGATTGTACAGATGATACTCAAGGAAAAAGTACAAGCCGGTGTCGCCGTGCTTCCCCTGGTCTCGGTCGTCGCTATTGTGGCGATCGTTGCCGCCGTAGTCGCTGGCAATCAGCAGAAAATTGCCACCAGCGGACTGGAAATTTTTGCTGTGGTTATGCTGCATAACGGATTGGGTCTGCTGCTTGGCTACTGGCTGGCAAAACTGTCAGGACTGAGCGTTGCACAGCGCAAAACCCTGTCCATTGAGGTTGGCATGCAAAACTCGGGGCTCGGCGCCGCACTGGCCACCGCGCACTTCTCCCCCGCGGCTGCCGTTCCCAGCGCGATCTTCAGCGTCTGGCACAATATCACCGGCCCATTGGTAGCAACGCTCTTTCAGCGTTTCAAAAATGACGATGACACGCAAGACGATGCCCTCGCAGGCGTGACGGAATCAGGCACAACACGACGCTGATCCGTTAAACACCAAGCCGGAAAGCACGCCTTTCCGGCAACCTTATTTCCACCGCAAGCCGCGCTTCACAATCGCTGTTCCAGTGAGCCGTCAGGCGTATTGTCTCCGTTAATATTTTCAGATGTCTTCGATCAGCCGTTTGCCGAGCACCAGTACATCTGACGCTTCGTAACCCATTGCCTGATAGAACGCAGAGACTGTGTGATTATCCCGACGAATCATCAGCTGTATCTTGGGACAGCCCAGAGCCAGCAATCTATCCTCAGACTCGAGCACCAGTTTCTTACCGATACCCTGCGACTGATAATCTGGCAGGACAGCCAGATAATAAATCCAGCCGCGATGCCCATCGTATCCGGCCATGACAGAGCCGACGACTCTCTCTGCATGCACCGCCAGCAGAAACAGCGCAGGTGCCTCATCCAGTTTTCTTTGAATGTCCTTGCGCGGATCATTCCAGGGGCGCGTCAGCCCACAGGCCTGCCAGAGTGAGATGGTGGGTTCCATATCGTCGATATGGAAAGGTCTGATGGCGATTTGCATGATGATGTTCCGATAGCAGGTGAGTTTGTTCGTGTCCGGAAAAGATTATCACAATTGGCATTGCATCAGAGAACTGCAGATGAAATATCTGAGCGGTTTATAAATGTTCATTTATTTCAAGTATAACGTGCTTTATTCCCGTGTGAATATTCATTCATCTGAAATAAAACGAGCACGAATCAGGTGAATAAACTGATTGCAATTGATATAAAAAATTCACACTGAAGTCTCGAGTCGCATATTCATATTTCCATCGCAGCAATTTGATCATGCGTATCTTGTATTTCACTCCTGATCAGACCTTGCTTACCATCGTCGTATATCAAGGAGAAAGTCATGAGTCATAGTCAGGCGCAAGTCAAATTGGAACAACAGTCATTTTTCACCATTCGTCGGGCCGCCGGCCATATTGGTGCCGAAATACAGGGGTTGAAGATTTCGGTCGATCTGAGTCAGGAGGTCATTGATGAGATCGAACAAGCCCTGCTTACGCACCGGGTTCTCTTTTTCCGCGATCAGGATCATCTGGATGATGAATCGCATCAGGCTTTTGGCAGCCGCTTTGGGCAGATTGAATCACATCCAACGGTACCGTCAAAACAAGGTACGCATCTGTTCGAACTGGATGCCTCCAAGGGAGGGGGCCGGGCAGATTCCTGGCATACCGATGTCACCTTCAAGGCTCAGTATCCGAAGATCTGCATTCTGCGTGCCCTCACAATTCCCGAGTATGGTGGTGACACCGTCTGGGCAAACACGGTACGAGCCTATGAAAAGCTGCCTGCAGAACTCAAGGCACTGGCCGACCAGCTTTGGGCAGTCCACAGCAATGATTACGATTATGCCAAAGATCGACAGGAACTCGATCCGGTCCGTGTCGAACATCATCGCAAGGTTTTCACATCTGACCTATACGAAGCAGAACACCCTGTCGTACATGTTCATCCGGTAACCGGCGAACGCGCCTTGCTGCTGGGGCATTTCATCAAATCTCTGAAAAATTTTTCAACAACGGAATCCGCGAGAATTTTCGAATTGTTGCAGAACCGCGTAACGCAACTGGACAACACGGTCAGATGGCAATGGCGGCAGCACGACGTAGCCATGTGGGATAACCGGGCAACCCAGCACTATGCCGTAAATGACTATGGTAATCAGCCCAGGCTTGTACGTCGTGTCACGGTCAATGGTGGCGAGGCAACATCCATAAATGGAGAACAAAGCCGCGTGAAAGCCGCGAGCAGAGCCAGTGCCTATGAGGCCACTCGCAAACCTGCGGCGCTTGCCACAGCCTGAATATCCGGTACGCATTGCACACAAAGAGATGAGATCAGGAATGAAACCCGATAACAACAAGCAATCGTTTTCAAGACGCCGTGTCATTCGCGGCCTGGCTGCGGCCGGCGCTGCCTTCACGCTGCCAGGCTGGGCAATTGCGACAGGCAAAAAACCTTTGGATGGCATCACATTGAATGTATCGGCGTTCAGTGCCGCATACCCGTTGCTGTTACGCAAATGGATACCGGAATTCGAGGCGGCAACGGGCGCTCGCGTCAATTTTGATACGCCCTCTTTTCCAGTCTACAACCAGCGTACCGATCTTGAACTGTCCACCAAGGGCGCCGCCTATGATGTGATAAATGTTACATTCATTTATTCCAGCAGATGGATCAATTCCGGCTGGCTGACACCCCTGGATGACTATATCGCCGACCGCAATGTGACCCCTGCGGACTGGGACGTCGATGATTTTGCCAAGGGCGCCCGCGACGCAGAGACAGGCGCAGACGGGAAGATATATGGAATCCCCTGGACACTGGAAGCCTTACTGCATGCATCTTCCCGCTTTGATCTGGTGCAAGAGGCAGGCCTGTCTTTCCCTGACACGACCGACGACCTGCTCAGGGTGCTGCGTGCCGTCAATAAAAAAGACAACGTGGCGGGCTTTGTGGCCGACAGTCATTACGGCTGGTCTTTTGTTCCCTATTTGCATGCGTTCGGTGGTAATGTCTTTCGCAAACTGCCTGATGATCTGACACCCGCCCTGAATACACCCGAAGCGGTCGCTGCTGTCGAATACTATGCCAATTTGATTCGGGAGTTCGGTCCTAACGGTGCAATCAGCTACACGCCCGACCAGGTGACACAAGCCCTTAAACTAGGACGTGTCAATTTTTCTGATCATGGCCAGCTCCATCTTGCACAACTGGGTGATCCTGCCACGGGCCGCACTCGAGGTACCGTCAAATTCGGCCTGCCGCCCAAAGGCCCCGCGGGTCGTTTCCCTGGCACCAGCGTTCACGGACTAGGTATTCCCGCCGGATCCAGAAACAAGGATGCCGCGTGGGCATTCATCCAATGGGCTCTCTCCAAAGAAACCACGGCCCGCGCAGTTGCGGCGGGATATGGCTCCCCTGCCCGCCTGTCGGATATCAAGTCAGACGTTTTCCGAAAACGTCAGGTCATCAATGGTTCGGACCTGGCACAACTTGCACTCGACAGTCTCGATATGGCGGCAGCCAGCGGCCACATGAAGTACCGCACCGTATCTGTCTATCCCCAGATCGACCAGCAGATCAACAAGGTGATTCCGCTGGTCGTAACCGGACAGCTATCCGCCAGGCAGGCACTGGAACAGGCTCAGTCACAATCGGTCGCCCAGCTACGCCGCTCGGGTGTGAAGGTCTGATGGAATTGTCTACTCCGGATACTTCCCTGCTTCCATACAAATCCTGGGAACAGGTTCGCGATCGATCCTTCCTTGCAGGACTGCTACCAGCCCTGACGATTCTGCTGCTGATTACACTGGTACCCTCACTAGCGCTGCTGGTGGCCAGCCTGACACCCCTAAGTCTTGTGGATCCGGCCACTTCGTTCAATTTTGCAGAGCCACTGGGAAACTTTCGACAGCTCATGCAGGATCAGCGATTTCTGGATTCGGTTGTGACGCAGATCAAGCTTTCGGCATTCACAGTTGTACTCCAGCTGGCCGTGGGAACGGGTCTTGCCTTGTTGCTCAACGGCAGATCGCGAGTGCTGCATCTTTTTCGTGGCCTGTTTCTCATTCCCATGCTCATTCCACCAGTCGTGGTGGCACTGATCTGGAAGATCATCTACTCCCCGGATATCAGCCCCTTGCACCGTGCGCTGGAGTCCGCCGGCTACACGCTGGATGCTCTCACTGCCAATCCACAAGCAGCGCTCTGGGCAATTGCAGTGGCCGATACCTGGCAATGGTTTCCGTTTACCCTGCTCATGGTTCTGGCATCCTTGCAAATGCTGCCAGCCGATCCACTGGAAGCCGCCCGCATGGACGGTGCCAATCGGTTGCAGATCCTGAGGTATATCGTGTTGCCTCATATCCGACCTGTACTGGTGGTTTGCGGCCTTTTTCGCCTCATCGACAGTTTCAAGGCGTTTCCGCTGATCTACATCCTGACCGATGGAGGGCCGGGCAACGTCACTGAAGTCAGCAACTACTACGGCTTCACCCAGGCCTTCAATTTCTCCTACTGGGGTTACGGCAGCGCCATTGCAGTGATGATTCTTTTGGGCGTATTTATTCTTAGTTTGATAATTATCCGTTTCAAACAAGAGGGCCGCGCATGAGCAATTCCAGAATTCTTGTGGGTCAGCAAATGCCGCCCTCTGCGGATATCCACGGTGCAGACACCATTATGTCATCCCGGCGCAGAGCGGGTTCCCGTCGTGCAGCCGACCTCCTCCACTGGCCTCTAAGGTACAGTCGTTCTGTACTGATAGCGTTCATTCTGTTCATTGTGCTTTTCCCTGCGTTATGGATGGTGCATCTGGCCTTCAAACCATCACTCATATTGTTTGATGCAACCCTGCTGTTTACACCTACCCTTGAGAACTTCAACAATCTTCTGGCAGATGGGAGCTTCCTGAAAGCATTGAGCAACAGTCTGATTGTGAGCGTTGCCTCGACCGTCATATCCATGATCGTGGGAGTGCCCGCCGCCTATGTCCTGACGCGCTGGAAATTCAAAGCTCGCAGGCACGTCGCTCTCTGGATTCTGATGTCGCGCATGGCGCCACCCATCGCGTTCACCATTCCCTTTTTTCTGGCGTTTCGCTGGCTGGGTTTGCAGGATACGCTGACTGGCCTGATGCTGATCTACATGACATTCAATCTGGCGATCGTCATTTGGCTCATGCAGTCGTTCTTTGAGACGATTCCGGCAAGTCTGGAAGAAGCGGCCTGGCTTGACGGTTGCGGCGTCTGGACTGCCTTCTGGCGAATCACATTGCCACTGGCCCAACCCGGACTGGCGTCCACCGCCATACTCTGTTTCATTTTTGCGTGGAGTGACTTTTTTTACGCCCTGGTGCTGACCCGCACTCAGGCCGTAACTGCGACCGTGGCTATTGTCAACTTTCTGCAGTACGAAGGCTGGGAATGGGGAAAAATTGCAGCGGGTGGTTCATTGGTGATGCTGCCCGTGCTGCTCTTTATGATTGTCATCCGTAAATATCTCGTCAGTGGTCTGACGGCAGGTGGAATCAAGGATTAACAAGGAATCACTATGGCTGCACTTTCAATTAGCCATCTCGTCAAACACTATGAGGATCGAAAGATCCTGCACGGTATTGATCTGAACATTCAGGATGGGGAATTTCTGGCTTTGGTCGGCCCCTCCGGCTGCGGAAAATCCACATTGCTTCGCACGATCGCCGGCCTGGAGACATCCTCCGAAGGCACAATAACCATGGGCAATCGCGTGCTGAACGACGTAGCGCCCAAAGACCGAGATATGGCTATGGTTTTTCAGAACTATGCGCTTTATCCGCATCTGACGGTTAACGACAATCTGGGATTCGCCCTGAAAATAAAGGGGGTTGAACAGAGAACACGGCAGGAGCAGATTCAACGCGTTGCTGCTGCACTGGGTCTAGAGCAAGAGCTCGATCGCTATCCGCGCCAACTCTCTGGCGGACAGAGACAACGGGTTGCCATGGGCCGCGCCATTATTCGACGTCCGTCTGCCTTTCTGTTTGACGAGCCGCTTTCAAATCTGGATGCAAAATTGCGAATTCAGATGCGCACCGAAATCAAAACGCTGCACCAGAAATTGCGCACGACCACGATCTATGTGACCCACGACCAGGTTGAGGCAATGACGATGGCAGATCGGATTGTCGTAATGCGCCAGGGCAGGATCGAACAGATCGGCACGCCATTACAGCTATACGACAGGCCGGTCAATGCATTTGTTGCTGCCTTTATCGGATCGCCAGCCATGAATCTGCTGCCCGGTGTTGTTCAGCATATCGGTCAAAGCGCATACGTCAACACCGCTGAGGGCTTCGTTTTCCCTGTTCCTGCACTTTCCTGCCTTGCAGGACATGGCACCAGGGTACTGGTAGGGATTAGACCGGAACATTTGAGAATCAGTCAAAATGACGACGGGCTGCAAGCGCGCGTAATTGTGGTTGAGCCAACAGGCTCGGAGACACACGTAGCGACGAAACTGGGAAACCATTCGCTGCTGATTTCTCTCCGGGAACGGTTCTCGCGTGAGGCAGGCAGCACCATTCGCCTGTTGCCTGACGTCAATCATATTCATGTGTTCGATGAAGAGTCCGGGCAACGGCTCAATCATGAAATCTAAGTCGGTTAACGCTAAGATTAACGAAAGGCCGTTTGAAGCTGAGCTGTTGAACGTACAGACGCTCAAAGTCAAAATATTTAACGATGCGCCGGAGAACGCCGTTCAGCCATTGCGCCCTTTAAAGTTCAGCTCGCTAATGATTAACCCGTTAGTGTTGCGTCGTATTAAGCTGTCTACCAGCGAAAGCGGCTTGGATCCTTCCATTCACTGGCAAGGCCGATCCGGACCGATCGCGTCGACGAAAGTCTCAACTGTCTGAACAGCGCAAGAGATGCGCGTTCAAAATCGAAAGAACGATTCACGATTCGGGTAGTGATACGTTGAGATTTGTTCAAAGCCGCCACGGTTCCTCTCCTGGTGCCTGTTTCGTGGAATCAATATAGCACCGCGAGCCTCAGCGCATCAAGCATAACAGTACTAAAAGAATAGTCTTTTTTATCATATTCATATGCATGACATTTGGCATATTCTTATGAGAAAAAGCGGACAGAAGAGAAACTCGACTGTCCGCTTTGATCAACCGGCTGAAGTCTCAGCCGTTATCCACACTTACTTGAACAGGTGAAGTGTCCATGGGAACACATATGCCATCAGCACCGTCAGCACGCCGACAAATGTGCAGAAGACAATACTGTGCTTTACGGTAAACCGGAACAACTCGGATTCGCGTCCGGTCAGACCTACCGCAGCACTTGCCACCGCAATGGACTGAGGCGAAATCATTTTACCGGTGACACCACCCGTCGTATTGACGGCAACCAGCAGATGCGGATCAACACCGATCTGATTGGCCGTGTTGGCCTGCAGAGAACCGAACAGCGCGTTGGACGACGTATCAGAACCGGTAAGGAAGACGCCCAGCCAGCCCAGGAATGGAGCGAAGAACGGGAAGGCAGCGCCAGAGCTGGCCAATACCAATGCCAGTGTGGTGGACAGGCCGGAATAGTTTGCCACAAACGCGAAGCCCAGAACCGCACCAATGGACAGAACCGGATAACGCAGTTCGTACAGCGTTTCGCCAAACAGTTTGACGGCATCGGAAGGCTTCATCCTGAGGAAGAAAGCTGACAGAATAGCCGCCAGCAGAATGGACGTTCCCGTTGCACCCAGCAGGTCCAGCTTGAACATCGCTTCATAGGGCGTGGTTTGGGCCACAACAGGAGCCACCTTACCAACTGCGTTATGAAGCAGTGGAACGGGGAAAGAGAATGTGCCCACAGCCAGAACACTCTTAACGCTCTTGACAGTCCACAGTGAAACGAAAATGGTCAGAAATACGAATGGCATCCACGCACGAATAATCTGACCACCGGTGTATTTTGACCCGGCTGTTGACGGATCGTAAGCACGCATTCCATCGAAAGTGAAGACTTCTTTTGGATGCCAGACTTTCAAAAAGAGCGAAAGGCAGACGAGGCTGACCAGCGCCGAAGTAATATCGGGCAGCTCAGGTCCGATAAAGTTGGACGTAAAGAACTGCGTTACCGCGAACGATACACCGCCTACCAGCACGGCTGGAAATGTCTGACGAATGCCTCGCGTGCCGTCCATCATAGCAACAAGCCAGAACGGAACAATGACGGACAGGATAGGCAACTGACGACCCGCAATCTGTCCGACGTGGAAGGGATCCAGCCCTGACACGGTACCGGCAACGATAACGGGAATCCCCATGGCACCGAAGGCCACAGGTGCCGTATTGGCAATCAGGCAAAGACCTGCCGCATACAGCGGATTGAATCCCAGACCAACGAGCAGCGCGGCAGTAATGGCAACGGGAGCACCGAAGCCGGCAGCACCTTCCAGAAACGCCCCAAAGCAGAAACCAACCAGCAGCATCTGCAAGCGCTGGTCAGCCGTCAATGACGTGACCGATGCACGGATAATTTCAAACTGGCCCGTTTTCACTGTGATCTTGTACAGAAACACGGCAGTGATGATAATCCACGAAATGGGCCAGATGCCGTAAGCAAAACCGTAAATGGCCGAGGCAATGGCCAGATTTGCAGGCATATGATAAGCAAAAATCGCCACAAGAATGGCGATCAGTAATGTAAGAAGACCGGCAACATGTCCTTTTAATTTTAGGACTGTGAGTGCCACGAAAAAGAAGGCTATCGGTAGAACCGCCAGTAAGGCAGTGTATAAAAGACTGCCCCCTACTGCCGTGTAATTCTGTAACCACATGGTTTGAAACTCCTGAGAAACAACCGCGCATATCATCAACGTTCTGCTGCTGCGCATCAAGCGGGAATACCCTAAGGAGCCTTACAGCCAGCAGCCATGCGGTTCTCAGAAAAATGTCGGTTCACGTGGACCCGGTTAAATCACATATGTAAAAATGTTTTCCTGAATTGTTCCTGAATAAAATAGGTCTGAACACAGCTCATGTTTGAGCTAGTACAGCTCATTCGATGAGTAGCGAATGAACAAGCGCCAGGATCATTTCTGTTTGCCGTTTTCAAGATCAAGCTGGGTACGATATTTCGACAGATTCTTCTGTTCCTCTTTTTCGAGTCGCGGATAGTTCAGCTCCAGGGATTCCAGCGTTTGCAATACCGCGTCCGCCACGGCCAGCCGCGCATACGGTTTGTCGTTGCCTGGAATCACATACCAGGGTCCGGCTTCCGTGGATGTATTTTTTATCGTCTCTTCGTAGGCGTGCATGTACTCATCCCAGAATTTCCGTTCTTCCAGATCTGCACTTTCGAACTTCCAGTTTTTCTCTGGATTATCCAGCCGCTCCATAAATCGCTTTTTCTGTTCATCCAGGGAAATGTGCAAAAAGAATTTCAGCACGCGCGTGCCGTTGCGATCCAGATGTTTTTCAAAATCCCGGATATCCTCAAACCGCTCGTCCCATATGTTTTCTGTCAGGCAACTGGCTGGCAAATGCTGGCCATCCAGGATGGTGGGATGCACTCGAACTACCAGCGTCTCTTCATAATAGGATCGATTGAATACCCCGATATTTCCACGCCGCGGCAGACAGCGCGTGGTTCGCCAGAGAAAATCGTGACTCAGTTCCTCTTCACTGGGACGCTTGAAGGAATAGACTTCGCAGCCTTGGGGATTCACGCCGGACAGAAGGTTCTTGATGGTGGAGTCCTTACCTGCCGCATCCATCGCCTGAAAGATAAGAAGCAGCGACCATCGATTGTCTGCATAAAGGATATTCTGCAGATCGGAGATACGATTCACATACTTCTTCAATTGCTTTTCTGCGTCCTTCTTGCCAGGCGCTTTGCCAGGTTCAGTACGACATTTCTTCAGACTGAAATTTTTGCCATCCGTGACTCGAAATTCTTTGGAAAAACCGGACTTGGGTAAATCTGCCATCTCTTGCTCCTGTTATCCTGAACCGGCGATTGCGCCTGTTCATTCCCAATGCGTTCGCTCATTCTAACGTAGATGCGACTGTGAACAAGTTGCGCTGCTCAAATTGTGATCAGAAAACGAAAACGCTTGTCATTTCATCCACTTGGCGATGTTTTACAGAATTATTAAAATCCTATCCACATCATTCTCAACATATTCTGTTGATAAAGCGGGCTTCTGTTCACATCGGGATAAAGTTGTGGGTAAGATGTGGTCAAAGTGTGATTAAGTATTGAATAACTATGGCCACAATCATCAAGCTGTTACTTATCGTTCTGATTCTTTGGTGGATCGGCCGATTTTTCAGCGCCACGCTCAACCGACTCTGGCTGGAAACAGTTGGCGCTGCGATTCACTGGGTCACCCACAATGGCTCGCTGATGATGCGCATTGTCGCCATCGCCGCCCTGCTTCTGGGCGTGCTGATTATTTTTCAATGGCAATAGGATTCAGGCGACAAGATCCAGGCGATAAAAAAACCGCGCCCGATTTACCGGAGCGCGGCTCTTTTCTATCTTTGCACTGAATCAGGCATTTTCCCTTGCGGCACGTTTGCGTTCGTGCTCAAGCAGGTGACGTTTACGCAGACGAATATTCTTCGGTGTCACTTCCACCAGTTCATCTTCATCAATAAACTCAACGGCATATTCCAGGTTCAGCTTGATGGGCGGCACCAGGCGCACGGCTTCGTCAGTACCGGAAGCGCGAACGTTGGTCAGTTGTTTACCCTTGATCGGATTGACGACCAGGTCGTTATCGCGACTATGAATGCCGATAATCATGCCTTCGTACAGGGCTTCACCGGGAGAAACGAACATGCGGCCACGATCCTGCAGTTTCCACAGGGCGTAAGCAACGGCATCGCCATTGTCCTGACTGATCAGTACGCCATTGCGACGCTCACCGATGCTGCCTTCGCGAACGGGTGCATACTCATCAAAGATATGACTCATCAAACCGGTACCACGGGTCGTTGACAGGAACTCGCTTTGAAAGCCGATCAGACCACGGGCAGGAATACGGTATTCCATACGCGTGCGTCCGCGTCCGTCAGACTGCATGTCCAGCAACTCTCCCTTGCGGCGACCCAGTTCTTCCATGACGCTACCTTGATGGTCGTCTTCAACGTCCACAGTCAGCAGCTCCATGGGTTCGTGACGTACACCGTCAATTTCCTTGAAAACAACGCGAGGACGGGAAACGGCCAGTTCATAGCCTTCACGACGCATATTCTCAAGCAGAATGGTCAGGTGCAGTTCACCGCGGCCTGATACTTCAAACACGGTATCGTCACCGGTATCACGAACACGCAGAGCCACGTTGGATTTCAGTTCCAGGTTCAGACGATCGCGAATCTGGCGACTGGTCACGAATTTGCCTTCACGGCCAGCCAGTGGCGAGGTATTAACCATGAAGTTCATGGTCAGCGTAGGCTCGTCAATCTTGAGCATGGGCAATGGCTCTGGATTGTTTGGGTCACAGAGCGTGCAGCCAATTCCGATCTCTTCAATACCATTGATCAGCACAATGTCACCGGCCTCGGCGCTCTCTACCTGTTCACGCTCCAGTCCCTTGAATTTTAGAACCTGATTGATACGGCCTTTGCTTTGCTCGCCGTCTTCGCCAAAGCGCACGACCACGTCCTGACCGGGACGAATACGTCCACGGTTGATACGACCCACGCCGATCTTGCCGACATAGCTGTTGTAATCCAGAGAAATGATCTGCAACTGCAGGGGACCATCTTTATCGTCGTTACGCTGGGGAACGTACTTGAGAATGGCGTCAAACAGCGGACGCATATCGCCTTCGCGTACATCGTCGGTCAGACCGGCATAGCCGCTAAGACCGGAGGCGTATACGATAGGGAAATCCAGCTGCTCTTCTGTCGCGCCCAGTTTGTCGAACAGATCGAACGTCGTGTCGATGACGAAATCGGGACGGGCACCGGGCCTGTCAATCTTGTTGACAACCACAATCGGCTTCAGACCCAGGGCCAGTGCTTTCTTGGTCACAAAGCGAGTCTGAGGCATCGGGCCTTCAACGGCATCAACCAGCAGCAGCACACCATCCACCATGGACAGAACTCGTTCAACTTCGCCGCCGAAGTCAGCGTGTCCCGGGGTGTCGATGATGTTGATATGGGTATCGCCGTACTCTACCGCACAGTTTTTGGACAGAATCGTAATTCCGCGTTCTTTCTCAATGTCGTTCGAGTCCATGACGCGTTCGGCAACCTGCTGGTTGTCGCGAAACGTACCGGACTGACGTAAAAGCTGATCGACCAGTGTGGTTTTACCATGGTCAACGTGCGCAATAATCGCAACGTTACGGAGCGCTCGGCTCATAATGTTTCTTCCTTTTGTCGTATATTGGACGGCAGCAGGCCGTCCGGTATTTCATTCAGAGGTATCAGGCGCGTCAGCCTGTTTTCCATTGGTTCCAGCTGGTCTATCGTGATCGAATTGTCCAGATTGAAAGGCCCGACCCGCGTTCGGCGCAAGGCAGTCAGGTGAGCAAAACAGCCCATTGCCCGACCAATATCCTGTGCCAATGTGCGGATGTAGGTTCCCTTGCTGCAATCGACATCCAGAACCAGAGAATTCTCATCCCATTCGCGGACCCGCAACTCGTGAATCACCACATTGCGAGGTTCCCGTTCCAGTTCAATTCCCTGTCGCGCATATTCATAAAGCGGCCGTCCATCACGTTTCAGGGCCGAATGCATGGGAGGAATCTGTTGTATTGGACCGCGAAACTGTGGCAATACCGCGTCTATCTGTTCCCGCGTGACCGGATTGGCATCAGGCTGTGCCTGTTGTACAACAGTGCCGGTCAGATCGCCGGAGTCGGTCTCGGTTCCGAAACGCAGTGTCGCGGTATAAGACTTGTCGGCATCCAGCATGGTGCCGCAAATTTTGGTCGCTTTACCAAAACAGCAGACCAGCAAACCCGTGGCAAAAGGATCCAGCGTACCGGTATGACCACCCTTGCGGGCATCAAGCATACGCCGCACGCGTTGCAGGGACTGATTGCTGGAAAACCCATACTGCTTGTCCAGCAAAAGGACGCCGTCGATCTCCTGCCCGCGCTTTCTTCCCATCGCTTTCCCTGATGTTACTTGATATCGTCTTTCGTATCCGGCAGCGGATCGACGCTGTCAGGAAAGTCGTCAGGACGGTTGGCCCGGTCAATAAGCTGGGTCATTTCAATACCGCGCGCAAGCTGGTCATCATGAAAGAATCGCAGCGTGGGCACGGTGTGGATATGCAGCATCTTGAACAGCATGGAATGCAGCCAGCCGGCTTTCTCGTTGAGAATGGCTGACGCGGCCTCTGGTTCTGCGCCAAGTACGGTGAACCATACTTTTGCATGGGCGTAATCGGCCGATAAATCGACACCAGTCAGCGTAATCAGCCCCGAGCGCGACATATCGAGCTCGCGCTGGATCAGCACAGCCAGATCTTTCTGGATCTGGTCGGCCAATCTGACATTGCGGTTTGCACCGGAGGACTTGTGACGGTTCATAATAATTTACAGTGTGCGGGCAATTTCTTTGATTTCGAAAATTTCAAGCTGGTCGCCCACTTCGATATCGGAATTGCCGCGAAGGGTAATACCGCAATCAAATCCGGATTTGACTTCCTTGACGTCGTCCTTGAAGCGCTTGAGCGAATCCAGCTGACCGCTCCAGTGCACAACGTTGTTGCGCAACAGACGGACCTGGGAATCGCGGCGGACCACGCCTTCGGTAACCATACATCCGGCAACCTTACCAATACGTGAGATGCTGTACACTTCGCGAATCTCAACCATACCAATGACTTCTTCACGCTCTTCGGGCGCCAGCATGCCCGACATGGCATTGCGAACGTCATCGACTGCGTCATAGATGATGTTGTAGTAACGGACATCAATATCATTGGCTTCGGCCAGCTTGCGTGTCGTCTGATCGGCGCGTACGTTAAATCCGATGACCACGGCATTGGAGGCAATAGCCAGGTTGATATCGCTTTCAGAGATACCACCCACGGCAGCATGCACAACCTGAACCCGGACTTCGTCGGTAGACAGTTTGGTCAGTGATTGCACCAGTGCCTCCTGAGAACCCTGAACGTCGGTCTTAACGATCAGAGACAGGGTCTGCATGCCTTCGCCGATGTTGTCGAACATGGACTCCAGTTTGGCCGCCTGCTGGCGAGCCAGCTTGACGTCGCGGAACTTGCCCTGACGGAACAGCGCGATTTCACGTGCTTTGCGCTCATCTGCAAGAACCAGCACTTCGTCACCAGCCTGTGGCACTTCGGTCAGACCCTGGATTTCTACAGGAATGGCCGGGCCGGCTTTGTTGATCGGTTTACCGTTTTCGTCCAGCATGGCGCGCACGCGACCAAAGCTTGCGCCAGCCAGCAGTGCATCACCGCGATTGAGCGTGCCGCTTTGGACCAGAATCGTTGCGACAGGACCACGACCTTTGTCGAGGCGCGCTTCAATCACGATACCTTTTGCAGGCGCATCAATCGGTGCTTTCAGTTCGAGAATCTCGGCCTGCAGCAGAACGTTTTCCAGCAGTTCGTCGATACCTTTCCCTGTTTTTGCAGAAACAGGAACGAAAGGAACGTCGCCACCGTATTCTTCAGGAACCACTTCTTCAGAGACCAGTTCCTGTTTGACCCGCTCCGGATTGGCTTCGGGCTTATCAATCTTGTTGACAGCAACAACCATGGGCACACCAGCCGCTTTGGCATGGTGAATCGCCTCTTTGGTCTGTGGCATGACGCCGTCATCGGCAGCAACAACCAGAATCACAATGTCGGTTGCCTTGGCACCGCGCGCACGCATGGCGGTAAACGCCTCGTGTCCCGGCGTA
Organism: Pseudomonadota bacterium; assembly: GCA_023387815.1. Taxonomy (GTDB): domain Bacteria; phylum Pseudomonadota; class Gammaproteobacteria; order Burkholderiales; family Burkholderiaceae_B; genus Advenella. Next base: position 71,851 of record JAEWHK010000072.1, read on the forward strand.
TCCAGGAAGGTAACCATACCGCCTTCGGTCTGCACATGGTAGGCACCAATATGCTGGGTAATGCCCCCTGCTTCGCCGGACGCCACTTTGGCGCGCCGGATGTAATCGAGCAGTGACGTCTTACCATGGTCAACGTGACCCATGACCGTTACTACCGGTGCACGTGGGTGCAGTTCTGCATCGGCACCTGCATCACCCATATCCAGGAAGGCTTCGGGATCATCAAGCTTGGCGGCAATCGCGTTGTGACCAAGTTCTTCTACCACGATCATGGCAGTTTCCTGATCCAGCACCTGGTTGATGGTAACCATCTGTCCCATTTTCATGAGCTCTTTGATGACCTCGGCTGCCTTCACAGACATCTTGTGTGCCAGATCGGCAACAGTAATGGTCTCGGGCACATGCACTTCGCGTGCAATGAACTCTGGTGCGGCCTGTTGCTTGACCTGCGCATGCTGATTCTTGTTGCGTCCACGGGAACCGCCGCGACCACCTGACGAACGCCAGCCGTCTTCCTGCGCAGCAGGACCGGAACGTTTTTCAGCGACAGATTTCTTGCCACGACTCTGATCGTCAGACCATTTTCCATCGGATTCACCAGCCTTGCGGGGACCCGCAGGCATGGTTTTGACATCTTTCTTGCCGGCTTTTTTGCTGGCGTCTGTCCCTTCGGCAGTGGGCGTGGCGCGCAGTACCTTGCGGGGCTTGTTCAACATGTCACGCAGGGCTGCGGCCTCGGCTTCAGCCTGGCGACGGGCTTCGTCGCGGCGAGCATCAGAGCCCTCGGTGCGCGCATCAGCAGACTTGCGCACTGGTGTACGCGAGGCGGAAGGCTGACGTGCGGCGGGCTGGCCACGGCCTGTTTCGGCCTTGGTTTCTTCGCCTTTACTGGCAGAACGGGATTCGCTGGCCTGCGCGGGACGCGCCTCTGCCTGAACAGTTGCGTTTGGTTTCTGTGCAGACGCTGCAGAAGCCGTTGTATCTGCTGTCTGTGCCGTAGCATCCTTTGTGGTGTCTTCGGTTTTACCTGCAGCTGCGGAATCCTGTTCTGCTGTTGCCTGAACATCTGCATCTTTCTGCTGATCGGCTTTTTCGGTTTGTGCCTGATCTTCTTGTGCAGACTGTGCTTTTTCCGATGTAGCGGACTCGGCTTTTTCTGCCGCAGCATTCTCTGCCTGAGCTTCGTCAGCCTGTTTGGCTGCGCTTTCGTCCGGCGCTGCACTTTGAGCCTGGCCAGACTGATCCTGAGCAGCGACATCCGTTTTAGCTGCCACATCGGCCGTCGTCAGATTCTGTTCGGCAACGGCCTCTGCGATAGCCGCGCTGGTATCAGCTGGCGTTGCTGGTGTTTCGGCTGAAGTCGCAGCGGCTGGTGCCTCGGGCTTGCCCTCGTTGACATCACGTTTGACGAATACACGTTTCTTGCGCACTTCTACCTGAATGGTGCGTGAACGACCGGAACCATCCGCCTGGCGGATTTCCGATGTTTCGCGACGGGTCACGGTGATTTTTTTTCCATCTTTTGCACCATGCGCGCGACGCAATGCATCCAGGAGTTTCGCTTTGTCGCTCTCAGTGACGACATCTTCCACCGATTTCAGATTCACGCCAGCCGAGCGAAGCTGCTCTAGCAACAAATTCGCTGGCATTTTGAGTTCGACGGCAAACTGGTTTACGGTATTACTGGGCATTAAGTTCTCTCTTCCCTTACAACGTTTCATTAACTGGCGGATGACCACTGACCAAAGCGTGAACTTCGTTTTTCAGGGCTGATCGACAAATACTTCAGCGGCAAAGGTGTCATGAGCGCAGCGCCCGCCTTGCCATGACACACCGTTCCCACTATTGCCCTGCTATTACTTTTCTTCGTCATCAAACCAGTGCGCGCGAGCGCGCATGATTGTTTCGCTGGCCTGTTCATCTGTCATACCGGTGATTTCAGCCAGTTCATCGGTCGCAAGCTCGGCCAGATCATCAAGCGTGGCCACACCGGCGTCACCCAGCTGGGCAACAAGTTCCGGGGTCATCCCTTCAAGATCAAGCAAATCCTGCGCTGTTTCAACACGCTCTTCCTGGGCAATGGCTTCGGTGAGCAGTGCAGTACGTGCGCGATTGCGCAATTCGTTGACGGTTTCTTCGTCGAAGCCATCAATTTCCAGCAATTCCTGGATGGGAACGTACGCGACCTCTTCCAGACCGGTAAAGCCTTCATCGATAAGAATGTTAGCTACCTCTTCGTCGACATCCAGTTTTTCCATGAACATGGTGCGCTGACCGGTGCGCTCTTCTTCCTGACGATTCTGGTTTTCTTCAGGCGTCATGATATTGATTTGCCAGCCGGTCAGATCAGAGGCCAGACGTACGTTCTGGCCGCGAGAACCAATTGCCTTGGGCAGATTCTCGGCGTCGACGACGACATCCATGGCGTGCTTGTCTTCGTCTACAACAATGGATTCCACTGCTGCAGGCGCGAGGGCGCCGATAACAAATTCGGCAGGCTCGTCGGCCCACAGCACGATATCGACCTGTTCACCACCAAGTTCGTTGCGAACGGCAGTCACGCGTGAACCGCGCATGCCAACGCAGGTACCGATAGGATCGATACGTTTGTCATAGGCAACAACAGCAATTTTAGCGCGAAGTCCGGGGTCACGGGCGGCCGCTTTGATTTCCAGCAAACCCTGTTCGATCTCGGGCACTTCGTTTTCGAACAGTTCACGAATAAATTCAGGTGCAGTGCGTGACAGAAGAACCTGCTGACCTCTGGCCGTACGATCGACTTTGGCAACCCAGGCGCGAACCCGATCACCCACTCGCAGATTCTCTTTAGGGATCATCTCGGAGCGAGGCAGACGTGCTTCAATCTTGCCCGTTTCGATAATGGCGTCCCCTTTATCCAGGCGCTTGATGGTACCCGAGATAATGGTTTCACCGCGGTCCAGGAAGTCATTGAGCACCTGCTCTCTTTCTGCATCACGAATCTTCTGAATGATGGCCTGTTTGGCAGCCTGTGCGCCGATACGACCAAATTCCACCGGTTCCAGCGGTTCTTCCAGATATTCGCCAACCTGAATGCCTGGCTGAATTTCCTGGGCTTCAGACACCAGTTCCTGACGATCAGGCTCCTGCAGGCCGGCATCATCGGGAACGACAAGCCAGCGGCGATAGCCTTCATGTGAGCCATTGGCGCGGTCAATAACAACTCGAATGTCGGCGTCGTCCTTGAAGCGTTTTTTCATGGCAGAGGACAGTGCGTTTTCGAGCGCACCAAATACAACGTCACGCGATACGTTTTTTTCGCGTGCCAGTGCATCTACAAGCAGAAGAATTTCGCGACTCATCGCTTTTTACCCTTGAAATCAAGAACCGGATCCAGTTTGGCCTTTTCGATATCCTCGAAGGCAAACTCTATGATCTGTGACTCGTTCTTTTTAATGTCAAATTCCAGACAGAACATGTCTGCCGACGTATCATCTGTACTATCTTTGCGCCGCAGCGTACCGGTAAAAACCTTGCGGTTATCCCGTGGCTCGCGCAATTTTACTTCTACACGCGCCTCTTGCGCCGCGAAGCGCTCAAAATCCTGACGTGAGCGCAATGGACGATCAACGCCGGGTGAACCCACCTCGAGTCGCTTGTATTCGACGTTTTCCACCTCAAATACGCGTGACAGCTGTCGCGACACCTGTTCGCAGTCTTCGATGGTAACGCCACCTTCGCGGTCGATAGTGACGCGCAAAAGCCCCAGGGCTGCCCGTTCAACATCCACGAGTTCAACACCCAGTCCGGCGATAGCCTGTTCGGTTAACGTGTATAAGTCAGTCATACAATAAAAAATGGGCCCTTTCCAGCCCATTGTTGATTTCAGCCGTAAGCGAAAAAAACCGCAGATGCAACAATTTGCAGATGCAGCCAGTTTTGGCACTATTACCCGATTTTCGAATTCGGCCCCGCCCTATGCAGATTGGTTGCCGAAGAACCCCGGATAAACAGCTGTTTCTGGTAGCATGCGCGATGCATTTTTCGGGATTCATATATGGTTGGATATATGAACGCATATCTATGACATATATGCATTACACCGTTATTGCATTTGCGCCCACTGCCAGGCAATTAGTTAATCAGAAATTATAACAGATTAATCAATACTTTACCAATTTTCGCGCGGCGTCCCCAATTTACGACAGCCTGGACGCCGGTAGACCGCCCCATCGGCGCACCTGCCTGTTCTGACAGAGGTGCTGACCACCACGGGGCGTTTCAGAATGATCAGCGACCGTTGCGATTGCGACCAATGAATCCCAGCTGAGACTCGTGCGCTGCCGGGCCGGTAGGTTGCCATTCATCGCGGTTGCGTGAAGAAACGCGACGACTGTTGGCGCGACCACCGTTACCTGCACGCGGCCCGTTTTTGCCATTCCGCGGCTGATCGGCCTTGTTGGCAGAACGACCACCATTGCGGGTGTCCCCGCGCGCTTCCGCATTGGCTGATTGGCCTGATTGGGCGGACTGACGGCGACCATTGTACAGACCAGTACCAGTGCGTCCGTTGCGCGGCGCCGCCGTGCGGGACGAACTGCCGGATCGGCCATTACCGTTTCCATGGCCATTGCCATTACGAGCCTGACTTCGGTTTCCATTGGCATGTGCACGATGTTTCACAGGAACTTCAAACCCAGGCGGCATTGCATTGTCGTGAGAAATCGGCTGGCGTGGCCGACGACTATCAGCGCCCTCGTCCTCTTTTACCAGACCGGTCTGAATCATCAAAGCCGAGACCAGCGCTGGATCAACCTCTTCCCAACGCCCACGCTTCAGATTGCGTGGCAGCACCACATCACCGAAACGGGTACGAATCAGGCGGCTCACCGTGACGCCCACGGCTTCGAACATACGACGAACTTCCCGGTTGCGCCCTTCCTGCAGCGTTACCCGGTACCAGCGATTGCTGCCTTCGCCACCAATAAATTCCATGCTGGTAAACGATGCGGCGCCATCATCCAGCACAATACCGTTGACCAGACTCTCGCGCTGGGCTTCAGTCATCTCGCCCAGAACGCGGACGGCATATTCACGTTCATTACCGAAACGCGGATGCATAAACCGATGCGCCAGATCGCCTGAGGTCGTGAAAATCAGCAGACCTTCAGTATTCAGATCCAGTCGCCCCACAGACACCCATTTTCCTGTCCGCATTTTGGGCAGACGGGAAAAGACGGAAGCACGGCCTTCGGGATCATCATGGCTGACAATCTCGCCAGCCGGTTTGTGATAAAGAATGACGCGCGGCGGGCGCTTGGCGTTCGGCCGGTTTACAAGCTGGCCGTTCACACGAACCTGATCCTGCGGGCCAACACGCTGGCCTATGTGAGCGGGCTCGCCGTTCACGGATACCCGTCCGGCAATAATCAGTTCTTCCATATCGCGGCGCGAACCCACACCCGCATCTGCCAGAACCTTGTGCAGCTTGGGGTTGATCGCGTCACTATTCAGTATTTTGTTGAGCTTCTGCTCGAGTCTTGCAGTGCCGTCAAGATAGGCCAGTGCCTGATCTGCGTCCTGCTCGTCCTGAGCCGCAGTAAATGGACTCGCTTGCTCATTCTGCACAGTACGCTTACGCGGCGTGCGGGCTTTGCTACCCACGGTGCGCGCATTCGGCGCACGATTCTGTGTACGGCGTGGACGTGCAGGTCCTTTTTTTGCAGATACGTCTTCAGCCGCTTCGATTTCGACCGGCGCCTCTGCCGGAACTGCCTGAACTGCTTTATCTGTTACCGCATCTGCGCGGCGCCGTCGAAACGGTGTACGCAGCTTGCGACCCTTGCCTTTCTGACGGCCTTCACCATCCGGGGCCGCCGTCGTCTCATCGGCGCCCTGAATCGTAATTACTCTGGTGACAGAATCATTGTCGTAATCGTTTGAACGGTTTGAACGCATTTCATTTGAATTGTTTTCCGTATCAACGTGATCCGAACTATTCATTATGTTGGTAACTCCAAAAAACTATGTTTTATTCTTTAAATCGTCGTTTTGATTATCACTCGCCTCCCGCTCCGATGAAGTTTCATCGGCAGGAACAACGTTTTGATCATCTGGATATTCATTTTGCGGCACCGAGTCATCAATCGACTCTGCCAATTCTTCCTCTGCTTCGTTATCAGCCACCACATCAGCTGCGACATCTTCAGACAAAGCCTCCTGAGGCTCGATTTCGTCTTCGTCGTCGATAACGCTGCCATCGGTCTCAGCCACTGTATCTACAGCATCGCTATCTGCGTCGTCATCCTGGACAATTGACTCAGCTTCCATTTCAGGCTCATCTGAACTTTCAGACACATCCTGTTCCTGTTCTGCCGGAGCAGACTCTGCAAGGACAGTGTCAGAATCTGCTTTGTCAGATTCATCATCACCAGGAACCGTATCAGCGTGATCATCTGCCGTTGAAGAATTCTGCTCAGCATCAGAATCTTCTGCAATTTCAGAATCTTCAACTATTGATGATTCTTCTTCTGTTGCAGAATCCTCTTTCGTTTCAGACTCTTCTGCAGTTTCAGTATCCTCTGCAGTTTCAGAATCCTCTACCGTTACAGAATCCTCTGCTGTCGCGGGCTCGCCCGCTGAACCATCGGCATCTGCCGGAACATCTGTCGACGCATCGTTTGATTCTAGCTGCTCTGGCGAAGTTTGTGCCAATGCTGTGATATCCACATCCAGCCCTGACAAATCAGGCATGCCGGCCTCACCACTTTCCAGTACAGGCAGGTCATCCAGCGCCTTCAGGCCAAGATCATCGAGGAACTGTTTTGTCGTGCCCAACAACGCAGGACGCCCTGGGGCATCACGATGTCCTAACACGTCTATCCAGCCGCGCTCTTCTAACGTTTTGATGATTTGTGATGAAACCGTGACGCCGCG
>JAEWHK010000003.1 GCA_023387815.1 Pseudomonadota bacterium
TAAGTAATGTGGCGCGCCCGGCAGGATTTGAACCCACGACCCCTTGGTTCGTAGCCAAGTACTCTAATCCAACTGAGCTACGGGCGCGCTGCAACTGCAAGAAAAGAATTATGCTCGAAATGGGCACTGATTGCAAGTGTTTTCCTGAAGAAATTCTCAAAAAATGTTGGGACGACGCAAATTTCCCCTCACTCGCATTAACGTCCGTTTATTACGTTGCTGAATCACAACGTGATTTGTTAAAATTGCGTCACATCAAGGCGATTAACTGAAATAGTTCACCTTGAGTTTCGCTCCTCCCTTGTTGCTTCTCTGCAACGAGATTTCGAGACCATAGGTCAAAAATTGAACAAGAAAAAGGGATTATCAATGGAAACGATTTACGACGTACTACGCGAGAGTCATGAGACGCAGCGCAGCCTCTGTAAGCGGCTGCTTCGTACCAAACCGGGTACGGGCAGCAGAGACGAAATTTTCAAGCAGCTGTTTATCGAACTTGAGGCACACGCGGCATCCGAAGAGCGTTTTCTGTATGCGCCCATTCTGATGGACGACAACGGACTTTCCCCATCTCGCCACGCACTGGCTGAGCATCACGACATCGAAGAGATGCTGGAGGATCTGCAGTCAGAACCTTCGAATTCTCCGGGATGGCTGGCACAGGCCAAGGCATTGTCCAAGAAAGTGCATCATCACCTGCGTGAAGAAGAGAAAAAATTCTTCCAGGCATCCGGCAAAATTCTCACAGAGGCACAGAAAACAAGACTCGCCAAACAATATCGCCGAGATTTTGAGCGAATGAAGAAAGTCCTCGCCTAAAGCGAAGCCTTAGAGTCGCGAAGCTTTGAAGTCATTATTTCCGACTGGTCCGCAGCTTCATAGCCGGCAAGTGCCGGCCAACTAGATTCGTGACGAAAAGCTTGTCATGACGAAAACCATATAGAAAAACGGCCTGTCCAGACTGGATCAGGCCGTTTTTACAACGATGTCAGAAGGAGGGTGATCGACTATCGGTAACACTCCATCTGCGACTTCGCTTGTATTATTTATGACGTTCTGCAGCGCCAGTGATTGCTGAACCACCGCGTTGCAGGTCCTGACCAGCACCAGACACGGTATTGCATGCAGTCAGGCCAAGCAGGGAAACCAGTACAGCAATGAGTCCTAATTTTTTCATGATTTTTTCTCCATCTATGGTTAGGTCTAAATACAAACGAAATAATCCGCGATAACGCAGAAACTGTCAACGAACAAATTTTAATGCAATTGTGTTTTTACCAAAATTTTCATTTGCAATAAACTTGCGCGGGTGAAATGCGGTCACTTTACGACAGACCTCATCCAGTCGCTCAGTTCGTCGGCATGTTCTTCCTCGTCGTTCAGAATACCTTCCAGAAGGCGGCGAGTGGTTGGGTCCTTGTCACCAATCAGATCAATCATCTGGGTGTAGGACTCAATGGCAACACGTTCGGCAACCAGATTGGATTTGATCATATCGTGCAGATCGGCCTGGTCGTTGTAGTCTGCGTGGCTGCGCTCCAGCAATGTGGCAGGTGAAAAGTCGGGTTCTCCGCCCAATTGCACGATACGTTTGGCAAGTGAGTCGGCGTGGGCAGATTCTTCGTTGGCATGCACCAGAAATTCATCTGCAATAGCAGGAGATTCCAGACCTGTGGCTGTAAAGTGGTGGCGCTTATAGCGCAATACACAGACCAGTTCTGTGGCAAGTGCGCTGTTCAGTAAACGCACAATGTCTTCGCGCCAGGGATTATCTTCAACGATGACCGCGCCATCGTCCAGGCTGCTTTTTGCTCTTTCGATAGCAGCTTCGTCCAGTTGCAAGCGAGTTTTGGATTTTTTCTGGGCGCCTGTCTTGCTATTCTCTTTCATAATAACTCCTGTCTTTAAAAAATTTAATAAGGAATATCGCTTCAGATTAGTGTCAGATAGAATGGCAACCAACCGGTGTTATTCATTCAAATAATAACATTAATTCGACTGCTGCAAGGGGGCGTCAATCTGTGACTTTGCGCCATCTCAACTGTTATAGTTTTACATCTGTGATTAAAGTCGGCAGCGTTGCAATTGATTCGCATTTGTCATCAAGCCAACACTATTAATCAACGTTTCCATTTCAAAAAATTTTTTTAACCGGGAGTTCCATGCAGGAAACAGAAATCAGATCAGCGCGACCCGAAGATTTTGAGCAGTGGCAGCCGTTGTGGCGAGACTATCTTGACTTTTATTTTGAGTCTGAAGATCCGGAAATCACCAGGACGACATGGCAACGCTTTCTGGACGAGTCGGAACCGATGCATGCGCTGGTTGCCATACGCGATGGGCAGCTTGCCGGGTTTGCTCACCTGATCGGGCATCGCTCAACCTGGTCAAAACAGAATCGTCTTTACCTGAATGATCTGTTTGTCGCTAAAGCACATCGACAGAACGGAATAGCGCGACAACTCATCGATCAGGCAAAACAATTTGCTGCATCGAATAATTATGAGTGGCTTTACTGGACGACGCGCGAGACTAATAGCACGGCACAGGTGCTGTATAAGCAGGTGGCAGATCTGACGGATTTTGTTCAATACCGAGCCTATATCGGTTGATTTTTCGCGGCGTTTTTTGCGAAACGCCGCTCCCCAAATCGCAAAGCCCTGCGCCACGACATAACAGGGCGAGATCAGACCGGACAGGACCCGCGGCCTGATCGCTCGATTGCCCGCGCCAGCGCCTCTGCGCCTTCCAGTGCGGGCGCTTCCCGCAGACCCTGAACCACACCCGCCTGGTCAGCAGCACTGCGGTTCTGGCTCATCTTCCATTTGGCGTCCAATCGGGTGACGGTAATTTCCAATCCCACGATGGCCCGTTTCTGTCGTTCAATAAAATCGGCCGGTGCGTCCGTGACTTGCCACGGCTGTGGCATGCGCTTCTCCTGCATGGCGGTGAGCGCTGTGATCTGGCTATGCAGCCACGCGGGATCTTCGGTGGTCCGGACATTCCCATGCATTTGCACCATAGCGTAATTCCATGTTGGCACCACCTGATGGGTACTTGCCTTGCTGGCATACCAGGATGGTGATACGTATCCTTCCTCACCCTGGAACACAATAAGACAGGTACTGTTCTGTGCAAACCCCTGCCACTGTGGATTGGCACGTGCCTGGTGGGCGCGCAGGACGCCATGCTCACCTTCCTGTGGAAAATACAGAAAAGGCAATGGATTGGCCGCGATGCCATCCGCGCCTGTCGAGATGATCAGGCCAAGTGGATGGTCGCGCACCAGCTCAGCAATGGCGTCACGATCTGTATTACGAAAGTGTTTGGGGTTGTACATGGCAGTCCATTTTCCTGAAAATCGCGCATCTTCGTTTAAGTCGTCCCGAATCTGTCGCATTTTTAAAATATCAATCTGAGTCTGTCTTTTCTAGAATGGAAGTCACTTCGCTTTCGCCAGATTTCCTGGCGCCATCATCCAGCTTAACAGGTGTGATTCCATGTACCAATTTTATGATGAATACTGCAAGATTCAGGTGGGCAAGAACCGCCTCAGGGTACTGCCCGACAGTCGTGCAACAGTATTGCACGATTTTTCCAGCAATGATTATCTGGGTCTCAGCCACCATCCGCGCCTGATCGAAGCGGTAACGGCTGCAGCTTCAAAGTGGGGCACAGGATCGACGGGTTCCCGTTTGCTTTCGGGCAACTACGGGTTGATTGAGTCTCTGGAGAGCCAGATTGCCCAGGACAAAAAGTCAGAATCTGCTCTGGTTTTCAGTACCGGCTACCAGGCCAATATGACTGTGCTCGCCAGTCTGCTGAGCACTCGGGTTTTGCCCGCAGCACCATTGGTATTCTTTGATCGACTCAATCATTCCAGTTTATATAACGGTCTTTTTTTGTCCAAAGCCGAATACGTCACGTATGAGCACAATGACATGGAGGACCTGCGCCACAAGCTGCAGGAACACTGTGATGTATCCCGTCCGTCATTTATCGTAGCTGAAACCGTTCATGGGATGGAGGGCGATCTGCTTCCATTGGCAGAGATCGCTGCTCTCGCAAAGGAATATGAGTGTTTCCTTTATCTGGATGAGGCGCATGCCACTGGTCTGTATGGAGATCAGGGCTTCGGTTTGTCCACCACGGTGGATCTGTCCGACGTACCTCATCTGGTGATGGGCACGTTCAGCAAAGCGCTCGGCGGGCAGGGGGCCTATATTGCCGCGACCCACGGATTGAAGCAGTTTTTCCTGAATCGGACGGCGGGCTTTATCTACTCGACGGCACCGTCTCCGGTAACGGTAGCGGCGGCCTATGAAGCCTGGAAAATGGTACCTGAACTTCACGCGCAGCGCGATCATCTGTTCGCATTGGCGTGTTCGCTTCGCAGCCAGTTGCGCGAGCAGGGTTTCACGGTGCTGGGCGATGGCAGCAATATTGTGCCTGTCTGCCTGCATCAGGAAATCGATACCCTGGGGCTCAGGAACGCGTTGCTTGCCGACGGCATTCTGGTGAGTGCGATTCGGCCTCCCACCGTGCCTACGGGAACATCAAGGCTACGGATCGCCGTCAATGCCACGCACGATGAAAGTGCCATTGCCGCTCTGGCAGCGTCGATGGCAAAACACCTGCCCAATCCGATTTCCGGGAGTGTGCCATGCGAATCTTTGTGACCGGTACCGATACCGACATTGGCAAGACATTCGTTTCCGCCTGGCTTTGCCGGCATTTTGGTCTGGATTATTTCAAACCGATTCAGGCAGGTCTCTATCCATGCACAGACAGCGATTGGGTAAAGGCGCACGCGGCCTGCCGCGTTCATCCGGAAAGCTATCGGCTGCGCGAGCCGGCATCACCGCATTATGCGGCAGAACGGGAAGGGCAGGTGCTTTCTCTGGAGCGGATTCAATTGCCGGACACATCTCGTCTGCTGGTCGAGGGTGCCGGCGGTGTGATGGTGCCGCTGGGTGCAGGGAAAATGATGATCGACCTGATGGTTGCGCTGGCGCTGCCGGTGCTCGTTGTGGCCTCAACTCGTCTGGGTACCCTGAACCACACACTGCTTACCATCACGGCACTGCGGTCTAGAAACATACCACTAACCGGCGTGATACTTAACGGAGAAACCTCAGAGATGGTGGCCCGCACGCTGACCGAATATGGGGATGTGCCGGTGTTGCAGCAAATCCCCCAAATGCGGGTCGTGTCACCAGAAGCCCTGGCCAATCTTGCTCCTTCGCAAGCGCTTCGTTGTGCGTTGGAGGCATTATGATGAAACAGAACTTCACTTCTACTCATACCCTGGCCGAACGCGACAAAGCGTTGATCTGGCACCCCTTTACACAGGAAAAGACGGCCACTGCACGCCTGGCGGTCGCGCGTGGTAGCGGCGCGTGGCTGTATGACATTGACGATAAACCCTATCTGGATCTGATCTCCAGTTGGTGGGTAAACCTGTTTGGTCACGGGTGCAAGCCGATTGCAGACAGTATTGCGGCACAGGCAGCCAGGCTGGAACATGTGCTGTTTGCTGGCTGCACGCATGAACCGGCTGTCGAACTTTGCGAAGCCTTGCATGCCATTCTGCCACCGGCATTGGGCAAGTTCTTCTTCTCTGACAACGGTTCGACTGCCGTCGAGGTGGCACTCAAAATGGCGCACCAGTACTGGAAAAATGCCTTCTCGCAGGACCGCAGGCTTTTTATTGGATTTGACGGCGGATACCATGGAGATACCGTCGGTGCAATGTCGGTGGGTGCACATTGCGGCTATCACGATACCTTTCGTTCGTTTTTCTTCGATACCCTGGTCGTGCCCTTTGCGCAGACCTGGCTGGACGACGATGATTGCGAAGCCCGCGAGCGGCAGGCACTGGCTGCGCTGGAACGCACATTGAGTCAGCATGCCGGACAGGTGGCAGCCATTATTGTTGAGCCACTTGTGCAGGGGGCATCAGGAATGCGTATGTGCAGGCCGCAATTCATTGCCAGCGTCACGGCCATGGCGCACCAGCATGACACGCTGGTGATTTTTGACGAAGTGATGACTGGGTTTGGTCGCACAGGCACGCGATTCGCCTTCGAACAGACGGGAGTGGTACCGGATTTTCTGTGCGTCTCAAAAGGCATTACCGGCGGCTTTCTTCCTCTGGCTCTCACCATTACTGGCGATAAAGTCTACGACGCGTTTCTCTCGGATCAGGCCGAGCGCTCGTTCTCGCATGGCCATTCCTACACGGCCAATCCCATCGCCTGCGCGGCCGCAGTGGCATCCATAAAATTGCTGGTTGGAGAAGAGACCAGTGAAGCGCTGCAGCGACTGCAAGAATGCCATCAGCATGGTCTGCGGGTGCTGAAGCAGCGTATCCCGACTGTGGAGCGCGTCCGGCTCACAGGCACCATTGCAGCCTTTGATCTTCCCGCTGGTGAAACACGCTCAGGCACCGAATTGCATCAGCGATTTCTGGACAAAGGTTTGCTGATTCGCCCAATCGGCCGCACGATATACCTGCTGCCTCCTTTTGTGGTAACGGATGCGCAGATGATGGAAGCCTATGAGAGTATCTCTGACGTGTTGCGGGTAAAGGTAGGGATAGGACAGGCAGGAATCTGAATGGATCAAATAATATGTGAGGATCATTCCAGGATCACAGGAGTATATTTCTGATCCTAAAAAAGAAAAACCCCTTATAAAATAAGGGGTTAATCAATAAGTCTTTGGCGGAGACGGAGGGATTCGAACCCTCGATGCAGGTTTAAGCCCACATGCTTCCTTAGCAGGGAAGTGCCTTCAGCCTCTCGGCCACGTCTCCGAACAATCCGAGATTCTAACACGGATTCTTTCGCCAGGACCAGAAAATTGATGAAAAAACCATCAACTTTTTCCTGGTCCATTCAAGTGTGTTGTACGCCAGGATCTGGCGCGCAAATTTGATACTACCAGTGTGCTGCGGCAGTCATGAATCTAGCACTGCCGCCTTCACTACCGTTCAGTCAGAGCCAGCTTAATCAGGCCTGCTCGGCTTCCTGGTCGAGGCCAAAGGCCTTGTGCAGAGCACGTACGGCCAGTTCCATGTATTTATCGTCGATCAGAACCGATGTTTTGATTTCACTGGTACTGATCATCTGAATATTGACGCCTTCCTGAGCCAGGGTGCTGAACATCTGGCTGGCCACGCCGGCGTGAGATCGCATGCCGATACCAACGATGGAGACTTTGCAGACTTTGTCGTCGGTCACGACTTCGCGGGCGCCCACGGCTGGAAGAATGGTGTCTTTGAGCAGTGAGGTGGCGCGATTGAACTCATTGCGGTTGACGGTGAAGGAGAAGTCGGTCGTGCCGTCAACGGACTGGTTCTGGATAATCATATCCACATCGATGTTGGCTTTGGCGACAGGGCCAAGAATAGCGTAAGCCACGCCGGGTTTGTCAGGGACACCCAGCAACGTCAGTTTGGCTTCGTCGCGGCTGAAAGCGATACCGGAAATGACAGCGGATTCCATTTTTGTATCTTCCTCAAAGGTAATTAATGTTCCCGACTTTTGTTCTTCCTGCAGGGGGATGGCAGGGTCGGTGAGTGATGACAGGACGCGCAGCGGCACTTTGTATTTGCCAGCAAATTCGACAGAGCGGATTTGCAGCACTTTGGACCCGAGCGAGGCCATTTCCAGCATTTCCTCGAAAGAAATGACGGCCAGGCGACGCGCTTCAGGAACGACGCGCGGATCTGTTGTGTAGACACCATCGACGTCGGTGTAAATAAGGCATTCATCAGCTTTGATGGCTGCGGCAACAGCCACTGCCGAGGTGTCGGAGCCACCTCGTCCCAGTGTGGTGATGTGTCCCTCGGGGTCGATGCCCTGGAAACCAGTGACGATCACAACCCTGCCTTCGTCCAGATCGGCACGAATGCGCTTGTCCTCTATGGATTTGATACGTGCCTTGGTGTAGGCCGAATCGGTCTGAACAGGGACCTGCCAGCCGGTATAGCTGCGAGCCTTGATGCCTTCGGCATGCAACGCCAGTGCGAGCAGGGCACTGCTGGCCTGTTCGCCCGTTGATGCGAGCATGTCCAGTTCGCGGCCGTCGGGCTGTTCGGAAATTTCTTTGGCCAGACCAAGCAGACGGTTGGTTTCGCCCGACATGGCTGAAGGCACGACGACAATTTGGTGGCCCGCGTTATGCCATTTGGCGACGCGTTTCGCAACATTCCTGATTCGTTCAACGGAGCCCATGGAGGTTCCGCCGTATTTGTGGACTATGAGAGACATCGAATTTGCAATAAAAGTTGCCCGACACCGGGAGTAACCAGATATTCTACAACGAGTAACAGTTTTAATCAGGGAAAACACCATCCTGCGCGGGATTCCATTGGCGTTGACCTCGCAGACGGCCGGAAATCCGGGCGCTAACCCAGTCGGCCAGACAGTCCGCCGGCCAGGCACTCGTACGCCGGGGCAGTAGACGATCGTCGTGCGCGAGCGCGTTCACGTGATCACAGTCGTGGTATTCTCCGATACATTGACGACACATTTATAAGGAGGGTATATGGCAAGGACCAAAATCGTTCAGGTGGCCAGCGGCACGGCACTGGTCAATAAACATGTCGAGGAAAACTACGACGTGATCAAACTGTGGGAGCAGAAGGATCCGGCGTCATTTCTGGCAGAAAACGGCAAAGGCGTGAAGGGCATGGTGACCACCGCCGGTCATGGACTGAAGAACGAATGGCTGGACAGTCTGCCCGACCTGGGCGTGGTAAGCAGTTTTGGCGTGGGCTATGACACGATTGATGCCGGTGAGCTGAAAAAACGGGGCATCCAGCTGGGCAATACGCCTGATGTGCTGAACGATTGCGTGGCCGATCTTGCCGTCTGCCTGTTACTGGGCAGCGCCCGGCAACTGGTCTGGGGCGACCGGTATGTACGCGAGGGACGCTGGCCGGTGGAAGGTGCTTTCCCGTTGGCGCAAAGCGTTTCGGGCAAGCGCGTGGGTATTGTGGGACTGGGCGGTATTGGCGCAGCGGTGGCAAAACGCCTGACCGGGTTCGATTGCGAAATTCGCTATCACAATCGCAAGGCCCGCAACGATGTCCCTTATGGCTACGAGGAATCGCTGACGGCAATGGCTGAATGGGCAGACTTTCTGGTGCTGACCTGCGTAGGCGGTCCGTCCACACACCATCTGATCAATCGCGACGTCCTGCTTGCGCTGGGACCCAAGGGGACAGTGGTTAACGTATCCCGTGGCACCGTCATTGATGAAACGGCCATGACTGAACTGCTACTGGAGGACAAGCTGGGTTTTGCCGCACTGGACGTGTTCGAACACGAGCCGAAGGTACCCGAGCCGCTGCGCGAGCATAAGCGCGTGACGCTGATGCCGCACTCGGCCAGTGCCACGGTGGAAACGCGACTGAAAATGAGTCAGCGTGTGGTTGACAATCTGGACCGCTATTTTGAATCGGGAGAAGTGATTTCCCGGGTTGTATGAAATTGCTTTGTGCCCAATCGGAATGCCCGCAGATCGTCCTCTAAATGACATTCTGGATGTCGGAATCGCAGTATCTTAGGGTATGTACATGTGGGCATCCACAGCGAGATAGTCAATAATTCCCAGGTCTCATGCGCCGGTACCGCCACTCTAGGTGCCTTGGCATGCAGACCGGGCCAGTACACTGGCTGCAACAAAGAAGAGACGATTCCGTCCCGTGCAGCCAGTTCATTTTGGAGACATACAAATGAATATCGGTTTTATCGGACTGGGCAATATGGGCGCGCCCATGGCGCTGAACCTGCTCAAGGCGGGACATCAGTTGCAGGTGTTCGACCTGGTGGACGCAGCCGTTGCGGAACTGGTCAAGGCAGGCGCAACGTCGGCCGCCTCGGTCAGCGAGATTGCAGCAGCCAGGCCGGAAGTCCTCATTACTATGCTGCCGGCCTCAATTCATGTGCGCAAGGTGTATCTTGCGGACGATGGCATACTTGCCAAGGTGGACCCCAGCGTGATGCTGATTGATTGTTCGACCATCGATCCGCAGACCTCGCGTGATGTGGCTGCCGCAGCACAGAAAAAGGGGAATGTCATGCTTGACGCCCCGGTGTCTGGCGGAACCGGCGGGGCAAAGGCAGGTACGCTCACATTTATGGTAGGTGGAGAGCAGACAGCCTTTGACAAGGCGAAGCCGATATTGGAGCAAATGGGCAAGAACATCGTGTATTGCGGAGGCTCCGGAAACGGGCAGGTAGCCAAGGTTGCCAACAATATGCTGCTTGGCATTTCCATGATCGGCGCGGCCGAGGCCATGAGCCTGGGTGTTTCGCTGGGCATGGATCCCAAAATTCTGGCCGGTATTATCAATACCTCTTCGGGCCGCTGCTGGAGCACCGAAGTTTACAATCCCTGGCCCGATGTGGTTGAGACTGCCCCCGCCTCCAGGGGATATACCGGTGGCTTCGGTTCAGATCTGATGCTCAAGGATCTGGGTCTGGCAACAGAAGCGGCGCGCAACGCAAAAGTGCCTGTAGTCATGGGCGCAACTGCGCAGCAGCTGTATCAGACTTTCAGCAGCCAGGGCAATGGTCATCTGGACTTCTCTGCGATTATCCAGTCTCTGGGCAAGGTGGAAAAATGAGCACGTTTGATACGGCACTCAGTGAAGAACAGCGCATGATTCGCGATATGACTCGCGACTTTGCGCAGCAGGAAATTGCGCCACAGGCTGAGCGCTGGGAAGAGGAAGGCTGGATCGACGACAATGTCCTGTTGCGAATGGGCGAACTTGGCCTGCTGGGTATGGTTGTGCCCGAAGAGTGGGGTGGGTCAAAGACCGATTATGTTTCCTACGCACTGGCACTGGAAGAGATTTCTGCGGCAGATGCGGCAACGGGAACCCTGGTTTCCGTTCATTGTTCCGTTGGTTGCGGTACTCTGCTCAATAGCGGTAATGATGCACAGAAAAAACAATGGCTGCCTGATCTGGCAAGTGGTCGTGCAATCTCGTGTTTCTGCCTGACTGAGCCACAAGCCGGGTCTGAAGCACACAATCTGAAAACGCGTGCCCGCCTGGAAAATGGAAAATGGGTGCTCAATGGCGCCAAGCAGTTCGTCACTAACGGCAAGCGCGCTAAGCTGGCCATTGTGTTTGCGGTGACAGATCCGGATGAAGGCAAGCGCGGGATTTCAGCATTCCTGGTGCCGACCGATACGCCAGGTTTTGTCGTTAATCGTGTGGAAAAGAAACTGGGTATACGCAGCTCTGACACCTGCGCTATTACTCTGGAAAATTGTGCGATTCCCGAAGAGAATCTGTTGGGACAGCGGGGGCGTGGTCTGTCCATCGCACTCTCAAATCTTGAGAATGGACGCATCGGCATCGGGGCACAGGCCGTGGGAATTGCACGGGCCGCCCTGGAGGCTGCGATCGCTTATGCCAAGGATAGAGTCCAATTCAATGAACCGCTGATCAAACATCAAAGTATCGCGAATATGCTGGCAGACATGCATACGCAGGTCAATGCGGCAAGGCTGATGGTGCTGCATGCAGCGTCCATGAAAGACAAGGGCATTCCTTGTCTTTCAGAAGCTTCCCAGGCCAAGCTGTTTGCATCTGAGATGGCAGAAAAAGTCTGCTCCCAGGCAATCCAGATTCATGGCGGTTACGGGTTCCTTCAGGATTATCCCGTGCAGCGTTTTTACCGGGATGCGCGGATCACACAGATTTACGAAGGCACCAGTGAAGTTCAGCGAATGATTATTACCCGTGGCCTTGCGGACTACACAGGATTCTGCCCCTGAAGGGTTCCCGGGCAGGGGTCAAGAGCAAACTGCAACATCTCAGTGGCAGGCGTAACGCTAAGAATGGCGTGGTTGAGGGCGGCCTGCAACAATCGGAAATGAGGGTGTAAGGTTAAGAATGGTATGATCCCGATTCTGTAGGGAGCCTGTCATGAAAGATAAAAAAGATGCAGTCGCCGAAGAGGCACTGAACGATAGCGTGGAGCCTGTTGAAGCAGAGGAATCTTCCTCAGCAGAGCCTTCCGACGCAGAAGAACAATCTTCAAAAGAGCTGGCGCAGCAGAAAGCGGAAAATGCGGATTCGGAACCCGTCAGCGCCACAACAAAAACGGTTGCAAGCAAAAAAACAGCCAGTCCAGCCGACCCAGGTTCGGGGGTGGTCGCATCGGTTGAGTATCATTGCGGCCAGCGACTTGGTGCGGTGGCACCGGAAAAAATCTCCGGCTATAAGCGGGATCCGGATTATCTGCTATGGACCGGTCTGAAAGATCCGTCAGATGAAGAATTGCGCATGACCTGTAAAAACCTGTCATTCAGCAAGATGGCCACCAAGGATATACTCAAACGCCATTATCGACCCAAGATTATTGACTACGGCGACTATATTCAAATCGTTGCCGTCACCATTTCGCGAGAGAACAAAAAAATTGTCTATGGCGAGATGCAAATGATATTCGGGCAAAGCTTTATCCTGACTGTTCGGCGCGGCGAGGCGATGACCAATACGCCGGTGCGCAAACGTCTGGAAGGCTCGCCCGATCTGATTGCCCGCGGCAGTGACTTTGTGGTGGCGGAAATTCTGGATGGGCTGGCCGACAGCTATCTTGCGCTGGCCTCCAAGTTTGAAGGTGATGTGGAGCAGCTGGAACAGAAAATGATACTGCATGGCTTTCGGGAATCGGACGTTCGCAAGCTGTACAAGCAGCGCCGTGACCTGCTGCGCGTACATACTTCAATTGCACCTGTGATCGAGATTTGTACACGAATGTCAGTTGTGAACCTGGCCTTTGTGGAACAGGATTCGCAAGCCTATTATCGTGTCGTGGCTGACCGGGTGGCACGTATCGATGACCAGATGAATGCCTTGCGCGAGTCGTTGGCCTTTGCATTTGAGGCCAGTCAGATGATTGCTCAGGCCCATCAGACGGATATCACAAAAAAACTGGCCTCCTGGGCGGCGATCCTGGCTGTGCCAACGGCCATTGCCGGTATTTACGGAATGAACTTCAGGAATATGCCGGAACTGGACTGGACCTACGGCTATCCGCTGGTCATGCTGCTTATGTTCAGTATCTGTGCCTTGCTGTTCCGCCAGTTCCGCAAGACTGGCTGGTTGTAAAAGCAGAGACGTTGGCAAGAGCGGGTGCCAAGCGCAGGCTGGCTGTCAACCATCGATAGATTGAAAACCTGAATTCGGAGATGACTTGTGAGCGACGTATCGGTATTTGACTTTATCGTGATCGGATCGGGTATTGCCGGCGCCTCTGTCGCCTATCAATTGTCCAGACAGTCTGCACATGTGCTGGTTCTGGAGCGCGAAGCCCATGCGGGTTTTCATTCCACCGGCAGGTCTGCTGCTATGTTTATCGAAACTTACGGACCACCGCAATTGCAGGCACTCACGCGCGCGTGCCGCCGTTTTTTTGAATCAGCACAGGACAGCGGATTTACCGATAATCCCGTGTTGCATCCTCGCGGTTGTGTTTATGTGGCGACAAAGGCGCAGAAAGCACTGGCCGACTCCACCTATCAAACGCTGCTTACCAGAGCACCTAACGTGCAATGGCTGAACGCAGAGCAAGTGCTTGGACTGGTTCCCTGCATGAAACCCGATGACCTGTATGGAGGTATCTACGAGCACGATGCCGAAGATATCGATGTTGATGTTCTGCATCAGGGCTATCTGAAAGGCATGAAGCGTAACGGTGCTCAGCTGCTATTTTCGGTTGATATTCGCACCGGACGTCTGAACAACGGTATCTGGACCCTGGAGAGTCAGGATGGCCGGCAGTTTCAGGCAAAACACATTATCAATGCAGCCGGCGCCTGGGCCGACGTGGTGGCACAGGCTTGCGGCGTTTCTGCCGTGGGGATTCAGCCGCGTCGAAGAAGTGCGTTCACGTTTACGGCTCCTGCGGACCTGGATCTGAGTCGCATGCCCATGGTGTGTGATATCGAGGAAAATTATTATTTCAAACCCGATGCTGGGCAGTTTCTGGGTTCGCCAGCCAATGCCGATGATGTCGAGCCGCATGATGTGGTGCCCGAAGAACTGGATATTGCAACTGGCATTTATTACATCGAAGAGGCCACTACGCTGCAAATTCGCAGACCTACCCGCGTCTGGGCCGGCCTGCGCAGCTTCGCGCCTGATGGCAATCTTGTGGTGGGATGGGATCCTTTGAAGCAGGGATTTTTCTGGCTGGCCGGACAAGGCGGCTATGGGATCCAGTCCTGCGACGCCGTTTCGCGACTGGCCGCCGCGCTTGCCCTGAATCTGCAAGTGCCAGAGGATTTACTGGAGCAGGGGGTGCAACCCGAACTGCTCGGCCCCGCAAGATTCGGGCAATTGACTTAGGCGCCGCAACTCGGGCGCCTAAGTCTGCTTATACTTCTTACGCCTTGGCAACCTGTGCTTCCAGCTCTGCCTTCAGTTCTGCGGACAGATCCAGTTGTTTGGCCAACTCTTCCAGATACGCTTTTTCCATGAAGTTCGTCGTATCGATAATGGAAACGCTGACGGCATACATTTGTGAAGCCAGATGCGGGTCAGTCGCCAGGCTGGCAACGGCTGCAGGGTCCACCGGCTTGGCCAGCTCAGCCTTGAGCCAGGCCTGTTCCTCTGGGGTACTCAATTTGCTGAAGTATTGATCCAGAATGGTCTGTTCATTGTCTTCGATATGGCCGTCAGCCTTCGCTGCCGAGATAATGGCGGTCAGAATGGCTTTGCTTTGTGCTTCTGCTTTATCCGCAGGCAGTTGATGGATAGGGGTGGGTTCCTGCACAGCTGCGTTTGGGGTTGCTGTTGCCGCCGCACCAGGCGAGGCCTGCATTTCAGGCTGGCGGTCCTGCTGATTTGCCTGCCAGCGCTGGTAGGCGCGATAGGCAACCGTGCCCAGCGCAGCCAGACCGCCGTAGGTGGCCAGTTTGCTATTGGCTTTGTGTCCGACAAGCATACCTAGCACGCCGGCGCTCAGGGTGGTTTTGTCGCTGTCGTTGAGCAGGGCACTCTCGCCGGATGTTGCATTCTTGACTGAGCTTCCTGCCTGATTCATGGCTGATTTACCCGCGTTTAACAGCGATTCAAGTATATTC
This sequence comes from Pseudomonadota bacterium, assembly GCA_023387815.1. Taxonomy (GTDB): domain Bacteria; phylum Pseudomonadota; class Gammaproteobacteria; order Burkholderiales; family Burkholderiaceae_B; genus Advenella. Next base: position 15,118 of record JAEWHK010000003.1, read on the forward strand.
AGTGTACTCATTTGATTATCCTTATTCAGGGTTGGCGACGGACCGGAACGGCTCCGACAGTTACTTTTTAAGTCTACCAAGTTTGTCTGCATGCAGGTCCGGTGCCCGAAGATGTCGAATAAATATTTTCGTTCTTCGGGCAGTCCCGGAAAAATTGAATCGTTATGCCAGGACGCGTAGAATAGCCTATTGATTTCAATATGATGGAGAGAGGAAATGCCAAGTTTTGACGTGGTCAGCGAAGCTGAAATGACCGAAGTTCGCAACGCGGTGGATCAGGCCAATAAAGAAGTTTCAACGCGTTTTGATTTCAAGGGATCCGATGCCCGCATCGAACAGAAGGAGCTTGAGCTGGTTATCTATGCCGATGATGACTTCAAGGTCGCGCAGGTTCGCGAGGTGCTGCTGAACAAGCTTGCCAAGCGGGGTGTAGACCTGCGGTTTCTTGAAAAGGGCAAGGAAGAAAAGATTTCCGGCGACAAGCTCAAGCAGTTCAATACGATACGCAAGGGTGTTACGGGTGATCTGGCCAAGAAAATTGTGCGCATCATCAAAGACAGCAAGCTGAAAGTGCAGGCCAGCATTCAGGGCGATACGGTCCGGGTGACAGGCGCCAAGCGCGACACGCTGCAGGATGTCATTGCGCTATTGAAAAAAGAAGTGGCGGATGCGCCGCTCAGTTTCAATAACTTCCGCGATTGATAGTCGACTTCGGTTTTCGCTGATGGAAGAAGGATTGCGATTCGGCCAATAATGTAATGGAGAATCGGAAACATATGGAGAATCGGGAACATATGGAGAATCGGGAACATATGAACCGCTGAAGCGTGACTGATCGATGGAAACAAAAAAAGCCCGCCGGCTGGCTGATCTGATCAGCAGAGCCTGGCGGGCTCTTTCATAATGAGATTGCAGGACAAGGACGCGAATTCCGACCCGCCGCAACCTGATTATGCAAAATTACATAACACGGCTGCGATATTCGTTGGTACGTGTATCGATTTCGATCTTGTCGCCGATATTGCAGAACAAAGGCACGGACAGATCAAAGCCGGTGCTGATTTTGGCAGGCTTCAGAACTTTACCGGACGTATCACCTTTGACAGCGGGTTCTGTATAAGTAATTTCACGAACGATGATTGTAGGCAGTTCAACGGAGATGGCGCGGCCTTCGTAGAATACAACTTCTACGGACATGCCTTCTTCCAGGTAATTCAGTGCATCGCCCATACTTTCGGCTTCAACTTCGTACTGGTTGTATTCTTCATCCATGAAGACATACATAGGATCTGCGAAATAGGAGTAGGTGCACTCTTTCTTATCGAGCATTACAACTTCGAATTTCTCGTCGGCTTTGGAAACCTGTTCGCTGCCTGAACCAGTCAGCAGATTTTTGAATTTCAGTTTGACAACAGCGGCATTGCGACCGGATTTGTTGTATTCGGCTTTTTGCACGACCAGGGGCTCTGTGCCCACCATGACGACGTTACCTACGCGCAGTTCTTGTGCGGTTTTCATTAAATATGCTCCGGGTGGAATAGGTGTGGCTGATTCCGCTGCTAACCGGACTGGCGTGGTGTCAGAGTGCGGGTGTCGGCGGAAAAAAGTATGATTTTAGCCTGAGTTGGCGGCTTTTTCATAAAAATCCCGAATCGACTCGGATAATGTCTTGTTTTTAGACAAATTTTCTGCAAATGTACGACAGCTGCGGCGCCAGCTCTCCATCTGTGCAGGATTGTTCAGCAGGCTACTCAGTTGCTGGGTGAAGTAGGCATGGCGAGAAGGCGAATTCCAGCTGCGCATCATGGCTTTGGTCTCTTCCTGGCCTGGGAACAGGCTGAGCCACGCCTGAAGCTTTTTCAGGTGGGTATCTTCACTCTGCTCGTAAATCTGCCACAGAAACGGTCTGCGCGCCCACATGGCCCGCACGAAGCTGTCTTCGCCACGCACAAAATTCAGATCGCAAAGCCAGAGGAGGCGATCGTAATCATCCTGGGCAAGAAAGGGAATGCGTAACAATGTCAGTGTCGGCAGCGCTTCGCCGGCCGCGTCTGTGGGGTTGGGGTTCTGCGCATGGGACAGGGAAGTGCCTGAATCTGCTGTCTGCGAATGATCTGACGATGCCGCGTCCAGTCCCGCTGATGTGGGAATGAAAAGCGAGTGGTGCAGCACGGTCATCGCATCGCGCTCCAGTTGCGGAACCACGGTCTGAGGCACCAGTAGCACCACGGGTCGTTGCGATTTGCGCAGCGCGTGCAGCAGGCTGCGATAGGGGGCTGAGGGATAACAGAACAGACTGATGAACAGTGCATCGTTCTCCAGATAGCGTTCTGCCAGAGGCAGACCCAGCGACTGTAGAAACTGCTTTTTGCGCGAAGAAGAATGCGTCCAGCTGCGGCGACGCTCGTTCAATCCCTGCTCACAGATCAGGCCACCCGTTTTATCGGAGAAACCCGGGAAAAAGAAGTATTTGGACACGCCATTGCGCTGTGGAGAGGGCTGCGCATGAAACCCTGCCGTCCAGGATTCAGCCGAGAGATATTCCAGATTGAGCCACAACCGGGTATGGCCGGGCATGGCATCAATATAGGCGGCTGGCGGATCACAGGCGAAGGCTTCGATAACCAGTCTGGCCGGTGTATAGGCACCAGGATCTTCTGTCCAGTGGATAATCTGAATGCCGTCCACTTCCTGCTCGGGCAGCTCAGGCTGAACAGTGGGGGCGATGCGGGCAAAGCTGTGAAGATTATCTACCCATAGCCGCAGCTGCGCGGGCCATTCTGTATGCAGAGAGCGAGCCAGACGCCAGCACACGCCGATATCGCCGTAGTTGTCGATGACGCGGCAGAAGATATCGATATCCGGTGCGATATCCGGCAAATTGCCTGGCACTGCAGGCTGGCTGGCAACCGGAGGTTCAGTGGAATCGTCCAATCGGGTCCTCCGCTGTCTCGGGCATCATGACAGGCATCAGTTCACCTGCAGGATTGGGAAAGAGGGGTTCGTCCGACACATCGCTGCTGCCATCCAGGACTTCCTTGAGGCAGGTGATATGACGAATGCCATTGGCCTGCAAATGTTCGAACAGGACGTCAAGCTGGGCGAAGTCGTTGATGGTTTCGAGCTGCTGATTTTCCACTTCGTCCGGGAACACCGGCCACAGGCAGCCATAGAGAACTTCATGGGACTGCAGCAAGGTAAAACCGATACGGATCTCGCGCAACTGGCTGTCCTGATATAGCGCAACGGTGGCACGGAAACCGTCAGGCGGTGTATCAAAAACGGTTTGCAGCCACTGTGCAGCCGCAGTGATTGCAGCGAATCGGATGCGTTTATCGGCCTGTCTGTTGGCAATATAAAACGCGTCCGGCAGCATGAGTTCCAGCCCGCAGGCAGGCATCAGTTTCTGAAACAGGGGTTCTGCCGCTGTACGCCAGTTTTCCAGGCAGCGCTTGCGTTGTTCACTATATGGACCCTCACCCTGTTGCCAGCGAAATACCGGCTCGGAACGGGGGGCGCAGAATGCCGCCAGCACAAAACGGCTATCGGACATCAATTGCATGCCTTCAGGCTGCTCATCCACAGGAACGCTGGAACGCAGGGAGGTACCGAACACCTTGCCGGTAATGGCTCTCATCCACTGGAAAACGCCGGTGAAGGAACGAGGCATCTGGTCTACACTCAGAAGCTGCTGGTGTATGGCGATGCGCACATTGCTCGCAGCTACGTGGGTCTTGAGAGCCTGGGTAATGGATTCCTGTGTTTGCGCATCCAGCACCGGTAGCGGGATTTCGAAGCGGGTCCATGCGATAACGGGAATGGCAACGAAGACGCAATCATAAGTGACGTCTTCGCTGATCCACTCGCACGACTCGGACAGCGTCTCTGCATGTTCAAGAAGAATATCGTGCGTTTCCGAGTCTTCATCGGACAGATAATCCAGAAGACGCTCGACCGTTTTCTTGCGGTTTTGCCGGAAAATATCCAGTAACGCTGTCTGAATCTGGTTTTCCCAATAGCGATCCTCGACGATGCAGCCCGACTGTTTCAGGGCGAGGCATAAATCAAGTAAAGGCTGATCGCTGGGATGAAGGTTGGCTGGTTTTTTCCGGTTCATTACACACGTTGGAGATCAAAGCAACTGGCGCAGGACGAAAGGCAGAATGCCCCCGTTCTGATAATAGTCAACTTCGATCGGAGTATCAATACGCAGAAGCAGTTCAACATCCTGCGAGGTACCATCTTCACGGCGAATTGTCAGCGTAACATCCTGCTGAGCCTTGATGCCGGACTCCAGTCCGCTGATATCAAAGGTTTCCCTGCCCGTAATCTCCAGCGTATCGACACTGTCTGATCCTTTGAACTGCAGGGGCAGCACGCCCATACCCACCAGATTACTGCGGTGAATCCGTTCAAAGCTGCGGGCAATGACCGCCTTGACGCCGAGCAGTTGGGTACCCTTGGCTGCCCAGTCGCGTGACGAGCCAGTACCGTATTCCTCGCCCCCGAAAACAACGGTGGGAACGCCATCGGCGATGTATTTCATGGCGGCGTCATAAATGGACATCTGCTCGCCATCAGGCTGGTGCAGCGTCTCGCCACCTTCAACACGGCTGCCCGTGGGCAGAGGTGGGATCATGAGATTTTTGATGCGCACGTTGGCAAACGTACCACGCATCATGATCTCGTGATTGCCCCGGCGCGAGCCGTAGCTGTTGAAGTCGGCCTTCATGATGCCGTGTTCGTTCAGCCAGCGCCCGGCAGGCGAGGTCTCTTTGATAGAGCCCGCAGGAGAAATGTGGTCGGTAGTTACCGAATCGCCGAATATACCCAGTGCCCTGGCATTTTTGACCGGTGGCATGGGAGAAGGCGTCATCTCGAACGTGTCAAAGAATGGTGGTTTGGCAATGTAGGTGGATTCGGGCCAGTTGTAAACGTTGCCGGATACGCCTTTGATGTTTTCCCAGAGTTTGCCGGGGTTGCTGCGAACCTGGGCGTAATTGTTCCGGTAGACGGTAGGCTGCATGGCAGTGGCCAGCAGTTCCTGAACTTCGTCTTCAGATGGCCAGATATCACCCAGCCAGACATCGCCGTTTTTACCTTTACCTACGGGTTCTGTCATCAGGTCTTTATTCATGGTGCCGGCCAGGGCGTAAGCCACGACCAGTGGCGGCGAAGCCAGGAAGTTGGCCTTGATGTTCGGATGAATCCGAGCCTCGAAGTTCCGGTTACCCGACAGCACCGCAGCGCAGACCAGATCGTTTTCAATAATGGATTCGTTGATGTCTGCCGCCAGATCGCCGGCATTCCCAATACAGGTGGTGCAACCATAGGCCGCAACATCAAAGCCGAGCTTGTCCAGATAGGGCAAGAGTCCGGTTTTGGTCAGATATTCGGTCACCACGCGGGAGCCGGGGGCCAGCGACGTTTTGATGTGTCCTGAAATCTTCAAGCCCGCTTCCACTGCCTTTTTGGCCAGCAGACCGGCTGCAAGCATGACGCTGGGGTTGGACGTGTTGGTACAAGAGGTAATGGCGGCAATCAGAATGTCACCATTCTTCAGCTTGGTACCTTTACTGGTTTCGAAGACCTGATCGAATTTTTCCGGTTGCTGGTTAAAACCATTTTCGACTACCGGTTTGACGAACAGGCTGGCAAAGGTGTCTTTGACATTGCCGATCTCGATTCGGTCCTGCGGACGTTTGGGGCCGGCAAGCGAAGGCGCAACGGTAGAGAGGTCAAGGTGCAGCAGTTTCGTATAGCGGATGTCCTTGCCTTTCGGGATGCCGTACATTTGCTGGGCACGGAAGTAATTTTCGAGCGCTGTTACTTCCTCTTCGGTACGACCCGTGCCTTTGAAGTAATCGATGGTATGGTCATCGACGGGGAAAAAGCCCATTGTTGCGCCATACTCGGGCGCCATATTGCCGATAGTGGCCCGGTTGGTGACAGACAGCGTTGCCGTTCCTTCGCCACAGAACTCCACGAACTTGCCGACCACTTTTTCACGACGCAGCATCTCTGTCAGCGTCAGAACCAGATCGGTTGCAGTGACGCCGCCTCTTAATTTGCCTGTCAGTTCCACACCGATGACATCAGGCGTCAGGAAATAGACGGGTTGCCCCAGCATGGCGGCTTCGGCTTCAATACCGCCTACACCCCAGGCAACCACGCCGATACCATTGATCATGGTGGTATGGCTGTCTGTACCTACAAGGGAGTCGGGGTAGTAAACATTATTTTTCTGATAAACGCCTCTTGCCAGGTATTCCAGATTAACCTGGTGAACAATACCGAAACCCGGAGGCACCACACCAAAGGTATCGAAGGCCTGCATACCCCATTTCATGAACTGATAGCGTTCCTGATTGCGCTGGAACTCCACTTTCATATTCAGGTCCAGGGCCTTTTTGGTACCGAAATAGTCAATCATGACTGAGTGATCAACAACCAGATCCACGGGCACCAGCGGTTCAATCCGTTTCGGATCTTTGCCCATCTTGTCTGCAACAGCACGCATGGCCGCCAGGTCAGCAAGTAGCGGAACACCGGTAAAGTCCTGCAGGACAACGCGGGCTACCACAAATGGAATTTCATCTTCACGCTTGGCAATTGGCTGCCAGTTCGCAAGCTGGCGAACATGTTCTTCTGTGATTTTTTGGCCATCACAATTGCGAAGAACAGATTCGAGCACAATGCGAATGGAAACCGGCAGCGACTGAATGTCCACGCCCAGCTGTCGCCCAAGTTCCGGAAGAGAATAATAGTTAGCGGTTTTTTTGCCAATGCTGAATTCTTTAAGGGTGCTTGATAACGACATTTTTTTCTCCAAAACGATTCTGCGCAAACATGAACAAGTGTAGTTCATTTTACTCCTTTTTAATCACCGTAAACGTGACAAAAAGGGCGAATATCCGGAGATATCCGCCCTGTCGCAGAATTACAGTTGAAATTGGTGAAAAGCTTCGGTATTTACTGAGCCTGAAGGTGCATATTCAGTTTGTGATATCACCGATATGCTGAAAGTGATATGTCCCGGGGCATGTGATATCCCAAATATTCGGAATGTGATATTCCCCGGAATGTGATATTTCACCTGACTTGCTATTTATCACCTATTTGCTATTGGGATTGTGATCGCGATTCAGCCGGAAAACTGGCTGACCAATCACAATCCATGCATTGCTCGATTATCTTACCGGGTGAACAGTTTGCCCAGATCAGCAATACCAGCGCGGATTTTTTCTTCCGTGACAGTCACAAAGCTCAGTCGCAGTGTGTTTTTCGGGGCAGGAGAGCCAGGATAGAACGGCTCGCCGGGAACATAAGCAACCTTGTATTCCTCAACAGCCTGTGCCAGCGCAACGGTCGTGTCGATGCTTTCGTCTACCTTCACCCAGATAAACATACCGCCGGTAGGACGTGTCCATTTTGCGGACTTCGGAAAATGCGCGTCCATGGCATCCAGCATGTATTGACACTGATTGCGATACAGTTCCCGAACCTTGGGCAGGTGCGTTGTCAGAAGCCCATCCTTGATGGTTTCGTAAACGGCCATTTGCGTCACGGTAGCGGTGTGCAGATCGGTCGCCTGTTTGATCTGCACGAGTTTGGCAATAATTTCGCGGGGGGCGATGATGTATCCCAGACGCATACCCGGAGACAGAACCTTGGAGAATGAACCCATGCGCAGCACAGTGGCGCCTGCTTCGCGACCCAGATGCAGCAGGCCGGGCAGCGGGTCGCCCACATAGCGCAACTCGCCGTAGGGATCATCTTCCACGATGGGTACATTGAGGCTGGCGCAGCGCTCAACCAGCGCCTTGCGGCGCTCCAGATTCATTGTGCGGCCTGTGGGGTTCTGGAAATTGGGCAGACAGTAGATAAACCGTGCACCTTCTGCTTTTTCTTCCGTGATGGCCTCTGGAACCAGACCGCCGTCGTCGGTGGCCACGGGTTCATAAACGGGTTCAAACAGTGAGAAGGACTGCAGCGCGCCCAGATAGCTGGGAGACTCAACCAGTACCTTGCTGCCCGGATCGATGAACAGCTTGCCGATCAGATCCAGCGCCTGCTGGGAGCCCGAAACGATGAGAACTTCGTCTACGTCCACCTGGGTGCCACGAGCCTGGAAGTCACTGACCACCCATTCACGCAATGGGCGATAACCCTCGGTTGGACCGTACTGTAAGGCGACATTGGGCGCTGTTGACAGCACGCGGTCATAGGCGGCACGAATCTGCTCTGCGGGAAAGCCCAGTGTTGAAGGCAGGCCGCCAGCAAAAGACGTGACGTCGGGTCTTTCTGTGATTTTGAGAATCTCGCGGATTGCAGAACTGGTCAGTTGGGTTGCACGATGGGAAAACTGATAAGGAACTCGGTTCATAATGACGATAGGAATTGTTCGGACAGATAGATGATGTCAACGGCACGTTGTGACCGGCTGGCATCACAGGAAAGGCTTTAACCCATACAGAACCGCAAGTCTTGCGTAAAAGACATGTATTTATAGAAATTTTGTTAATTCGTATAAAGCGTCTATCTGGTAAAGTATGCTGTTGATTACACCACCACCGGCGCGCCTTTTCAAGCGATTGGTGCAAAAGCCCGCAATTTCAGGCGCAATGGTGGTATTTGCCGCCAAACTGTTATGGCTACAAGACCAATACAGCACCGGTCCAGGTAACACGACCTAGGAACGTGCTTATTCATGTTCGTGATGGCGTTCGCAGAATCTGAGCTGGTTGCCAAACGGGTCGGTGATGTCCATGGTGAATCCCCAGGATGTCTTGTTGATTCCAGGACGCGCGAAGCTGGCCTGTTTTGCCAGCAGATCTTTTTGCAGTTCATGGATGCCTTCCATAGGCAGGAACACGGCGCTGCCTGGCGTGCCATCGCCATAATGTTCGCTCAGGTGCAGCACAAGGTCATCGCGCGCGATTTCCATATATAGTGGAAGGTCAGGGGCGAACCTGTGTTCCCACCGCTTGCTGAAGTTCAAAAAATCCATATAGAAGGCTTCTGCCAAAGGGAGGGAGAAAATTCGCAGGATAGGGATAGGGGCGTCCAGTTGCATGGCAGAGTTCCAGTGAAAGGTTGGCAGCGAATCAAGGTCGGTAGTGAATAAAGGATGGCAGTGTTTGACGGATGGCAGTGAAAGAGAAATGGCAACGGTGATTGAGGATGACAGATTATCAGTGAAAAACCGGCAGCCGGCTAGACGGGAAAATACGAAGCGTTGCGCGCCTTCCTCAGGCAGAAAAGAAAAAGCGACAGTAAATAAAAAGTGATTACGACAACATGAAGATGAAGGAGTTGAGTTGATGAGCAAGGAAGTAAAGCCGTCTGTTGCGGTTGTGGGCCCGGGCGCCATTGGTACGACAATCGCTGCGGCGCTGCATGAAGTGGGGCGTACGCCACTGCTGTGTGGTCGCACTGCACGCGAAGACCTGACGCTGCATGACGGTGATAACGTCATTACCGTCCCTGGACCGGTACACACGGATCCATCACAAATCCAGGGTCACGTCGATGTGATTTTTCTGGCGGTCAAAACCCACACAGAACGAAGCGGCGGCAAAATGGCTTGCGGCCCTGGTGGGCCCGGACACGGTCGTCTGCGCATTGCAGAATGGGGTTGAGCAGACTGAGAGCCTCTCGCCGTACTGCCCGGAAGGGGAAGTCATCCCGGCGGTCGTCTGGTTTCCTGCACAGGCGCAATCAGATGGGTCTGTGCAGCTGCGCGGTGAGGTGCGTTTGTCGCTACCGAACACAGCTGCCGCGCTCAAAGTCTCTGCACAGCTTCAGGGCACACGCTGCGCTGTGGAGCTGGCGGATAATTTCAGTTCGCAGGCCTGGCGCAAGCTGCTGCAGAATGCGGTGGCCGGCCTGATGGTGCTTGCCACCCGCCGATCCGGCATATTTCGCCGGCCTGATATGGCTGCGCTTTCATTGGCTTATTTGCAGGAATGTCTGACCGTAGCGCGTGCCGAAGGCGCCGAGCTAGGTGACGAGGTTCCGGAGCAGATTCTGGAGCGGTTCCAGACGATTCCGACCGACATGGGCACATCCATTCTTACGGATCGCCTGGCAGGGCGGCCGCTTGAATGGGAGATACGCAATGGCGTCATTGCGCGCCGCGCCCGCGCACACGGCATTCCCACACCGATCAGTGATGTGCTCGTGCCCTTGCTTGCTGCCGCCAGCGACGGCCCAGGCTGAGTCTTCAGACTCTTCAGACGAAAACAGACGATTCAGACAAAAAAATACCTGTGATGCTAAGCCATAGATTGGAAACCCAATATCTGGCTTAGCATCACAGGTATTGCTTCTGAGGCAGATGGGTCAGCCCCGAAAGGCTGACCAGCTTTACCTCTATCAGACGCCTACCGAGTCGGCAATTTCCTTGAAGTCTTCGATTTTGTCGAAGTTCATGTAGCGGTAAATGCTTTCGCTGTTTTTGCCGATAATGCCCATGTCGGCCATGTACTCTTCGCGCGTTGGGATTTTACCCAGACGAGAGCAGATGGCTGCCAGTTCGGCAGAACCCAGATACACGAAAGTATTTTTACCCAGACGGTTGGGGAAGTTACGTGTACTGGTAGACATCACGGTTGCACCTTCACGCACCTGTGCCTGGTTACCCATGCACAGCGAGCAGCCTGGCATTTCCATGCGCGCACCAGCTACGCCCAGCACGCCGTAGTGACCTTCTTCGGTCAGCTGCTTCTGGTCCATCTTGGTTGGCGGCGCGACCCACAGCTTGACCGGGATATCGCGTTTGCCTTCGAGCAGTTTCGACGCGGCACGGAAGTGACCGATGTTGGTCATGCAGCTGCCAATGAACACTTCATCGATTTTCGCGCCAGCCACATCGGACAGGGTTTTCACATCATCGGGGTCGTTAGGGCAGGCGACGATGGGTTCGTGGATGTCGGCCAGATCGATCTCGATAACGGCTGCGTATTCGGCATTGTCATCGGGTTCGAGCAATTGTGGATTGGCAAGCCAGGCTTCCATGGCCTTGATACGGCGGCCCAGTGAGCGTTCGTCTTCATAGCCGTTGGCGATCATCCATTTGAGCAGTGTGATGTTACTGTTCAGATATTCGATGATGGGTTCTTTGCTCAGGCGCACCGTACAACCGGCTGCTGAGCGCTCGGCAGACGCATCTGAGAGTTCGAAAGCCTGTTCGATTTTCAGATTGGGCAGACCTTCAATTTCCAGAATGCGGCCGGAGAAAATATTTTTCTTGCCTTGCTTGGCAACCGTCAGCAGACCATTTTTGATGGCGTACAGCGGAATGGCGTTGACCAGATCACGCAGTGTTACGCCAGGCTGCATTTCGCCCTTGAAGCGAACCAGGACGGATTCGGGCATATCCAGAGGCATTACACCGGTGGCAGCCGCAAATGCAACCAGACCGGAACCGGCGGGGAAGCTGATGCCGATAGGGAAACGGGTATGCGAGTCGCCACCTGTACCTACAGTATCAGGCAGAAGCATACGGTTCAGCCAGGAGTGGATGATGCCGTCGCCAGGACGCAGCGCGATACCACCGCGGTCACTGATGAAGTCTGGCAGTTCGTGATGCGTTTTGACGTCTACGGGTTTGGGGTAAGCGGCGGTGTGGCAGAAAGACTGCATGACCAGATCGGCAGAAAAGCCCAGGCAGGCCAGGTCTTTCAGCTCGTCGCGAGTCATGGGGCCGGTGGTATCCTGGCTGCCCACAGATGTCATTTTGGGTTCGCAGTAGGTGCCGGGGCGTACGCCTTTGCCTTCAGGAAGACCACAGGCACGTCCAACCATTTTCTGCGCCAGTGTATAGCCTTTGCCGGTATCGGCAGGATCCAGGGGCAGGCGGAACAGTGTGGAAGGTGGCAGACCCAGGGCTTCACGCGCCTTGGATGTGAGGCCACGACCGATGATCAGGGGAATACGGCCACCAGCGCGGACTTCGTCAAACAGCACGTCTGACTTGACCTTGAATTCGGCAACAACCTTGCCATCTTTCAGTGCCTTGCCTTCGTAGGGGCGCAGTTCCACTTCATCGCCCATGTTCATGTTGGAGACATCCAGCTCAATCGGCAGGGCACCGGCATCTTCCATGGTGTTGTAGAAGATGGGGGCGATTTTGCTGCCAAGACAGACGCCGCCAAAACGTTTGTTGGGTACGAATGGAATGTCCTGGCCGGTAAACCAGAGCACAGAGTTGGTGGCAGATTTACGTGAGGAGCCGGTACCGACAACGTCACCAACGTAGGCAACCAGATTGCCTTTGGCCTTCAGATCATTCAGCTGACTGATAGGGCCGATTTTTCCGGGTTCCTGAGGTTCAATGCCTTCGCGGGGGTTTTTCAGCATTGCCAGCGCGTGCAGCGGAATATCCGGACGGCTCCATGCATCGGGGGCAGGAGACAGGTCATCGGTATTGGTTTCGCCGGTGACTTTGAATACGGTGATTTTCAGGCTTTCGGGCACTTCCGGACGGCTGGTGAACCATTCTGCATCGGCCCAGCTCTGCATCACGGCTTTGGCATTGGCATTGCCTTTTTCGGCTTTTTCCTGAACGTCATGGAAAGCGTCGAAAACCAGCAGGGTTTTTTTCAGTGCATCGGCAGCAATGGTGCCGAGTTTTTCGTTGTCCAGCAGCTCGATCAACGGGCTGATGTTGTAGCCGCCAAGCATGGTGCCCAGCAGTTCAGTGGCTTTTTCTTCTGAAATGAGCGGACATTTTTCGGTACCGAAGGCAACCGCAGCAAGGTAAGAGGCTTTGACTTTCGCTGCATCATCAACACCGGCGGGTACACGATGGGTAATCAGATCAAGCAGATAGCTTTCTTCGCCGGCAGGAGGGGCCTTGAGCAATTCGATAAGTTCCGCAGTTTGTTTGGCAGAAAGAGGCAGTGGAGGGATGCCCAGCGCATCGCGTTCTGCGACGTGCTGACGATAGGATTCCAACATGGTAAGACCCTTGAATAGAAGAGGAGGAGAATGAATTTCACTCGTTATTATAAGGGTTTAGCCGCTTATTGGCAAATGTCTTATATAAGACATAAGACTGCCATCGCAGACTGTGGAGCCTCCGAAAAATGGCAGAAACCCGTTACAATCGGCTTGCATCAAGTACGAATTTTCAATTTTGTGTCAGGATGCGGGAGTTCTCCGCCGTCTGGAGAGCATTCAAACTCGTAAGGAAATCAAATGGCTGGATCCCGTAAATTCATTGTTGGCGCTGGTACGCTCGTTGTGGTGGCTGCCGCTGCCTGGTTCGGTGGCAATTACTATGTGAAAACCCAGGTCGAAGACAAAGTCAGGTCATATCTGGTGGAAAACAATATGCAGGACAACGTGAGCTGGGCGTCGCTTGATGCGACCATACTCGGCAACGCTGCAATGCATGATGTCAAAGTGATACGCAAGGATGACCCGGCCAAATACTTCACCATCAAGGAAGTGAAGGTACACGACCTGAATACCGATACCGAAGATAAAAAAGTGGATTTCAGTTTCTCCGGACTGGCCGATGAGACCGGAAACAGCCCGTTTCTTGCCGTGCTGAAAGAGCATGGCGATGAGCTGGGTTACGAGAAACTGCCGCTGGTGGATGGTCGCGTCAGGGCATCCCTGGACGAGAAGCAGGATGCGCTGGATTATGACGCAACGCTGCAGCAGCCTGAACTGGGCAATTTCCACCTTGACCTGAAGGCAGATAAGGTGGTTGATCTGATCAATACCATTCGTACGCAGGAAAAAGAGCTCAGCACCAATCCCTTGCTGTTGCTGGATAAACTGTCTCCAGTCACTTTCCGTGAGATGAATGTGAGATTTGAAGATGCCGGCCTGATGCCGCGTGTCGTCAAGGTGCAGCAGGGCGTGGCGGCCGTTGATGGCAAGCCGACAGCTGAACAGGTTGAGGCTTTCGAAGCCAGACTCGAAAAATCAGAAGCCGACTGCCGTCAGCAGGCGCCTGCGCTGGGTGTCGCCGACGCAGATTCGGTCTGCAATTCGATCAGCAAATTTATGAAGAACGAGTCAAAAACGCTCTCGATTTCTTCCACACCAACGCCACCACTGCAGTTGATGTCATTTGTCATGCAGACCCAGCTGGGCGGATCGACGGCGATTGCCAAGGCCGTGAAGCAGCTGAATCTGAAAATCACCAATTAAAAATCAGGTTGGCCGGCGCGGGGGAGGATGGCAAACAAACCATCACCTGCTCGTCCCGCGGAAAATGCTGGCGTCTTATGCTTTCGGGCTGCGGCGCCAGATACGCGTTTTTCGCCTGCGCCTTCATGCTGGATATCTGCAGCCTCAAGCTCGGATATCCGTCAGCTTAATTCCCAATCCTCAATACCTTATGCCCGGATTTCTGCCGTTTCTGGATGACGTTTGAAATAAGCCTGCGTGTAGGTACAAACAGGATTGATTTTCCATCCGTTGCTGCGCGCAAGTTCTATGGCGAATTCCGTCAGTTCACCGGCAATGCCGCGTCCGCCCACGGCAGAGGGCACAATGGTGTGCAGCACGTGCATGACATTGCCTTCCTGCCGATATTCAATATAACAATTCTGATTTTCCACGGATGCTTCGATCCGGCCGCTTTCAGGGCGATGGGTTATCTGCAGACTCAACATTCACTCCTTTTTCAAGAAAGGCCGCGTTCAATCAGGTACGCAGCGTGGCCATCATTGACCAGAAAATAATCATCAGCACAATGCCCAGCAGGCAGGAGCCCCACAGGCCAAGCAGTGGCCAGCGTATACGCAAAGGTACGGTTTTGGGATTCACATGGGCCAGCAGAATGTTGGCGTGGCCGGCCAGCCAGACATTGCAATTAGGCAGAAACAGTCGCAGGAAATAATCGAGCAGGATGGCTCCCCGAATACCCAGGGGATAACGATTAAAGGGTTGCTGAGTCAGATAGGGATGTTTGAGCAGCGCGTTTGTTTCCTTGAGCGACACAAATACCAGGTAGAGCAGGGAAACGGAAGCAATGACAAAACAGGCAACCAGCAAACTAAGGACAAAGGGGAGTGCGGTCGCAATATAGGGATGAAACATGGCAGCGTTGGAATAGACGGGAAATAGGTGAATCCTGTAATAGTAAGCGAAATCCGGACTCGGAGGGCGCACAGGCGGCCTCATAAACAAACAGCGGCACCCCGAGGATGCCGCTGTTGTCGGTTTTTCAGGCTCTCACAGTCGCCGGTTCAGGCTGTTGCTGTCACCTGATCAAATCACATACATGTCAACATATTCGTGAACAGGCATGGACTCCAGCGTTTTCTGGTCCAGTGACGCAGCCAGAATGCGCTCCTGCTGTTTGCCAGGAAACACGCGCGCCAGATTCTTGCGGAATTTGGCTTCCAGTAGCGGGGTACCCTCTTTGCGGCGACGTTTGTGACCTATCGGATACTCGCAAACCACCTCATCCAGTTTGCTGCCGTCATTGAATTCAACAGTCAGCGCATTGGCAATGGAGCGTTTTTCCGGGTCGTGATAGTCGGCCGTGAAGGCAGGATCTTCAACGCATTCGATCTTCTCGCGCAGAGCATCAATACGCGGATCGGCGGCAATCTCATCTTCGTAGTCACCGGCAGTCAGGCGACCGAACAGAATGGGAACCGCAACCATGTACTGAATGCAGTGGTCACGATCCGCCGGATTATTGAGGGGGCCTGTCTTGTCGATGATGCGAATGCAGGCTTCGTGAGTACGGATCGAGATTTTCCTGATGTCGTCAGCTGTTTTGCCGGCTGCCTTGAGCTGATCGTGGATCTGCATGGCGCATTCCACGGCAGTTTGTGAATGAAACTCCGCCGGGAACGAAATCTTAAACAGCACATTTTCCATCACATAACTGCCGTAAGGGCGCTGGAAAGTGAAGGGTTCGCCTTTAAACAGCACGTCATAAAAGCCCCAGGTTTTTGCCGTTAGGACAGAGGGATAGCCCATCTCGCCTGTTTTGGCTATCAGTGCCAGACGAACGGCACGACTTGTGGCATCACCGGCTGCCCAGGACTTGCGGCTGCCCGCATTGGGCGCGTGACGATAGGTGCGCAGACTCTGTCCGTCCACCCATGCCAGAGAAACGGCATTGATGATCTCGTCGCGGCTCAGACCGAGCATCTGGGCGACTACGGCAGTGGAGGCAACCTTGACCAGAACGACGTGGTCCAGGCCCACTTTATTGAATGAATTTTCCAGGGCGATGCAACCCTGAATTTCATGAACCTTGATCATTCCCGTCAGCACCGCGCGCATGGTAAGAGGCGCTTTACCGGCCGCCACCGCATTGCGTGACAGCCAGTCTGCGGTGGCCAGAATGCCACCCAGGTTGTCTGAAGGATGACCCCATTCGGCAGCAAGCCAGGTGTCGTTGAAATCGAGCCAGCGGATCATGGCACCGATATTGAATGCTGCCTGCACGGGATCAAGCTGGAACTGTGTGCCGGGCACTTTTGCGCCGTTGGGCACGACGGTTCCAGGCACGATAGGTCCCAGCAGTTTGCGGCAGGCAGGGTATTCCAGTGCTTCCAGACCGCAGCCAAGCGTATCGATCAGGCAATTGCGAGCGGTTTCGTAGGCAAGCTCACTATCGATTTCGTAGTTGAGAACATAGTCGACGATATCAACAAGTACCTGATCAGGCTCTGGTCGTACATTTGAAATATGACTGGACATGTGATTACCTCTATGACAATTGCAATAACCGATTCGATTATTTGCGTTTGGATAAAGGAACAAATTTCTGGTCGTCCGGTCCCGTGTAATTCGCTGTTGGACGAATAATCTTGTTGTCGATGCGCTGCTCAATAATATGTGCAGACCAGCCGGCCGTACGGGCGATCACAAAGAGTGGCGTAAACATGGCAGTGGGTACACCCATCATATGGTAGGAAACAGCAGAGAACCAGTCCAGGTTGGGGAACATTTTTTTGATGTCCATCATGACCGTTTCCAGGCGCTCTGCAATATCGAACATTTTTGTCGTGCCCGCATCCTGCGACAGTTTCTTCGCTACACGCTTGATCACTACGTTGCGCGGATCGGAAATCGTGTAGACAGGATGGCCAAAGCCGATGATGACTTCCTTGTTTTCCACGCGCCTGCGAATGTCCGCTTCGGCTTCATCAGGATTGTCATAACGTTTCTGTACTTCGAATGCCACTTCGTTAGCACCGCCGTGTTTTGGTCCGCGCAGCGCGCCGATGGCGCCTGTGATCGCCGAGAACATGTCGGAACCGGTTCCGGCAATGACACGGCCCGTGAAGGTAGAGGCGTTGAATTCATGTTCGGCGTACAGAATCAATGAGGTATGCATGGCGCGTACCCAGGCATCTGACGGTTTCTCGCCATGCAGCAAATGCAGGAAATGTCCGCCAATGCTGTCGTCGTCTGTCTGCACATCGATGATGCGGCCGTTATGACTGAAGTGATACCAGTAAAGCAGGGCAGAACCCAGACTGGCCATCAGGCGGTCTGCAATATCTCGTGCATCGGCCAGATTGTGATCGTCTTTTTCCGGCAGGGTGCAGCCCAGGACAGAAACGGCAGTGCGCATCACATCCATAGGATGGCTGTTCGCGGGCAGTGATTCCAGCACGGTTTGCAGATTGGCTGGCAGGCCGCGATACCGTTTGAGTTTCTGTTTATACGCGGAGAGTTCGGCTTTCGTGGGCAGTTTGCCATGTACCAGCAGGTGAGCAATTTCCTCGAATTCGCTGGATTCGGCAAGATCAAGAATGTCATAGCCGCGGTAGTTCAGATCATTACCGCTGCGGCCCACTGTGCAAAGCGCGGTATTGCCGGCGACCACGCCCGACAGGGCAACTGATTTCTTCGGCTTGAAACCACTAGTGCTGTCTGTCGGCGCTGCGCTTGATGTGGCGGCGGATGATTTTGCTGACTTGGCCGTTTTGGCCGGTTTTGCTGTCCTGGCTGCTTTCGTTGACATATATCGTCTCCGGATAAAAGTGTTGCGCGGATTATTATCCGCGTTACGGCGATCGTACACTGTCCTGCAGGAGATAATTGTGAGCTGTCTGTTAATGCTTCTTATGTGTCGGATCGCTTTAGAGAAAAAAATAGCCACGACATCGTGGCTATTTTCAGGTTCAAGATCAGCCCAGCAGATCGGCGACACCGTCGCGTTCTTCGAGCAGTTCTTTCAGGGTGAAGTCCATACGTTCGCGGGAGAACTCGTTGATCTCGAGGTCTTTGACCACTTTGTATTCACCGTTTTCAGTGATAACAGGCACACCGTAGATGATGCCTTCGGGAATGCCATAAGAGCCGTCAGAAGGCACACCCATGGTAACCCATTTACCATTGCTTCCCAATACCCAGTCACGTACGTGATCGATGGCGGCGTTTGCGGCAGAAGCAGCAGAAGACAGGCCGCGTGCATCAATAATGGCTGCGCCGCGTTTGCCTACGGTAGGAATAAAGGTGTCTTTGTTCCATGCGTCATCGTTGATGAGTTTCTCCAGACTTTCGCCGCCAACGGTGGCAAAGCGGATGTCAGGGTACATGGTGGGAGAGTGATTGCCCCAGACCACGAGTTTCTCAATGTCCTTGACAGCTTTGCCGGATTTCTGTGCAAGCTGGGTCAGGGCACGGTTGTGATCCAGGCGCAGCATGGCGGTGAAGTTTTTCGCAGGAAGATCGGGTGCGGACTTCATGGCAATGTAGGCGTTGGTGTTGGCAGGGTTGCCGACGACCAGTACTTTTACATCACGGCTGGCCACTTCGTTCAGTGCTTTACCCTGGGCTGTGAAAATTTGTGCGTTGACTTTCAGCAGGTCTTTGCGTTCCATGCCAGGTCCGCGAGGACGGGCACCCACCAGCAGCGCGATATCGGCATCTTTGAAGGCGGTTTTTGGATCGCTGTGCGCAGTGATTTCCTGAAGCAGAGGGAAGGCGCAGTCATCCAGTTCCATGATGACACCCTTGAGGGCCTTTTGCGCTTTTTCGTCTGGGATTTCCAGCAATTGCAGAATAACGGGCTGGTCTTTACCGAGCATTTCGCCTGATGCAATGCGGAAAAGCAGGGCGTAACCGATCTGACCGGCGGCACCTGTGACGGCGACGCGTACGGCGGGTTTGGACATAGAGATCTCCAGTATAGATAAGGGGAAAAACGAATTCGGATGCGCTGATTTTAACGCTAAAGCTTAGTGCAAATCGACTGCATCGTCAAATTGTCTTATAACTTATATCTTATATAAGAATAGACAATTCTGCTTGCAATATGAGATAATAAGCAGGTTTTAATTTGTTCCCTGAACATGTCCGATACCCCCGCATCCTCTCTCAAATCGTCTGCAGCCGCGTTCAGTCCTTTGTATAAACAGATCAAGGACCTGCTCGTTCACAGCCTGCACGAAGGCGAATGGAAGCCGGGTGAAAGCATCCCCAGTGAACTGGATCTGGCTGCGCGGTATCAGGTCAGCCAGGGGACGGTGCGCAAGGCAATCGACGAACTGGCAGCAGAGAATCTGCTGATCCGCCGACAGGGCAAGGGAACATTTGTTGCTACGCACCATGAAGCGCAGGTACGCTATCGATTTTTAAGGTTAAAATCTGACAGCGAAGAAACCGCAGCACGGGCACAAAGTGTTTATCTCCAGTGTTCCCGACAGCGGGCAACGCCCGAAGTGGCAAAGGTGCTTATGTTGCGTGGCAGTGATTCGGTCATTTATATACGCCGGGTCATGTCGTTTGGCGAAGTGCCTACGGTGCTGGATGAAATCTGGCTTCCTGCCGACACGTTCAAAGGTCTGAGCATCGATAAGCTTCAGGCTCTTAACGGGCCGCTATACGGTTTTTTCGAAACCGAATTTGGTGTGAGCATGGTTCGTGCAGATGAGAAGCTCAAGGCTGTCTCCTGTGACCAGGAAACGGCTGAACTGCTCAAAGTGGACCTCGCCACGCCGCTGCTGCAAGTCAATCGCGTTTCGTATACCTATGGGGACAGGCCCATGGAGATTCGTCGCGGTTTATATGTAACAGAACATTATCATTATCGAAATGGTTTAAACTGATTCGATCCCGAAAAAGCGAAGCGCCGTGTGCGATTCTTCGCCTTTTCACGCGTGTTTTAAGTAGTTTTTATTCCTGTTGTTGTAATTTGTTTCCTAGAGGCCGTTATGTCAGACACCCCGTCAAAACAGCGCCCGCAATATCGTAATATCGATGTTGCCCAGATTACAAAATACCACCTGCCGGCCGCCGGTAAAGTGTC
>JAEWHK010000030.1 GCA_023387815.1 Pseudomonadota bacterium
TCCCAGTTCCTGGGCTTTTTCCGGGTCATTCCAGACGTCGGGGTTTTCCAGCTCCAGGTTGACTACCTGCAGTCGCTCCGATTTGGATTCGACGTCAAAGATACCTCCGAAGCGCAGCTTCGCGCTCTGCGTAATCGGCGAGCCGGGCGGCAAGTTGGTTCTGACGTTCTGCTTCCATGCGATTGATCCTTACTATGTAATTTTGCTTAACCCTTTATTTTAGCGCACCATAGGGAAAAACCCGCCGCGTTGGCGGGTTGATCCTGTAAAACGTCAATTGAAATACGGGCTGTGAGTGGCCGACTGAATGAGCGACTGCCTGCGGATGCTTGATTCAGCGGCTGTCGGGCGACGGACCAGTTCGCGAGTGTCAGAGCATGCCTGAATCAGCGAGAAGGCCGTTGACCGGATACATTGCCGAATGCACCGCCTACGGTGCCGACCACGCCATCAATATGCTGGCCGGGTGTTCCCGTGGTGGTGCAGGCCGCAAGAGCCAGTACAAGAAGCAGAAGGGCAGAGACGGATTTCATACGTGATTGATGGGAAATAAAAGGCCAGCGTAACAAATTCGGTTATGCCTGCCTTGCGGGAATGGTAAGCGTTGTAACAAGAATACCTGAAAACTGCGCATTTGATAGCAATCGAAATAAATCCCGCAAAACCGCCACCTATTCAGAATGCGGCAGGCTCGGCGTGACGCACCATCAGTTGTACGTTTACAACGCCGTTCCAGCTGTTGGGGGCAATTTCATAGACCAGGTCGACATACTCGGGAACCGCTTCGGCATGGTTGAACCAGATGGCATCGTAATGCTGATTCATGCGTTCGAGCCGCAATTTCAAGTGCTTTTCCTTGAGCAGGCGCTGGCTGACTACACGGAAGGTATCGCGAAACAGTGGTGGCGGAAAGCCTGCACCCCAGACATGTTCCTGCAGCATGGTGGCAACATCGGGCGTGGCAAAGATTGGCTCCAGCGAACCATCGGTCTCGATCAGCGGCTCAAAACTGTCTTTGCCACTGATGCGACGCACGGCTTCGTCAAAAGCCTCTTCGAATTCGGCGAATGCTGCTTCCCGCAGCGTGAGGCCCGCTGCCATCGCGTGTCCGCCAAATTTCAGTATCATGCCCGAATGGGTTTTGGAGACCAGGTCCAGCACATCGCGCAGATGAACATCAGGGACGGATCTGCCCGAACCCCTTAATTCGCCCGGATCACCGGGTGCGAACGCCAGCGTTGGTTTCCAGAATTTTTCCTTGAGACGCGAGGCCACGATACCGACGACACCCTGATGCCATTCCGGATGAAATACGCAAACAGTGGCGCGGCGGGCCTTTTCGGGGGCTTCAAGGCTGGCGTGTGCCTGTTCACTCATATCCTGTTCGATTGTGCGTCGGCGGTGATTCATGGTATCCAGCTCGCGCGCCAGCGCCAATGCTTCGGCTTCGTCGTCTGTGGTCAGGCATCGAATGCCAATGCTCATATCGGCAAGACGGCCGGCTGCATTGATTCGTGGACCAATTCGAAATCCCAGATCAAGCGCCGTTGCTTCGCGATTATCACAACTGGACACCAGGAACAGGGCTTTCAGTCCGGGGTGCAGCTGGTTGCTGCGAATCTTTTTGAGTCCCTGCGAGACCAGCAGCCGGTTATTCGCATCCAGTTTGACCACATCCGCCACAGTTCCCAATGCGACCAGATCGGCGAGTGCGTCAAGGCGGGGACCACCCCGCGCATCCACCCATCCCCGGCGCCTGAATTCGGCACGCAGAGCCAGCAGAACGTAAAAGATGACGCCGACACCAGCCAGATTCTTGGAAGGGAATCCACAGTCCGGATGGTTTGGATTGACAATCGCCACTGCGTCCGGCAGCGTATCGCCCGGCAGGTGATGGTCAGTCACCAGCACCTTCATACCCAGTGAATTGGCTGCCTGCACGCCTTCAATACTGGCAATTCCGTTATCAACGGTAATCAGCATATCGGGTTTGCCGGCAGGGTGCTGGCAAGCGAGGTCAACCACCGCCGGTGACAGTCCATATCCGGTTTCAAACCGATTGGGTACCAGAAAGTCGACATCGGCGCCAAAGGCTCGAAGACCCCGCAAAGCCACGGCGCAGGCGGTGGCGCCATCACAATCGTAATCTGCGATGACCAGCAGCTTCTGTTTGGCTGCAATGGCGTCTGCAAGAATCGTAGCTGCCCGGTCTGCCTGGCTCAGTTCCGACGGATTGATCAGATCTGCCCAGCTTTGACGGGTCTGTTCCGGCGACGTCACGCCGCGCGCTGCCCAGAGTCTGGCGAGCAGGGCATGAATGCCATTTTGCTGTAATTGCGATTCGTAATCCGGATTAAGCGGACGGGACGTAATTTTTACTGAGACCACCATTGTTTCCATTGCTTGCGTTTGGCCGGCAGCCACTTGAGCAGTGCCGGTGTGGGTTCAAGAGTCAGCGTTACCCAGCGATCTTCACCGGTAAGCACCAGGCTCACCGGCTTCGTAACAGGATTGCCTGATGACCCCGGATGTATTGCAGATCCGAGTTGCTGAATGACCTGCTGTTCGACTGCGGGCAATTGTGCTACCCAGTGCCCCCACTGGTGCTGACGATGTGCCGGTGCCAGTGTGTTTATCACATGAGGCGGGGCAGCATCCGCTGCCTTGATCTGGCCTGAACAGGCGCCGCCGAACAGCCAGCCGCCGTTGATCAATGGCATTTGTGCGTTACGCCGTGTTTCATTGACCGGATGATGGTGCCAGGCAATCTGCAGTTCGCTCAGCAGACGTCGCAACGGCCGCACAGATTCCTCTTGCGGCCAGATATGCGCCAGGTCGGCGCTGGCAATCAGTCCCGGACTGCGGGAAGGCAAATTGAAACTTTCGGGAACGCCCACTGTCCACCCATGAGGCGAATGGCTTTTCAGTGTGAATGGTGTATCGGCGACTATTTCGCAGGCACTTTCATATAATGCTAAGCTTTCCTGTTCGGTAACGCCAATGTCGTCTGCAGTCAGCATATGCGCGCCGCTGTTGCTCAGCCCGAAGTGGGCCAGTTGAAAAAGCCATAGCGGCTCTTCTGGAAGTTGCCCAGGAACCAGCAGTGGTGCCAGACCGGCACTCAGCAACTGCGCATCTTGCGGTTCGAACTGATAGTGATGAAGCAACCAGGCTTCATATGCCGTGCAGCCGGTCTGATCCGGATCTGCATCATGCAACTGGGCACTGGCATGCTGGAACAGGCGGGTGAGCACAGGTGCCGTCTTTTCCATGTGACGGGCGGTTTCATCAGCCACAGAGGACGGGGGCAGTGCCCCTATAATGATTGTTTCCATGTCGGAATTGTAATCTTTGTAAAGACCAAACTACGTGAAAATACCTTTTGAATTATGGATTGGTGCCCGGTACGCCGGCCTGACACGAACGCGGGGACGCGGCAAAAAAGGCGACCGGTTTGTTTCGTTTATTGCCGGTACTTCCATGGTCGGTATCGCCCTGGGTGTGGCGGCGCTGATCATTGTGCTGTCGGTAATGAATGGATTCCAGGTGGATGTGCGTGACCGCATGCTCTCGGTACTGCCTCACATTCAGCTGATTGTGCCTAATGAAGATCCGGTGGCGGTGACCGATGACTGGCAGAAACTGGCACAGGAAGCCAAGCAGAATCCGGAAGTGCAGGGTGCCTCGGCATTTGTGGCTGCGGGCGGCATGCTGGCTCGTGGCGACGTGCTCAAAGGGGTAGAGATTCGCGGCATTGATCCGGCCAATGAAGGCAAAGTGTCTGAACTGCCTAAACAGATGGTCAGCGGGTCGCTGGACAGCCTGAAGCCTGGCAGCTTTCATGTGGTAATTGGTACCAATCTGGCTCAGTATCTGGGCGTCGGCGTTGGCGATACGCTGTTGCTGATGACACCGCAAGGGTCGATCAACCCTTCTGGTTTTTCGCCGCGCATGCGCCAGTTTACGGTCTCGGGCATTTTCTCTTCGGGCCATTATGAATATGATTCGAATATGGCCTTCATTGGCGTCAGGGATGCGGCCGTGCTGTTTCGAGACGGTGGCGCAGCGGGTGTTCGCCTGAAAATCCACGACATGATCAACGCTCCCGAGGTGGCTACTCAGCTGACCAATACGCTACCGCCTGGCGTGGTTGCACGTGACTGGACCATGGATAACCGCACCTGGTTTGCAGCGGTCAAAACTGAGAAACGCATGATGTTTCTGATTCTGGTGCTGATCGTGGCAGTTGCGGCCTTCAACCTGCTGTCTTCGCTTGTGATGGCCGTCAAGGACAAGCAATCGGATATTGCGATTCTGCGCACACTGGGCGTAAGCCCGGTACAGATCGGAAAGATCTTTCTGGTGCAAGGCTCCCTTATCGGTTTTATCGGGACATTTCTTGGTGTATTTTTCGGATGTCTGGTTGCCTACAATATCGACGTTGTGATTCCATTTATCGAACGTCTTTTCGGCATTCACTTTCTGGATCCAAGCATTTATTTTGTGAGTACGCTGCCATCCCATCCCGAGGTCAACGATATTGTACTGATCGGTCTGACTTCGCTGGTGCTGTCGCTGCTGGCAACCATTTATCCAAGCTGGCGGGCTTCCCGCCTGCAACCCGCAGAGGTACTGCGTCATGACTGATGCACAAATCAAACCAGCCATCCAGACGAGCTACGCCCTGGAGGCACGCAATGTGGCGAAGTTTTACGAAGACGCCGATTCCCGCCTGGATATCCTCAAAGGGGTTTCCCTTCAGGTTGCACGCGGTGAAATGGTTGCCATTATTGGTGCTTCAGGTTCGGGCAAAAGTACCTTGCTGCATATGCTGGGTTTGCTTGATAAGCCATCTTCCGGTGAGATACTGATCAATGGTCAGCAGACGAATGCGCTGTCTGAAAAAGAGATCAGTCATATCCGGAATCAGAGTCTGGGATTCGTTTACCAGTTTCATCATCTGCTCAATGAATTCAACGCGCTTGATAACGTGGCCATGCCGCTCATTGTGCGTCGTACAGATCGCAAAGTGGCACGTTCGCAGGCAGAAGCGGTGCTCGAACGCGTCGGTCTGAAAGAGCGCATTCACCACACGCCGGGTCAGCTGTCAGGGGGTGAACGTCAGCGCGTTGCACTGGCGCGTGCGCTGGTGACTCGTCCTGTATGCGTGCTGGCAGATGAACCTACGGGTAATCTCGACCGCGAAACGTCAGGCAGCATGTTTGCTTTGCTCAAACAGATGAACGAAGAGTTTGATACTGCATTTGTTATTGTGACTCACGATGCCAAACTGGCCGCACTGGCTGATACACAGCTTCTGATGGAAAGGGGCGTATTGCAGTCGGCATAAATGCATGATTGCGGGAGACAACGCTATGTTCATCGATACCCATTGTCATCTGGACGCAGCCGAATTCGATGACGATCGAAATGAAGTCATTGCTGCTGCGCACCAGTCTGGTGTTGAGGCTATCGTGATTCCTGCAGTCGGACGCAGTAATTTTTCCATCGTACGTGAACTGGCTCATACTTTTGCCGGCGGCTATTATGCTTTAGGTATTCATCCCTTGCTGGTGGCGCAATCGCAGGACGAGGATCTGGAAGTGCTGGAACAGCAGATCGAAGAAGCCTTGCAGGATCCCCGATTCATCGGTATTGGTGAGATCGGACTGGATTTCTTCGTCAAGGAAATTGCCAGCGGTAAACCCAGAGAGCGGCAGGAGCATTTTTATCAGGCACAGCTGAAACTGGCACGCCGACATGATCTGCCCGTGCTACTTCATGTGCGGCGCTCCCAGGATATTATTCTTAAATATCTGCGTCGCTTTTCAGATGTCGGCGGCATTGCGCATGCCTTCAATGGCAGTGACCAGCAGGCCAATCATTTTGTGGAAATGGGCTTTGCACTGGGGGTTGGCGGCGCCATGACCTTCACACGGGCACGCCAGATTCGTCGACTGGCAAGCCGTATACCGCTGTCTCATCTTGTGCTGGAAACTGATTCGCCCGATATCGCACCTGCCTGGCTGCAGGGTAATCCTGCGCGCAACTCACCCGATCAGATTCCGGCAATTGCAGCCGCACTGGCAGAGTTGCGGGGCGTTACTACCGAAGACATCTCCAGACAGACCGCCGAAACAGCATTCAGGGTACTTCCGCGATTGCGTGATCTGGCTCGGTCCTGAACGACTCTTATTCTGTCTTTAGCGCCAGCGCAGCCTGTTGAGTTTGCCCACAGCTTGTCGACTTTACGGAATGACATTTGCATTGCGATGATCTTGTCGCGCTGTCGATAAACAGAAACAATGGAACGTAAATAGCGTGTTTGCGCGCGACATTGTTTTTATCGCTGTTAATCGATTTCCGTGATCTACCGCCTGTCTCCTTCGTCATGGCTCATTCTGCTTTGCGTTGGTATAGCAGTTGTGCAGTTTCTGCCGCGCCTGCCGTCATTTGCAACGTTATTTATAATGGGGCTGTCTGGTCTGGTCCTCGCCTCCGCGACGTTAGTGGGTTTACGAAATCACACATGCTCTGATTTCCGTTCAATCTGCGGTCGCGCAATTGCACTGATCTGCGTTGCCATATTGTTTATTACATCTGGCATGTCGTATACGGTATGGCGTGCCCATATGCGGCTGAATGATCGTCTTGATCGGCAGCTTGAGAATGTACCGGTCTCGGTGCGCATTCTGGTTACCGGTTTACCCAAAGACCTGATCAATGGCTGGGAGTGGCAGGCACGAATCCTTGATGAGAAATCCCTGCCGGGACTGCCGCAACGAATTCTGCTTCGCTGGTTTCCCGGGCCACGCAGCGGCCCTTACGACAAGCCGCAGCGTCCGCCTGAAGGGCTGCCTGATTTGCGACCAGGACAGGAATGGCAAATGACAGTCAGACTCAGGCGCATCCATGGTGCCCGGAATTTTTACGGCTTCAACTACGATGCCTATATGTTTGCCTCAGGTCTGCGTGCGGCCGGCACGGTCAGCGGTCCCGCAACGTTGTTGCGTGACCGGCCCTGGCTCGAATGGGGCACTGCGATCGAAAGACTACGGTTTGCATTGCGCAAGTCGATGAGCCGCGTGCTGCAGAATCGGCGTTATGGTTCTGTGCTTATTGCACTTGTCATGGGAGACCAGAACGGTATCAGCGACGAAGACTGGAAAGTCTTCAACCTTACCGGTATTACGCATCTGGTTTCCATCAGTGGTTCGCATATCACCATGCTGGCGGCACTGGGCAGCCTGGGTGTCTTTCGCATATGGCGGCGCCTGCGCTGGCAGGGTAAATACATCGCCGACCACAGGCCGGGGCAGGTAGTTGCTGCCGCAGTCGGCCTTGTTATTGCCACGTGCTATTCGCTGCTTGCCGGCTGGGGAATTCCGGCGCAGCGGACACTGACAATGCTGGCGGTCCTGTTTGCAGCCGTGGTTCTGCGAATACAATTAAAAGCGACAACGTTGTTGTCGATATCGGCGTTCTGTATTTTGCTGCTGGATCCCTGGGCGGTGTTATCTGTGGGATTCGTTCTTTCATTTGCGGCCATCGCCTGTCTCATGCTGTGGGGATCACGCGAAGCAAAGGCCATAGCTCGTCCTGCGGGCCGATCAGGAAAACTCATGCATAAGCTGTGGCTGGCAGCACAGATGCAGCTTTTTATGAGCGTAGCCCTGTTGCCGTTGCTGATTGGCATTTTTCATCAATATGCCTTCGCGTCACCCATTGTCAACGCCATCGCCATTCCTGTTATTGGCGGGCTGGTAACGCCACTTGCATTATTGCTGGCTCTGTTTTGTCTGATACCCTGGTGGCCGACACTGACCACCTGGCTGGCTGCCGGTGTTCACGCACTGCTGGAGGCAGTACTGCAGCTTGCAACATCCATGGCCGAGCTGGAGTGGGCCGCGCCTTCCTTTGCTGCGACCCATGTATTCTGGACCCTGTCCGGTCTGATGGGTCTGCTGATATTCAGTCTGCCAAGAGGAATCTTTGGCCGCTATTCTGCACTCGTTCTGCTGATCCCGGTTCTGTTTTTTCGTGCGGAGCGCCCCCAGACCGGTTGCTGGATACTGACAGCGCTGGACGTGGGGCAGGGTGCTGCGGTACTTATCAGGACGGCCCGCCACAATGTGCTTTACGACACAGGAGTACGCAGCAGCGTCAGCAGCGATGCCGGACAACGTGTTGTGATTCCCTATTTGCAGGCACTGAATATTTCTCACCTGGACCAGCTGATCATTTCCCATTCCGATCTGGATCACGTCGGCGGCGCGGTCAGTGTGTTGCAGCAGGTGGACGTGAGACATGCCTATACTTCGTTTATGCTGAATGCGCATCTCGAAGATGAACAGCGCCTGCTGGGCAAGGACATCAGGTTGCGCAATCCTCAGGCAACGTTTGATTTCTGTGAAAGAGGAAGAGCCTTCGAATATGATGGCGTCCGGTTTCAATTTCTCCATCCCGAACAGGTACAAGGACATCCGGTAAAAGCGGCAAACGATCAGAGTTGTGTACTGCTGATCTCCGGTAAATTTCATTCGGCATTATTGACCGGAGATATTGGCACGATTGAAGAAGCGGTCATCATGCAAAATAACGACCCGTTGCCTGTCGTCGATGTCGTGATGGCACCGCATCACGGATCTGCCGGTTCTTCGTCACCCGACTTCGTGCAGAAAGTTCGGCCTGCTGTTGCCTTTGCACAGGCGGGGTATCTGAATCGTTATGGTCATCCGGCACCGGAGATCGTTGAAAGATGGCGTGCAGCCGGGCAGGTGTTTCTGGATACCATTTCTTCGGGTGCCATCACCATGACATCGGGGTTTGACGGCTTGCGGGTAAATACCGTCAGGGGTTCGGAAGGTCGATACTGGGATGATTTTTAGCTTATGATGACTTTGCTGTCTGCCGGCTGCGCCCGGAGGCCAGGTTCACCTGATTGAAAAGGAGTCTGTATGGAATCGTCTCGCCTGAACTTTGTCAACTGTATGAGTCCTGCGGGCATTCATCGAATGGCCTATCGTGAATGGGGAGATCCGGCGAACAGAAAGATCCTGCTGTGTGTACACGGTCTTTCACGCAACGGCCAGGATTTTGATGAGGTGGCCAAAGCCATGAGCGATGAATACCTTGTGGTCTGCCCGGACATCGCAGGTCGTGGCGCTTCGGATTTTCTGAAGAATCCGGCCTCATATGTGGTGCCTCAGTATGTGTCCGATCTGATTACGCTGCTGGCCCGCTTGCAGCCCGAATCCCTGGACTGGCTGGGTACCTCCATGGGCGGGCTGATTGCACTGGCATTTGCCGGGTATACCGGCATGGCTGATGCAGCAATCCGGGCAGAGGGCAGAACTGCCTTGCCGCCATCCACGGGACTGTCCATTCGCAAGCTGATACTCAATGATGTGGGGCCGGTTATTGAATCGGCTTCCATCGAAAGGATCGCGGGCTATGTGGGGCTGCCACTGACTTTTGCGTCTTTTGACGAGGCGGTGAATCATATGAAAACCAATGCGCGCTCATTTGGTCCAATGAGTGACGAGCAGTGGGTTCAGTTCACCCGAGCCGTCATCATTCAGGATGGCGAACAATGGAAACAGCACTATGACCTTGGTATTGCGAAGGCTTTCGAAGGACTGAAAGACGAGAAAGCACTTAAGGCCGGCGAGGCCATGTTGTGGCGCGCCTTTGAATCGCTGCAATGTCCGATTCTACTGATTCGCGGGGCCGAGTCGGATCTGCTGAGCGCCGACACCGCAATACAGATGCAGCAGCGTAACAGCCATCTGCAATTGCTGGAAATTGCCGGAACCGGGCATGCGCCGTCGCTCCTGCCGCAAGAGCAGGTGCAGGCGGTCAGGGCATTTCTGCTGTCCTGATGCTGTCATTGCTGGCAAGAGCGCGTAAAATGTCAGAATAATGACGTTCGGATCACATCCATCGTGCCACGAAGTAACGTATGGCATGAAAGGGTGGGGCGTATCTTCGGGCATTTTGCTAATTGTCGGGATGAAATAAAACATGACTGAACCACTGCCGTTCAAGGCAGATCTGCACTGCCACTCCACAGCTTCAGACGGTGTGCTTGCACCCGCTGACGTGGCGGCACGCGCACATGCCAATGGTGTTACGCTCTGGAGTCTGACGGATCATGATGAAATCCGTGGCATTCCGGAAGCACGCGCGCAGGCGCAGAAACTTGGCATGGGTTTCGTGGCGGGAATCGAGATTTCCGTCACCTGGGCCGAACGTACCCTGCACGTCGTCGGCCTCAATATCGATATTGACAGTCCGGGCCTGAACGCGGGTCTGGAAAAAATCCGCCGCGACCGGGAAACCCGTGCCCGTATGATGGCGGATCAGTTTGAGAAATTCGGCATTCCGGATACTTACGAGGGTGCGCTTAAATTTGCAGGCAATCCCAATTTGCTGAGTCGCACGCATTTTGCCCGCTACCTGGTTGAACAGGGTTACTGCAAGACCATGCAGGACGTTTTTGACAAGTATCTTGCGGATGGCAAACCTGCCTACGTCGCCGGTGAATGGGCAGGGCTGGATGAAGCGCTGGGATGGATACACGAGGCAGGCGGCATTGCCGTGATCGCCCATCCGGGTCGCTATAAATACTCTCGCAGGGAATTCACCACGCTTTTTCGTACATTTAAACTGATGGGCGGCAAGGCGATTGAAGTTGTGACCGGCTCACATACGCCGGATCAGTATCATCAGTATGCCAACGTGGCCCGTCAATATGGTTTCATGGCATCCTGCGGATCGGATTTTCACAGTCCTGGCGAAAGTCGAATAGATCTGGGAAAACTGCCGCCCTTGCCCTCGGATCTGGCACCGGTATGGAAAGCATTTAACTGAAATTATGAATAAAGCGTTTGTAAAAGAAAAGGACGATGACGACGACGAGGATCAGGGACACGAAGCGGTTGCCTTGCCCCCTGGTACACGCAATTACATGACGCGTCAGGGCTATAACACCCTGCGCGAAGAGCTGACTCATCTGATGAACGTGGAAAGACCGGATGTCGTGCAGATTGTCTCGTGGGCTGCATCTAACGGGGATCGCTCGGAGAATGGCGATTATCTATATGGCAAGAAGCGTCTGCGCGAAATTGACCGGCGTATCCGTTTTCTGACCAAACGGCTGGAGCAGGCCGAAGTGGTGGATCCCGGTGCGCAACCCGACAGGGATCGTGTTTTCTTTGGCGCCGAGGTGGAATACTGTGACGAAGAGGGCGAAACGTTTCGGGTGACGATTGTGGGTGTGGATGAGGCTGAACCTCTGAAAGGAAAAATCAGCTGGATTTCTCCTGTCGCCCGGGCGCTGCTCAAAGCGCAGGAAGGAGATACGGTGACACTTCGCACGCCGTCCGGGGTCAAACATCTGGAAGTTCTCGAAATTATTTATCCTGATGCGTGATTGAAAACTGGGCGTGTTCGTCCTGCGCCAGTTGCGATTCCAGAAGAGGCATGGACCCGCGCAGCGAGGCGATCAGCGTGTATGGCGGATTGATCACAAACATGCCACTCCCGTACAGCCCAAACCCATTTTGCGGTGGCTTTTTGACCGCCAGCTGTGCGTGCACCCAGCTGATTCCGGGCAGCTTTTCCAGCTGCTTCTGCATCTCATGAACTTCTTTGCGTCGCACCAGCGGATACCAGACGGCGAAGCATCCGGTCGCAAATCGCTTCAATCCTTCTTTGACTGCAGACAGCGTATGACGATAGTCATTTTTGTCTTCATATGACGGATCGATCAGAATGATCCCGCGTCGCGGCGCCGGGGGAAGCTGGGAAG
The DNA here is from genome assembly GCA_023387815.1 of Pseudomonadota bacterium. Classification (GTDB taxonomy): domain Bacteria; phylum Pseudomonadota; class Gammaproteobacteria; order Burkholderiales; family Burkholderiaceae_B; genus Advenella. The sequence continues at coordinate 11,813 of JAEWHK010000030.1, forward strand.
CCAGTCCCGTGAAGCCATCTTTCTCAAAAACACTCACCTGTCTTGCGACATCCCTGGATTGCATTTGAATGTGTTCATGCAAATGGGTGATTTCTGTCGGATGCAGCTCGAAAAGACGCAGTTTGTCGGCTTCGCGCATCAGTTGCAGTGCGATCCACGGAGAGCCAGGGTAGACAGTCAGCGCGCCATCATCATTAAGCTGTTTTACATGATCAATATAGTCAGCAAGCAGGGGCGGCAGCCCCGACATGTTCCAGAGCCTGCCGATCCCGTCACGGAATTCAGCGGTTTTTTCGGCCCAGGCATCGGTCAGATCATAAATCCCTGCGCCCGCATGCGTATCGATGACCCAGTACGGTGCCTCCTTGCGATTGAAGTATTGCAGGATATGCAGCAATATTGCGTGCTTCAGGACATCGGCATGGTTGCCTGCGTGAAAGGCGTGACGGTAACTGAACATGGATTGGTGAATTAGTAGATGCCAAGATCGGCCGGAATGCGTACCAGCTCATCGGTAAACAGCGCATCGCAGCCCCAGTCAAGCAGCTGTCTGGCACGACGATAATCATTGACGGTATAGGCGCAGACTTTATAGCCTGCGTCATGAATACGCCCGATAGTTGCTTCGGTCAGGGTTTTCTGATTCAGATTGATGGACTGGCAGCCCAGGGACTGAAGGATGTCCTCAAAATCCTCTGGCAATTCGTCAATCAGAAAGGCGCGAGGTATGGTAGGGGCATGTTCTGCAAATGCGGCAAGGGCTTCACGTGAAAATGAAGAGACCAGTGGCGGGGTGACGGCTTCTTTCCAGAGCTGATTCACCGCCTTTGCAACGGCAACACCTGTTTCCTGTTCACGACCCGGGCAGGGCTTGATTTCAATATTGCACAGCAGATGGTTTTCCAGAATGAACCCGGCAAACTGGCTGAAGGCCGGTAACGGTTCACCTGCGTACCAGGCTGAATGCCAGCTACCCATATCCAGTTGCGCCATTTCGCCAAATGTCATGGTGGCGGCGGCGCCGGAGCCATTGGATGTGCGATCAACGTTGTCATCATGCAGGATGACCAGCACATTATCCTTGCTGAGCTTGACATCAAATTCAGACATGTCAAAACCGTGGTCAAAGCCACAGCGCAGACCCGCAAGCGTGTTTTCCGGCGCAATCCGGCCGCCGCCGCGGTGGGCAATAATACGTGGATAGGGCCAGGTAACAGAAGCATTTGAAGACATGATTCACCAGGTGAGAAAAACCAATATTGCAGCGCAAACCGCAGCGCAATTGCCCGATTTGGAGCCAAGGTTTTATTTTAATGGAAAAAACGCTTAAAATAAGCGGTTATTCTGCAGAGTGCGGCCAATGGGCGGCTTTTTGCTCTGAATCAGACATTCATCTTGGTCGGGAACCCTATGCTAGAATCCTTTCGCACGCATAAACGCTTACTGCTTATCGTCCTGTTTATTCTGGTCGTGCCTTCATTTGTCTTTTTTGGTATTTCCGATTACCAATCCTTTACCCAAAATGACGTCAAACTGGCTTCCGTCCGGAAAAACGACATTACTCAGGCGCAATACGATCAGTCCTGGCGTGAACGGATAAACCAGCTGCGTGAACAGAACGGCAGCAACTTCAATATCAATGCCATTGATACGCCCGCCAACCGACAGGCCTGGCTCGATCAAATGATTGACAATCAGGTTCTTCAGCAAGAAATGGTCGATCATAACTACAACGCGACCGATAATATGGTCCGCCAGGCCATCGCCAGCACGCCAGAATTCCAGGATAATGGCAAGTACTCATTCCAGAAATACAGCCAGTTTCTGTCAGAACGCAATATCCGTGATGTCGACTACGAGCAATACGTAAGACAGAATCTGGCATTTGCGCAGTTGCTTGAGCCCATTGCCGGTACCGTCGCCATCCCTTCACAAACGGCATCGCTATTGCAAACGGCCATGACGCAGGAGCGCACAGTCCGACTCAGAAATTTCGAGGCGGCCGCCTATGAGCAATCCGTGCAGGTCAATGACGAAGAAATCGCGGCCTGGTATGACAAAAACAAACAGTCACTGGAAATTCCTGCTCATGTGGATGTCGATTATGTCGTCCTGAACCAGGATGCCGCTCTGCAAACCGTTGGTGACGTTTCCGATGCGGATGTAGAAAGCTATTACAAGGCCAATATTGCCAAGTACACAAAAAAAGAACGTCGTCAGATCAACCACATTCAGATTCAGATTCCGGCAGGTGCCGATGACGCCGCTGTGAAGGCTGCGCAGGACAAGGCCAATGAAGTGGCAGAAAAAGCCAAGGCTGATCCTTCCGCGTTCGCCGAGCTGGCCAAAACCTATTCCGATGATGCCGGTTCCAAGAACCAGGGCGGTAGTCTGGGTACGTTGTCCAAAGGCGATATTGCCGCGCTGGATGATGCCGCTTTCGGTCCTGACAAGCCTGGTATCACTGATCCGGTCAAAATCGACAATGCCTGGCATGTATTGCAGATTGCCCGCATCGAACCGGGTGAAGTTGAGCCACTGGATCGCCTGAAAGATAACCTCAAAAAAGAAATTCGCCTGCAGCAGGCCTCAGAAAAATTCGCGGATCTTTCGACCAAGCTGACTCAGGTTGCCAGTACAGAACGCGATTCGTTGCAGCCACTGGTCGATGCGCTGCAACTGCAGGTTCGTCACGTTAGCGGTGTTGGCGAGTCTGCACTACTGCCCGCAAGCGAGGCTGGCAAGGATGCTGCCATCAGCAGCAAGGATGCGAGCTACTTTGAATCGGGACGCGTACGCGAAACGCTGTTCTCTGATGAAGTACGCAAGCAGAACAAAAACTCGGGTGTGATCGAAATTTCTCCATCAGAGCTGATGGTCGTGCATGTAGCCAAAGATGTACCGGCAGCCGTGCCAGAGCTGGCCAGTGTCAAGGAAACCGTACTTAATCGCATTCGTGATGAAAAAGGCAAACAGCAGGCAGCGGAAGACGGTAAGGCCGAGCTTGCCATGCTTAAGGAAAAAGGGCCTGGTGATCTGACGGGTTTTGGCAAGGAAACCACCATCAGTCGTTTGACGCAATCTCAATTGCCGCCAGCCATGCTCAACGCCATCATGAATGCACCGGCAGACGCATTGCCTGCATTCGTTGGCTTTGAGCTGCCCGATGGTTACGCCATTGCGCAGATAGAAAAAGTGACCGAGCCAACTGAAGATGCGCGTCGCATGTTTGATCAGTATCTGCGTCAGGCGATGGTAGCCGGCACGGGTGCCGAAGTTGCGCAAGGCGTCACACGCATGATTCGCCAGTCACACGACGTCAAGATTCATCCTGACGCCGCCAAGGTCGTTAACGTTTCTGACGATAATCAGTAAGCACCTTTTCCAGGACGGGCCAGACCGTCTCAGCCATGAGTGGCTGGGCCTGTTCAGAAGGGTGAATGCCATCATCCTGATACATCTGGCGATCCAGTGCAAAGGAGGCAAACAGAAAGGGCACCAATGCGGTGTCCTTTTCTTTTGCCAGGGTGCCAAACATCTCCTGAAACTGCTTTGCGTAATCCGGCCCGAAGTTCGGGGGAATCTGCATGCCAATCAGAATTGTCCGAGCCTGGCTCACTTTGATCTGGTCGATCATCCCGCCCAGATTTTCGCGGCTGGCTTCCAGTGAAAGTCCTCGCAAGGCGTCGTTGGCTCCCAATTCAAGAATGACAATGGCAGGCTGATGTTTTTTCAGCAGGGCAGGCAGTCGACTGCGGCCCCCGGCGGTGGTATCTCCGCTGATACTTGCATTGACCAGCTGCGCATCGCCCAGCGCCTCTTTTTTATTTTCCTTCAGCCACTGCACCCATCCGCTACCCCGTCTGATACCATATTCAGCAGACAGGCTGTCTCCAACGACCAGTATGACGGGCGCGGTGGTTCGGGTCGGACTGTCCTGGGCTTGTGCCCGACCCGGCCCGGTCAATAAGCAAAAACCAAAGAGAATGGAAAAAAACCAAATCATGCGATCCGATGTTGTCATTGAAGTGTCTCATTTGAAAAAGCAGGTTGCCGAGGCAACAGGGATTCTGCACATTTTAGATGATATTTCATTTGTACTTGAGCACGGTTCAACACTGGCCATTACAGGCAGTTCCGGATCCGGAAAATCAACGCTGCTGGGCATTCTGGCCGGGCTTGATACACCGACATCGGGAGAAGTCCGACTGATGGGCCAAAATATTTTCGAGCTGAATGAAGATGACCGCGCCGTACTGCGGGCAAAAAGTGTGGGTTTCGTTTTCCAGTCGTTTCAGCTATTGCCTAATCTCACAGCACTGGAGAATGTCATGCTGCCGCTCGAGCTGCAAGGACAACCTGCACAGGAGCGCGCTGCGCACATGCTCGAACGGGTGGGATTGACCAGTCGTATCAATCATTATCCGAAAACGCTGTCAGGCGGTGAAAAACAGCGGGTAGCGCTTGCCCGGGCGTTTGTGGTGGATCCGGCCATTCTGTTTGCCGATGAACCTACGGGTAGTCTGGATACCGAGACAGGTCAGCGTATTGCCGAACTGATGTTTGATATGAATCGTGAAAAAGGCGCCACGCTGGTGCTGGTCACGCATGACGAGCGCCTGGCGGCGCGATGTGAGCAGAAGATTACCCTTGTTTCCGGACGACTGTCGGCTACAGCACCGGATCCTGATTTGGTCTGACCTTGAGACGGGCGACTTTCTGAACCTGGGATACATGACGAATCATTCGAATGACGCGAGCCAGATGTTTACGATCGTGCACCTGTATGGTCAGATGAACAATGGCCAGATTCTGGACGTCTTCATTCATGGACATGGTCAGGATATTGGAATCAGCCGCGGATATCTGGGCGGCAATACGACCAAGAACGCCTTTTTCATTCTGGATGACAATTTCCATGCGCACCGGCAGATGTGAAGCGGTCTCTTCGTCCCAATAAACCTGAACCCAGCGGTCTGGTTCCTTGCTTCGAAGCCGCTGAGCAGTCGGGCAGTCATCGGTATGCACGACCAGACCGTGTCCCGGACGAATCAGGGCAATCAGACTGTCGCCAGGAATGGGGCTACAGCAACCGGAAAGCTGTACTGCCTGTCCTTCATTGCCCTGGATGAAAATCATACCGGCATGGGCTACCGACACTTCGTCAATTACGGCAGCACTGGTTGCCAGCATTTCATTTTCCACCGCAAAGCGACGGGCAACCACCGCAGCCAGCCGGCGGCCCAGGCCAATATCGGCAAGAATTTCTTCGCGTGAAGAGGCGCCGGAGCCACGCGCGAGTTTCTCCCATTCGGCGTTATCTGGCGCGGGCAGGGGAATATTCAGTTCCTGCAGCGCCTGTCTGAGCATTCTCTCGCCGAACTGTACCGAGTCTTCGTATTTGACGGTTTTAAGGAAATGACGAATCTCGGAGCGTGCCTTGCCGGTACGCACATAGTTGAGCCACTGTACATTGGGTTCCGAGGCAGGGGAGGTGATAATTTCAATCGTATCTCCGCTCTTGATTTCAGTTTTCAGCGGAACAAATTCGCCGTTGATTTTGGCTGCCACCGCCTGATTACCAATATCGGTATGAATGCTGTAGGCAAAATCAATGGGCGTGGCACCACGAGGCAGCGATACAATTTTGCCCTTGGGGGTAAGCACGTATACCGCATCGGGGAACAGATCCACCTTGACGTGTTCCAGAAACTCGCCTGAGTCGCCGGTCTGGCTCTGGATATCCAGAAGCGATTGCAGCCAGCGATGCGTCTGCTTCTGCAGATCATTCAGGGAAATATCGTCTTCCTTGTACATCCAGTGCGATGCCACGCCTTTTTCTGCAATATGGTCCATATCGCGGGTGCGGATCTGAAATTCGATAGGCGTGCCATAAGGTCCGACCAGCGTCGTATGCAGGGACTGGTAACCATTGATCTTGGGAATGGCAATGTAATCCTTGAACTTGCCGGGGACGGGGCGGTAAAGCTGATGAATGGTGCCCAGCGTCAGGTAACATTCCTGCAGGGTATGCACAATGATCCGGAATCCGTAAATATCCAGGACATCGGAGAACGATTTTTTCTGTTCGCGCATCTTGTTGTAGATGCTGAAGAGTGATTTTTCACGTCCCGAAATTTCGGCTTCAATACCGTTGGCTGGCATGGCAGATGTGATATTTTCAGCAATACGCGTGAGCACTTCGCGACGATTGCCCCTGGCGGCCAGAACGGCTTTTTGCAGGACCCTGTAGCGGTTGGGGTTGCTCGCTTCAAAACATAAATCCTGCAGCTCGCGTACCAGGGCATTCAGACCCAGCCGGTGCGCAATGGGAGCATAAATTTCCAGCGTCTCATTGGCAACGCGTCGCCTTTTTTCGGCGCCCACGGCGTCCAGGGTACGCATATTGTGCAGGCGATCTGCCAGCTTGATCAGAATGACCCGGACGTCTTTGGCCATGGCCAGCAGCATTTTGCGAAAGCTTTCGGCCTGCTGTTCTGCCTTGGTTGCGAAATTGAGTTTTTCCAGCTTGGTCAGCCCGTCCACCAGGTTAGCCACGTCAGGATTGAACTTCTCGGCCAGCTCTGCTTTGGATACGTTCTGGTCTTCAATGACATCATGCAGAAGCGCAGCCATGAGCGCATTGGAATCGAGCTTCCAGCCTGCGCAGATTTCTGTGACCGCAATGGGATGGGTAATGTATGGTGCTCCGGAGGAGCGGAACTGGCCAAGATGGGCCTGGTCGGCAAATCGGTAGGCTTCCCGTACCTTATCGATTTCCTTGCTGTCCATGTAGGTAGACAGCATTTCGGTCAGATGTGCCAGGGAGGCGATTACCGGTTCCTGGCGCGCCTGACTGCTGGGGACAGCCTGAGGGGGAATTTGCTGTTGTTCGTCGTTGCGGCCCTGTACCTTGACGGCATTGGCTGCTTTTTGCGCGGCCTTTGCGGCCTGACGACTTTTGCGTCTGAACGGGGACCCGGCACGCAGTGCGTGCAGCAGCGAAGAAGATGCGTCCTTGAGTCCCATAAATCCTGCCCCTGAGAAAAATCAGGTTGGCACTTTACGCAGCATTTCCGCTCCGGTCAGGCCTTCGGCAATTTCACGCAATGCGATTACGGTGGGTTTGTCCTTGTCGGGATCGACGCGAGGTTCGTGTCCCTGGGCCAGTTCACGAGCGCGGTAGGTGGCGGCCAGTGTCAGATTGAAACGGTTGGGAATGTGCGTCATGCAGTCATCGACGGTAATACGAGCCATGGTGTTGTCCTTAGCGGGTGGGCAAAGAAAGTTAGTTCAAATTGGGTTACCGGACGGAATCGGAAATTCCGAGCTGGGAGAAGAGTTGCGAATGCCGGGCCGCCTGAGACTGGTATCGGAGCCTTGCGGCTGCCACGATTTTCTGTAATTCGTCCAGAGCGGCGTCAAAATCTTCATTGATGATAACATATTCGCACTCTGGAGCGTGGGCAATTTCGCTTCCCGCTGCCAGTAAGCGCCGGGCGATCACGCTGGCCGAGTCCTGTCCGCGCTGAGTCAGGCGTGTTTCCAGTACGTCAATGGAAGGCGGCAGAATGAAAACGCCGGTCACTGCCGGAAAATGCTGACGAACCTGCCGCGCTCCCTGCCAGTCTATTTCCAGAAGAATATCCTTGCCTTCAGCGATGGCCGCTTCTATCGGCCCTCTTGGCGTGCCATAGTAGTTTCCATGGACTTCCGCCCATTCCAGCAACTGCTGCGCATCGCGCATCTGCAGAAACTTTTCTGTTGTCGTGAAATAGTACTCGCGTCCTTCTTCTTCGCCAGGGCGAGGGGCGCGTGTTGTACACGAAATGGACAGGGAAATATTATTGTCCTGAGCAAGCAGGGCATTGACCAGACTCGATTTGCCCGCACCGCTGGGTGCAATAATCATGAAGACATTACCGGGAAATTTAAGCATAATGATGACGGTGGCAGCAAAAGAAAATGATAGCAAAAAATGTGGTGATATTTTCGCATTTGTCAGGCTCATGTGCGTTTTTGTAACCCGGGCTGGCGCTCCGGTCATTGACGCGCATCTGAGTGGGATGCGCAACTGCAGCGCCAGATTGAGGCGTCTGACTGGGCGTCTGACCTGACGTGAAACCGCATGAAAATATCAATCAGGCTCGTGTTCGTGCCGCCAGTGACAAACCTGTTAGCATTACGAAACCGTTTCCAAAGGAGTGACAAGAATGAATACCCCCTCTCTCAAAGTTGCCGTCGTGACCGGCGCTGGTTCGGGCATAGGCCGTGCCGTGGCTCTGGAGCTGCTGAGTGCCGGCTATGCCGTGGTGCTGGCCGGGCGTCGCGCAGAGACGCTGGAGAAGACCCGGACGGCGGCAGGCATTGATGCGACGCGCGCTTTGGTGGTGCCTACCGATGTCACTAAAGAAGAGGAGGTTCGCCGGCTGTTTGACACTGCGCAGCGGGAATACGGACGTGTGGATGCACTGTTCAACAATGCCGGTCGGGGTGGTACTCCCGTTCCGGTAGATGAATTTTCTGTGCAGGAGTGGCGTGATATCGTGGACGTCAATCTGACGGGTATGTTTCTTTGCGCCCAGGCCGCGTTTCGCGTGATGCGGCATCAGGATCCGCAGGGCGGCCGTATCATTAACAACGGTTCCATCTCTGCCCATGCACCGCGCCCTATGAGTATCGCCTATACGGCGACCAAGCATGCGGTCACCGGTCTGACCAAGTCACTCTCATTGGACGGACGTGCCTACAACATTGCCTGCGGCCAGGTGGATATTGGTAATGCCGGAACCGATATGACGCAGCGCATGCAGAAGGGCATTATTCAGGCCAATGGAGATGTGCGGGTTGAACCGGTCATGGACGTGGCGCATGTTGCGCAAACTGTGCGTGCCATGTGCGATTTTCCATTGGAAACCAATGTGCAGTTTGTCACGATCATGGCGACGAAAATGCCATTCGTCGGTCGCGGCTGACTGACTCTTCCATTGTCAGCTGTAGTCAGTTTTTGAACCGGGACGGATGCCTGCCATCCGTTCTCAGCCATTGGAGGCGATATGTCTGTTCAACGAATCAAACCGAGACTGGCCGATGTCGGCGGCATACCCGTCGCGCGTTCATTGCCCAATCGGGAGCGCCGCAAGATCGGTGCCTGGTGTTTTCTGGATCACGCCGGCCCGGCGCAATTTGGCGAGGATAGTCCGGGCATGCAGGTGGGCGAGCATCCGCATATCAATCTTCAGACCTTTACCTGGATGCTGGATGGCGAAGTGCTGCACAAGGATAGTCTGGGCAATGAACAACTGATCCGTCGCAAGCAGGTGAATCTGATGACGGCGGGCCATGGAATCGCCCACACGGAACAGACGCCACAAGGCATCAAGGCACTGCATGCGGTGCAGCTCTGGATTGCCTTACCGCTGTCGGAAACCCGTATCGAGCCTGCGTTCGAGCATTATCCTGAATTGCCCGAATGGGCCGAGGGTCAGGCACGGTACACCTTATTGACAGGCGAGTTTGCCGGACGCCGTGCACCTACCCGCCAGTTCACGCCCTTGGTTGGTGTGGACATTGACGTTGCGGGAGCGGATCGCCTGGACCTGACGCTGAATCCCGAATTTGAATATGGCCTGTTTCTGATAACGGGTGAACCCGTTGCACTTCACGGCGAGTCGCTTGAGGCGGATGAACTGGCTTATCTTGAGCCGGGTCATACCCATGTGCAGATTCAGACAACAGGCGCCTGTCGACTGATGCTGATCGGCGGTACGCCACTGGACATTCCCGATTTTCAGATTTGGTGGAATTTTGTCGGACAGCGAGACGATATCATTCAGGCGCAAAAGGATTGGGAAGCACAGGATCCGCGCTTTGGCAAGGTGGATACCGATATGGGTCGGCTGCAACCGCCGCCATTACCGTGGGCCAGAGGGTAGGCGCGCAGCGCCAGGCGATCTGCTCAGCACGGCACCGCGTGTTTTACTCAATGTTCTGAGCCTGTTCGCGCAACTGTTCGATCAGCAGCTTCAGATCGATCACAGACTGGGTCACTTCCAGCGAACTGGATTTGGAACCCAGCGTATTGACCTCGCGATTCATTTCCTGAAATAGGAAGTCCAGGCGTTTGCCCAGACTTAATGTCTTCGCAGCCGATTTGGATTCGGATTTACCGGTAGACAGGATGACGCTCAGTTCCTTGAGGTGCGAGTCCAGTCGTGTGAGTTCTTCGGCCACGTCAATACGCAGGGAAAAGAGTGAAGATTCGGCTGCAATGCGGGCAGACAATTCGGCACCACTGATTTGTTCAAAACCCGCCGGGCAGGCGGCGTTCAGGCTGTCGGTCAGTTTACCGGCCAGGCGTTTGCGATAGTCATCGAGAATCTCAGGCAGCCGCTGTTCAATCGTCTGGATGACTTTTCGCATTTCACCAGCCGCTTCCAGCATGGAGCTGGCCAGTCGCTGGCCTTCGCGGGCCCGGGCAAGAAGCAGTTCCTGCAATGCACTGCGGCCGGCCTGCATGCACTGATTCAGCCACATGGCAGGGGAGTCGTCTTCGTTATAGTCATTCGGGGCAGGCCAGTGCAGCAGATCTGTCATCCCGGGAGCGGCAAGGTCAGGTATGATTTTTTTTGCTGCCAGATAACGCTCGTTGATCAGCGTCAACTGTTCTTCTTCGAAAGCGCGCTGTTGCAGGCTGCCCGAACGGGCGAAGGAAACACGCACTTCGAGTTTGCCTCGTTTGAGCTGACTGCTGAGCATTTCGCGCAGGGCCGTTTCGGCATGGCGCAGTTCGTCGGGAATCCTGAAAGACAGATCCAGGTATCGGCTGTTGACGCCCTTGAGCTCGACGCTTACGCTGCCAAGCAGAAATTCAGAACGGGCACTGCCAAAAGCCGTCATGCTGTGAATCATATTTCGTCCGGTATTTTTAAGATTTTTAGAGACAGAACCTGCAGGTTGAAAAGGGGAACGGGCAGGTTACTCGCTGACTGTTCCGATTATAAGTGATGCAAATGACCATTTTATGTGCGTGGCGCACTACAATGTAACTATTGATAATAGATGAGGATATTATGCCAAGCGCCGATCTGAACCTGAACTTTGCACGCCCATCGGGTCGCGAACATGACATGATTCGTACACTTTCCGTAACACGCGGTTACACCAACTATGCGGAAGGCTCTGTCCTTATTGAGGCCGGCAACACCCGTGTACTTTGCAACGCAAGTGTCCTGGAAACCGTGCCACCATTTCTGCGTGGAAAAGGGCAGGGATGGGTCACCGCCGAGTACGGCATGCTGCCTCGGTCTACGCATACCCGCTCGGATCGCGAGGCTGCGCGCGGCAAGCAAAGTGGTCGTACCCAGGAAATCCAGCGACTGATCGGTCGCAGCCTGCGCGCTGTCATGGATATGGAAAAGCTCGGTGAGCGAACCATTCAGATTGATTGTGATGTCATTCAGGCCGATGGCGGTACGCGTTGCGCCAGCATTACCGGTGCGTGGATTGCCATGGCGGATGCGGTCAGCGGACTGCTCAAGGCAGGTACGCTGCCAGTGAATCCCTTGCGGGATCGTGTCGCAGCGATTTCCGTGGGTATGTACAAAGGTCAGCCTGTGCTTGATCTGGATTACGAAGAAGATTCGGCCTGCGATGCCGATATGAATGTGGTCATGACGGGCTCGGGACAATTTGTCGAGGTTCAGGGTACTGCCGAAGGGCAGGTGTTCAGCCGTCAGGATCTGGACAGTCTGCTGGCGCTGGCCGAGTCCGGTATTGCCAGGCTGCTGCGCGAGCAGCAATCGGCCTGGCCTGTTTGAATCAATAGGAACAATGATGGATGTAGTACTGGCTTCAGGAAACAAAGGCAAGCTGCGCGAATTCGATGCGCTGTTTGCGCCACTGGGTATGCGACTGATTCCTCAGGGCGAACTGAATGTCTCAGAAGCGCCTGAACCTTTTCATACTTTCGTAGAGAATGCGCTGGCCAAGGCACGGCACGCGAGTCATCATACCGGGCTGCCCGCACTGGCTGACGATTCCGGTCTCTCGGTGGCCGCGCTCAATGGCGCACCCGGCGTGCTGTCCGCAAGATACGCCACGCTGTTTGGCGAAGAGAAATCCGACGCGGCCAACAACCGGCGTTTATTGCTGGAATTGCAGAATCAGCAGGATCGGCGTGCTGCGTATATTGCAGTGCTGGTTTTTGTTCGCTCCGAGAATGACCCCTGTCCGATTATTGCCCAGGGCACCTGGCACGGAGAAATTGCGCAAGTTGCCGCTGGCGATAACGGCTTTGGCTACGATCCGTATTTTTACCTACCTGACCTTGGCAAAACCGCGGCTCAGCTGGATCCTGAGGTCAAGAACAAGGTCAGCCATCGCGCCATGGCGCTGCGTCGTCTGCTGGCAGACCTGAGTGCAACGTGAGTCAAACCTTTGTCCCGCTGCAGCGCCTGAAACCGCAAGTCAGCTTCACTACCGGTTTGCCGCCACTGTCCTTATATATTCATGTGCCCTGGTGCGTGCGCAAGTGTCCGTATTGCGACTTCAATTCACACGAGAAGAAAAACGAGATTCCCGAGGCCCGTTATCTGGCAGCCTTGCGTCGTGATCTGGAAGCGACCCTGCCGCTGGTATGGGGGCGCACCGTGTATACGGTTTTTCTGGGTGGCGGCACACCAAGTCTGCTCAGTGGTGAAGCGATCGATCAGATGCTCACCATGGTTCGCTCCTATTTGCCATTGAGTCCCGACGCAGAAATTACCATGGAGGCCAATCCGGGTACGGCTGAAGCGGCTCGCTTCGAGCAGTACGCGGCGGCGGGCGTCAACCGGTTTTCACTGGGCGTGCAGAGTTTTGACGACGATGCCCTGCACAAACTGGGGCGTATTCACAACGCCCAACAGGCTGAGCGTGCCATCGAACTGGCATTAAAGACTGTCCCTCAGGTCAATATTGACTTGATGTTTGCGCTGCCGGGGCAAACCGTGGCGAAAGCCCGGGAAGATGTCAGGCGTGCGCTCGGGTTTGGAACCCAGCATCTGTCTTTGTACCATCTGACGATGGAACCGAATACGGTTTTTGCCAAATTCCCGCCCGCCGGGCTGCCGGATGAAGACAGCGCAGCAGACATTGAAGACATGCTGCTGCGCGAGACGCGGGATGCCGGGTTTGAGCATTATGAAATTTCCGCCTATGCCAGGCCAGGCTGTCGCGCCAGACATAATCTGAATTACTGGGAGTTCGGCGACTATATTGGCATTGGCCCGGGCGCGCATGGCAAGCTGTCTTTTCACGACCACATTCTGCGAACCGCCAACGTCAAGAATCCCGTGAGCTGGATGGATAGATCGCTGGATGGGGATGCATCAGCACGACGCATGAGCGAGCAGACGCTGACAGTGAAGGATTTGCCGTTTGAATTCATGCTCAATGCACTCCGGCTTATCGACGGTGTACCTGCCAGTCTTTACCAGGAGCGCACCAGTCTGTCTTTATTGACGGCAGCCGCCGCCATCCGCAAGGCCGTCGAACGTGGACTGCTGGAGCCTGATCCACTGATTATTCGTCCTACAGACCGGGGCCGCGCCTTCCTGAATGACTTGCAGGCGCTGTTTTTGCCTGACGACCAGGCAGCGTGATGCTGCGCAGGGCTGGTTCAGTCACCTGGCAATTAAATTACCCACTTGAATGGAACCGTTTGAATGCATCGATGTGGCGATCTGCCCGTCCTTGCAACGAACCGGCTGCCGCCCGATTTCGGTGCGCAGTCGCATAGGGGCACCAAAATAGTGCAGACACGGTTTTCAAATAGCACTAAAATAGTGCGTGAATCTGCGACCCTGCCACTCAAGTGGTCATAAAAAGCTGGCACAAAGTTTGCTTTATACCTCGCATAAGGCCAGTCAAGGCCCTGTCATTGGACATTACTCATGGAGATAGTATGACAACCCCTCAAGACGTTCTGAAGCTGATTGGTGATCGTGAAGTGACTTTTGTCGATTTCCGGTTTACGGATACGGTTGGTAAAGAACACCATATGACCATTCCGTCCAAACTGCTGGACGAAGACAAGTTTGAATCCGGTCAGGCTTTTGACGGTTCGTCCATTGCGGGCTGGAAAGGCATCGAAGCCTCCGACATGCTGCTGATCCCGGATGCAAAAACGGCACGTCTGGATCCTTTCCGTGAAGAGCCAACACTGATCATGACTTGTGACGTGGTTGAGCCATCCGATCTCAAGGGATATGACCGCGACCCACGTTCGCTGGCCAAGCGCGCAGAAGCCTATCTGAAATCCAGCGGCCTGGGCGATACCGCCTTTTTCGGTCCTGAACCTGAATTCTTTGTTTTTGACGGCATTACCTGGACAGATGATATGTCCGGCTGCTCATTCAAAATCAAATCTGATGAAGCGCCATGGTCGTCCGGTACCGAATCCGAGTCTGGCAACCTGGGTCATCGTCCGCGCGTGAAAGGCGGCTACGTGCCCGTGTCACCCGTCGACTCTTTTGGCGATCTGCGCTCTGAAATGAGCCTGATCCTGGAAGAGCAGGGTGTGCCAGTGGAAATTCACCACCACGAAGTGGCCGGTGCCGGTCAGCTGGAAATTGGTACTCGTTTCTCTACACTGGTAGAGCGTGCCGACTGGAACCAGATCATGAAGTACACCATCCATAACGTTGCGCACATGTATGGCAAAACCGCCACGTTCATGCCCAAACCCCTGTTTGGTGACAACGGCTCTGGTATGCATGTGCACCAATCCATCTGGAAAGATGGTCAGAATCTGTTCGCTGGTAATGGTTATGCCGGCCTGTCCGAGTTTGCGCTGTTCTACATTGGCGGCATCATCAAGCACGCTCGCGCGCTCAATGCCATTACCAATCCAGGCACGAACTCTTACAAGCGTCTGGTACCGCACTACGAAGCACCGGTCAAACTGGCGTATTCCGCACGTAACCGTTCCGCTTCCATCCGGATTCCTTATGTAGGTAATCCAAAAGGCCGTCGTATCGAGGCACGTTTCCCCGATCCATTGGCCAACCCGTACCTGGCTTTCTCTGCCTTGATGATGGCTGGTCTGGATGGCGTGCAGAACAAGATCCACCCAGGTGATCCTGCAGATAAAAACCTGTACGACCTGCCGCCGGAAGAAGACAAGAAAATCCCGACAGTGGCTGCCTCGCTTGAAGAAGCGCTTGCTGCCCTGGATGCTGACCGCGAGTTCCTGACACGCGGCGGGGTTTTCAGCAATGACATGCTCGATGCATACATTGAACTGAAAATGCAGGAAGTGACACGTCTGCGCATGACGCCACATCCTGTTGAGTACGATCTGTACTACTCACTGTAATTATGCAGAACAGGCCGGGTGCGCGCCTGCATTTGCAGGAACGCTTTTCGCCCGGCCACATCTATTGTCATGCAGGCGGGCGCAGTGCCCGCTACGAAAAAGGCTGAAGCCCGCTGGTAATGGGGTTTCGGGCCGGCATCATGACGCTTTGTCAATAACGCCGCAAGCCGCGTCGTTACGACTCCAGGACCCTCATGGCAACGAAACTGACAGACGCATACGATCTTCTTGCCACTTCCGTATTATTGGTTGATGATGACGGGCGCCTGATGCATATCAATAGCGCTGCTCAGGATTTACTGGAGCGGTCACTCAGATCGCTGGAATCCATGGCAGCCGTTGACCTCTTCAATGACGCAGAAGCGTTCAATAAAGCCCTGGATTACGTTTCAGGACGAAAGCTGTCCAGTGTCCGACTGACATTATCGTTGCGCAAGGCGCTGGAGAATGTGCCGGTCAATGTCACACTCACTCGCCTGGAAGCCATGCCGTGGCGCATATTGATTGAAATCCGTGAATTTGAACAGCATGCACTTGCCGAGCGCAATGAGCGTCTATTTCAGGAAATAGAAATCTACAAAGACACGTTTCGCAATCTGGCTCATGAGGTCAAAAATCCGCTGGGCGGATTACGAGGCGCTGCACAGTTGCTGGAAATGGAACTGGAGGACCCGGCGCTCAAGGAATATACCCAGGTCATTATCGATGAGGCCGACCGATTGCAGGGACTGGTTGATCGCCTGATTCGTCCGAGTCAATCACAATTGTCATTATCCGTCATCAATATTCATGAAGTCTGCGAACGCGTTTTCGCACTCATCAAGGCCGAATATCAGGACAGAATCACAATTGTGAAGGACTATGATGCCTCCGTACCCGATATGAAAGCGGATATGGCCAAACTGGTTCAGGCTTATCTGAATCTTGCGCGCAATGCCGCGCAATCGCTGCTGGGTGATAATGTGACCGGCACTGGTGCAAGTGTCGGCACCGCCTCTCGCACAGAGGATGAGGGTGCTGCACAGAGTGCACTCGATACAGAGACTTCTGGCGATACCCGCCTCAACGTCGCCACGCCCAGAATAACGTTACGCACCCGAATTCTGAACAAATTTTATCTGCTGAATAAAGTACACCGGCTGGTGGTCGTCGTCTCTGTGGTCGATAACGGTGCCGGCGTGCCGCAGCATTTGAAGGACAGGATTTTCCATCCTCTTGTGACCGGGCGTGCCCAGGGCACGGGTCTTGGCCTGAGCCTGGCTCAGGAGCTGGTGCATCAGCACGGGGGGATTATTGAATTTGATTCTGAACCGGGTAATACGGAGTTCAGAATGTTGTTACCGCTGGAGCAAGTATGAAATCAATCTGGATTGTGGATGATGATCAGGCAATTCGCTGGGTACTGGACAAGGCGCTGCAGCGCGCAGGCCTGGCGCCCAGATGTTTTGAGCGTGCCCGCGATGTGCTGGAAGCGCTTGAGAATGAAACGCCCGATGTGCTGGTAACCGATATACGTATGCCCGATATTTCCGGTATTGAGCTGCTCAAATCGATCAAGCAGCGCGCGTCTGAATTGCCCGTGATTGTGATGACCGCGTATACCGATCTGGATAGTACGGTCACCGCTTTTCACGAAGGTGCCTTCGATTACCTGGTCAAACCTTTTGATGTCAACGAGGCCATTGCACTGATACAGCGGGCCTACGATCACAGTCGCGAAAACGCCGGACAGCCAGCCCCTGAGGCGGTAACAGCAGTGGCACCCGCTTCCGATTACGACAAGATGATGACGCAGTCCGCATCCCGTCAGATGCAGGAAATTTTTCGCGCTATCGGTCGGCTTGCGCCATCCAAAGTGACGGTGCTGATTACCGGTGAATCCGGTACCGGCAAGGAGCTGATTGCGCGCGCGGTTCACAAGCATGGCACGCGTGCGAGCAAACCCTTTGTGGCGCTCAATGCGGCGGCCATTCCCCGGGATTTGCTGGAAGCTGAGCTTTTCGGTCACGAGCGCGGTTCCTTTACCGGCGCCAGTGCGCAGCGACGTGGGCGGTTTGAAGAAGCCAACGGCGGTACCCTGTTTCTGGATGAAATCGGTGACATGCCGCTGGAGTTGCAGACAAGGCTTTTGCGTGTGCTGGCCGAAGGCAATTTTTATCGCATCGGTGGTTCGCAACCGGTCAATGTTGACGTGCGCATCATTGCAGCAACCCATCAGCCGCTGGAAGTGCGGGTAGAGCAGGGCACATTTCGTGAAGATCTGTTTCATCGCCTGAATGTGATTCGGCTTCGGGTGCCTCCCCTGCGTGAACGCAAGGAAGACATTGGTCAGCTGGCGTCTCATTTTCTGAAAGTGGCTGCCGCCAGTCTGGGCGTGCCGCCGAAACAGTTGAGTGCCGAAGCGCTGGACATTCTGAAGGAATTTGATTTTCCGGGCAATGTGCGCCAGCTGGAGAATTTCTGTCACTGGCTGACGGTGATGTCACCCGGACAACGAATCGATAAAAACGATTTGCCACCGGAGCTGATGGCCAGCCTGAGTTTTTCGCCAGCGTCTGCAGAACGCGCCGGTGAAGCTGCTTCCTGGCCGGTTGCCGGAGGGCAAACTACAACGACATCGCAACCTGCATATCCAATGCATGAACAGACACCGTCAACGCCAGCCGCATCGGTAGCTGCCACTTCAGGCGACAACGGGTCTACACTCAGCTGGCTGGATCAGCTTGAAGTGGAAGTTCAGCAGCGTCTGCAGAGCAATGAGAAAGACATCATGGATCATCTGACCCGTGAGTTCGAACGTATTGTCCTGACCACCACGCTGGAAAATTGTCGCGGACGACGGATCGATGCAGCAGCACGCCTGGGCATCGGCCGCAATACGGTCACGCGCAAGCTCAAAGAATTGGGGCTGGAACATATCTGATATAGTCGCCCATGACCTGCGCCTCTTCCCGGTTATGGGTGACAAGAATGGCACTGATTCCGCTTTGCTTCAGTATGCTTCTGACTTCAACAACCAGTTGCTTGCGTATGTCTGTATCAAGATTGGAGAATGCTTCGTCCAGCAAAAGCAGTCGAGGTGAAGGGGCGAGAGAACGTATCAGTGCGACCCGTTGCTGCTGGCCGCCAGACAATTCATGCGGGTAGCGGTCCTGCATATCGGTGAGCTTCACCAGATCGAGCAATTCCGAAACCCGTTCATGACGCATTCGCTTATTTAACGTTCTCAAACCAAAACCGACATTCTGACCGATAGTCAGATGTGGAAAAAGCGCATAATCCTGGAACATCATGCCGATACGGCGATGCTCTGGTTCAACCATTCGTCCCGGTGCCGAGATGATCTGGTCATCCAGCTGAATCTCACCTGCATAGACGGGCTCGAATCCGGCGACGGCACGCAAAATCGTGGTTTTGCCACAGCCCGACGGACCGAGCAAAGCCACGATACTGCCAGCGGGAACAGACATGTCAAATCCATGGACTACCTGCGTAAATTGCGTTCCTTTCTGATAGCCCAGTCTGATATTCCTGAGTTGCAATACGGGACTGGCGCTCATCTCGGCATTAGTACTCTTCACGGCGTTGGTAGTCATCAATAATTGGCCTTCAATTGGGTTCTGGCAAGGTATATGACAGGCAGAAGACCTGCAAAAACAATAATCAGTGCGGCAATCGCGCCTTCATCATACGTGCCGCGCGCCGCTTCAGCGTATAGCCAGGTTGCCAGCGTCTCAAAGTTAAGTGGACGAAGCAGCAGTGTCGCCGACAGTTCTTTCATGGCATCCACGAAAATCAGCATCGCCGCGGCGCCAAGCGCGGGCCGCAACAAAGGCAAATGAACGCGTCTGAACGTCTGGAAAGCGCTATGCCCAAGGCTGCGCGAGGCATGTTCCAGAGACGGCGATATGCGTGTCAGCCCGGATTCGACACTGCCAACTGAAATCGCAAGAAAGCGCAGGGTGTAGGCGCAAATGATGCCCGCTGTTGAGCCCATGATGTACAAGCGGGCCGGTATCTCTGTCAGAACCGACATGAGCGAGGAAATGAGCCCGTCTATCCAGGAGTAAGAAATGAGCAGGCCGATGGCCAGTACGGTTCCCGGTATGGCGTAGCCAAGACTGCAGCAGCGCACCAATGCGCGTGCAATGCCCGTTTTTGCATTTCGCGCTGACCAGGCGATGATCAATCCCAGCAGTAGTGTTATTGCGGTTGCTGCCAGGGAGACCGTAATGGTGTTCCAGGTCGCCCTGATCAGATCAGCGGAAACATCCTCCAGCGATGACAGTCGTTTGATACTTTCGCTGACCAGAAAGCAGAAAGGTACAATGAAGCCGGCCACTATCGGAAGCCAGCCCAGTATCATGGCAATCCCGGCCCGAAATCCGGACAATCGAATCGGCTGTATGGGTCGCACGCGCTGGGTAAGGGCATAGCGCTGGTGCCGTCGCACATGGCGTTCCAGATAGATAAGCAGGGTTACCATGGCCAGCATCACGAGCGCAATCTGCGCCGCTCCGTGCAGATTGGAGCGCGTAATCCATGTGGTGTAGATGGAAATGGTAAGGGTCTGTATGCCCAGGAATTCGGAAGCGCCAATATCGTTGAGCGTTTCCAGCAGCGCAAGCGTGACACCCACGGCCAGCGCAGGTCGCGCCAGCGGGATGATGATTTTCCAGAAGGCCTCGCGGCGTGAGTAACCAAGCGTCCTTGCCGCTTCAACGAGACTGGCGGCCTGAGTCATGAACATGACACGCACACTCAGATAAACATAAGGGTAAAGCACAAGGCCCAGCAGAAAAATGGCGCCGGCCATGGAGCGCAGGTCCGGCAGGCGAAAATCGCGTGGTGAAGCGTATCCCAACAGACTTCGCAACGTGGTCTGAATGGGTCCCAGCGGATGCAGCACATCCAGATAAGCAAAGGCCACGATATAAGTGGGTACGGCCAGAGGAAGCAGCAGGCCCCAGCTCACCAGACTGCGTGTCGGAAAAAGGTAGGCTGTTGTGAGCCAGGCGCTGCCGCAGCCAATGAGAGCCGTCAGAATGCCCACACCCAGAAGCAGCACAATCGTATTCGAAAGTGAAACGGGCAGGACATTCGACAGCAGATTGCCCCAGTGGCTGAATTCGCCTGACATTGCCACACCCAGCAATGCCAGTACCGGAGCCGCTACGCACAATGCCACGCCCAGTGCGATCCGCGTACTGGGCACCCATCTGCGGGTCGCTTTGAGCAAGACAGTGTGGCTGGCGGGCATTTCGATCTGGCGAAACTGGCGTGGTTACTGATCGAATCCCACTTTATCGACCAGTTCGCTGGCCTGCTTGCGATGCGCTGCGATCTCAGACAGCGGAATGCCATCCGCTTTCAGGTCACCGAAACTGGCGACTATCGGATCCAGTTCAACACCTTTGCGCACGGGGTATTCAAAATTGGCCTTGGCGTAAAGCGCCTGGGCTTTTTCAGATACCAGATATTCCAGCAGCTTGACTGCATTTTCCTTATTGGGTGCATTTTTTGCAACGGCGGCGCCACTTACATTCACGTGTGTCCCGTTATCTTTGCCTGCGGCAAACGTAGGCAGAATGACCTTGATGGCTTCACCCCATTTGTACTGATCGGAGTCTTTTGGCTGACTGCGCATTTGACCCACATAATAGGAATTGGCAATACCAATGTCGCAGATTCCACCCAGAATATCCTTGGCTACGTCACGGTCTCCGCCGGCCGCTTTTCTGCCCAGATTGGCCTTAACACCCTTGAGCCATGCTTCGGCTTTTTCAGCGCCGTCATGCGCGATGATGGCCGCAATCAGGCTGGTATTGTAGGGGTGCTGGCCGGAGCGGATGCATACCTTGCCTTTCCACTTTGGATCGGCCAGCTCTTCATAGGTGAATGAATCGAGCTTCAGGTCTTTAGCTGCGTAGAGTACACGTGCCCTTGTGGACAGGGCATACCAGTGATGATCGGCGTCGCGCAGATTGGCGGGGATGGCCTCGTCGAGGGCCGCAGACGTAACGGGCTGTGTGACACCGGCGTTCACCAGGTCAATCAGATTGCCATAATCGACCATCATGAGCAGATCGGCCGGGGAGCGGTCGCCTTCATTTTTGACACGCTCAATCAGACCATCCTTGAGAAATACCGTATTGGTTTTAATGCCTGTTTCCTTGCTGAAATTCTCCAGTATGGACTGGATAAGCTTGGGTTCGCGTGTCGTATAGATGTTGATCTCGTCGGCGGCATGGGCCTGGGCACCCAGCAGTAACGTAGCGCAAGTCATTGCTGTGGGAATGAAAGACAGATATTTCATGACATCCTTCCTAAAGTAGGTTTCAAGTAAAGGGAACAGGACTTCGCGAGGTCTCGTATAGAATCAATTAGAATAGTAATAAGACGCATTTGTATTATATTAATTCAGCGAACCGTAAGCTTTGGAATATATCAGGTTTTCATGAAATTTTCGTCAAATTATTCTGCTGACGTCTCAGGCACCTGATTTTTTTATCGATAGAGCAGGTTTGACGCGAGTTACGGGCGTCTCAGCCGGTTCGGTTTTTCGGGTGAATGTGTATATACTATTGGTATTGCCTATAGTAATCGGTTCGTTCATTGGAGAATCTCATGACCAAACAAGTCATTCAGACAGA
>JAEWHK010000063.1 GCA_023387815.1 Pseudomonadota bacterium
GGATTGTTGCAGTTGCGGGGTCAGCACAAGGTGCTGGCCGGTTCGAAGTTCTAACGCGTGACGCATATCGGATTTGGATTACCTATGAAATACAGCAATGCCGCGGTTCAGCAAAATGATGCCAGACTGGTCAGCCGAACGCTGCTCAAACTGGCTACCCCAAGGATTATAATGCGCGCGGTGGTGATAATTGTCACACTCATCATTTGGCTCTGGGTTGCGGCTCGCATTCTTGAATTTGGCGCGGTCCAGGACTACGCATTTCTCACCAAGTTTAACGCACAACTGGTTTCTTTTCTTCAGAGCATCAATCCCTATTTGTGGTGGGCAGTGGTTCTGCTGGGCACGCTCATTGTCTATTTTTTCCTGAGCGCCTGGTATAGCGGCAGTGTGCAGCGCGCAGCCTATAAAACCGTACCTGCCGATACCGCATCCGAGCTCATCAGAAACCTGTCACCCGAAGGCCGGGATGTGCTGGGATGGGTCTGGCGCGATCGTACCGAACCGATCAATATCGGTAATCTGAAAACCACCAAAGACGAGCTGGACAACAACCGTGTCAGCAAACTGGCCCAGATCCGTGAGCAGGAGCGACTGCTGGGCCCTGCGCCTGTCGTTGCCGCCGATGATCGACTGGCCTCACAAAGTCTTGTAGCAGAAGAGCGTCGCATCGCCGAAGACCGACTGGCTGCAGAGAATCGGCTGGGCGACGCACAACGCCCTGTCACTGACGCACGCCGCGCCGCCGATGACCGTGTGGCCGCAACCATTGCTGCCGCACCTCCGGTCCAGGTACAACGCCCGGAGAAAACGCAGGACGCCGCAGACAACGCAGCGCCCCCAGTGGCAGATCGGAATGCGCCGCCCGCCTCCAGTACCGCTGCAGCCAATGTTACCGCCGCGACCCCTGACACCGCTGCAGCCGAACCCGCTGTCCGTAGCGACGCAGTCCCTTCTGCGTCAACCGAAACAACCGGCCATGGTCGTAACGAGCCCGTGATTCCCGCGGAAGGCGCCCCGGATCAGGCCACCGTGTCCACATCGGAGCAGACAGAACCAACAATTGGCCGCCCGGACGATACGCATTTGCGACCACCCCGGGACGATGTGAAACACACGATTACCTGAGTCGGCAGAACCTGAGCCTGCGGAACCGGAACCTGCAAAGTCTGGATCTGCCGTCGCTGACCTTTGTCTGTCCGCAACGCGTCATACAAAGTCCGGCAATGGGAATCAAGGCATCGCCTGACGGCATTTCCGGGAATTCGCGGAACTTACGGGGCGCTTGTGGAAAAAACTAGTTGCGCTCTGGGAAAATATTTCTTATAGTTAAGGAATGAAGAGCCAGTCTACATCCATTCGTAACGCAGTTACTGCCAGCCGCCACAGTCGCGCTGCAGGCATGCTGCTGGCTACTTCTTCCATGAACGCGCTCAATACAACGCGTTCCGCCCTTGCCCTTTCTTCTCTGCTACTGCTAGCGATCGGTTGTCGAGCCTAGAGCGTTCGTGGCAGTTCGACAGCCCCAGTTTAAGCCACAAGGATTCCGTTTTATTATTTTGAATCCCGGCGTCGCTGCATAAATCCAGTCTATTCGCACCGGGATTCCCCCCAAAAAGGTGCATCATGATTTCCAACCCCGCTTCCAAATACATCCCTTTCAAGGCTTTCGAACGCGATTTTTCCGAGCGTACCTGGCCCAGCAAAAAGATCGAACACCCGCCGATCTGGATGAGTACCGATCTGCGTGACGGCAACCAGTCCCTGATCGAGCCCATGAGCATTGAAAGAAAGCTGCGGTTTTTCAAGCATCTGGTTAAAATCGGCTTCAAGGAAATTGAGGTGGGTTTCCCTTCTGCGTCCCAGACAGATTTCGATTTTGTCCGCATCCTGATCGAAGAAAACCACATTCCCGACGACGTGCTCATTATTGTTCTGACACAGTCCCGCGAAGACCTTATTAATCGTACGGTCGAAGCGGCCGCCGGCGCTCGTCAGGCCATGGTGCACCTGTATAACGCCTGCGCACCTGCCTTCCGCAAGATCGTATTCAATATGGGTAAGGAAGAGGTCAAAAACATCGCTACCACCGGTGCTGCGCTGATCAAAAAAGCCATGGCGCGCCATCCCGAAACCCAGTGGCGCTTTGAATATTCTCCCGAAGTTTTCAGTACGACAGAGCCGGAGTTTGCCGTTGAGGTATGTAACGCCGTCGGTGAGGTCTGGCAGCCCGGTCCCGGCAATCCTATCGTTTACAACCTGCCGGCAACCATCGAGGCAACCACGCCCAATATGTATGCCGACCAGATCGAATGGTTCTGCAAAAACGTCAATAATCGCGAGAACGTGATTGTGAGCGTGCACCCGCACAATGACCGGGGTACGGCAGTTGCGGCTGCCGAACTGGCCGTCATGGCGGGGGCTGACCGTATTGAAGGATGCCTGTTTGGCAGTGGTGAGCGCACCGGTAATGTGTGTCTGGTCACCCTCGCGCTGAACCTGTATACACAAGGTATTCATCCCGGTCTGGACTTTTCCGATATCGACGACGTGCGTCGCACGGCCGAGTACTGCAACCAGTTGCCGGTACATCCCCGCCACCCTTATGCGGGCGATCTGGTCTTCACCGCGTTCTCTGGTTCGCACCAGGATGCCATCAAGAAAGGCTTTGCCGTACAAAAACCGGACGCGGTCTGGGAAGTGCCTTATCTGCCTATCGATCCGGCCGACCTGGGTCGCAGTTACGATGCCGTGATTCGCGTCAACAGCCAGTCCGGCAAGGGCGGCGTCTCGTATTTGCTCGAAAGCGAACGTGGCCTGAATCTGCCCCGCCGCCTGCAGATCGAGTTCTCACGCGCCATTCAGCGCGTTACCGACGAGACTGGTACCGAAGTCAACGGCAATGCGGTGTACGATATTTTCGAGAAAGAATATCTGAAGCAGACCACACCCTGGAAACTGTTGCGTCATCAGATTACCAGCAAGGCTGAGGGCGCCAGTGGCGACGAGTTCAGCATTCGTGCCGAAGTCGAGGTCAACGGTCAGGTCAAAGTGGTGGAAGGCAGTGGCGAAGGGGCCATCTCTGCGTTCATCAATGCGCTGAATCTGCCGATTCGCTTTATGGATTACCACGAACACGCCATGGGCAGCGGTGAAAAAACCTCGGCGGTCTGCTATGTTGAACTGCGTCTGGGTGAATCCTCTACCGGCTTCGGCGTGGGTATCCACAAAGATATCGTGACTGCCTCCTTTGTGGCTGTGCTGAGTGCGGTCAACCGCCACCTCAACCAGCAGGCTGCAGACGGCGCTGCCTTGCGCGACGTCGCCTGACAGGACAAGTCTGATGGAGGAAGTCTGATTGCTGTCGTTTGATAGATTCAGACTGAATCAGACGTAATAAAGGCCTTAAAGATTCATCGTCTTTAAGGCCTTTTCAATGCTGAGTCCGAATTAACGGCGTCACAACGCCAGGAAATGACGGGCTTTTGGGATGTTGCGGACTCGCGTTGCTGGCTGGAAGTCACTGGCTGGAAGCCAATGGCTGCTTACCAGGCGCTGCCCTTTTCCCAGACCACGTCCTTGCCGGCGGCACGTGCCTGTCGCATCATGTCCAGCAATGGATAGGCGCGACGGCGTAAACTCACATTTTCACTGACAGGATGCACGGCGATATCGCTATCGTCCTCTTCCTTGTCTTTGTCATCATACTGATGATCCGGCGCCGAGCCCGGGTCTTCATTAATGGCTTTCTCTAGTTGGCGAATGGCATCATCCAGCTGGGCTACAGTAAAGACGCCCATTTCTGGTACGGTCTCATACTCCCGCCCCGCCGCCTGCAACACAGTCCTGGCCTGTTCGGCCATCATCAGGACATCTCCGGCTACATCCGAACGAAAAGTAATCAGCATAACGGTTTTCCTCAATAGATATTTTATTGGACTGCGACCACTGCAAATGCGTTCCACACGAGATGATACGCATTTTTCAGATTCATCGTCATGCGAACATGTCGTCGTCTAATTATTCCTGCGGCCATCCGCCTGATTCTGCTGCTTGCGGGTATCTGCTATTTTGCCCCAGAGGGCGCCGCCGGACAAGCGAATATTCTGCAGTGCCAGCGACCCGCTACTGCAACTGGAAACCCATGCAAAAGCCAAAACCCTTTTACGTTTCAAGGACTTGAACCGTCTGTGAACCTGGGCGCGGGCAATCCGGTCAATCTGACTACGGGCAATAAATATATTGAAATGACAGATCTGCCGCCCACGGAAGATGGCCTGCAACTGCTGCGCAGCTATAACGCCATGGATCCCAGCGAGTCCGCACTGGGACCGGGATGGCGCCACAATTTTGATATCCGCCTGAAAAGAACGCAGGACGGGCTGCAAATCACGCAGGGGGACGGGTCACGCGTTAATTTTGCGCGCGCGCAAGGCAATGTGGCTCTCGCGCGGCAGCCGGGTTATGGTCGTCTGCAGTTCAAGGAGGGGCACTGGCAGTGGCAATGGCCGGGAGGGAACTCCCTGCTTTTTGACAGTGTCGGTCTGCTGCTCGGACTCTCGATTGATGGACATATGCTGTCCGTGCGGCGCTTCAGCCGCGCCTCTGTATTTGCCGAACAGATACAGGAGGTGGAAGATGAGCATAACCGACGCCTCATCTTTCATTACCGGCGCCTGTCGACGGGTGCAATTCGGCTGCATGCGGTCGATACCCCGCAAGGCACCGTACACTACACCTACGACTGGCCTGCAGGCCGCCTGACATCGGTCGCGTCTGCGGAAGGGCAACGCACCGTATTCCTTTATGAACCCGCTTATCAAAGCGTGGGGGCGAGTGAGGGTGAGAGCAAGAGTCAGGCTAAGGGTCAGAGCAAGGTTGAGAGCGACCGTTACTGGCAGATCACAGGCATCGCAGCAGCACCAATCTCAGAGGGCTCACAGGGCTATGATTTGCCGGATCTTCAGACCATGTCCGCGCTGCTCGGATGGAGCGGCCTGGAACCGGGCATGTTTCGCTTGCGGACCTGGCAATATGACAGCGCGGGGCGGGTTATCCGGGCTGTGCTGCACGACCAGCCGACAGGAAGGGGCACCCAGTACCTCAGCTATGTCAGCGCACCAGCAACCGGCCGCGCAGGCTTCACAGAGGTGATGGATGCTGACGGACAGACGACCCGATTTATGTGGCGCCGACAGCATGGGCAGGATTTGCTGGAATCGGTAACAGGCGATGGATGTCTGGGCTGCCCTGCGCCCGGACTGTCGGCCGCCTATGATACACAGGGTCGTCTGGCTGTCATCAATGGCCTTATCATTCGCCGTCGTCCTGACGGGTCGCCAGCTTTTCTGCATCAACCCAAAGGGTTCTGGCCGGATCTCGGGCTTCTTTATGACAATCGTGGTCTGCTCACCGCCTGGGAAAGTGCCCTGACCGGCAGACAACATATCAAATACGACGAATGGGGCAGACCAACGGCGCAGGGCTTTGCCAATGGCACACGCTGGGAATATACCTATGACGGGCCGGGGCGCCTGACGACGCAGCGTGAAATCGGGTCAAGGCACGATGCGATCGCCAACCAATCTTCCAAGCCTGTCATCACCCGCCTCCATTACGCACCCGACGGTTCGGTAAGTCTGGAACATCCCAACGAAACCAGCCGCCAACACAACGACCTGGTCACGGGCACGCACACACTCGAGGTTCAACGCCCGGTCAACCACGACAACCCGTTCCCCGTTCATTATCAGGACGTACTGATTGGAAACGCGGACGGCCAGTCGATCACGCATCTGCTCCCGGAAGGAGGCAGTCTGCAATACCGCTATTCACCAGTGGGGCGGTTGCTGAGTATCTCCTGGGAAGACACCAGCAGACAACGTCATCCCGTGGTCAGCATGACCGATGCGAACGACCTTGCTTTCGGCAATCAGGTAGTGGCCCGGATGCGATACCTGCAACAGCAGCGGGTACAGGCACATTCGCAGCAGCGATCACAACAGCGGCAACGCCCCCCGGCGAGCGGCCACTTACAGCTGAATGTGGTCGACGCATCCGGCCAGTCCATTCTGGCACAACTGCGTTCCGTTGCCGCCGATGGCCGGGTGCTCTCGGAAGTCTTTGCCTTTCCTGGCCAGGCGAGAGCCGTGCGCAGGGATTTTCTATATAC
Organism: Pseudomonadota bacterium; assembly: GCA_023387815.1. Taxonomy (GTDB): domain Bacteria; phylum Pseudomonadota; class Gammaproteobacteria; order Burkholderiales; family Burkholderiaceae_B; genus Advenella. Next base: position 6,173 of record JAEWHK010000063.1, read on the forward strand.
CCAACACCAGCGCATGGCTGGCTGGGTGCAACAGCGTTACCACAGCCAGCATACCCAGCCACAACCTGCCCTGCAGTCGACCCAATTGCAGCCCGTGCACCCAACCTCACTGGCGATGGCTTCAAACTTCCAGAAACAGGGGCGCAGACAGCATGTGTGGTTTGCCTGGGATTCGACAGGAACCGCCGTGGCGCGCCATGACGCAGGGAAAACGACAAAAAGCCGGATTCAACGGGATGCCAGCGGACTACCCCTGAATGTGGGGCAGTGGCATACCCACTACGGCCCCGGCCACCAGTTGCAGGCCGTCTATCGGCAAGGTAAGCGTATTCAGCGAAACCTGCACAACGCGCTGGGGCAGCGCATCGCCCGTCTGGATCGTACCACCCACCTGCAGTTTTACTATCAGGACAACCAGCTTGCCGGTGAATGGGCGATCCCCGTGGGTGCCCCTCTGCGCGTCCCGGAAAAAGGCGCCATGTCGAGGCGCTACATCTATGCGGGCGATGTACCCGTTGCCTTCATCGATTATGTCTTCCCTGCCCCCTTTATGCACCGGAATTCGCCGGATTTCAGTCATGCGACGGCGCCCATGGGCAGTTCCGACTTTATAGCAGCTCTGCGTCGCAGGCTGGATGCCCGGTACGCTGGAAGGCTTTATTTTATTCATACCGATAGCCAGGGCCTGCCGCTGGCCGTCACCGATACCCAGGCCCGCCTGGTCTGGCTTGCAGAGCCCGAACCCGACGGACGGGTACGTCCACTGATTGCAAAGCAGCATCTGGCTCTGCGTTACCTGGGGCAATACGAAGATCCTGCGACGGGCTGGTTCGATAACCGCTATCGCAACTACGATCCCGCTTTCGGGCACTATCTTGAACCCGACCCCATGAGCCCGTTACCCGGTCAGGATCCGCTGGGCTACGCGGCGGCTCAGCCACGCCGCTATTCGGATCCGCTGGGCCTGCTGCTTTTTGCATTTGATGGAACGCTGAATCAGGGCAGCAAAACCCGCTCGAATGTGTTCAAACTGCAGCAGCGTTATGTGGGTGGCCCGGTTCATTATCTGGGCGGTCCCGGCACCTATGATGCCGTCTCTGCAATGGTTGCACCCGTACTTCATGGCGTGTCCAGCCCGCTTCAAAGCCCCTACCTGCTGGGCCCGCTGGGACTGATATTGCGCCCTGTCGATATGGTGACCGGCGATTCCGTGGGTGATATTGTGCGCACCCAGATGCATAACCTGCTGGATACACTTTTACGGAATCCGCCGGGCCTCAGAGAGAGCAATGGCCATATTCCCATCGACATCATCGGTTTCTCCCGCGGCGCCACGGCAGCTCGCATTTTTGCCAATCACCTGATGAAACAGACCGAAGAGGGGCTGTTCCGCGCTCAGATTGACCGGGCGGATCCATTTACCCATCAACCTTTGGGCACGCCTCTCACCCTCACAGCCTGCCTGGATTTTCGTTTCATGGGACTTTTCGATACGGTCGCCCAACTGGGCATGCTGGGATCGAACAACGCTGCGTACGACTATCGGGTGTCCCCGGCCTGGTCATGGGTGGCGCACGCCGTAGCGCTGAACGAATACAACGATCTGTTTCCGCTGACGCCGCTGGGCATCAGTGAACGGGGCAATTTTCATGAAACAGGCTTTATCGGCAACCATTCCGACATCGGTGGCTCAATCCAGGAAGCGGATGCAGGTCATGTGGCCAATGCATCAGGAAAGCCAGGGGATCTGGGCAACGTGGCATTGCAATGGATGTACTGGCAGGCACAACGCGCCGGCGTGCCCATGCTTGCCCTGCCATCCGATACCTTGCGCATCCGCAACCCGCTCTTGCATAACAGCCTGCTGCGCTACCGCTACGAGGAACCGTCCGTCATTTCTCTCAGCCTCGATCGTCGTGTTGAAGGGCACGCAGGCGCCCCATTGCGGCAGCACGATCTGCCAACGCTGGGCCGTCGGCAGCGGATGCAGGTCGAGCGGTTCATCAAACGAGATCTGCCGTCGAAAAAACCGTTGACTGCCGAAGACCAGTTCTATGGCGCCTTCATGGTGGTTCCACCCGGTCACGAGCGCTCGCTGCTGGGCCCGAGTATCGTTGGTCTGGCGGACGTGCGCGCTTATGCACGGTGGCTGCAGGAAACAACAGGCATGAAGCTGCAGACAGGTGAGGTATGGTAAAATTTGCTATTTTCCCAACCCCCCGGACGCCATGCTGCCCGAGCTGCAACAACACCTACTTTCGCTGCTTCAGGCAGCCACTCACGCCATTCTCCCCGACGCCAATCCGGTTATCAAACTGGAACGTCCAAAACAGGCCGATCACGGCGATATTGCCAGCAATGTTGCCATGCAGATCGCCAAGCCTGCCCGACGTAACCCCAGGGAACTGGCCCAGGAAATTGTTGCCCATATTCTGGCAAATCCGGACGCCGCCGGTGTGGTTGAGTCTGCCGAAGTGGCCGGGCCAGGCTTCATCAATCTGCGTCTGACACAGGCCACGCATCAGCAGGTGCTGGACACCATCGCCAAACAGGGCGACCAGTATGGCAATGCGGCCAGCCGAAACGAAAAAGTGATGGTCGAGTTCGTCTCGGCCAACCCTACCGGCCCGCTGCATGTGGGTCACGCCCGTCAGGCCGCGCTGGGCGATAGCCTCTGTCGCCTGTTAAGCGCCAGCGGCTACGATGTACTTCGCGAGTTTTACTATAACGACGGTGGCAATCAGATTCATAATCTGGCCATCAGTGTTCAGGCCCGCGCCCGTGGCATCAGCCCCGATGACGAGGCCTATCCTGCCGATGGATACCGCGGCGAATACATTGCCGATATCGCCCGCGATTACGTCAGCAAGGCAACCGCAGTGGCAGATGACCGCGCCATCACCGCCAGCGGCAATCTGGATTCCCTCGAAGACATTCGTCAGTTCGCCGTGGCCTATCTGCGCCGCGAACAGGATCTGGATCTGCAGGCTTTCGGATTGAAATTCGACAATTACTTCCTGGAAAGCTCGCTTTACTCAGAGGGCAAAGTGCAGGCAACCGTAGACAAACTGGTTGCCAGCGGCCATACCTACGAGCATGAGAACGCCCTGTGGCTCAAGACCACAGAGCTTGGCACCGGAGACGACAAAGACCGTGTCATGCGCAAGTCTGATGGCGGCTATACCTATTTCGTCCCTGACGTGGCCTATCACGTAGACAAATGGAACCGTCAGTACACCCACGCCATCAATATCCAGGGAACGGATCATCATGGCACCATCGCGCGGGTGCGTGCCGGTCTGCAGGCACTGGATCTGGGCATCCCCAAAACCTATCCGTCCTATATTCTGCACAAGATGGTCAAGGTCATGCGCAACGGGCAGGAAGTCAAAATTTCCAAACGCGCCGGCAGCTATGTGACCATGCGCGATCTTATCGACTGGGTCGGTCAGGACGCAGTCCGGTACTTTCTGATTCAACGCAAGGCCGACACCGAATTTGTCTTTGATATCGATCTGGCCCTGGCCAAGGGTGAAGAGAATCCGGTGTATTATGTTCAGTATGCTCATGCGCGTATCTGCAAGCTGCTGCGTGACTCTCCGGAGCTTGCCGGTTCCCTGTCTGACGCCGATAGCAGCAGGCTTACGGCACCCACCGAAATCACCCTGCTCAAGCGTCTGGCGGAATTACCTGGCCTGATCCAGACTGCCGGCCAGGAGCTGGCACCGCATCAGGTCGCGTTCTGGCTACAGGATTGCGCAGCCGATTTCCATTCCTGGTATAACGCTGAGCGCATCATGATTGACGATATCGAGTTGAAACGGGCGCGTCTGCGCCTGGCTGACGCTACCCGTCAGGTCATTGCCAATGCGCTGGCCCTGCTGGGGGTGTCCGCGCCACAGCAAATGTAAGCGAGACTGTTCTCCTATGGCAACACGCAAGAAACGCCCCGCCTCACGCAGCTCCCGGTCCTCTTCCGGCAAGAGCATGACGTTTTCGTCCGTTTTGCTGGGCCTGATCATCGGCCTGTCCGTGGCCGCCATTGCTGCGTTCATGATCATGCGCTCGCCCTCACCCATCCAGGATCATCGTCAACCCGCTACGGGACAGGGACAGCCCGATGCCCTGTCAGCGCTTTCCCTGAATCGCAACGGCAACAGCTCAGGCAAACCGCTGATCGATCCAAATGCCTGGATGAACAGCGACGGCAGCATCAATTCGGCCCAGCAACCGCCTAATCGCCAGAAAATCGAGCCGCTGCCTCCACTCATCGGCATTCCGGACAACGCACGCGATATGCCGTTTACAGCCGGGGGCGTGCTGCCGCCGGCCAAAACACCGGCCAATCCGCCATCCAAGGCAGATGATGACCAGATTGCATCCCTCATTAACACCCTGCCTGCAGAAAAACCGGCTCCTGGCACAGGCAAACAGGCTGACAAACCTTCGCTGGCTCAAAGCAATGGCTCGACGCCGGCAGGCCGCAATAAACCAGCGTCCAGTGCAGCAATCGCAGCAAACGGAGCTGTCGCGAACGATTCAGCCAATACGAAAAGTCCGGCAAGCTCGGCGGGCAGCAGCAATGCCGCCTCCAGCCAGGCCGGCAGCACGGGTCCACGTTATCTGCAGGTCGGCGCGTTTCGCGATGAGAAAGAAGCCGACGCATCCCGTGCCCGCATGATCATGATGGGTTTCAATGTGCAGATCCAGAAGGCGCGCGTGAACAATATGGATGTGAATCGCGTGCGTATCGGTCCGTTTAATACGGAACAGGAAATCAAGGCCTCCCGCGCCCAGCTTTCAGGGGCAAATATCAGCTCCACGATTGTGCGTTGATACCTGTCATCAGACGTTACAGATGATGGCAGGGGAACTTTAGCCCCGTGCATGAGTCCTATAATGCAGTAAAACCGGTGCAGTTTCTTCCGGTCCGGGGGCGCCAGCGCCCCTTCATCAACCGATCATCAACCCGATTCAAGAACAGACTATGAAATTATCCACCCCCCTGCTCCGTGTTGTATCCGCTGCATTGCTGACTGGTGCAGCTGCCTTTGTTCCGGTGATGGCCCAGTCCGGCCCGGCATTCAAAACACTGACCACGGCTCAGCCTTCCGGATCCGGCGATAAAGTCGAAGTAATGGAATTCTTCGCCTACAGCTGCCCCCATTGCGCCGAAATGGAGCCCTTGGTGGAAAAATGGGTGAAAACACTGCCCTCAAACGTTGCCTTCGTGCGCGTTCCGGTTGCCTTCAATGCTGCCATGCAGCCGATGCAGCAGCTCTACTACTCTCTGGAAGCACTGGACAAACTGGACTTGCATCCAAAAGTCTTTGATGCCATCCACAAGGAAGGCAAAAAACTGTTCACCAAAGATGCCATTGTCGACTGGGCAGCGTCCCAGGGCATCGACAAGGCAGCTTTCACCTCTGCCTTTGACTCGTTCAGTGTCACCGCTAAAGTCAAACGTGCCACCGAAGCCACAGACATCTATGCGATCGAAGGCACACCGTCATTTGCCGTGGGTGGCAAATACGTTACGTCTCCCGGTATGACCGGCGACTACGAGTCAAGCATTGCTCAGGCTCAGAAACTGCTGGATCAGGTCCTGGCCGAGAAAAAATAATCGGCATGGTGCGCCCGTCGCCGCAAGCGAATGCGGCCCGGGCACAATGAGATTCCTTATTCAATTGACGCCACTTTCATTGCCTGCTGCATGTCGGCAATCAGGTCATCGACCGATTCCAGCCCGATATGCAGCCTGACAACCTGCAATGCCTTGTCGGCATGTTCTGCAAAGTAGGCGTGGTTGCGCAGCACGCCGGTATCGACCCACTGTACAAGACTCTCATAACCTCCCCATGAATAGCCGATTCCGAACAGGGTGAGCGCGTTTACAAAGCGGCGCGCCTGGGTTTCTGAGATAGTCATGGCAACGGAAAGCAGGCCGTTGGAACCGGTGCAGTCGCGTTTCCACAAGGCATGTCCCCGATCAGACGGCCACGCCGGATGATAGATTTGCGCCACAGCGGGCTGCTGTTCCAGCCATTCACACACTTGCAGCGCATTGCGCGCGTGCTGTTCCATACGAACAGGCAAGGTTCGCACGCCACGAATGGCCAGCCAGGCGTCGTCTGCACTAATGGAAAAACCCATCGCATATTGATTGGTGTCTATGGTCCTGATGAGTTCGGGATCATTGGCAATCACCGCCCCCAGCATAAGATCCGAGTGACCACCCACATATTTGGTTCCGGCCACAATGCTCACATCAGCACCTAGCGACAGTGGCTTGTAGGCGTATCCCGAACCCCAGGTATTGTCCGTAACCAGAATCAGCCCGTGTTTTCTGGCAAACGCGGATAACGCGGGCATGTCCAGCATTTCCATCAGCAGCGAACCGGGCGCTTCCACATACAGGATCCGCGTATTGGGTTTAACGTGCTTCTCCAGTTCTGCAGGATCTTTGGCGGAGGTGAAGGTCGCTTCAATGCCCATGCGTTTGAGCACCGTGTTGTTCAGCTGAAAAACCGGCCCGTAGACACAATCGGCGGCCAGCATGTGGTCTCCGGCGCTCAGCAGCGACAGCAGCGCCATGCTGATCGCACCCAGACCCGATGAGGCCAGGAAGGCGCGTTGCCCTCCTTCCAGCGCGCAGAACACATCTTCCAGTGCCGCGTGCGTATCCATGCCCATGCGTCCGTAGGTGACCAGGCGCTCACCACGGCTCTTGCGCTTATACGTATTTTCCAGATCTTCCAGCGTATTGAACCGAACCGTACTGGTACGCATGGAAGGCAGACTGACGGGCGCGACAGGATGCTGCTCGTCACAAGGCGCAGTGCCCAGGTGCTGTAAACGGGTAAGAATGGAAGACTCGGAAGACATAGAACGGCCCTGTGGTTTATGATTGAAACAGTCATTCATTATAGCCACGCCAGATTCGGAGACCTCATGATCAGCCCGGACACCGCATTCGTTTTTGCCGGCATCGCCTGTCTGCTGGCCTTGTCGCCCGGCCCGGACAATCTTTTTGTGCTGTTTCAGTCCATGCTGTGGGGCTGGCGTGCCGGGTTCATGATTACCCTTGGCCTGTGCACCGGCCTGTTGTTCCACACGTTTATTGTGACTGTCGGGATCGCGGCGCTGATCGCGGCTTCGCAGACGGCATTCCTGATACTGAAACTGATTGGTGCCGCCTATCTTTTGTATATGGCCTGGCAGGCCTGGCGCGCCCCCCCGGTATTTTCTTCAGGAGAATCCACCCCCTCGCGTCCGGGCAATCTGCAGTTTTATCGACGCGGCATTCTGATGAGTTCAACCAATCCCAAACTGAGCATTTTCTTTCTGGCGTTTCTGCCCCAGTTTGCCCACCCTCAGGACGGACCGCTGACGCCGCAGCTGCTGGCGCTCAGCGCCATTTTTATTCTCTCTGCTCTGCTGGTGTTCAACCTGATCGCTTTGTTTTCCAGCTATGCAGGGCGTTTCCTGAAGGAATCGGCCCTGGCGCAACGCATTCTCAACCGACTTGCCGCAGTGATTTTTGTCGGACTCGCGGTCAGGCTGGCAACCAGCAGCAAGTAATTATTTCAATCGAATATCCAGTCTGACCACGTCGCCACGATATATCCCGTCGCCCACAAAGACAATGGTCCCGTTCTGATCGACAGCGCTGCGATGCACGTGCGCAACGGGCGCATTCAGCGGCAGATGCAGCAGGTCTGCCAGTTCAGGATCAGCCGACCCCAGGGTGAGTGTTTGATGGGCTTCGATAATTTCAAGACCGGGCAGTTCCCGCAGAATCCGCATTGAGGTTTTGGTTTCAAAGGCACGCGCAGGAATCTTTTTGCAGATTTTCTCGTCGATATAGACTTCGCCCAGATAATAAGGACGATCATTGCGCCAGTGCCGGCGCCGCCAGTATTGATAGCTGCCAGCCAGCTTTCCCAGGGACAGGTCTGCCGTAGCTGGCATGCGGCTATCCCGGGCCGACAGAATTTCGATGCTGACACCTTCGGGAGCGATCAGCTGGCCATCCCAATTTGAGGCAACCTCACACCAGAACTGTTCCTGGGGTTTGCCGGTGACGAATGTGCCTTTTGCCCGATAGCGGGCGATCAGTTTTTCTTCTTCCAGCAGATCCAGGGCCTGGCGTACGGTCGCGCGCGCCACATGGCACTCTTCTGCCAGTTCATCCACGGTGGGAATCTGCGTACCTACCGGCCATTGACCGGATTCAACGCGGCGCCGGAACAGGCTGGCCAGCTGCACGTAGCGGGCAGCGGCGCTACGGCTGAAATCAATGGGGGCTGTGCTGTTTTTGGTCTGCGCTTGCGTCATCTTCCTGTCCATATGTGGCTGAGATGACAGGAAAAGGACGTCCTGCAGCTGTGCTGTCGTTGACGCCTCCCGTCATCCTTGTATTCCGAGCATTATAGCCAGTTTGCCTGCATACGACTGTTGCCAAAGGTGTATCAATCGGACTATCGACCCTTGAAAACCGGCTTGCGCTTTTCCACGACAGCGCGCACGGCCTCGCGTGCATCTTCGGTATGCATCAGTCGGGTACTATACTGCTGCTCCAGTTCATAGCCTTCATCCACCGGCATGTTCTCAATCCGGTTCAGGGCCTCTTTCATGGTGACCAGACCGATGCGGCTTTTGGAAGCAATCACAGATGCCATATCCATGGCCGTGGGCATCAGCAGCCTTGGTGAGACCACCCTGTCTACAAACCCCACACGATGGGCTTCCCAGGCGCTGATCTGCTCACCGGTAAATGCCATATAGCGGAGACTGCCTTGTGGCACCAGTCTTCCTGTATGCGCACCACCCCCACAACGCCCGACATTGATTTCCGGCATGGAAAAGGTCGCCTTTTCAGACGCAATGCGAATATCACTGCTGCTGGCCAGGACACTCCCTGCGCCCAGCGCCGGTCCGTTGACAGCCGCAATGACCGGCACAACACAATGACGGATCGCACGGAAGGTGGCGCGCACCACTTTAGCCCTCTCCGGATCTTCCTCTGGCGTGGCTGCCAGAAACTCCTTGAGCTCCAGCCCGGCACAAAAGGCCTTGGTTCCCTTTGCCGTAAAGATCACCACGTTGATATCTTCCATCTGATTAATGGATTCGAATGTATCGGTAATGGCCTGGTAACGCGCCAGTGTCAGTGCATTCACAGGCGGTGAATCCAGCGTCACGACTGCGATATTGCCCTGCTTTTCCAGTTGGATTTCGTTCATCTTGCTCTTTCCGTTTTCAAAGGTATTCTGGGTTATTCATCAATAACTGTTTCTGCGCTCGCCGGTTAAATGACGTCTTATCGGCGATTCGATATCACATTGCCCGTTCCGGCCATCACCTTGATGACCCGCGATCAGACGACACCGGATTCGCGCAGCGCCCGAATGCGTGCCTCGTCGTAGCCCAGATCAGCCAGGATATTTTCCGTGTGCTGACCAAGCAGCGGTGGCGGCGAATTGAACTGTAGCGGCCGGTTGCTGAAATTGATCGGGCAAACAACCTGTGGCACATCCACGCCCGAAGGATGAGGAAGCGTTCGCAGCATCTTGCGGTGCTGAATCTGCGGTTCCTGAAACACTTCCGGAATGCTGTTGATCGGACCGCAGGGTACGCCAGCCTTACCCAGTGCATCTACCAGGTCCGCACGCGTCCAGCGCGCGAATTCTTCCTGCAACAGGGCCGTGAGTTCGGCAACATTGCGGGCGCGCTGGGCGTTGACGTTGAATCGATTGTCGGTGGCCAGTTCGGGCCTCTTCAGGGCTTCGCACAGTTTGACGAATTGCCGGTCATTACCCACGGCCAGAATCACGTTACCATCGGCGCAGGCATACACGTCCTGGGGCTGAATATTGGGGTGAGCATTACCCGTGCGCTGCGGCGTTTTGCCCGAGAGCAGATGATTCATGGCCTGATTGGACAGAACGGCTGTCTGCACGTCCAGCATGGCCAGATCAATATATTCGCCCTCTCCTGTCTGCTCGCGGCCGGCCAATGCGGCAAGCACTGACACCGCCGTATACATGCCTGTCATCAGATCCACGATGGGAATGCCCACTTTCTGTGGTCCGCCACCCGGCTTGTCATCCCGTTCGCCGGTAATGCTCATCAGGCCACCCATGGCCTGGATCAGAAAGTCGTAGGCGGCTTCATTCCTGCGCGGTCCGTCCTGTCCGAAGCCGGTAACGGAGCAATAGATCAGTCGGGGATTCACTTTTTTCAGGCTGGCATAATCCAGCCCATATTTGGCCAGTGCACCCGTCTTGAAATTTTCCAGCACAATGTCGCAGTCTGCAGCCAGATCGCGCACAATCTGCTGTCCTTCGGGCGTATCCAGAGCAACGGTCAGCGACTGTTTGCCGCGATTAACCGAGAGGTAATAGCCGGCCTCAGCGGTATTCTCACCCTGCGCATCTTTCAGAAACGGCGGACCCCATGACCGCGTATCGTCTCCCTGTCCGGGTCGTTCTACCTTGATTACCGTAGCACCCATATCCGCCAGCAGCTGACTGGCCCAGGGGGCAGCCATGATACGGCTCAGGTCCAGCACACGTATATGCGAGAGTGGCCCGCTATTCTGAGTCATTCCTTCGTCTCCTTCCAAGTACATTCATTATCTGCAATAGGATAGAATTATAGCCTATATAGTTCAATAATACGACCTATTGACATTAAAGACCGGATGTCCTAGCATAGCCGAAGTCCCAGCCAGCGCGACCGAATTCAGTTGCAGAACAATAACGGTCGCCTTTTTATCTCCAAGAGGAACCCCATGAGACCAATAACCCCTGTTACCCGGCGCAAACCCGCCGCAAGCCAACCCGTCTGGCGCCTGCTTGCTGGCGCGTTTACGCTTTGCGCGACATTTTTGACGCCCGGTACCGTCATGGCAGCAGACGCCGGCTATCCATCCAAACCCGTCAAGCTTGTCGTCCCATTCCCGCCAGGAGGGTCGAGCGACACGGCGGCGCGCATTCTGGCAGACGGCATGAGCAAAGAGCTGGGCCAGACTATGGTGGTAGAAAATCGCTCCGGCGCCGGCGGCACCATCGGGATGGCATCCGTTGCACGTGCGGCTGCCGATGGCTATAACCTGGGCGTTGGGCCTGTTGGCGGTACCATCATTGCGCGCCTGATCGGCATGCAGGTGCCCTATCAGCAAAGTGATCTGGTACCTATCGCCAACATCGGCTCCCTGCCGCTGGTCATCGCCGTCAATAAAGACGTACCGGTGAGCAACATCAAGGAACTGGTCGCCCTGGCCAAGTCCAAACCGGGCAGCCTGTCATATGGCACATCCGGTGCAGGCACGCCGGGACATCTGGCGTTTGAATACCTCAAGAAAATCGCGGATATCGATGTAGTTCACGTACCTTACAAGGGTGACTCGCCCGTGACCAGCGATCTGATTGGCGGACAAGTACAGATCGGTGTCCTGACCGGCCCTGCAGCAACGGCGCAGCAAAAAAATCCCAAACTCAAATTTCTGGCCGTGAGCAGCGCCCAGCGCTACCCACAGATGAAGGATGTTCCCACGATGGAGGAAAGCGGCTACCCCGATCTGACCATTGAGATCTGGAACCTGCTGAATGCACCAGCCAAAACCGACCCGGCCATCCTGAGCAAGCTCAATACCGTCATGAATGACGTGCTCAAACAGGAAGCCACGGTTTCACGACTGAAAGTGCAGGGCTATCTGCCACCTACACCTATGTCGCTGGAACAGGCAAAAGCGTTTCAGGATGCCGATAGCAAAAAATGGGAAACCATCGTGAAGACCACGGGCGTCAAAATCGGGCAATAACGCTGGAATAAGCGATACCTGGCGGCAGTATCCCATGCTGCCGTGCCCAACCCATTACATATGTCATGCGATACGATGGAGAAAAACTGATGTTGCTTGCAGAAACCCCTTCCGATCTGGCCACTCATTGCGGACAGCAGCTGGGCTCCAGTGAATGGTTCACGATTACGCAGGATCAGATTGATCATTATGCCAAGCTCACTGGCGACGATCACTGGGTGCACGTGGATATTGAACGAGCCAGGCGCGAGATGCCCGAAGGCAAAACCATTGCTCACGGCTTTTTTATTCTTTCGCTAATCCCACTTCTGGCGCGCGATATCTTTAAAATCGCGCGACGCGGCAAGGGACTGAACTACGGACTGAATCACCTGCGCTTCATCAATCCGGTGCCCGTAGGCTCAAAAGTCAGGATGCATCAGCAGCTGCTTGAAGCGCAGCCGAAAAGCGGTGGCACCCTTTTTACTTTCGAGAACACATTTGAAATAGAAGGACAGGAAAGACCTGCCCTTGTTGCCACCATGCTGCTGTTGATTTATGACGAATGAATTGGGTGGTGACAGGGTCAGACAGCGACGACACCCTGTTTGCTTTCACGAACACATTTGAAATCAAAGGGCATGAATGACCCGCCCTTGTTGTTACCATGCTGCTGATTGATGACGAGCAATCCCCCGTCAGATAATAGACTTCTCGCGCAGCGCGGCAATCCCCGCATCATCCATACCCAGAATTTCGCTCAGGACCTCGTCCGTATGCTCGCCCAGCATGGGCGGCGGACGATTGTAGGAAACAGGTGTCGAAGACAGCTTCAGAGGATTGGCAATCTGCGGAATTCTGCCTGCACTTGAATGCTGCATATGCATGAGCATTTCCCTATGCTGTAATTGCGGATCTTCAAACACCTGGCTCAGATCATTAATCGGTCCGCAAGGAACATTCATGGCGTCCAGTTGTTCCTGCCATTCTTTTATGGGCTTCGTAATCATCACTTCCTGCAGCAAAGGCACCAGTTCCTTCTGATTCTGTGCCCGCAAACGATTCAGCACAAAGCGTGGATCATCGGCCAGCTCCGGCAGACCCAGCAGCTGCACAAACTGGCGGAACTGCGAATCATTGCCCACCGCAATCATAAGGTAGCCGTCGCTGCACTCAAAGGCCTGATAAGGGCAGGTAATCGGTGAAGCCGTGCCCATGCGTTTGGGAACAATACCGGAAACCAGATAATTCATGGCGATATGGCCAATGGAAGCCACCTGTGCATCGAACAAGGCGATATCAATATGCTGACCTTCTCCGGACACTGCATCGCGATGATTCAGCGCACCCAGAATGCCAATGATGGCATAAAAGCCCGCGGTCAGATCAGACACTGCGTAACCCACTTTCTGCGGGCCGCCGCCGGGCTCGTCTGCGGGATTGCCGGTAAGACTCATTAGCCCGCTCATGGACTGGAATATTGGGTCATAGCCGGGTCGATGACTATAGGGACCGGACTGACCGAAACCGGTAATGGAACAATACACCAGACGCGGATTGATCTGCTTCAGAGAGTCGTAATCCAGACCGTAACGCTTCAGATCGCCCGCCTTGAAATTCTCGATTAACACGTCACACTCTGCGGCCAGCTTGCGAATGACCTCCTGTCCTTCCGGGCTGGAGATATTGATGGTCACAGAACGCTTGCCGCGATTCATGGCCAGAAATGACGAAGTTTCTGCGGTTTCATTGCCGGCTTCGTCCTTGGCGCGATAGCCCTGCTGACGTACATCATCGCCTCTGCCGGGACGCTCGACCTTGATGACATCTGCGCCCAGATCGGCCAGCATTTGTCCTGTCCATGGTCCCGAAAATACCCGTCCCAGATCCAGAACACGGATATGTGAAAGCGTCTGTTGCATGTCTGCTCCAATATTTATTTCAGTTGCTATAGTCATTTGTTCATACCAGTCAGGCCGGCGCGATCGTTGCGTGCCGACACCTACGTTGGCAGGCCCAGCACCACCTTGGCAAGAATATTGCGTTGTATCTCATTGGTGCCGCTGAATATCTTGGCCGCTGCAGCGTTATACAAAGGCATCTGCAGATCTTCGATGGTCGCTACAGAGTCGGTATCATTCGCTGTGATCTCATCTATCACGCCTGCGTGCTGCCCAATAGCAAGGCTACCCGAGCTCTGGTGCGTAGTCGTGTGATGATCATTCTGCTGATTCTGTGTCGCCGAATTCTGCTCTGATAAAAAGACAGCTGCGCCCGCCGTTCCCGCCTGCTCGCCGGCTGCATCAAGCAGCAGCGATGACGCTTTTTCATGGGTTTCGGTGGCCCAGATTTTCAGCAGCGACACATTTGCAGGCAGCGGTTCATTGCGGCGGACAATATCGGAAAACGCCCGGTAGGCCGAGGAAAGATCGGCGATATCCATATGCAGCTGCGCGTAATCGGCCATGAAGGCGGGATCGCTATTGAGTCCGTTGGCTGCCACGACCTTGTCTATCATCGCCAAGGTATTTTGCGAATGTTTGGGATTGCCGCTGAACAGGCGTTCAAAGCCCAGAAGCGCTTTGGATATGGTCCAGCCCTGATTGAGTTCGCCGACCAGGTTCGCCTGCGGCACCCTGACATTGTCAAAGAAGATTTCGCAGAACTCCTCGTCTCCCGCAATGGTACGGATGGGTCGCACCGTGATTCCTGGTGCAGACAAATCCACCATCAGAAAACTGATGCCCGCCTGCTTCTTCGCTTCCTTGTTGGTTCGCACCAGCATGAACATATGCGTGGCATCCTGGGCCAGCGTAGACCAGGTTTTCTGACCATTCACAATGAAATCATCACCATCAATTACCGCCTCGCATCGCAGGGAAGCCAGGTCTGAACCCGCGTTGGGTTCCGAATAGCCCTGTGCCCAGACATGTTCGCCCGAGAGGATGGCAGGCAGGTATTTTTCCTGTTGCTCGGGGGTCCCGTAACGAATCAGGATTGGCCCCAGCATGACCAGACCCTGATCGGGTGGCCGGCCCACGCCGTAACGCTCCTGCTCTTCGATATAGGCAATCATTTTTTCGGGAGACAGCGCCATCCCGCCGAAAGCCTTGGGCCATGAAGGCGCAATCCATTTCTGCCGCGCCAGTGTGCGATACCAGTCGCCGATCTCATGCCAGTGCAGACGGCGCTTATGATGCCGCAGTGACTCCGGATAGTATTTGCGATAAAATGCGCGCAGCATTTGCCGAAATTGCAACTCGGGCATGGCATCCCAATCTGCGTCCGTTGGAAAGTCTTCCCATTCTGATTTACCGGTTTCACGGGAATCGCGATCGCCATCACGCTCCTGATCACGCTGCGCGTCAAGACAACGCAAGTAACGGCCAGTATGTGCACGACGATTTCCCATCTCACTGGATAAGGCCAGCGCTTTTTTCAGCATCAATCCGACATCCGATTCGTCAGAGTATCCCATGCCACCATGCATCTGCACTGCCAGCCGCGTAACCTGCCCGGCTGCCAGTTCGGCCCGCGCTTTGAGGCGACTGGACTGCATCGCCAGCGTGTTCGGGTCGCGTACAGAAGACTGAGAGGCTTCCTGCAGCGCGAATTCCAGCATCTGCAACTGGATATAGCTATCAACCATGCGATGCTGCAGGCTCTGGAACGTGCCAATGGGTTTGCCGAACTGTACGCGAACCTTCAAATACTCCAGCGTGGTGTCAAAAGCCCGTCTGGCGCAGCCCAGCAATTGGGCAGACAGTGCAATGCGCGCATAATCATTGGCCCGACGCAAGGCAGTGAGCACTTGCGGGCCGCGCGCCACAACGTGTTCCTGATCCAATGGCACCGATTGCAACTGCAATACTCCCATGCTTCCCGCATCGATACGGGCAATCTGCTGCATACGCAAACCTGGCGAATCTGCAGATATCCACAGCAACACATCATTATCCTGATCACGCGCCGGAACCAGCCAGCCATCGGCCCCATCGGCGGGACTCACATTCAGAAACCCAGCCGTCAGCTGCCATTTCTCACCATCGGGCGAAAGCATCGGTCCGGCAGCCACATCAATCTGGCCTGGCGTCTGCTGCCATGCCGTGCCGGCAATCAGACTGCCTTCTGCAATCTTTTCAAGCAGCGAGTCGCGCAAACGGTTATCCGGCAAGGCCCGCAGAGTCATCACCGTCTGCACGGCAACGGCCACCAGCGGATCACCCGGCAGTGCCGCACCCAGTTCCTGGGCGACCGCATTCATTTCGGCCAGCCCCAGATCCAGACCGCCCTGTTCTTCGGGCACGAGAATCGCCAGCCATCCGGCCTGCGCCATCTGCATCCAGAATTGTCGATCTATCGGTGCAGGCTGCCTTACCTGTTCGCGGATACGCGCGCCATGATCAATACGCGACAGAAAATCGCGGGCACTGTCCCTGAATGCTTCGATCTGTTCCAGATCCAACGTCACGTGTTCTTCCTGCTGCATTTAACTGTGCGCTCCTTCAGAAAATCCATAAAGCGTATCCGGGTTCGTGACCCAGACTTTTTTGCGCGTGGCGTCATCGCCAAACCAGTCCCAGGCAAGGTCAATCAACTGACCCACATCCGGCGCCCGCTCGCCCATGCGAACATAAGGCCAGTCCGAGCCCCACAGAACACGATCAACATTTGCTGACAGCAGCGCATCATGAAACGGGCGGGCATCGCTATAGTGTGGCGCCTGCTGCGACACGCGGCAGACTGAGAGCTTGATCCACAGACGATTCTCGCGCAGCAGCCTGCACACCAGCTGAAAAAGCGGATCGCTGACACCGCGCGACAACACGACGCTTGCCATATGATCGATCACCACAGGCATACCCAGATCTGTGATCTGTTCCAGACACGGCGCGTAACGGTCAAACGGTCCCCACATCTGCACATGCAGGCCGGCTTCGCGCATGACAGGGGCCAGCGCAGCGATGCTGTCAAAGCCCACGCTTCCCGGAAACAGATTCCCCTGAGGATCGCGTGCCTCGATAAAACGCAAGCCGCTAATGCCGGCCTTTCTCCACTCGCGCAGTTCTGACGCCGACGTGCCGGGCAACGCAACGCCAATACCGCGCAGATCTGCCGGGCGCCGGGCAATGGCATCAATAATGGCGCTGACGTCCGTTCCATACGGCGCAGGCTGCACCAGCACACCACGCTGCATGCCCACGGTATCCAGCATGGTCAGATAGCGACTGGCCGGAGCGTCCGGAGGCGCGTAAGTTGATTGCAAATGCAATGGGAACTGGCTGTACGGGCCGAACACATGACAATGGCTATCACAGCTGTCATCAGGAAGAGCAACCGTGGGGGCCGTGGGCATGCGTGGCATTTCAACCTGGTCGGGAATGAAATTGTCTGTCACTTTGTCAATGCCTCCAGGGACACGGCAGCCAGTTGGCTGACGCTGGTAACGCCGTCCCGCTGCGGCGCTGTCAGCGGATTGGGCGCATCATCAGGCAGCGGGATTTCGTGGGCGTTCAGCGTCATCGACACCATGGTGTAGTAACCCACCACAGCCGTCAGCTCCACCACACCCTTCACATCAAAGACCTCACGAATGCGGTCGTAGACCGCAGGCTCCACGACACCGTTAGCCAGCAGCTGCCGCGCAAATTCGTAGACAGCCGCATCCTGCGATTCGGTGAAACTTGGTGCCTCACAATTTTTTATTTCATCTGCAATTGATTGCGGTAACCCTGCAGCCAGCGCTGCCTGCAAATGGATATACCATTCAATCTGACTGTTCCAGTGGCGCGCCGTGACCAGAATCGCCAGCTCGTTCAGACGTGGCGGCAGGCTGGTACCAAAGCGCAACAACTCCCCCAGCTTCTGCCAGCGTTGCGCGAGATCCGGATTATGCAGCACGGCGCGCAAGGGGCCGACCAGTCGGCCTCGCGGTCCGTTGACGATGTCGTCGTAAACGGCACGCTGTGCCTCATTCATGGTCTCTACAGTGGGAAAAGGGATACGGCTCATAAAATTTTCCTGGCGTTAATGCACATCATTCATGCTTGTTGCTGTTACTGATGCTGGTCGTTATTACATTTGTGATAACGACCGATGGTATTTCGGGTTAATTAAGTTCAGTTGCTCAGGCCTGCCCTCACGGCGTTTCAGCAGGCTCGGTCGCGATCACCGATGGCCTTTTGACAAACACATCAGCATGCCAGCGCGCGAGCGTAGGTGCCTGTTTCCGCCAATCCAGATCAGCAAACCGATAGTCCAGATAGGACAGCGCGCAACCGATGGTAATTGCGCCCATGTCAAAACCCTGGGTTTCAGTTTGCGCAGCGTTTTCTTCCAGAAATCTGAGCGTGGACTCTGTTTTTAACGCAAAGGCGGACAGCCAGGCCTCAGTCTGTTTTTCTGCAGACTTGTTGCGCTCCTGACGAAACAGCAACAGCGCATCCATAAAGCCATCGCCCAGCGCCTGCTGTCGCAGTACGCGCAGACGTTTCTGCGGCTCGGCAGGAAACAGCGCATGATAAGCTGCCTGCGGCGCCTGGGTTGCCAGATACTCGCAGATGACGCGTGAGTCAAAAAGGCTGTAGCCATCGTCAAGTACCAAGGTCGGCAGCTTGATCAAGGGATTGTCAGGAATCAGGCTCAGATTCGGTTCGGCCATGGCAACCGGCGTACGGACCAGTTCAACGGCATCTGCCTGACCGGTTTCGTGAAGAACGATCATGACCTTACGGACAAAGGGGGATCGCGGAGACCAGTGCAGTTTCATCATGTTCAGTTATCTTCTTTCGGTGTGTAAGGAATACGGGGTAGTACAAAGCCATCACGCGTGTGGGTATACCAGCCTGCGCCATGCATGCGGCCCACCAGATCCAGCTTGTTGCCATCGATATAGCATTTGTCTGCGTCGATCACGGCGGCATCGTCGATATGCAGTCCTTCCACACGCGCCAGCACGATCACGCGTTTGCCATCAATATCTATCTCTTTCCAGAGACGACATTCCAGCGCGACCGGACTGCCTGCGATGCGCCCAGGCCCGACCTTTTCTGACGGCAGGGTTTGCAGACCAGCTTCCAGCAATTCATCAATAGCGTAGGGATACTCTGTGGCCGTAATGTTCATCTGCTCCAGCATTGACGCTGGCACCAGGTTGATAACAAATTCGCCCGTACGCTGGATATTGCGCAGGCTGTCTTTTTTTGTGTCACCGTGATGGCCGATTCCCAGCGCCACCACCGGCGGATCACCCGACAGACAATTGAAAAAGGAAAAGGGCGCGGCGTTATAAGACCCGTCCTCTGACTGGGTGACGACCCACGCAATCGGGCGTGGAAGCACGACACTACCCATGAGTTTGTAGGTGTTTCTGCCATCCAGCGCCTGCATATCGAAATACATTCTTCTGTCTCCCACACTGAGATTGCGGCCGGTTCACCCGTCGTATTTCATACGTCATTGCGTTCATGAACAACGACTGACGGCGCGAATACGGTTATCGGCAATACATTAACGGCGCCAATGCATTAAAGGTGAAAAAGCCATACTTATGACCTTTTAAATATAACATCATTCCACCGACGCGACAAGCTACGCTGGAATGAAAAAATTTGCTGGGTGGACTCGGCACTCGCGTGCGCTGTGGCGCTAAGCCGTTGAACTACGAGTACCTGTGATACGACGCCTGTGATAAGAACGCGATAACAGAGACCGCGCTCAGATCACTCAGACTGCGGAATAGCGCATGACGCCAGCCTCGTCCAATGCCCTTGTGAGTTTTCCGGCATGATAAAGCAGCTGCAGGTGGGCCAGCGCCTCACCCATGGCGAAGGTCAGTTGATGCAGATCCAGTTTGCGCTTAAACATCAGCGGCACCACGTCGGTGACCGACATGGGTTTCTCGGCACACCAGGTCTGCACTTCTTCCAGTCGTTCTGCATGATGATCCCGTTGTTGCCGCAGCCTTTCATGCAGGCCCTTGAACGGTCTGCCATGAGAAGGCAACACCAGCGTGTCCTCCTGCAGCGGCTCGAAGCTGTCAAGCGATTGAAGATACAGTTTTAGCGGATCTGCGTCCGGTTCGTGATCGAAAACACTGACGTTGGTTGATATTCGCGGCAAAACCATGTCGCCGGAAATCAGAACCTTGATGTCCGCACAGTACAGGCTGATGTGTTCGGGCGCATGCCCGTATCCCGTAATGCACTCCCAGGTTCTGCCGCCAATCGTCAGCTGCAGGCCATTGATCAGGCGAACAAACCGTTGCGGCATGCCCTCTACCAGCGAAGGATAGTAACCTGAACGCTGACGAATCTGGGCCTGGGCTTCCGGATCGTTCAGCCCGTGACGTGCAAAATGCGCAACCGCAGCGTCGCCACCCGTTCCCGCACCACCCAAGGAACGGGACGACCAGAGTGAAGCAACGTAAAAGTCCGTCATGCTCATGTACAACGGGCAACTCCAGCGCTCACAGATCCAGGCTGCCAGGCCCACGTGGTCCGGATGCATATGCGTCACGATCAGGCGCAGCACAGGCAGACCTTCCAGTTCGTTCTCAAAGATTTTTTCCCACAGCGCTTTGACTTCCGGTTTGGAGATCCCGGTATCCACCACGGTCCACCCCTGGCGGCCGTCAATCTCGTCCTTCAGCAGCCAAAGATTGATATGGTCCAGCGCGAAAGGCAGCGGCATGCGAATCCACTTGATCCCTGGGGCGATTTCCCGCGTCAGGCCCGGTTCCGGGAGCGTCTCTCCAAAGGGATAATCCAGTCTGGCTTCAAGTTCATTCATGCGTACCTCTCCTCATTGACATTTACTTTTAATTCATAGATCATAGTTTACGTTAACGTAAAGATGCAAGTCGAAATCCTTATCGGCCTGCTTTGCCTTCATGAGCCCTCGCACCTGGTCTATTTCCGAACTCGCGGACGAATTCAACGTCACCCCGCGTACGCTTCGCTTCTACGAAGACCACCAGATTGTCACGCCCATCCGGGATGGGCAGAAGCGTATCTATACGCACCGCGACCGCACGCGCCTCAAACTGGCGCTGCGGGGCAAGCGCCTGGGCCTGCAACTGTCGGAAATCTGCTCACTGATTGGGATGTACGAAGGCCCGGGCAGCACGCAGTCTCAATTGCAAAGCTATCTGACTGTCCTTACTCGCCACAAAGAGCAACTGCTGCAGCAGAAACGTGATCTGGACCAGACCCTGGCGGAGATCGACGAACAGGAAAAAAACTGCCTGAAGCTGCTTAGCGAAGTGGACAAACGCGCAAAAAGCGCCTGATTGCCATCGGCATATTCATCTCACCACACCCCGCTTTCGGGTTTTTCCCAAGCTGATCGTTATTGACGTTTACGTAAACGTAATGATATATTGCCTGATCAACCGGATTGAGGCGGAATCGGGGTCGGAACAGAATTGATTCAACATTGGCAAACCTGGCAAGCTGAACAACCCGCCTTCTCCATACTGGCGATTACCCTATTTCATTGCAGGGCGTCATGAGGCTGTGATCCGGTTCACGTAAACTTATACCGTAACGGGTCAGTCTGCCCGGCTCCCTGGCGACAACCGTAACCGACTATCGTAAAGATGGAGACATTCATGACAATTCCCGGTTTGAACTTTGACTTGGGTCAGGATCTGGACATGCTGCGCGATGCCGTAGCCGATTTCGCAAAGGCCGAGATCGCCCCGCGTGCCGCACAACTGGATCGCGACGATCAATTCCCCATGGATTTGTGGAAGAAATTCGGCGATCTGGGCATCCTGGGCATGACTGTCAGTGAGGAATACGGCGGCGCCAATCTGGGTTATCTGGCCCACATGATTGTGATGGAAGAACTGTCGCGCGCCAGTGCTTCGGTTGCCCTGTCTTACGGCGCACACTCCAATCTTTGCGTGAATCAGCTGCATCGTAACGGCACCGAAGAACAGAAGAAAAAATACCTGCCCAAACTCATCAGTGGCGAGCACGTGGGTGCGCTGGCCATGAGCGAACCGGGCGCCGGCTCTGATGTCGTCAGCATGAAATTGCGGGCCGAGAAAAAAGGCGATCGCTACGTGCTCAACGGCACAAAAATGTGGATCACCAACGGACCCGATGCCGACACGCTGGTCGTCTATGCAAAAACCGACCCTGAGGCGAAGGCCCGCGGCATCACCGCCTTTATTATCGAAAAGGGCTTCAAGGGATTCTCGGTAGCGCAGAAACTGGACAAACTGGGCATGCGCGGCAGCCACACCGGTGAACTGGTGTTCGAGAACTGCGAAGTGCCCGAAGAAAACATCCTGGGTGAGCTCAATGGCGGCGTTAAAGTGCTGATGAGCGGCCTGGACTACGAACGTGCGGTACTGGCAGGCGGCCCCCTGGGCATTATGCAGGCCGTCATGGATATCACAGTTCCCTACGTACACGAACGCAAGCAGTTCGGCCAGGCCATCGGCGAATTCCAGCTGATTCAGGGAAAAATGGCCGATCTGTACACCACGCTGCAGGCCAGCCGGGCGTTCTGCTACACCGTGGGCAAAAATCTGGATCGGCTCGGTGCCGGCCACGTCCGCGAAGTACGTAAGGACTGCGCCGCCGTGATCCTGTATTGCGCAGAAAAAGCCACCTGGATGGCCGGGGAAGCCATTCAGATCCTGGGAGGCAACGGATATATCAATGAATATCCTACCGGCAGGCTGTGGCGCGACGCCAAGTTATACGAGATTGGCGCCGGCACAAGCGAAATCCGCCGCATGCTGATCGGGCGCGAGCTGTTCAATGAAACACGCTAGTCCGGTACGGAACTCCCCTCTTCACCCGATTTTTTAGCAGTAACAGAAGAGACCGACCATGTCGCTTACAGCAGACCACAAGCAAATTCAGCAACTGGATCCGCAGGTGCCGGAACCGGCTGCGCTTGCCGCCGAAATACTGGCAGGCTTCAATCGCCACTATTCGCTGTTCCGCTACGTAGCGCAGCGCGCCAAAGCCCTGTTCGAATCGCATGACTGGCATGGCATGCAGCGAGTCAATCGGGAACGTATCGACTATTACGATACCCGGGTACGCGAGTGTGCCCGGCAGATTGACCATCTGCTGAGCCGTACCCGCATGGCCATGAAGGACCCGAAACTGGGCGGCACGTTTACCGAAGAACAAAGCCAGTACTGGCAGGATATCAAGCAGGCCTACACGCAGTTGCTGATGGAGCACAGCCAGCCCGAATGTGCAGAGACATTCTTCAATTCGGTCTGCAGTCGCATCATGCACCGTGAATATTTTCACAACGACTACCTGTTTGTCCGTCCGGCAGTCGCCACCGACTATATCGATGCCCAGGGCAGCTCCTACCGCGTTTACTATCCCCATACGGCGGGAATCATTTCAACTGTGATCGACATGGTGGCAGACTTTGGTCTGGCGCTGCCTTATCTGGATCTGCCCAAAGACGCCCGCCTGCTGGTGCGCCGCGCGATCAATGTCCTGCGCGCTGAAATTCCCAGAACCGGCGGCTCGCGCATTGCCCCCGATTGCCAGATTCATGTCCTGCGCAGTCTTTTTTTCCGCAACAAAGGGGCTTACATCATTGGCCGTTTTATCAATAACGGTCAGCTGTATCCGTTTGCCATTCCGCTGTTGCACACGCCAGGACACGAAATCCAGCTGCATGCGCTGCTGCATACCCGTGCCGACATCAGCACGCTGTTCAGTTTCACGCGCGCGTATTTTCTGGTGGATATGGAAACGCCATCGTCGTATGTGTCGTTCCTGCAAAGTCTCATGCCGTCCAAGCCCAAGGCCGAACTCTATACGGCCATCGGCCTGCAGAAGCAGGGCAAGACCCTGTTCTATCGTGACTTTCTGCACCATCTGACGCATTCGACAGACACGTTTGACATCGCCCCCGGTATCGAGGGAATGGTGATGACCGTGTTCACCCTTGGCTCCTACCCGTATGTGTTCAAGCTCATTCGTGACCGCATTCGCAAGGACGGTATGGTGCATGCCACGGTGCGCCAGAAGTACCAAATGGTCAAGCTGCACGATCGTGTCGGCCGCATGGCAGACACCTGGGAATACTCACAGGTTGCCCTGCCCCTGAACCGCTTTTCGGACGCCCTGCTCAAGGAATTGCGTGCGGAAGTGCCCAGCCTGATTGAAGAAACCGACGATTCCATTGTGTTTCGCCATGTGTACATTGAGCGCCGCATGACGCCACTGAACCTGTTTCTGAACCGGGCCAGCGATGCCGCCCTTGATGAAGCGGTCAAGGGATACGGCGATGCCATCGCAGAACTGGCGGCGGCCAATATTTTTGCCGGTGACATGCTGTACAAAAATTTCGGCGTAACGCGGCTGGGCCGTGTCGTTTTCTACGATTACGATGAAATCCAGCCCGTGACCGATATGGTGTTTCGCAAGATACCGCCGGCACCGAATGAAGAAGCCGAAATGTCCGATGAACCCTGGTACGCAGTGCACGCCAACGACGTATTCCCCGAAGAATTCGACCGCTTCCTGCTGGGCGATGCACGGGTGCGCCAGGCGTTCATGAAATACCATGCCCAGCTGCTGGACTACCAATGGTGGCAGAACCGGCAAAGCCGGGTTGCGTCCGGTAAAATCGAAGATATCTTCCCCTATCCCGCCCAGCGCTGCCTGCATGCTCCAGCGGCGCCGCGGCCACAACCCTCAATTAAGGAACCGACATGAATGATCCTATCGTAATCGTTTCTGCAGCCCGTACTCCCATGGGCTCCATGATGGGCAGCCTGTCCGGGCTTGCCGCGCATGAACTGGGAGCCACTGCCATCCGCGCCGCTGTAGAGCGCGCCGGTATCAAACCCGATGATGTCCAGGAAGTGATCATGGGCAATGTACTGCAGGCCGGCCAGGGACAGGCGCCTGCCCGTCAGGCCGCTCTGGGTGGCGGACTGCCCAAAAGCGTTGCCTGCACAACCATTCACAAGGTCTGCGGCTCAGGCCTGAAAGCCGCCATGCTGGCGCATGACCTGCTGCTGGCAGGCAGTGCCGATGTGGTTGTGGCAGGCGGACAGGAAAGCATGAGCAATGCGCCGTATCTGCTGCTCAAGGGACGCCAGGGCTACCGTTACGGCCACTCCACCGTCTACGATCATATGGCGCTTGATGGTCTGGAAGATGCCTACGCACGAGGTACTGCCATGGGCGTATTCGCCGAGCAATGCGCAGACAAATACACCTTTACCCGCGAAGAGCAGGACGCGTTTTCCATTGAATCGCTTAAACGCGCCAATGCAGCCATCCAGGATGGCAGCTTTGAATGGGAAATCGCCCCCGTCACCGTCAAAGGTCGTGGCGGCGATACGGTCGTCGATACCGACGAGTCTCCAGGCAAAGCCAAACCCGAGAAAATTCCTTCTCTCAAGCCTGCCTTCAAGAAAGACGGCTCTGTGACCGCGGCCAATTCATCTTCCATTTCCGATGGCGCTGCCGCGCTGGTTATCATGCGTGAATCCACAGCGAAAAAACTGGGCGCCACGCCACTGGCCCGCATCGTGGGTCATTCCCAGCATTCACACGAGCCAGAGTGGTTTACGACCGCCCCCGTGGGTGCCATCCAGAAACTGCTGGAAAAACTCTCATGGAGCAAAGACGACGTTGACCTTTTCGAAATCAATGAGGCCTTCGCCGTTGTGACCATGGCTGCCATGAAAGAGCTGGATCTGGATCACGCCAAAGTGAATATCCACGGAGGCGCAACCGCCCTGGGACACCCCATTGGTGCATCCGGTGCGCGTATCCTGACAACCCTGCTGGGTGCGCTGCGCAAAACCAAAGGCAAACGAGGCGTGGCCACCCTGTGCATTGGCGGTGGTGAAGCCGTCGCTCTTGCTGTCGAAATGATCTGACCCCGCTGAACCGCTGCCGGAGGGTGTCTGGGCCGGCGCGGTTCACCTGAAAACGTTATCCCCTGTGGTTCACGCCTCGCTGCGTGATGCTGCCGGCTCTTTGCATGGACACGATTTATGCCCGTAATTACTTCAAAAATCAATGCCCGCTCCGCGTCCTTCCTGGAAAACACCCAGGCCATGCAGCAACAGATTGACGACCTGCTGCAGCATCTTAAAAAAACCGCTCTCGGTGGCAGTGAAAGCGCAAGAGCCAAGCATGTCGCACGCGGCAAGCTGCTGCCGCGCGAACGGGTAGAACGCCTGCTGGACCCGGGTACCGCATTTCTGGAGCTGTCTCCCATGGCGGCCCATGATATGTACGAGAACGAGGCGCCCGGCGCCGGCATTATCACGGGTATTGGTCGGGTCAACGGTATTGAATGTGTCATTGTGTGCAATGACGCTACGGTCAAAGGGGGAACCTATTACCCCATGACCGTGAAGAAACATCTGCGCGCTCAGGAAATCGCCCAGCAGAATCGCCTGCCTTGCATTTACCTGGTCGATTCAGGCGGCGCCAATCTGCCACGCCAGGACATGGTGTTTCCGGATCGCGATCATTTCGGACGCATTTTCTACAATCAGGCTGTCATGTCATCCATGGGTATTGCGCAGATTGCAGTTGTCATGGGATCGTGTACCGCCGGTGGCGCCTACGTTCCCGCCATGAGTGATGAATCCATCATCGTCAAAAATCAGGGTACGATTTTTCTGGGTGGCCCGCCGCTGGTGAAGGCAGCAACAGGCGAAGTGGTGACGGCAGAAGACCTGGGCGGTGGCGATGTCCATACCCGCCTGTCTGGAGTAGTCGATCATCTGGCCAACAGTGATATGCATGCGCTGCAACTGGCCCG
The DNA here is from genome assembly GCA_023387815.1 of Pseudomonadota bacterium. Classification (GTDB taxonomy): domain Bacteria; phylum Pseudomonadota; class Gammaproteobacteria; order Burkholderiales; family Burkholderiaceae_B; genus Advenella. The sequence continues at coordinate 32,763 of JAEWHK010000063.1, forward strand.
TGACACCGTTGCCCGCCTGAACATCAAAAAAGACATACCTCTGAAACTGCAGCCGGTACGCGAACCACTGTACGATGCCGCTGAACTCAATGGCATTATTCCGGCCGATACGCGCAAGCCTTATGACGTTCGTGAAGTCATCGCCCGCATCGTGGACGGCTCCGAGTTCGATGAATTCAAGGCGCGCTTTGGCACCACGCTGGTGACCGGCTTTGCGCATCTGCACGGCATGCCGGTAGGCATCATTGCCAATAACGGCATTCTGTTTTCCGAAGCGGCCCAGAAAGGCGCGCATTTTATCGAGCTGTGCTGTCAGCGCAAAATCCCACTCATATTCCTGCAGAACATCACAGGCTTCATGGTCGGGCGCAAGTACGAAAACGAAGGCATTGCACGCCACGGCGCCAAAATGGTCACTGCAGTATCCACCGCTTCGGTACCTAAAATCACCGTGCTGATCGGCGGGTCCTTTGGTGCGGGCAACTATGGTATGTGCGGCCGCGCATTCAATCCGCGCATGCTGTTCATGTGGCCCAACGCGCGTATCTCCGTCATGGGCGGAGAACAGGCGGCCAGCGTGCTGTCCACCGTACGTCGCGACGGCATTGAAGCCCGCGGTGGCAACTGGAGCGCCGAAGAAGAAGAGCAGTTCAAGGCCCCGATACGCGAGCAGTATGAGCGTGAAGGCCATCCCTATTACGCAACAGCAAGATTGTGGGATGACGGAATCATCCAGCCTGCCGATACCCGTCGCGTTCTGGCGCTGAGCCTGTCAGCCGCCCTGAACGCCCCGATAGAAGACACCCGTTTCGGCGTGTTCCGCATCTGACCGGAGACCAGAACATGTTTCACAAGATTCTTATTGCCAATCGCGGCGAAATCGCCTGCCGCATCGCCGCCACTGCGCGTCGTATGGGCATCCGCACAGTCGCGGTCTATTCCGACGCCGATGCCAATGCTGCGCACGTGCAGGCCTGCGACGAGTCCGTCCATATCGGGGCCGCCGAACCTCGCGCCAGCTACCTGCTGGGTGATGTGATTCTGAATGCCGCACGCGCCACTGGCGCCCAGGCAGTTCATCCCGGTTACGGCTTTCTGTCGGAAAACGAAGGATTTGCCCAGGCCTGCGAACAGGCCGGCATTACCTTCATTGGGCCACCGGTATCAGCCATTGCTGCCATGGGCAGCAAATCGGCCGCGAAAGCACTCATGGAAGACGCGGGCGTCCCGCTGGTTCCCGGCTATCACGGCAAGGATCAGGATCCCGAGCTATTGCACAAGGAAGCAGACCGCATCGGTTATCCGGTACTGATCAAGGCCAGCGCTGGCGGTGGTGGCAAGGGCATGCGCGTCGTCAACAGCAGCGAAGAGTTCGCGGCGGCGCTGGCATCGTGCAAGCGCGAGGCCATCAGCAGCTTTGGCGACGATATGGTATTGATCGAACGCTATCTGACCAAGCCACGACATATTGAAATCCAGGTCTTTGCCGATACCCAGGGCAATGCGGTTTACCTGTTCGAACGCGACTGCTCGGTGCAGCGTCGTCACCAGAAAGTGATTGAAGAAGCCCCCGCACCGGGCATGACGCCGGAACGCCGCCGCGAAATGGGCGAAGCCGCCGTGTCGGCCGCCAAAGCAGTGGGCTATGTGGGTGCCGGTACGGTGGAATTCATTGCCGAACCCGATGGCCGCTTCTACTTCATGGAAATGAATACCCGACTGCAGGTCGAACACCCGGTCACCGAGATGATTACCGGACTGGATCTGGTTGAATGGCAGTTGCGGGTCGCTTGCGGACAGCCCCTTCCATTGGCTCAGGATCAGCTGACCATGAAGGGACATGCGATCGAGGCCCGGCTGTATGCCGAGAATCCAGAAAGCGGCTTTTTACCTTCCATCGGCACCATACAGCACCTGCGCCTGCCAGAGCACGTCTCATTCCGCAATGGTGATGTACGGGTTGACGGCGGCGTGCGGGAAGGCGACACCATTTCGCCGTACTACGACCCCATGATTGCCAAGCTCATTGTCTGGGGAGAAAACCGCAAGCAGGCCATTGCACGCATGCACGCGGCTCTGGCGCAAACCCAGGTGGTGGGTGTCAGAACCAACGTGGCTTTCCTGGGCCGTCTCATGGAAAACAGCGCGTTCGCAACGGCAGACCTGGACACGGGCCTGATCGAAAAGAATCGCGAGCAGTTGCTGCCCCAACATACCGAAGCGCCGCTGGCTGCACTGGCCTGCGTAGCTGCCACCTGGATCAGCGCGCAGGGACAGACCGGCAATGCTCGCAACAACAAAAGCCAGAGCGCCGATCCCTGGGACAATACCGATGGATGGCGCCTGGCGGGTCTGTATCAACAGAACCTGCAGCTTCAGGATGGCGATATCTCGCACAACATCGGCCTGCGCCGTGAAGGTGGACAATGGCAGCTTACGCATCAGGATCGCGACTACCCGATGACTTGGTCTTCCGAACAGGACGGTGACGGCTGGCAAACCCAGGTCAATTTGGAGGGTCGCAATTATCGCGCGATTGTGGTTCGTGAAGATGAACAGGCCTGGCTTTTCGGCGACGCCGAAACCGGCGGCACACGCGTATTCGGCTTACCCGATTTGCTAAGACATGCTGCGGATGAAGGCACGGAACATGGCGGCAATCTGACCGCCCCCATGCCCGGCAAAATCATTTCGCTGTCGGTCAAGGCGGGAGATACCGTGAAAAAAGGGGATGCACTGATGGTGATGGAAGCCATGAAAATGGAACACGGCATCAATGCGCCCGCCGACGGCGTGGTTGAAGAAGTCTTCTTCGCCGTGGGAGACCAGGTCTCGGATGGTGCAGAATTGATCCGGATCGCAGAAGCGCAATAAAGGCAGGCAGAGGCGTTGCTGACGCACGAGACGCGACAGACTAATCTCACAGCACGCCACATACTCCGTTAAAAGCGTTAAGCGCCAGGAAAAGCAACGAGCCTCAGGTGCCGCGTTCCTGGATTTGATGCTGCTTTCCTGGAAACGGTCGGACCGCTACGCCATTGCGGCACGCAGCAATCAGCAAAGCTTGTCCGTTTCTGTGGACTTTACTGCTCTTCGTCCTGCATTTTGCCGGTGTCCAGCATCTGGCTATTGCCGCCTTCGCCTACCCAGACAGCCTCCTGCTCCTGCTCGACATCATCAGAGAGCGTGTCCAGCAGTTCGTTGATCTCATCCTGGTAGGTTTCAATCATATCGTCCGGCAGGCCCAGTGATTCCTGGGCCTCAAGAAAACTGCCGGCACAGACATTGAGCGAATCACGCACTGCCGCTTTATCCGTGACGTTGGCCAGCAGCGCATAAACGGCGTGCTGCAAGGCAGCCTGCTGAGCCATGCACTGGTTCAGATTATCCGAAAGCTCAATAACCAGGTCTTTCAGTTCCATCTCGTTCTGCATGATCGTTCCTTTATGAGTTGCGGTGACAGCCGGAAGCGGTGACGTCCGGCTGCAGGGTTAGATTGTCGGTGCGACAGGATCGCTTCAGCCCCTGACTTCGGCGATCACTTCATCCAGCCATGTCAGCATCAACTTGATTTCGTCTTCTGTAATATTGAGTGCGGTCATGAAACGCAGCAGATTCGGGCGCGGTGCATTCAGCAGCATTCCCTCGGGACCACGGTTACGCGCGGCATCCACAATTGCCGGGCCGTCATCCTTGTCCAGGATCAGGGCGCGCAGCAGGCCCATGCCGCGTTCGCCTTTCATGCCCCATTTGTCGGACAGAGCCAGCAGCCCTTTGGACAATTGTTCCGAGCGTTTCTGCACGGTTTCCATGAAGCCAGGGGCGGTCAGGGCATCGAATACCGCCACGCCACCTGCGGTGATCAGCGGATTGCCATTATAGGTACCGCCCTGATCGCCGTATTCAAAGCAGGAAACCTCTTCGCGTGCAAGCATGGCTGCCAGTGGAATGCCACTGCCAATGCCCTTGCCCAGCGACATGATGTCCGGCTCAATACCGAAAGCCTGATGCGCAAACAGCGTGCCACAACGTCCCATGCCGGTCTGTACTTCGTCCACGATCAGCAGCATATTGTTTTCGCGGGTGAGTTCACGCAATGCCTTCATAAAGGCTGCATCGGCTGGAACCACACCGCCTTCACCCTGAACGGGCTCCAGCATGACGCCAACGGTCTTGTCGTCGATCAGGGCTTTGACCGAATCCAGATTGTTCAGTTCAGCCTTGGGAAAGCCGTCGACCTGTGGCGCGAACTTTTTATCCCAGCCTTCCTTGCCAGAGGCAGACATGGTGGCCAGCGTACGACCGTGGAAACTGTGATCAAAGGTGATGATCTTGTAGGCGCCGTTCTTGTGCTTCTGACCCCATTTGCGCGCCAGCTTGATCACGCCTTCATTCGCCTCTGCGCCACTGTTGGTGAAAAATACCTCATCGAAACAGGAAGCGCCGGTGAGTCGTTTTGCCAGCGCAACAGACGGTTCATTGAAAAACGCGGGAGACGGATTGATCAGCTTGCCTGCCTGTTCGTTGAGCGCTTTGATCAGTTCCGGCGGGCAATGGCCCAGGCAATTGACGGCCCATCCCTGAATGCAGTCCAGATATCGCTTGCCGGTATCATCCGTCAGCCAGGAACCCTCACCACTGACAAAATACATCGGTGGCCGGGGTGTAATTTCCATGAGCGACTGGGTGTCGGCAGAACTGAAAGACATGGCATTTCCTTATAAATGCAAAAGGGATGAAGGTTAAGTTTTCATTGTATTCAAATTCCCATGCGCTGTCCGGTCTGCGAAAAAATCTGCGCCTGTCTGTGAAAAAAACCAACTATCAGGTGTCGGCAAGCGCAACGCGAATGCCTGCGGCGGCAAGTTGCAAGACGAACTGGCTGAACTGCCTTAACCACGTTTTTAACCACGTCTGCAATCGACTGAAACAGAACCAGGAGCCGGCTTGCAACGGTCTTGTCATCGAAAAGTCTTTTTGAATCATGAGCCTGGATCAATCGCGCCCATTTTTTTATGTCGCCGGGCAACAAACCGTTGCCTGAGTCTTCAAAAACCCGTAAAGTAGAGTCATTAAGCCTGCGTAACGGCTGACGGGTGTGGCCCGTCAAATAGCACCATTTATCTACGCTTTCAGCTTAATTCAAGGATTTTGAAGGCAGGATGGTGTCATTTGACAAAAGGGCTATCATTGAATAAACCTTTTGAGGAAACGCATTATGTATGATGTCCTGGTTTATCTCTTCGAGAACTATTACACTCCGGAATCCTGCCCTTCCGCAGATGTACTGACCAAACGACTCATGGCCGCCGGCTTCGAGCACGAAGACATCGACGATGCCATCGGCTGGCTTTTCGGGCTGGCCGAATCCACAGAGAAGTGCGTAGAGCTCACCAGCATGTCCGACACCAGCACCCGCGTCTATACCGCGGGCGAACAACAGCACCTTGGCGTTGCCGCTATCGGATTCCTGAGCTTTCTGGAATCTACCGGCGCTGTCGCACCGGCTCTGCGTGAAATCATTATCGATCGCGCCATGGCCGCGCCCGAAGCTCCCCTGTCCCTTCAACACATCAAGATCATTACGCTCATGGTGCTGTGGAGCCAGGAGGCGGAAATTGATCATCTGATCCTGGAAGAACTGGTCACCGAAGACGAAGAGAAACTCTTCCACTGAGGGTTTTCAGCTCATTGGCTGGCCGCTGAGCGGTTTTCAGCTGATCGGCTTGCGGCTGATAGGGGTTCTCATGGCAATGAGAGCCCTTTCCTGCCTGACCGCCCTGTGACAGCTATTTCTGGTCTTTTTCTGACCTTTTTCTGGTCTTCTACGCACGACCGCCAGTCTGACCTGCAATACCGGGATGCATCGAACCCTTGTCACCTGTCCTTATGACTACCTCTGAAACTGGCCCTTGAAACTGCCGGTATTTGCTATCATCTTCGACATCAATCCGTCTTTACACCATCACTATTTTGTCCAGTTCGCCCCTGCCGCCCGACACGCTTTATACGGGCCGTTCCTACACAGGTCGTTTTGCTCCCAGCCCTAGCGGTCCCCTGCACGATGGTTCGCTGGTGGCTGCCATGGCCAGCTATCTGGACGCCCGCGCGCATCGTGGGCAATGGCTGGTAAGAATAGAAGACATCGATACGCCGCGCGTGGTTGAAGGTGCAGAAAATGTGATACTTAGCCAGCTTCAGGCGCTGGGCATGCATTGGGACGGCGAAGTGATCAGACAGTCCGACAGACTGCCACGCTATGCAGAGATTTTTGCGTTGCTGCAGAATCGGGGGCTGATTTACGGCTGCGCCTGTACCCGGCAGGAGATCAATGACCGGGCGCACGAAGCCGGCCTAGTGGGAGAGGATGGCGAACGTCCCTACTCGGGCACCTGTCGACACGGCGTCCCTGCCGGTAGGACACCCCGGGCCTGGCGCATGATCGTTCCCGACGAACCCTATACATTCACCGATCGCTGGGTAGGCAGCCGTGAGCAGAATGTGGCCCGGGCGGTGGGTGACATGATTGTCAAACGTGCCGACGGGCTCTTCGCCTATCAGCTGGTGGTGGTCGTGGATGATCACGATCAGGGGGTAACCGATGTCGTGCGAGGTCAGGACCTGCTCTCTTCAACCGCCCGCCAGCATCAATTGGCGCGGATACTGGGCTACACCCCCCCGCGCATGATGCACGTTCCGCTGGTGCTGGACGCCAATGGCAGGAAGCTGTCAAAACAGAATCATGCCCAGGCCATTGATATGCAGAATCCTCTGAAAAGCCTGCAACGCGCCTGGGCCGCTTTGGGCTTCCCGGTCGTGACGGTAACGAGTGTCCCCACTTTCTGGGCAGAAGCCACTCGCGTGTGGCACGACCATTTCAGGATTGGGTCATAAGCAGGACAGCAAACGAGGCCGGCAACCAACCTCGACTTGAACCCCGACCTTGTCTTGGCTGCGTTTCTATTTCCCGCGCCGAGATAGACACAACCTGCGAGTTGTCAGCAGCAAGGCGCCAGCCTCAGATTACAGACGGTTCTGGTTTTCGTCCAGCAACCCTGTCAGCAACGCCACGCCTTTGTCGTTCACGCGGAATTCGCCAAATTTCGCCTTTGCGAAATGCTCGCCCTTGCCCTCTGGGAAGAAATAGGCATCAGTCACAAATTTGACGGTATTTCTGCCGGTCTTGCGATAGCGCACCACCACATTGCCCGGTGCCGAAGGTGGAGCCAGTTCTGCCATAGTCCGGGAAAAGGCATATACACCGCTGGCATCCGGCGCAAGTTCCACGTAATGATGCGTATTGTCAGAGAAGAGCTCGGCATCATCTCCCGATCTGGATGCAAAATTGAGTCTCATATAATCTCCCTGCATCAGTGAACGCGGATCCACGGGCTGCAGCGCCACAATGAACCGCGTTCCGTCGCGAATAATGGCTTCCTTCTGTGCGATATCGGTGTTGGCAACGGCCAGCACCGCTGCCAGCCCCAGAACGATTGCCGCGGCGACAGGCATGGCGGACGCCGCCCTGCCTTCAAGGCGATGATTCGCCACAGACGCTGAACTTCCTGAATCCGTCAGTCCCGACGCATCCACAGACACCGAGCCGGCGGCGACCTCTTCTTTTCGCTCCCGCAAGCCCAGCGGCCGCGTCACCATCCAAAGGAAGGCAACCAGCAACAGCACCGCAGCCTGTGCGATCAGGAAATACGCCTTATCCAGCAGAAGATAATTCAGTTGATAATAAAAATGGGCGAGGAAAACGATTACGCTGACAACGCCAATCACCGTCATATTGCGGCGGCCCAGATCAAAGCCCAGCACGCAGAACAGCAGACCAAGCTGCACGCCAGGCAGATCGCCCCAAAGTACGCCCAGCGCCAGAAGCACCAGCAGCACAATAAGCTGATCGATGGGTGGTACCCGATGACGATGTGCAGACCGCCAGGCAACAACAACCGGCAGCAGGGCGAATATGAGATTCCCCACATATAGCAATGGGTTGGAAGCAGGAAGCTGCCATTTACTCAAGGACAGGCCAAGCAGGTTTTGCGCGCCAGCTGCATCAGCACCAGCGTGTAAAGCGAATTCGTTGCCATACAATAGATAGAACCACAGCGGCAGGACCAGCAGGGCCAATGCAAAGACGCGATAGCGGCGCGCCCATGCGGCAGGCAGAGCCATCATTGTGAGCGTACCTGCCAGGACAAAGATGGGGGTCAGTTCAAGCATGAAGCCGGATCGCCAGTCTCCGGCCAGGAACCTGTATTCATCGCCACCCGATCCCCAGGAAGAAAACGGAGAATATAGCGGCCAGAGGCGGGAAAACATAGCAAGCGCCGATACTGCGCAAAGAAACTGATACCACGGCACCCGGTAAAAATGATAGAGCGCAATCAGTCCGGCAATCAGCAGCAGAACGGGCCAGGACGCAAAGGTGGATACCTCATAGTGGCCATCAAAGACAGCCGCGCCCAGCAGAAGCAGACTGACCAGCATGATGACGGCACAACTGGCCGGCCATTTGCGGCGACCAATCACATATGCAACCAGCCCCGCCAGCAGAAATGCAGCACCTGCCACAAATAACGGGATTTCCAGCACGACGACCAGAACGCTGCCCAGCAGAAAAAGAAATAAAAAGGAAAACAGAAACAGAAAAGGCGATGACGTCTGAGTCACGGCCGATGTATTGGCAACGTCGTTCTGACCCGCCGCAAGGACCGCCTGTGTATCAGCAACGCCATTGTCACCTAAAGCAACCTCAGCTGACTCACTGACCGCTGGGTTCGCCGCCCGTGCCTCCAATGCAGCATCACCGGCATGGCCCGATGTTGTTCTGTACACCCGTTGCAGCCACCGCAGACAAGCCCACAGACTGATCAACGCACACACGAAGCCCAGCGCAAAGGTGAATTCCAGCGATTCTGTCAGCAGCCAGCCAAGAGCCAGTGCATATACGCCGACATACAATACAGTAAAAACGGCCAGTTGCGACAGAATGAAAAAATCCGGTCTGATGCGGTAATAGATGCGCATGCCGGCAGCCACAACCGCTGCCACCAGCACACCCTGCAGGATCATCAGCGGGTCAAATCCATTCTGGAACATGCCTTCCACATACATGGCCACGGTGGCAAACAGGGCAACCAGCACGGCAAGTGCCAGTAAGCGGGGAACCACACGATAGGGATCACTATAATGCCCGCGCCGTCCGCCATCTGCACGCAGTCCTTCAGCCACAACCAACAGCCCCGCATTCAAACATGCCATGAGCCAGGCATAGCGGGCCAGCGGATACCCGACACTTTCTTCCAGATACGTATCGGCCAGCAGCAGGACCATGGCGGTATTGAGCACAACCAGCCACAGCACGGCAAGAAACCAGCTGCGCGATGCCCAGAGCCACGGCAGCATCAGCACCGCCCACCAGCCAAACAGCGTCCATGGGTCGGCGCCTGTCTGATAGGTCTGACCCAGCAACGCCAGTAACCCCCCAATGGCTACACTGGCCAGAAACAGTGCGCCGGCGTAGGGGGCGACCCCTGCCACGCTGTCATTGCCGGATATCAGAGGTTTTCGGCGCTGGCGATGCCCGTGCCAGACAAGGAACAGCGCGATGAGCGTGACCACCACCAGCAGTCCCTGCACCCCGGCAATGCGCTGAAATTGACTTAAGCCGTCCCAGTTTGCCGCGATGAGCGTGACGATGCCGCTGGCGAGCAGTCCGACGCCCAGCACGCGCAGCGCCAGATGAAAAAACCGCCGCCAGTGGAAGGTTTGATCACCCGCAGATTCTGCAAATTTAGTGTTTGGTGCTTGCATGAATGGATTTACCTCTCGTATTATCCGCGCTTAGACCGACAGAAATGCCAGCCACCAGAAACGGAACTGCTTGCCTTTATCCCTGTCTGGATAATTACCCTGTAGTACACTCAGGTGAAAAATAACACACAAGCCTGTGTTCCATAACTTCGGAAAACCATGACGAAAACCCTGATTATCGCTGAGAAACCTTCAGTTGCGCTTGATATTTCTCGCGCATTGGGTGGTATGCACCGTGAAGGCGACTACTTTGAGAACGACCAGTATGTCTTGTCGTCCAGCGTAGGGCATTTGCTTACCCTGACCAATCCTGACGACGTCGTGCGCGGAAAATGGTCGTTCAATCACCTGCCGGCCATTCCGGCAAAAGCGTTCGACCTGAAACCGTCGGACAAAAAAGCCACCGACAGGCTCAAAATGCTTGTCAAACTGCTTAAGCGCAAAGACGTGAGCGCCATCATCAACGCCTGCGATGCGGGGCGCGAGGGTGAACTCATCTTCCGCTACATCATCCAGTATTCGGGCGTCAACAAGCCCATCAAACGGCTCTGGCTGCAGTCCATGACGCGCAATGCCATCATCGAAGCCTTCAGCAACCTGCGCGATGACAGTGTCATGAAACCGCTGGAGGCGGCCGCACGCTCGCGCGCCGAGGCTGACTGGCTTATCGGTATCAACGGCACGCGTGCCATGACGGCCTTCAACAGCAAGGATGGCGGCTTCTTCAAAACGCCTATCGGTCGCGTGCAGACACCAACGCTGGCGATTGTTTTCGAACGCGAAGAAAAAATCCGCCAGTTCAAACCCAGGGACTACTGGGAAGTGCATGCCACTTTCGTGGCCGCAGGTGGTCTCTATGAAGGCCGCTGGTTTGACCCGGCTTTCCGCAAGGACGAAACCGACCCCGAGAAAAAGGACAACCGTCTCTGGTCTGCGGCCAGCGCCCAGTCTGTGGTCGTGGCCTGCCGTGGCAAGAACGGCACGGTCACCGAAGAGTCCAAACCGTCCACACAAATGTCGCCTGGCCTGTTCGATCTGACCTCTCTGCAACGCGAGGCCAACTCCCGTTTCGGCTTTACGGCCAAAACCACACTGGCACTGGCGCAAAGCCTATACGAGCGGCATAAGGCTCTGACCTACCCGCGTACCGATTCGCGCTACCTGCCCGAAGACTACCTGGGTACGGTCAAACAGACGTTTGAGGCCATTACCGGTGCCGACTCGACACTGGCACGTCGCAACGCGCCTTTTGCCAAAAAAATCCTGCAAAACAGCTGGATCAAACCCAACAAGCGCATTTTCGACAACAAGAAAATCTCGGATCACTTCGCCATCATCCCTACCCTTCAGGTCCCAAAGGAACTGAGCGAAGCCGAAGGCAAACTCTACGACCTGGTCACCAAACGGTTCATGGCGGTCTTTTTCCCGCCGGCAGAGTTCCGCGTCACAACCCGCATCACTATCGTGGCCAGCCATCACTTCAAAACCGAAGGTAAAGTCCTGGTCAAACCGGGCTGGCTGGAAATCTACGGTCGTGAGAATCAGGAAAGTGATGCCACCCTGGTGCCCGTTGCCGATAACGAGACCGTCAAAACCGAAGATATCGAGGCCAGGGAACTGGTCACGCGGCCGCCCGCCCGCTACACCGAGGCCACGCTGCTGTCTGCCATGGAAGGCGCCGGCAAGCTGGTGGACGATGACGAACTGCGCGAAGCCATGTCGGAACGCGGCCTGGGTACGCCAGCCACGCGCGCGACCATCATCGAAGGTCTGCTGAACGAACAATACCTCAGGCGCGAAGGACGGGAACTCATTCCCACCGCCAAGGCGCGCCAGCTCATGACATTGCTGGTCGGCCTGAACGTACGCGAACTCACATCGCCCGAACTGACAGGCGAATGGGAGCACAAACTCAAGCAAATGGAGCAGGGTTTGCTGGACCGGGCCGCCTTCATGCGCGAAATTGCCCAGAGTACGCAGATCATCGTCAAGCGTGCCAAGGAATACGAGCAGGATACCGTGCCCGGCGACTACGCGACCCTTTCCACGCCATGCCCCGCTTGCGGCGGTGTGGTCAAGGAAAACTATCGCCGCTACGCCTGCACCAACTGTGATTTTTCCATTACCAAGCACCCCGGTGGCCGCACTTTCGAGATTCCCGAAGTCGAAGAATTGCTGCAAAACAAAACCCTGGGGCCGCTGAACGGCTTTATCAGCAAAATGGGCCGTCCGTTTTCGGCCATTTTGCGCATCACGCCCGAAAACAAACTGGAATTCGATTTCGGCCAGTCTGACGACGACAACAGCGAGCCACTGGACGTGTCTCAGCTCACCCCTGTGGGGCATTGCCCCAAATGCAGTGGCAACGTCTATGACACAGGGATGAGTTATGTGTGCGAAAACACGGTCGGAGAGAAAAAGAGCTGCGACTTCAAGTCTGGTCGCGTCATCCTGCAGCAGGAAATTGACCACACACAAATGGGCAAACTGCTGACCCAGGGCAAGACCGACCTGCTCGATGGCTTTGTGTCCAATCGGACCAACCGCAAGTTCAAAGCGTACCTTGCCCTGTCGAAAGCGGGTAAAATAGAGTTTGAATTTGAGCCCCGCCCTGCGAAAGCGGCAAAATCGGCGTCCAAATCGGCAACGAAAACCGCCACAAAGACAGCCAGCAAGTCCGCCGCAAAAAGCGCAGGATCAGCAGAGCAGGACGCAGCGGAAGGCACCAAGGCAGTCAAAAAGGCAGCGAAAAAAGCAGTCCGCAAAACTGCCGGCAAATCCGCCACCAAAACTGCAGCAAAAAAAGCCGCAGCGAAGAAAACCGCCGCCAAAAAGGCCGCGAGCAAAACCGCCAGCACGCAGACTGCCGAATCCGCCAACCCGGACGACACCGAGCCGGCATTTTAAGTCCCCCGCGCTTCAGACCGGGGGCGCATGTACACAATGAACACTTTAATTCAGAAATACAACATCCCCGGTCCGCGCTACACCAGCTATCCGACCGTCCCTTACTGGGAAGAAGACAGCTTCAATCCGGACGCGTATCTGCAGACCGTCAGGCGCAGCTTTGCGGAATCCAATGCGAAGGAGGGCATCAGCCTCTACATCCATCTGCCGTTCTGTGAGGTGCTCTGTACCTTCTGCGCCTGTCATAAGCGCATCACTAAAAAGCACAGCGTCGAAGAGCCCTACATCGACGCCGTTCTCAAAGAGTGGGACATGTACTGTAAGCTGCTGGGTGACAAACCAGTCATCCGGGAAATCCACCTGGGTGGCGGCACACCAACCTTCTTCAGCAGTGCCAACCTGCAGCGCCTGCTCGGCGGCATTCTGGACAGTGCCATTGTCCATGAGCATCATGAATTCAGCTTCGAAGGGCACCCCAACAATACGCGCAAGGAACATCTGCAAACGCTTTATGACCTGGGCTTTCGCAGGGTCAGCTATGGCGTGCAGGATTACGACCCCGTTGTACAGAAAGCCATCCATCGCATTCAGCCATACGAGAACGTGCTGAATGTGACACAACTTGCCCGTGACATCGGCTATACCAGCGTCAGCCATGATCTGATCTTTGGACTGCCCTTCCAGACCTGGGAAGCCATGGAGTCCACGATCAAGCGCACCATTGCCCTCAAACCCGACCGCCTCGCCTTCTATTCCTACGCGCATGTCCCCTGGATCAAGGGTAATGGTCAGCGCGGTTTCGATGAAAACGATCTGCCTTCGGGCGAGCAGAAACGCGCCCTGTACGAAAACGGCAAGCGCCTGCTGGAAGAGCTGGGCTACGTGGAAATCGGCATGGACCACTTCTCCCTGCCTTCGGACACGCTGTATCAGGCCATGCTGAACAAGGATCTACACCGCAATTTCATGGGCTACACGGCCTCTTCCACCCAGCTCATGATCGGCCTGGGCGTCTCGGCCATCAGTGACACCTGGTATGCCTTTGCGCAGAACGAAAAAGTGCTTGAAGATTATTACGCCCGCGTGGAAAGCGGCAAGCTGCCTTTGTTCCGCGGCCATCTGCTGAACAACGAAGACCTGGTCATTCGTCGCCACATCCTGAATCTGATGTGTCAGCTGCAGACACGCTGGACAGACCCCGCCATGCAGTTCCCGGAACTGCCCGAGGTTCTGGCGCGACTGGAAGAAATGGAGAAAGACGGCCTGATCGTCATTCGCGACGACGGTATCGACATTACCGAAGCGGGTCGCACATTTGCACGCAATATCTGTATGGCCTTTGATCTGCGCATGCTAAGGCATCAGCCGAATGCACGGATCTTCTCGATGACGGTGTAAGCGTTCATTGATATCACCGATAGCCGAACCATGACCCTGATACCCGAAATCAAGCCACAACAGTCGATTGAACTGCTCAAGGAACTGCATATCCTCACGCGCGATGGCAAAATCAACCAGGACACGCGTCGCAAGCTCAAGCAGGTCTATCACCTGTACCAGTTCATCGAACCGCTGATGAAATCTGTGCTGGATGAAAAGCAGTCTCTCTCCCTGGTTGACCATGGCGCAGGTAAATCCTACCTGGGCTTCATCCTGTACGACCTGTTCCTGAAAGAACACGACAGCGCCAACGTCTATGGCATTGAATCGCGCCCCGAGCTGGTAGAAAAATCCGAAGCACTGGCTCGCAGACTGGGATTCAAAGGCATGCAGTTCAAGGACATGACCGTTGAACAGTCCATTTCCTCTGCTGATCTGCCGGAAAAAATCGACATTGTGACGGCTCTGCACGCCTGCAATACGGCAACAGACGACGCCATTCGTTTTGCACTTGCCCGCGATGCCCGTTACATTGTGCTCGTACCCTGCTGCCAGGCCGAAGTCGCTGCTGCACTACGCGCCACCAAGGGCAATACGCTGGGCAAAACGCCGCTATCCGAGTTGTGGCGCCATCCGCTGCATACGCGGGAATTTGGCAGCCAAATCACAAATGTATTGCGTTGCCTGCAGCTGGAAGCCCGGGGTTACCAGGTCACGGTGACTGAACTGGTGGGATGGGAGCATTCCATGAAAAACGAACTGATCATCGCCCGTAAAACCGGTGGCTTCAAAAAAAGCGCTCGCGAGCGCCAGCTGGCGATTCTGAAGGAATGCCACCTGGAAGCCCTGCAGGAGCGCTTCGCCTATTAAGGCCGGGGTTTCCGGCCTTCTGCAAGGCTATTCTGCTGGGAAAACCGGCTCACCCAGATTCTGCATCAGGCGATTGGCCCAGCCGAACACCGAAACCGAGTGAATCAGATCCAGCATCTGCACTTCGTCGAACCCCTGCTGTTTCAGGGCCTGCAGATTGTCTGCATCAAATCCGGCAACATCGCGCGTCAGCGCCGTGGCCACCTCGATGACGGCGGCGTCACGATCATTTTTGGCGGCCGTTGCTGGATCCACAAAAACGTCATGCACAATCTCATTTCGCTTGGCCAGCTGTTCAAATCGCTGGGCATGAACCGATGCACAATACACGCAGCCGTTGATACGCGACACCGTCAGGGCACCCAGTTCACGATCCGCACGATTCAGGCCGCCGGGCGCATACATAATGGCGTTATAGGTATACGAACGCTTATCCAGAATATGCGGCTCATGGACCAGCAGCAGATAATAGTCTGAGGTCTTGGCCTGCGGATGACTGGCTTCAAGCACCTTGTTCTGTTCCGGCGTTGCCGCATTCGCATCCACCACATCCAGCCATGCCTTCCAGCCCAGTGTCTGGTTGGTAAATCCGTTGGTTTTGATGATATCGCTCATGCTGCCTGCTCCAGTTTCTGCATTGCCTTCAATCCTGCCACCAGTCGAATCTGATACGCCAGAAATCCGATCAGCTGGCCCAGCACCACCACGTCCTGCGTAGACATGCCTGAATCCTTCAGCGTCAACAGTGCCGCCTGGTTACCTTCGATAGGGTTCAGCATCAGCTTCCTGGTAAATTGCAGCGCACTGTTCAGTTCACATTTGAGAATCGCTTCTTCGTCATCCTCAATCACAATCTGCACCAGTTTTTCCTCGATGCCGGCCAGCAAAGCCTGTTCGGTATAGTGCGTGGTCAGCTCATCACATTTCATCAGACTGCTCGCATAAAGCGCGACCAGCCAGCGATCCTTGAGGGGAAAATGAAGATCCGCAGAAAACAGGGCCTCATAACTGGCCTGCGTACCGGATTTCACTTTTTCCCTGAACTGCCGTGCCTGCCAGGTTTTGCTCTCTGGCGTCAGATTGAGCAGTGTATCGATCAGATCGATTGACTCTGCACTTTGCATGATATTTCCTTTAGCTTGTTGCTCTTCATAGTGATGACATATGCCATCCGAACATTCTAACGGACTGGCGAAAAAATGTGGTCCTGCTGCGCGGGTTGGAGGTGCATTGCAGCCCGGAAGAGGGCGTTGCGCAAATAGTCAGTTTCTTCACTCCAGGCAATGATAATGATTGAGTCTGCCTATTTCGGTCTTGATGATGCCAATCACAGCCTTCTGTCGCGCTCGAGTAAAGCGGGCCTCCACAGATGACACGCTGATTGCGTAACGCGCACGTCCCTGGCTATCAGCAATGGCCACGCCCACACCAAGCACACCTTGCACCGCGGCATTCCCCACAACAGACCAGCCGCGCTCTCTTGTGCCCTTGATCAATAACTTCAATTTATTCACGGTAATTCCACCAAATCGATGCAGCTGCTGCGCATTTTCTGCAAGGATACGTTCCCGCTCGTCTTCGGCCAGATGAGATAGCAGGGCCAGACCTGCGGCGCCCACGCCCATTGGCTGCTTGTGATTGATCTGAATGGACAATACCTGCAGCGGATAGGAACCAATTTCCCGATGAATACAGAGGGAGTCGGCATTGTCCTGCCGGATCAGGAACGAGGAATCACCCGTCTTCTCGCTGATTCTCTTAAGCACATCCCTCAGTTCGTCAAGCTCAGAACCGGCCTCTGACAAGTCCCGCCATTTTTCAGGATTGTAAATGTATCGTCCTGATTTTCCGGCTTCTGCAATATAGCCGTGATTAAGCAGAACGCTGACAAAGCGGTACACGCTGGGACGCGCGATTCCGGCCTTCACGGCGATCTCTGCAATCTTAAGTCCGGATGGCCCGGCGCGGCTCAACGCTTGAAGAATAGTCAATCCACGCACCAACGTTTTCGGCTCATCTTTATATTTCATCACTCCTCCATTTGTCCAATTGTTGGACAAATGCATTTTGCCATAGCTTGCGACCTGACTAGAATTCACTCGCATGACAACTGAATTCAGCGCAAAAAATAATTCACGATGTGCAACCGATGATTCACAACACAAGACTGGAGACAATATGAAAACAGCATTTTTCAGAGTAACTACGCTTTCCATTGCACTGCTTGCATGCAATGCGGCCATGGCAGATGAATACCCGAGCAGACCTGTCAGCCTGGTTGTTGGCTATTCTGCCGGTGGCGCAACCGACATTTTGGCAAGACTGGTGGCAAAAGGACTGTCCAGCGAACTGGGGCAAACCTTTGTTGTAGAAAACAAACCCGGCGCCAACAGCAATATTGGAACAGAGTATGTTGCCCGCGCCAAAAATGACGGCTACACCCTGCTGGTCGGAAGTATTGCAAACACGATCAACCGGTCGCTGTACAAGAAACTCAACTACGACTATCTCAGGGATTTTCGCAGCGTAGGCTTTATCGCTTCCATCGGCAATGTCCTGGTAGTCAACCCGAAGACGAACATCAAGTCCGTGGATGAATACGTCTCCTACGCGAAGCAGAATCCAGGAAAGCTGACCTGCGCATCGTCAGGAATTGGTTCATCAATCCATATGTCATGTGAATTGTTCAAGGTACTCACCGACACCAAAATTCTGCATATCCCTTACAAAGGCAGTGGGCCCGCCGTCAATGATCTGCTTGGAGCCCAGGTCGACTCTATGTTCGATAACATACCTTCATCTGTCGGCAGAATCAAAGCAGGCAGTCTGACACCGCTGGCAGTGACCACAGAGAAGCGCGATCCCGCGCTGCCCGATGTTCCTACGTTCAAGGAAAAGGGCATCGACCATTTCCTGGTCAGTTCCTGGTTTTCAATCGTCGCTCCCAAAGGTACCGATGACGCTATCGTCAGCAAGCTGAACAAGGCATTGAACAAGGTCATAGACTCGCCTGAAGTCAAAGAAGCTTTTGCAAAAAATGGCTTCAACCCGACCACAGAAGACAATACACCCCAGTATCTGGACAAATTTACTCAGGACGAAATAACCAGATGGGAAAAAGTGGTGCGCGAAGCCAATCTGAGCGCCAATTAAAGAAGGTGAAACAAGGATGTACCCAATCGATTTTTTCTACCGATCCGCGACGCTTCACCCTGAAAGAATTGCCATAGAATCCCGCGATACCACGGTCACCTATGCGGCACTTGCTGAACGGGTAAAGGCGCTTGCCTGCGCCATCCAGCAACTGGACAGCGAGGCTGGCTCAAGAATCGGCCTCTGCGCTGGCAACGCTGTCTCTTATGTCGTCACCATGCTTGCCATCATGGCCGCAGGCAAGGTCTGGGTGCCGCTGAATTATCGCAGCACCTCCTCTGAAATAAAGAGGATCACAGACGTCATCAATCCGTCAATCATCTT
The DNA here is from genome assembly GCA_023387815.1 of Pseudomonadota bacterium. GTDB lineage: Bacteria > Pseudomonadota > Gammaproteobacteria > Burkholderiales > Burkholderiaceae_B > Advenella. Next base: position 51,219 of record JAEWHK010000063.1, read on the forward strand.
TCAGGATGACCATGGTGCAGGCGTCACTCACGAACTGTCGGATGTTCGCCTCATCAATCTGGATGAAACGGAAGCATTGATAGCACAGTATCGTGGGCAGACTCCGGTCAGCCATGCTTTCAGTGCGGATGACATTCAGGCGATCAAATTCACCGGCGGTACGACCGGGATGCCCAAAGGTGTCATGCAACCCTATCGCGCGTGGCGCGCAGTCATCATTAATCAGATTCACGGCTGGCAGATTACCGAGGCAGACAGGTTCGTGATCTGCGCACCAATCAGCCATGGCACCGGCACTTATGTGCTGCCATTACTGGCTCAGGGTGGTTGCCTGGTATTGTCTGCTACGTCTGAAGCAAACGATATTCTGTATGCATTCAGGGAACAGCGCGGCACTATGACATTCATGCCCCCTACCCTGATCTATAAACTGATGGCGGCGGCAAGCTCAGGCGCCGAAGACTTCCCTTCGTTGCGCCTTTTGATCTACGGCGGCGCAGGCATGCCATCTGAAAAAATATCCGCTGCACAGTCCTTCTTTGGCAATGTCCTTGCCACAACCTACGGCCAGACAGAAGCCCCGCAAATTGCCACACTGATTGGCCCGCAGGAACTTGCGCAGACACAATACCGTGCCTCGGTGGGGCGCGCCAGCTGGCTGACCGATATTGCAATTGTGGATAAGGAAATGAAACCATTGCCGCAAGGTGAGGCCGGCGAGATTCTGATTCGCGGTGATCTGGTGATGACGGGATACTGGCAGCTGCCTGAGAAAACCGCAGAAACCATCACGGACGGCTGGCTTCACACGGGTGATGTCGGCTACATGGATGACAAGGGCTTTATTTTCATCAAGGACAGGATTCGCGATGTCATTATCACCGGCGGCTTCAATGTGTATCCGATAGACGTGGAAAACGCATTGTCACAACACCCTGCCGTTCATGAGGTTGCCGTATTTGGTATGACAGATGAAAAATGGGGAGAATCTGTAAACGCGGCGGTACAGCTGCGCGCCTCATGTACAGCGACGGCACAAGAACTCCAGGCCTTTGCCCGCGAGAAACTCGGTCCGGTCCACACACCGAAACACATCTATTTCTTCCAGAACCTGCCACGATCTCCGGTAGGGAAGGTACTGAAAAAAACCATTCAGGAACAGATACTGTCGGGCGCTTTCAACGCGACCGAGACATCACCATTGTAATAAGGACAAACCATGACAACACCGACAACAGAGCTATGTGCACATACCCTGACCGGCATGAACTATCGCGACAAGGACCTGGTCAACGACCTGATAGGCGAAGCAACCTTTACTGATGTCATGTTTCTGCAGATTATGGGCAGAAAACCCCGTCCAGTAGACACCAGGATTGTAGACGCTGTGCTCGTGACCCTGATGGAACACGGGCTGACCCCCAGCGCTATTGCAACCCGATTGATCTACATGAGCGCCCCCGAAAACCTTCAGGGTGCAGTTGCCTCGGGCCTGCTGGCCGTTGGCAGTCAGTTTGTCGGCACCATGGAAAACTGCTCGGCACTGCTGGATGAAATTATTGCATCTGACAATCAGCAGGAGACCGCGACAGAAATCGCCAGCCGATACCGAAAAAACAAGCTGCATTTGCCCGGCTTTGGTCATCATTTGCACAAACCCGATGATCCCAGATCCATTAAACTTCTGCAGCTGGCTGATAGCGAATCCGAGCTGAACAGAAAGCACCTGGATGCCCTGAAGTTACTGAGTGCTGCTGTTGATCAGGTATATGAACGACATATAACAATCAATGCCACCGGCGCTGTCGCGGCACTGCTGGGTGCGATTGGCGTTCCTTCAAGGCTGATGCGCGGATTCGCCGTCATCTCACGAGCCGCGGGACTGGTCGCGCATATCGGAGAAGAACAAACGATACCGTCAGGCAGATTCATATGGGACACCATTGATCAGGCGATCCCCTATCAGAAAAAGGACACCGACAATGCGTGACGCTGAGCAGGTCATTCTGGTTGCCGGCGCGGGCAGCAGCGGTCCGGGCTGGAGCATCGGAAAAGCAACATCCGTTGTGTTGGCAAGTTCCGGTGCGAAGGTGATTGCACTGGACTACCATGCAGATGCTGCAAGTGAAACAGCGCAGGAAATCGAGAGCCGGGGAGGAATATGTCTGCCGGTGCAAGGTGACATCACCGATACGCAGGACATGAAACGTGCGTTGAAGGCCGCCACCGACAGATTCGGCCCTATCACAACCTTGATTGCCAATGCCGGCATCGGGAAGATGGGCGGAGTCTCTGAAACCGAGGTTGCGGATCTGCAGCGTATTCAGCGTACCAATGTCGATAGCCTTCTGTCGCTATCGAAAATGCTGATACCGGGCATGATAGAGCAAGGAGGCGGCACTATCGTTTCTGTCGCTTCAATTGCAGGAATACGATACATAGGCTACCCACATCTTGCCTATAGCGTTACGAAAGCGGCGTTGATTCAGATGACCAGGATGATTGCACACGAATATGCCGACCGTAATATCCGGGCCAATACCGTTATCCCCGGGCTTATCGATACACCAAGAATCCGCAAGAATGTCGGCGCGGCATTTTCTGCATCCAATGACATGGATGAAATCCGGCGAAAGCGGGATGCCCAGGTCCCCATGAAAAGAATGGGAACACCGTGGGAAGTGGCCCATGCGATAGCGTTTCTCGCATCGGAGCACGCGTCCTACATTACAGGGACAGAACTGGTCGTAGACGGCGGTTTGACGGGTAAATGTTGATGACGACGTCAGAGACATCAGACGTAACGCCACCTCTGCATTCGCAGACCACGATCCAGATTCTGCCTCAGCAGCACATACTGCCCTAGTTTTTCATCTTATCCGTGTCCATGCTCTCTGTGGATATGCCTTCTTTGGGCTCGCTATCGTTGGACATGCTTTCCTTGGACATCCCCTCATGAGACATGGATTCCTGGTTCATATTTTCACTCGCTGCACCATTGATCGGTTTGGCTTCGCTCAGTTTGCTGTTGTCGGACATACTTTCCTGGGTATTCTCCTTGCTCGTGATATCTGAAGCCACTGCGACTCCGGTACCAAGAATCAGACACAGGGCAACGGCGGAATGGGTAATGATTTTCATAAAGTACTCCTGGTTGTGTAGAGTAAACCGCGAAGCAAATGCAGCGCGGCGGGCCAACTGACAATATGTCCGTCGGCAGGAACCAGACCATATGAAGGTTTGGTTTTCGTGGGTATAGATTGTTCGTCTCCATAGCCTCACATAGTGATATACGCAGAGAAGCGGGAAATGGATGCATTTGCACCACTCCTGCATCCGATTCGCCTGCTTCTGCGTATATGTCAGTGTGAGGTAATGTTGCCCACTCAATCCATACAAGGGAATTCTCATGAAATCACTAACTCGTCCGCTAGTTCTGGCTGCCATGCTGGCTGCCGCAAGCGTGGCGGGCGCAGCCACAGTAAACGTTGGCGGTGCCCCCATGCTTGCACAGAAAAACATTGTGGAAAACGCGATGAATTCTAAGGATCACACCACGCTGGTCGCAGCCGTGAAAGCAGCCGGTCTGGTAGAGACCCTGCAGGGGAAAGGACCGTTTACGGTGTTTGCACCCACGAACGCGGCTTTCAATGCTCTTCCTGCGGGAACAGTCGATACGCTTCTCAAGCCTGAGAACAAGCAAAAGCTGACCGCAGTACTCACCTATCATGTCGTCGCAGGCAAATACACCAAGCACGACCTGGAAAAAATTATCAAGAAAGACGGCGGCAAAGCGATGCTAAAAACAGTGCAGGGCGGAACGCTCTGGCTGATGATGAATGGCCCGCAGAATATCCAGATCAAGGATGAAGCAGGGGGCATGGCCAATATCAGCACATATGATGTCATGCAGTCCAATGGCGTGATCGACGTCATCGACACGGTACTGATGCCCAAGTAGCGCGTACTGGATTGCAGGTACCGTGCGCTTTCACGCGCGTTGCTCTTGAGCACACGCTGGCAAGCTGCGCTTTTTCAGCTTACCAGCGTCGCGGGAGGATTAAGAAAATGCATTGACGGCAATGGAAATTTCGTGTGACTATGGGACTTCAAACATCAAACACATAAACAGATACATGGCGCAAACCGGCGACCAGCAACATCGCAATCTTCTTTTGGCTGTGGCTCGAAAGGACAGGCGAGCATTCGAAGCGCTGTATGTTCAGGTGTCGCCACGTCTGTATGCTGTTGCATTGCGTATGCTCAAGCGAGCCGAACTGGCCGAGGAACTACTGCAGGATGTGTTTATTACGATATGGAATCAGGCCGGCAATTACAATAGTGATTACAGCGCGCCGTTGACCTGGATGACCAATATTGTTCGCAATCGGGCCATTGACCGCTTGCGCCGCTCTGAGCCTGCCGATCCCTCCGTTGACGGAAACATGGATTTGCTGCTCGATTCCGATCCCGGGCCGCTAGCAGCTTACGAACAAGGCCAGTCCTCTCAAAAGCTTGACGACTGCATGAAGCAATTGACAGCCGAACAGCGTCAGAGTATTTTTCTTGCCTATTATCATAGTCTTTCGCATGCGGCGATCGCCAAACACATGGCGCAGCCATTGGGAACCACCAAGAGCTGGATCAGAAGAGGCCTGGCTCAGTTGAAGAGGTGTCTGGGATTATGAACGAATTCAAACCCGACGACCTGCTGGCAGCGGAATATGTGCTGGGCACCCTGCGTGGCGGAGCGCGACGCCGCCTTGAACAGCGTATTGCGAACGATCCCGCCCTGGCTCGTCAAGTGGCCGACTGGCAGCAAGCCTTTGCACAGCTGGACCTGAATGACGAACCGGTGCAGCCGCCCCCTCATGTCTGGCAAGCCATCAGCGAAAGAATATCAAAGGACGCTAATGGCCAGCGCACCAGCAACAAGGACGCATCCAATCAGAACCTCGATATCGACATTTCAGGCTCCGTAACACCGTCCGGAGTCGACATGGCACGCAGAATTCGGGTATGGCAATGGACGAGTGCAGCGCTAGCCGCCTGTCTTGTTGCAGCTCTGTTCTGGCCGGGTGCGGCAGATCACAGAGACGCTCCTGCGTTCGTGCAGCCCATTGCCGTACTTTCTCCCAAAACTCCGGATTCCGCCGCGCATCTGATTGCCGGCTACGATGCCCGCGATCGGGCCCTGGTGTTCACGCCACTGAACATGACGGCAACCGATGCACAGCACAGTCTGCAGTTATGGCGTATCGGGACAGACAAAAAGCCGGTCTCCCTGGGACTTCTGAATCCCGGCGAAAGCACGCGTATCGACCTGGAGGAACTATCCACTCTATATGGCACCACGCTAGCTGTCAGTCTTGAACCTGCCGGCGGGTCGCCCACCGGACAGCCCACCGGAGAGGTACTGTATGCGGGCGTGGTGGCATTGGCTCTCGGCTCACCAGATCAATAACAATAAGGCACTGCTATCCCACCAGGAAAAGTTGACCGAGCTGCCGTTGAAAGGCTGTCCGTAATTCACTTGCGATGATATTCGTAATGACCTCAATATTCAGGGCTGTGTCTCACCCGGTAAAAATAGGCCACTTTCTCGCCAGACTTAAAAGTCATCATTGACCTCTTCATTGATCTTGCGAACATACTTTGGAAGTAGCGTCAATTTCGTCCGGGAATGCTGGAGTTCGCGCAGAAGCGGAAGTGGCTGAAGCTGAAATAACTCAATGCCAAGCAGTGCAGCCATTTCGAAAACGACGCCAATGGAGCACCCCATATCGCCAGACTCGGCCCGGTTGACCAGTCCTCTGGACACCCCCGTACGTTCGGCCAGTTCGGCGACAGTCATGCGACGATCAATACGTGCTTCCCGGATATGGCTTCCCAGAAGGGCGCAGGCGTCTTTGGCGTAAGGAGTGTAAGCTCGAGCGGCGGGTTTTGGCATCGCAATGATCTATAAACAGTTAATAGACTAATTATATGACCTGTTTATAGATCAATTCAAGAGAAGTCGTGCCTATATATTGAAAAATGATCCATTAATAGATCATATGTATATTATATGAACTATTTATAGATCAATTTATGATTTTATGGGCACTCAAATATGCAGAAAGTCAAACTGGCAGCTAATCAGACGCTACTTATTTTGCCTGACCACGCCCCTGGTGTGCCCTGACCGCGTTCTGCAGAAAATCCTTCACCGCGGCCCAGCTATGTTCATCCGATTGGGCATTTGCCTCCGGTTGTCCGCCGCCGGTATTTACTTTGCCGGACACAGGATGGGAATAAACAAGCTGTGTGGTCGGAACATACGGGAACACAATACTGTGCCCGCCGTCTTTGGTGTCCACCCACTGCACCACATGACCAAAGCCAACTTCATGCAAGTGATCGTAAATCATTTTGCTGTACAGACTGGACGGCCAGGCGCCGTCGTCCGTGGCAGACAGCAGAATGATTGGGCCTTCAATATTTTCAACCTTGATACGGGCACGAGCCACAGCGTCAGGATCCTGCAGCGCAGTCATGATGGCACGTGCATGACGGTGAGGCGACGGCCCCTCGTCAAAAGGTGCCCAGGTAGCAGTTTTGTTATCCTGCCAGACGTGGGTCAGGGGTTTGCCATCCAGCAGCCACGCCGGCCCTTCCCGGCCTACTTTGGGGTCTGCTGCATTCTGACCACTGTGCACGACCGCGCCCGGCACATAGGCAATCACCGCGCTCACATCGCGGGGATAAATACTGGCCAGCAGCAGCACCAGTTCGCCGCCGCGTGACTGGCCGCTAAGTGCAACAAATCCATCCAGCGGCTGCTGCGTTCTGCGAAGCCAGTCCATGCCTTTTTTGAAATACTCCAGCGGCGTATTGGAAATGTAATCGGACAGGCCGGGCGCCTTGAAATACCCTAATGCAAATGCAATATATCCGCGCGACGCATACAGCGCCCCACGCGGTTCATTGATTCCGCCACCTGAACCGTTCAAAATCATCACAGCCGGGTGAGGACCTGGCGTTGCGGGCAGGAAAAGCGTGCCGACCAGACCTTCTTCGCGGACTTCGATACGCTGCACGCCCTCGTCCATCAGTCGTTGAGTCAGGGTTGCCTGCAGCGTATTATTTTTCGTGTTGACCGTGATGTTCGTCAGCAGCGGCTGCGTAACGCTGTCGGGAAACACTTCGCGACGGTTGGCCTGTGCCGGTTCCTGCGACCACAACAGTCCCATGGACGAAACGCCCTGGTAGCTTCCGGATACGGGTGCCTGCGCTGTCAGATCCACCACACCGTCGTCAGTGGCCTCAAATTCAGCCTGGCTTTGCCAGAGCGTGCCACCGGCTCTCTCGGTACTGGTTGCGATGGTGATGCGCTCGCGCGGCGCCAGACCCTGAACAAGGATCTGACGCGGTTCATCGATCAGGGCATCGGCTGGCGTCACCGACAGAATTTCATTTGACATACTATTTCCAGAAAGCCGCGACGCGCCCACGAAGATTTTTCGTATGACGCGCACTTATGGCGGGTGTGATAATCACTACTTGAATATCAGTGAACCGTCTTATTCCTTGGTCACCATCACAGGCACTGTACGATCGGAACTCAGTGGCTTGACCACCAGGCCCTTTTTCGCTGCCCAGATGTTTTTGTAGTGGAACAAAGGAATGATACCGACTTCATCGGACACCAGCTGAGCGGCGTCCTGCATGATTTTCTCACGCTTGCCATCGTCGAACTCTTCGGTGGCCTGTTTCAGATAATCATCCAGTTTTTCGCTGCTGTAATGCCCCCAGTTGGAAGCACCCAGGCCTTTTTCCGGATCCACTGTTGCCAGAATATTCACCATGGCGTAGCTGCCCTCGCCCGTACCGTTACCCCATGCGATGACAGACATGGCGTATTCGTTTTTCTTGGCAGCGCTGGAGTACACAGCCCATGGCACAACCGATACCTGTGTTTTCACGCCAATGCGGCTCCAGAACTGAGCCACCGCCTGCACGGTCTCAGGGGCCAGGGGATAACGGTCCGTTGGCACATGCACGGTCAGGTTGAATCCATCCGGGTAGCCGGCTTCTTTCAGCAGATCCTTGGCTTTCTGTGCATCAAAGGCAATGGGTTTGACGTTCGGATTGTAGCCAATCGAATCCTTGGGCATCCACTGATCTGCCACGGTCACACTTCCCTGCAGGATGCGGTCAGCGATGGCATCACGATTAATGGCAAGAGACAGCGCCTGACGGACGCGCACGTCCAGCAGCGGATTTTTATCCAGCGGCTTGCCACTATTGTCCGTAATAAATTTATTGGGTTTGGGATTGAAGCTGGGTTGCAGCAACATCACGCGCAGACCGTTATAGGCAAATACGCCAACCTTGGGATCGTTCTCCAGTTTTTTCAGATCGGCAACAGAGACTTTATCGATCACGTCAACGTCACCGGAAAGCAGCGCTGTTGAACGCGTGGCAGCATTGGCCACATAACGGTAGGACACTTTATCCCACAAGGGTTTTTCGCCCCAGTAGTTCGGGTTGGCTTCCACCTGGAAACCCGCGCCAGGCGTATAGGAAACCAGTTTGTAAGGACCGGTGCCAATCAGGGCCTTGCCGGAATTGAAATCATCACTGGTCGCATTCTCGGTGGATTTTTTCTGTACCAAATGCACAGACGCCAGATTCAGCGGCAGACCGGGATTGGGAATCGTGGTTTCAAAAACCAGCGTGCCAGGCTCTTTCTCGGTCACGCTCTTGATCGTGCGCACATAACCCGTAAACGGTGCAACAGAACCGGGCACCTTGCGGATGCGTTCGATTGAATAGATCACATCTTCTGCTGTGAACGGTGTGCCATCGCTCCATTTGACATCGGGACGCAGCTTGAATTCCCATGTGGTCGGACTGGTGTTTTTCCATTCCGTGGCCAGGCCGGGCAGCAGTTTGTTATCGTAGTTGTTAACCAGCATGTCAAAAAAGAACAGGCCGGCAGAGCGGTCACCCGCAAAGTTGTTCAATTGAGGATCCAGCGAAGACAGATTATCGGCAAAAGCGATTTTCAGTTCTTCGGCGTGAGCCATATTACCTGCGGCCAACAGGCCTGCTGCCAGGGCAGCCAGTACGCGCTTTTTCATTTGTGTTCCTTTAAAGGTTCTGCAACTGCAACTATAAAATCAACCCGATCCGCTGCGGCTGTGCATGCCAGCATGCAACGGCGGCCGCAAGCCGGATCAGGCCTGGTCATTCAAATGACAGGCACTCAGGTGCCCGCCGGATACCGCTTTGAGTAGCGGCACCTCGGTACTGCATCGAGGCATCGCATGAGGACAGCGCGGATGAAAATGACAGCCCGATGGTGGATTGATCGGACTGGGTATTTCACCCTTGATCATGGAAAACACCTTCTTGCGGTCCTGCATTTTCGGGATCTCGGCCAGCAATGCCTGCGTATACGGATGATTGGGTCTGCGAAAAATATCCGCCACAGGCGCCTGCTCTACGATGCGGCCCAGATACATAATCACCACGCGGTCCGACAGATGCTCTACCACACCAAGATCGTGACTGATAAACAGATACGTCAGTCCCAGCTCTTCACGCAACTTCATGAACAGATTCAGAATCTGAGCCTGAATGGAAACGTCAAGCGCAGCAACCGCCTCGTCACACACCAGCATATCGGGAGCCACAGCCAGCGCGCGCGCAATACCAATGCGTTGTCGCTGCCCGCCACTGAACTGATGCGGAAAGCGATTGCGCAGACTGGCCGACAGGCCCGCGCGCTCCATCTGCTCGGAAACATACTGATCCAGCTCTTTAGACGACACCATATCGTGCAGCCGGGGCGACTCACCCACAATATCCCGCACGCGCATGCGCGGATTCAGACTGGCATACGGATCCTGAAAAATCATCTGGATTTTCAGTCGAGCGGCTTCAGCCTCGTGGCGCGGAAGAGTTTTCAGATCCTGCCCGCGAACCAGCACTTTGCCTGAGGTCGGCTCCATAATGCCTGCAACCATGCGTCCCAGCGTGGACTTTCCGCAGCCGGACTCTCCGACCAGTCCGACCACTTCACCCTTGGTAATGTCCAGGCTTACATTATCCACAGCACGCGTCAGCGTGGCCGGTTTCAGCAGTCTGACTTTTTCCAGCCAGTTATCGACCAGACCATCATGGGGCTGGCCAAAAGTCTTAGACACATGGCTGACGCGCACCAGCGGCGTTTCAATTACATCTGTCATACCTGTGCTCCTGCATCCGAGGCCACGTTACCCGACCCGCCAGTATCCTGCACCATACCCGAATCGGGTGCTGCACCAGGATGATAGCAACGCACCCGGTGACCATTTGCCAGATCATCCAGACCTGGCATGCTGTTACAGACCTCGGTGCGCCGCGGACATCGCGGCGCGAAGGCACAGCCTGGTGGCAGCGAAAGAAGGCTCGGCGTCATACCGGCAATCTGGCGCAAGGGCTGGCCACGTTTATTGTTGATTGGCAGACTCTGTATCAGACCCTGCGTATAGGGATGTTGCGGATCATCCAGTACCTGATCCACCGTACCCGATTCGACAATCCTTCCCGCATACATCACATTCAGATCATCGGCCAGACCCGCAACCACGGAAAGATCATGCGTGATCCAGATCAGTGCCGTGCCATACCTGGCAGAGAGCTTCTGGATTTCAGACAGAATCTGCGACTGAATGGTCACGTCCAGCGCCGTTGTGGGTTCATCCGCAATAATCAGATCGGGACGCAGTAGCAAGGCAATGGCAATGGCCACGCGCTGCCGCATACCACCCGAGAGCTGATGCGGGTAGGCAGAGAGGCGAGCTTCGGGACTGGGGATTCCCATCAGTCCCAGCATGTCGCGCGATTGCTCCCAGGCCTGACGACGGCTGATTTTCTCGTGAGCACGCAGGGTTTCGATCATTTGCGTGTCGATCCGCAGAACCGGATTCAGCGTCATCATCGGATCCTGGAAAATCATGGAGATCCGGTTGCCACGCAATTTGCGCAGGTCTGCTTGCGGCATTTTCAGGAAATCCTGTCCCTTGAACAGAATCTCTCCGCCAACGATACGGCCGGGTTCATCCACCAGTCCCATAATCGAAAAGCCGGTCACTGATTTGCCGGAACCCGACTCGCCTACCAGACCCAGAATACGTCCGGACTCGAGCTGCAGCGAAACACCATCCACTGCAGGCACCTGGCCCGCACGCGTCATGAAATGAGTACGCAGGTCGCGCACTTGCAGCAAGGGTGATGTACTCATCGCTGCCTCCGCGGATTGAAGATTTCCCGCAGGCGATCACCCACCAGATTCAATGCCACAATTGTGATCAGCAGTGCCACACCAGGAAAGAGACTGATCCAGTATTGTCCTGACAGCATGTATTGATACCCGTTGGCAATCAGCAATCCCAGAGAGGGTTCGGTTACCGGCACACCCAGTCCCAGAAAACTCATGGTGGCTTCCAGCGTGATGGCACGCGCAACCTGCAGGGTACCGATCACAATCAGCGGCGGCAGGCAATTGGGCAGAATATGGCGCAGCATGATGCGCCAGCGCGGGATATTGAGACTGCGTGCCGCCTCTACATATTCCTTTTGCCTTTCTGCCAGCGCCTGTCCGCGCGCGGTACGCGCATAGTAGGCCCACTCCAGTATCACAAGTGTCAATATCACATTCCCGATACCCTTGCCCAGATAGGCAAGAATCATCATGGCAATCAGGATCGAAGGAAATGACAGCATCAGATCAACCGTGCGCATGATAAAGCCGTCAACCCGTCCGCCCGCGTAGGCAGACAGTACGCCCAGTATGGTTCCAACCACACTTGCAATGAGTGCAGAACCGACGCCCACGGTCAGACTGATACGCAGGCCATAAAGAATCGCCGAAAACAGGTCTCGTCCCTGCCCGTCTGTCCCCAGCCAGTAGTTGAACGTACCGGCACCATTCGCACTGCCCGGAGGCAGGCGAGAATCCAGAATATCCAGCTGCATTAAATCATAGGGATTCTGCGGCGTAATCCAGTGGGCAAATATCGAACCCAATGCCAGCAACAAAAGCAGCACAAAGCCAATCGCCGCCCGCTTGGAGGAAAAGAAATCGGACAGCCTTTCCCGAAACCGTGAAGGTCTGGGCGCATGCACTATCGGTGCAGCCACCGGGTCCACCGCTGCTTCTGCGGTCTGTCTGTTAACGGACTGATTCATCGCGCACCCTCCAGCCGCACGCGCGGATCCAGCAGGCGGTAAGCAATATCAACCAGCAGATTGATGGTCACGAAAACGCAGACTATGACAACCAGATAGGCCAGTATGACCGGCCTGTCCAGACCGTTGATACTATCCAGGATCAGCTTGCCTGCGCCCGGCCAGGAGAAAATGCTTTCGGTGACCACTGCACCGGCAATGGTCGATCCGAACTCAAGGCCCAGTACGGTCACCAGGGGAATCATGATATTGCGCAGCACATGTACGCCAATCACGCGAAAATTGCTCAGACCCTTGGCACGCGCAAACCGGATATAGTCCAGCGGCAGCACTTCCTGTACGCCGGCATAAGTCAGGCGAATCACAAGTGAAACTTTGAAAAGGGCCAGATTGATGGCGGGCAGCAGCAGATGTCGCAGACCGTCAATCGTCAGAAATGACCATTGATAGCCGAACAGCGTCACGGTCTGGCCGCGGCCAGAGGAAGGCAGCCAGCCAAGACTCACACTGAATGCCATAATCAGCACCAAACCAACCCAGAAGGTGGGCAGCGAGAAGCCCAATATGCTGCCTGTCATGATCGTCCGAGAAAACAGGCTTTCCGAATACAGACCGGCAATCAGGCCCAGCGGTACACCGACCACAATCGCAATAAACAGCGCTGCCAGCGCCAGTTCCATAGTGGCGGGCAGCCGTTGCAGAACCAGTTGCAGGGCCGGCTGGTTGTAGACAAAGCTGTTGCCCAGATCACCTTTCACCGCACTGGCCAGAAAATGAAAATATTGCATCCATAATGGCTGATCAAGACCCATCTGCGCAATAATGCGCGCCCGATCCCGCTGATCCGCATCGGGACCGATCAGAATGTCGATAGGATTGCCCACCGCGTGCAAACCGATGAAGACAATCAGCGTCATCAACAGAATGATCAGCAGCGCCTGCAGAACGCGTTTAATCAGCCATAACGTCATTGCGCCTCCACCGGTGGTGGCGGGCTGGCAGCAGTCCACTCATCACCGTCGAGCTCGGGCTCGGCGTAGGCTTCAATCTGTTCAAAATAGCTGGCCACATCTTCCTGATAGAGGGACCCGGTGATGGCGCGCGCAATGGCAGACGCCCCGTCGGAAATGGCAGGAATATCGCCGGAAACCGTACCATGAGATGCCACGGCCGGATAGCTGAAGCAATAAATGTGTGACAGGCCGGGCGCATTCACGCCTTCACGTGGCTGGAATTCAAAATCAGGACCTAGATCCGGACAGGCCGACAACTCTGCATCTTCCTGACCGGGCTGCGGACGATAGCGATCGGCCCACGTCCGCACCAGCGGCGCCAGTTCGGCATACTCAGGACGCAGATGCCAGTCTATTTTGAAGCCGGTGGCAAAAATCAGGAAATCCAGTACGAACGTACCTTTTGGTGTGGTCAGATAGATCACGTCATCGCGCACCTCTATCTTCTGCACCGGACAGCCTGTATTGAATCGCGCGTTGTGATGTGAAGCCACACGCAACGTGCTGCCTTTGGGAGGAGGAACCTGCTGTTCGTTGATGTAATGACGAATGCGCCATTTCCAGTCGTCAGACAGGCCTGCATAACCGTGTACCAATCCGGGGCTGCCGGAACCCTTGCCTTTGTTGATGCGGGGGATTTCGTTACGCCGGATAATCAAATCAACACTGTGCGCACCGGCTTCCAGCGCCGTCGCAGCACTATCCATCGCCGAGGCACCAGCACCAATCACGCCCACCCGTTTGCCGGCAAGTGTTGTGTAGTCAAAGAAATCAGAGGAATGCGCACGCAGATGAGCCGGCACGCTATCGGCAAAAGCCGGAAAACTCGGGCCGCCCAGACCATCCCGGCCAGTAGCCAGAATCAGCCGCCTTGCGCCGACACGCGTTTCGCCGGCGGGCGATTGCAGGGTCAGTTCCAGATAATTGTCGGGATGCAGATGCACATGACGAATGGCATGTTCATTGCGCACATCCACATTCATGACCTTGCGATACCAGCGCAGATAATCCATCCATTGCAGTCGTGGTATTTTATCCAGCGCATCCCATTCCTGGGTGCCGTACTGCGCTTCGAACCAGGCACGAAAGGTCAGCGATGGAAGACCAAGCGCCGGACCGGTCAGCTGTTTGGGCGAACGCAGCGTTTCCATGCGCGCTGTTGTCGCCCAGGGGCCTTCAAACCCCTGAGGCGAACGATCGAAATTACAGGAGCGAACGCCCAGATTGCGCAGCGCCACCGCGGCAGTCAGTCCCGCCATACCTGCGCCAATAATCGCGACGTCAAGCAAACGTTCCCCATTGACCTCACGCGGCTTCACCCAGTCCTTGCCAGGCAGATCCAGTCGCAGCAAATCCTGCTGCAAACGCGCTTCCAGGCCGGACAGACCTTCTTTTTCGGGTGGCTGATAACTCATACTCTGTAACTCAATCGAAAATACAAGGGTTTACCCTTGCCAAACACATTTGAATATTACGCAATGCTATAAAGAAAGGCGTAATCAACCATTTTAAAGAATATAACAAAGCCAATTTATATTATTTAGTTATTAACATATATCAAGTCAGTTCTAATGGCCGCTGCAATGGAAACATGCCACCCGCCAGCAATGCAATGCGATGGACTCATCCGGGCTGCGCATGGCAACAATCACTATTGCAATTTTAAATCACGGCACACAACAAAAGCCGCATAATAAAACTGAAACTATTAACTATTTAATATGTCATATTCTCTTTCGCCCGCGAGAGTGTCTATCGCGTGAGTGCACATACTTAGTGTCGTTCGCGCTAGTGTCCTTCGCCTGAGTGCACACGCTGATTGTCCGCGCTCATTCATCTTTTGTCTGTCCACCCTCCAGGAAATCACATGAAGACCTTAGCCTATGCCGCCCAGTCTCCCGAATCGCAGTTAGGACCTTTTGATCTGGAACGTCGCGAGCCGCGGGACGAAGATGTGGTTATCGATATCCTGTTCTGCGGCGTGTGTCATTCTGATATCCATACCGCACGCAACGAGTGGCAGAACACCGTTTATCCCTTTGTGCCGGGTCATGAAATCATTGGTCGCGTGGCCAATGTGGGCAGCAAAGCGGGCAAATTCAAAATAGGTGACCTGGTTGGCGTCGGCTGCATGGTCGACAGCTGCCGTCATTGCGCATCTTGCGAAGAAGGTCTGGAACAGTATTGCGAAAATGGCTTCACTGCCACTTACAACAGCGATGATCATATTGGCGGCACACCCCACCCCGTCACCTTCGGTGGCTATGCAGACAAGATCACAGTAGATGAACGTTTCGTTCTGCGTGTTCCGGAGAACCTTGACCCTGCCGCCACTGCGCCGCTGCTGTGCGCCGGCATTACCACCTACTCCCCGCTAAGACACTGGAATGTTGGTGCAGGTCAGAAAGTGGGCATCATCGGACTTGGCGGGCTCGGCCACATGGGTGTGAAATTTGCCCATGCCATGGGTGCGCACGTTGTGATGATTACAACCTCACCGGAGAAAGGAGAGGACGCCAAAAAGCTGGGCGCAGATGAGGTATTGATATCAAAAGATGCGGATGCCATGGAAAAGGCAGCCAATACGTTTGATTTTCTGCTCAACACCATTCCGGTAGGACATGACACCGATCCCTACATGAATCTGCTCAAACGGGACGGCACCATGGTTGTTGTGGGTGCTGTTGAAGCACTGACAAACGTGAATGGAATACCTTTCATTATGCGTCGCCGCTCCATGGCGGGCTCACTGATTGGCGGCATACCTGAAACGCAGGAGATGCTGGATTTCTGCGGCGAACACAATATCACATGTGACATTGAAATGGTCAGCATGAACGATATCAATACCGCCTATGACCGCACCGTTGCCGGTGATGTCAAATACCGTTTCGTTATCGATATGGCCACCCTCAATAAAGAGGCGTAAATCTGAAGGCGGGCCATTCGTGTGGCAAGCTGAAAGTCGCGCAACCCGCTGCGCGCCCTATTCTTCCACGTACCAGGTATCTTCTGACAGCATGACCTGTTGATGGCCGTAACCGGCAGGCATCATGGGAAAGCAGTTTTCTTGCGGCTGCACTTCCACATTCAGGAAATACGGGCCATCGTAATCAAAGCATTCACGAATGGCATCTTCCAGCTGCAAGGGGTCAGACACGGTTGCCGCACCCCAGCCAAAGGAGCTTGCCAGCGCCACGAAATCCGGTATAGAGGCGTTATAGCTGTGGCTGTAACGACCCTCGTGAATCAGTTCCTGCCATTGCCGCACCATGCCCATGTGCCGGTTATTGCACAGAATCACCTTGACCGGCGTTTCATGCTGAATGGCGGTCGACAGCTCCTGGATGTTCATCAATACTGAGGCATCGCCGCTGACACAGACAACCAGCGAATCGGGATTGCCAATCTGCGCGCCAATGGCGGCCGGCAGTCCATAACCCATGGTACCTGCACCGCCCGAGGTCAGCCAGCGATTGGGTTCGCGAAACTTCAGATATTGCGCGGCCCACATCTGATGTTGTCCCACATCGGTACTCACGATCACGTCGCGCCCGTCAATCAGATCGTTCACCGTTGCCAGCAGATGCTGAGGCAGGATGACCTCGTCAGAGGGGGTGAATCCCAGACAATCGGTGGCGCGCCATTTTTCAATCCGGGTCCACCAGTCATCGATCAGACCGGGCTCACGTTCCAGCTGCTTGACCTCGTTGAACAGGGACTTGAGCACGGGATAGCAATCGCCCACCAGAGCCACATCGGCGCGGACCACTTTATCAATAGAGGCGGGATCAATATCCAGATGGATCTTGACGGCATGCGGACAAAAATCCGAAAGCCTGCCGGTAATACGGTCATCGAAGCGCGCACCGATACATACGATCAGGTCCGCGTGGTGCATGGCCAGATTGGCCTCCAGCGTACCGTGCATGCCCAGCATGCCCACGAACTGCTTGTCATTGGCCGGAAATGCGCCCAGCCCCATCAAGGTCAGTGTGCAGGGGGCGCCGGTGTAACTGACCAGGTTGGAAAAGACCTCGCAGGCATCCGGCCCGGAATTGATCAGGCCGCCTCCGCCATAAAACACGGGGCGTTTGGCGTTCACAATCAGGGAGGCGGCGCGCTTGATGGCAGCCTGCATCACAGAAGCTGACATCTGGCCAGCGTTATTGGCCGGAGCCTCCGCCGGTTCGACATCCTCTTGCTCAGGCGCGGCTGCCATCTGTATGTCTTTGGGAAAATCGATCAGCACCGGCCCCGGACGGCCCTTCGCGGTCATGTTATAGGCTTTTGCGGTCACGGCGGCCACATCTTCCACGCGCTTGATCTGCGCATTCCACTTGGTGACCGGACGTGAAATACCCACGGCATCACATTCCTGGAAGGCATCGGTGCCGATGGCGCTGGTGGCAACCTGGCCACTGATACACAGCACGGGAATGGAGTCGCACAAGGCATCCAGCAGACCAGACGTAGTATTGGCCATGCCCGGGCCCGATGTGACCAGCACTACACCGGGTCTGCCGGTAGAGCGTGCATAACCCTCTGCCGCATGCATGGCCGCCTGTTCGTGCCGCACCAGTACGTGATGAATCCGGGGCTCGGAATACAGTGCATCGTAAAGCGGCAGCACGGCGCCGCCGGGGTAGCCAAAAATAGTATCCACGCCGTTTGCGATCAGGGTTTCTAACATCAGCTGGGCGCCATTCATGGCAGGGGCATCATCGCGGGGTGTGTTCATTCTTCAAATCCAAACAGGCTAACAGGTTTGTCGCAAACTTAAATAATATCCTTTTTGCAATGGACTGACAGAATTCAAGGGATAACACGGTAAACTTACCGCTTCGTCATATGGCCGATGCTGGCCAGAAGTAGATCAGGCAAGGAGATAGTCATGAGTGTGCATACGACAGCCAAACGCATTACCGTTCCCCAGTTGCGGGCGTATAAAAATCAAAAGAAAATCGTGTCGCTGACTTCCTACACCGCTCCCTTTGCCCGCGTACTGGACGAATTCCTGGATATGATCCTCATCGGCGACTCAACCGCCATGGTGGGCTACAACATGGAAAATACCCTGGCCATTACGCTGGAGCAGATGGCTGCCCACGCGCGCGCGGTCGTGCGTTCAACGCAGAACGTCTGCGTGGTTGTAGACATGCCGTTTGGCAGCTACCAGGAATCGCCAGAGCAGGCGTTCCGCAACGCGGCCTATCTGCTGCGCGAATCCGGCGCTGACGCCGTTAAATACGAAGGCGGAGCCCCGCTGGCCGACACCACGCGCTTTCTGGTTGATCGCGGCATCCCCGTGCTCGCCCATATCGGCCTGATGCCTCAGTATCTGAACACCATGGGCGGCTTCAAGGCGCAGGGAATGTCAGACGAAGCGGCAGAGGTCATCTATCAGGACGCCCTGGCGCAGGAAAAAGCTGGGGCGTTTGCCGTGGTCATTGAAGGCACGGCCGAGCCTCTGGCACGGCGCATTACCCAGGCGCTGGCAATCCCGACGATTGGTATCGGCGCCTCACCCGAGTGTGACGGCCAGATTCTGGTCGCAGAAGACATTTTCAATCTGACTCCCAACCGCATACCGAAATTCGCAAAACAGTTTTCTGATGTTCAGGCCGCCATCCGTGAAGGTGTGCAGGCCTATGCGAATGAGGTACGGGAAGGTACGTTTCCAACCTTGGATAACTGTTTTGGCGTGAAAAAGAAATGAAGGAAAAAGCGAAGAACATAGCCACGCCGCCCTGGCATGTGGTGCGCAAATCAACCCTGCACGGCAACGGCGTCTTTGCCGCCAGAAATATCCCAAAGGGCACGCGTATCATTGAATATACGGGCAAACGGATTACGCCCGAGCGGGCAGATGAAATGCATCCGGTGAATCCGGACGATCCCTTTCATACGTTCTTTTTTTCAACCAGCAGCGGAAAAATCATTGACGGCGGCGATGGCGGCAATGATTCGCGCTGGATCAATCACAGCTGTGATCCCAACTGCGAAACCCAGGAAGGCAGTGGCGGCAAACGAGTATACGTTTATGCCACTCGCGATATTCTGAAAGAAGAAGAACTCTTCTATGATTACGGACTGATCATGGAAGGCAGAATCACAAAGACATTGCGCGAACAGTACAAATGTCTCTGCGGCGCCAAAACCTGTCGCGGCACCATGCTCGCCCTGCCGGAGAAAAAGAAAGCGAAGAAGAAAAAGTAGTATTGAAGTTTCGCAATAACTGCAAGCATCCGGAACACACCCTCATGTTCCGGCGTTCTTATAAATATCCTTTCTCCATATCTCCATATGGGTATCAGGATGAGCGAGTTATCGAACCCGAATTTTTTATAGAGCCATGGTGCTGTTGACGTCACCAGCGTGAAGCGGCGTACATTGGCCACAGAGGGATGGGCCATGACTTCTCTCATTAATTCATTGGATATACCCTCACCCTGGTGCTCATCCAGGACGAAAACATCAACCAGATTTGCAAACGTGGCCTCATCTGTAATGACCCTGGCAAAGGCGATCTGTTGGTTCGAGGACTGATCATAAACGCCGAAACACAATGAGTTATTAATCGAGACTTCCACCGTTTCTCTATTGATACCAAGCGCCCAGGTGGAACGCTCAGTCAAATAGTTGTGTATCAAATCAATATCTAGCAAGCGCTTGTCTGTGGATATATGAATCTGCATAAGTGACCACTACAATTTGAATTGGATGCGACGCAATCCTGATAACGGATATGTTCCGGAAAGGGTCCGGATTCATTTCGCTCATATTGCGGCCATGAATACTAACTATTTGTTCAACGACGACTCTGCCAACTGATTTTCCTTCATCGCCACAAGGCATGCCTGTGCATCGCCAACGATAATTCGTGAGCTGCAGGCGATCATCAGGTTCAGATTCATTCCAAAGTTTTCTACCGTGTAACCCTGGGCATCAATCACACGTCCATTCTCCTGCCGCACGCCCGCCTGCGCTACCAGGGCGCGATCCTCGTCTGTATATGCCCACACGAGCTTGCCCTTTGCCACGGCATAACCCACTTCAAATACCGTACCTGAATCCGGCTCAAGGCCCCGAAACAGATTCAGATTGGCCATGACGCAATCGGCCTGCTCAATGAGCGCAATATTGGCCTGATAAATCCATTCTGCCAGTGCCCGGCCCTGTATGTCTGCGGGAGCGTCATTGTCCAGCGGATACAGACCCTCAAAACCGTAGCGACCGCAAAGCGCCTTGAGCGATTCCCCATAACTCACTGCATCATCGCGAAACACATCAAAACCCGCAAGATACACTTTTTTCATTTACAATCCTTTCACCGTTACAGTCGGGCCAGGCCCCGCAAGCCACATATTACCGTTGGCAGCAGCAGTGCCGCAAACCCGCTTGCGGAATTCTCATATTTGCAGATTTTAGAGGTACACCCGACAGACAGGTTCTGTCGTCCAATCATCATGCGCAATAACTTTTTCAAAGCACTGGCTGCAATTGTGCTGCTGGTGATTCTCGGCTTCTTCGCCACGACATGGTATTCGTCAACAAAAGTGGATGAGCAGGTCACGCAGCGCACCGAGCACATAAATGCCACACTTCGCGATAATGACCTACCCGCTCAGATCTCCACAGAAAAGAAAGATGCCGGTCTGTTTTCAACACACTACATTGTGTCATTGCATATCGACTCGGGAAAGCAGTCGCACGTGCTGGATTTTGATGTCGTCGTTGAACACGGCCCCCTGCCCCTGACGCGCCTGCAACAGGGCAAACTGAAGCCCGTGCAAGCCATCAGTCACATCACGCTGATCAAGAACGAACATACTGCCGGTCTTTTCAAGCTAAGCCAGGATCAAACACCCCTTCAAATGCAGCTTCTGACCGATTTCGGAGGAAACACGAATTACAAAGGCAACCTGACGTCTCTGTCCCATAACGACGACAAAGGCCAGCTGCATTTCGATGGAATGACATTTGAAGGAACCGTTAATGAGGCCACAACACTGGCTGAGTTCTCTGGTGTGATGCCTTTGCTACAGTTCACATTGCCCAAGGACAAAGATGGCACCGGTACTGTGCTGTTCCGGGACATGAAAATATCCTCAGTTTATGACAATCGTGATACTGCGAACCCGGTCAGCAATCAGCAGTCAAGCATGGCAGAGTTCTCACTGACCAATGATACCGTGAATGTTCAGGCACGTGACTATCAGAACAGCCTGTCGGCCGACACCAAGAACGAGCAAACGACTATCAGCTCCCAGACCAAATGGAACGCACTGCGCATCAATTCAGTCGATCTTGGTTCTCTTCAGTATGGACTGAGTGCCGAAAAACTGAATCCTGCGGCAACCAAGCAGTTTTTTGACGCTTCCTGGCAGGTGCTGCTCGGAAACATCGGACTGGGAGATCGGGATTCAGAACATATGGCATCACTCTCCATGGCCACCGCATTGAGCCAGATGTTCTCTGGTCATCCGGACATAACGGTGGGTCCGATACTGTGGACACTCCCGGAAGGTGCCGCAAAAGCCAGCGTCAAGCTTGGACTGAATAATCCCCTGCCCCTCCTGTCGAAGTACCTTGATAGTAAAGTCGATCTGCTAGTGCGTACGCTGCGCTCCGTCAACATCGAATTTGATGCTGACCAGGCCATGCCGACAGAAGCTGCCAGACATCTTGCTAAGCTTGCTTCAGGATCGGCCACTGGAGACAAGGATTTGTCGGCTGACGAAACCGCTAAGAAAATGACCAGAATCATCAATATTCTGGTCGATAACAAACTGTTGGCTCAGAAGGATGGTCACATTGCTCTGACAGCCAATGTCAGTGGCGAGAAGTCACTTCTGGATGCAAAGCAGGTCGAGATGAACGGGGAATCGTTCGAGATCGACAAATTTGTTCAGACGCTACAGGAGCGTGCCGCCGCGGCAGAGCAACAGATCGGAGAATTATCGGACCCGGAGCCAGAACTGGAAGACGGATCGCGAGATCAGCCAGAGGCAAACTAGCCGTCTCGTTTGATTTACAGGAACGCTTTGCGAGGGCGCCTGGCGAAGGCGCTCTGCGAACGCTGTGTTAGCTCAGCACAGACACGTTGCAGACTCGGTGCGAAATCGAATCCGTAATTTCGATACATTATTTCAATTGAAATTGCCTGAAATTGAAGTATGCTTTTGCCAGAAATGGATTTTTTCGCACAGCACCTGATGCTGTTTCTTTCATGCAGTATTCCTTTTCACACGCAAAGGGGTTCTTCGTCATGTCTGCTTCATTCGATCTTAAAAAGTCCGCTGATGGCCAGTTCTATTTTGTGCTGCACGCGGCAGATGGCGCAACGTTACTCAGAAGTGAAACCTACACAACGCTTGCGTCTGCACGCAACGGTATTGAGTCAGTACGTAAAAATGCCGGGACCGAGACACGCTACGCCTTTGAAAAATCCGCCAACGGCAAATCCTATTTCAATCTGAAAGCAGCCAACGGACAAGTCATCGGGACCAGCCCTCTGTTTGCCGATCCTAATGCGGCGCAACACGCCGCGGACACCGTGCGTCACCATGCGTCTGCGGCGCAGGAGAAAACCGTATCTGGCTGATGTCGAATCAATCACACCTCTATTCGATTGAATTCCGCTAAACATCAGCCCGATACTGTCTCCGCAAATACGCGATTGAACCCTTGTGGCTTTCAATGAGACGCGGACAAAATAGTCGTGGACCAATGAGAGGCGAACAGGATAACCATTCCTCACTCCATTGCCCCGCCTTCTCAATCCGCTGCGTGCCTCCACGCCGCCAGGCACTCCCATAAATAGGGATTGTCACAACTGCTCACGGACAGTCGCAGGTAGGTACTGACGCGTTGATCGGGATAGAACAGCGAACCAGGCGTCGCCGGAATCTGGTGCTGATTCAGTTGTCGCGCCAGAGGTTCGCTGTCGCGTTGCGTATCAAACCAGATAAACAGGCCGGCCGCAGGCGGTTGCGATATCGCGTAACCGAGAGCGGCCAGCTTTTCCAGGACCTGCGTGCGGGCCTGATTGATGCGTTGACGCAGGCGCTCGATATACGAGCGGAAATGCCCGCCATGAATAATTTCATGAATAATGCGCTCGTTCAGGCTGGAAGTCGACAATCCCGACAGCAGTTTCAATGTGGAGATGTCACTCAGAACGGCAGCCGGTCCCGCAATATATCCCACGCGCATGGCGGCGCCCAGGGTTTTGGAGTAATTGCCCAGAAGAAAGGTGCGCTCGCACTGATCGAGTGTCGCAATCCGCAAGGGTTTGCCTGTGCCCAGTTCACTGTAAGTGTCATCCTCTACAATCCACATCCTGTATTGCTGCGCAATCCGCAAGACATCATGCGCGACGTTGGCACTCAGGGTGAAGCCTGTCGGGTTGTGAACCGTACTATTGCAGATGAAAAGCACGGGCTGATGTTTCTGGCAAAGCGTTTCCAGCAGAGCCGTATCGGGTCCCTGCGGCGTGCGAGGCACGGTAAGAATATTTACACCCATCATGCGCAGATAGGCAAACACCACAAACCAGCAGGGCTCTTCCACCACCACATAATCGCCCGGTTTCACAAACTGACGCACCAGCAGATCCACGGAATGGGTCACACCCGTGGTCAACAGCACTTCACCCGCAGGCCGCAAGTGCAGATCCTGTGCCGAGAGTTGCGCCATAATGGTCTCGCGCAGCGGGGCGAAGCCCAGTGGCTCACCATACATCAGTGCCGATGGCTGCATTTTGCGCGTTACCTTGCGTATGGACCGCGCCACCATCTCACTGTCCAGCCATTCCTGTTTCAGTCCGATATTGTTGTTCTGCGAAAACAGGCGATTCAGAATCCATGGCACATCCATCTTGTCCTGCGGTAATGCAGTTGCAATATCACCACTTCTGATGCGTCGCGCGGGTTGTCTTTTATGCTGAACGAAATAGCCCGAACGTGCGTTGGCCGTAATGTGATTGGTCGCCACAAGCCGATCGTAAGCCTCAACAATCGTATAGCGACTGACATTGAGTTCCTGGGCCAGCAGCCTGACTGACGGCAGACGACTGCCTTGCCGGAACACGTTCTGTTCAATACAACTGACAAAGCGGTCGACAATCTGATCGACCAGCGTCTGTGAGCCGGACCTGACTGGCCGCCAGTGCGCCAGCAGCGGTGCCGGCTGAGTCACTTCTTTCCCGGACACAGCGTTGGCATCGTCCGCAGGCAATGCGCTGCCAGCGGCCGGCACAGCTGTCGCTGCAGGACGTGAAGTATCGGAAGACAAGGGCTGGGGCTGGGCATTCATGGATCTGTTCCGGTAAAAGTAGCAGTACAGGACGGAAAAAACAGTCGATTTCTGTACCGGTACTGTACAGGTATCTTGGCATATAGTGTCTTCTCATGCAACACCTGATTCGGAACCCGCCGAATCAGCGGCCAGGAAAACATCATGACCTATCCCATGTTTATGGCATTTGCCATTTTTATCGCTGTGTCCTCGGTAACACCCGGACCGAACAATCTGATGCTGCTGTCTTCGTCCATGAACTTCGGTGTGCGCAGAACCATTCCCCATTGCCTGGGCATCAGTGCCGGCATGGGGCTGATGATCGTACTGATGTCATTCGGATTGCATTGGGTTATGCAGCATGCCGGCTGGGTCATTGATGTTCTGAAAATTGTGTCGCTGGCCTACCTGCTCTGGCTCTCCTGGAAAATCGCAACCATCCGGCCTGCGCCCATTACCCTGCAGGACGAAGCCTCACCATTTGGTTTCTGGAATGCCGTACTTTTTCAATGGATCAATCCCAAGGCGCTGGTCATGGTGATCAGCATGTTCAGCATCTATATTCCCGAGAATCTTGCGCAGACGACCCTGCTGCAGATTGCGGCAATTGCAATTGTCATCAATCTGGCTTGTATCAGTGTCTGGATGCTGGGGGGGTCTTTCATGCGCAGGCTACTTACCACACCCATAGCCCAGCGCAGCTTCAATATCGTGATGGCCTTGCTGCTCGTTGCATCGATAATACCCATGCTGTCCGGCGAAATGGGGGTTTAAAGACCTGGGCAATATCGAGGGCAACATCAAGTACGATCAGGGACGATCAGGGACGATCAAGGATCGCAATAATAGACCAGAGGATTATCAGGGGCGCAATATCTCGGGTGTCAGCGCCACGCAGCTCAGATTTCGCTTTCTGATCTCCTGCAGCAAGGCGGGCAGCACTTTGGGTGTGATGGCCGGATAGTCATGCAACAGTACGATGGCGCCCGGCTCAAGCTGCCGCAGCACTTTGGCAAGAAGGCGTTGCGGGTCGGAGGCCACCGTATCGAACGAGCGCACCGTCCAGCCAACGCAAGGCAGTCTGCTGGCCTGAACCGCAGCGGCAATGCCGGGATTGACCACACCGAAAGGCGGACGGTACATCTGTGGCGTCAGGCCGGTTATTTCATGTATGGTCTGGTTGCAGCGCTGCAGGTCTGCCAGTATTGTTGAGCGCGCTTTGACTGGCAGAGTATGTGCGTGGCTGTAACTGTGATTGCCTATGGCATGCCCTTCCTGCACGATCTGTCTAAGCAGATCCGGCCGGGCTTGCGCGTGCGCTCCCACAATGAAAAAGGTAGCCTTGACCTGGTGTTCCCTGAGCAGCGCGAGCACCTGCGCCGTTCCCTCGGTAGGGCTGTCATCAAAGGTCAGGGCGATCTGCCCTCCTGAAGGTGCCGAAACGCTCCCCGCAGCCGCCAGACTGCTTTCGTCTGTCGCCCCCTCTTGCGGCGCGATGCGCCTGAGCGTATCCACGTACAGGTTCATCCCCATGTTCATGCTGGCCAGTCCGAGCGTCGCGACGTAGACGATCAGCACAACAAAGGCGGCAACAGGCCATTGCAGAACAAGGCCGATACAGAGCAGAAGAACCAGGCAGTGAGCCGTCAGCGTATAACGGCGAAACCACGAAATCACGTTAGCGTAACCAGGCAAGGGACAATGGGCTCACTACAATAGCCAGTCACTCGTCTGCCGTCAAGCGATATAGGTCAGTATTGAGCCATTCTTGCTTCGGACAGTTGCCAGATTTGCTGAAGCCGATCTGCGGCGCTGCGCTCACGATTGAGCATGGCATTCAGAAAATGCACCCGCTTAAGATAGAAGTGAACATCGCATTCCCAGGTCATTCCCATAGCGCCGTGCACCTGCAGGGCGTTTCTGACCGCAGTATCGGCCGCCTGCTGCGTCACTGTCTCAGCCAGCACCAGGCTCAGAGCAGAATCCTCCCCTTCGACTGCAGCCGCCTCTGCAATCAGCAAGCGCGCATTGTCCAGGTTCATCCAATCCTGTGCCAGGCGGTGTTTAATCCCCTGAAAGCCTCCAACAGAACGCCCGAACTGCTGTCTCTCCTGAACGTAAGCCGTGGCTAGTTGCAGCGCACGCGCGGCCCCACCCAGCAGCTCGGCAGCAATCAGCAATCGACCCCGCGATTCGTAGCCGTTCCACTCTTCCGGACTGCAAGCCAGTACAGTTTTCTCCTGGTTCGTCTGATCGACCAGCCATGCGCTGTCTATCATCGGATCAATACCATCACCGGGCATCACGCCCGTTCCGGTATGCCATTGCGCCCGCAACTTGCCTTCTGAATAGCTCAGTTGCAGCAAGGGAGCACCTTTCAGGCAATAGGGCACAATGTTGTGTCCGAGCGAAGATTCAAGCGCAAATCCCGCCAATTGTCCCTCGAGTAGCAGGGTCTGCACGCGCTGTGTGACTTCCGCATTCGCATCTGCCTGATTCAGAAATGCAACGGTATTTATCCAGTAGCCAAGTGGCAGCGGAAGCAAGGCCATGCCGGCCAGCTCCATGACACGGGTCGCTTGGGTCATGGAGAGGCCAATGCCATCCTGCGACTCGGGAACCAGCAACAGTGGCCAGCCCTGTTCACAGAGTTGAGTCCACAATTGCGAATAAACCTCTCGATCAGCCGGCGCAATGGCACTGCCGGTAGGCAAGTTGACCGGAACGGCAGCAGAATCGTCTCCAGCCGGATCTGCTGTCGGATCAGCAGTCTCAAACACGGCAGCCCGGCTTTTCCCTGCGCCCTTTGGAGGCACACGCGCAGCCTTTCGTAACGCGGCCAACGAACATTGTTCCTCGAGAAACCGCTGGAAAGGATCCAGCAACAGATCATCTTCGGTATCTTGCATCTCTTATCCCTTTGCCAGTCCAAGTACTTTTTCACCGATGATATTTCGCTGTATCTCGGAGGTGCCGGCCAGAATGGTTTCGGCACGAGCCCACAGGCTTGCATGACTGAAGAATTCTGCTTCAGCCTGCATTGACTCCTGAGGCGCGCACACGTTAACACCAAGCAATTCGATGGCAAGATCCAGCATGCGCTGGTGAGCTTCACTCCAATGCACCTTGGTGGAGGAACCCTCAGGCCCTGGCGGATCTCCGTTCATTGCTGCCTGCAGTGCGCGATGCGATTTCAATTGCAATATGGCACTGTCAGAAAAAAGCCGTGCCCAGCGTTGCTGATAGTCCTGAAATGCCGCGGGGCTCAGTTGCGGAGCGACCGTATCAATCAGACGTCGCACTCGTGCAAGTTCCCGCTCGAACTGCACCAGCCGTGGGATGAAGTACGTTCCGCGCTCGAAACTGGCAGCGGCCATGGCCATGGCCCAGCCTTCGCCCTCGCGCCCCAGCAGACAGTCTTCCGGCACAAATACCTGCTCAAAGAACACTTCACAAAACTCGGCCTGACCGGTCAACTGTCGTATTGGTTCGACACGGATTCCCGGCTGATGCATATCAACCAGTAAAAAACTCAGTCCACGATGCCGCTGCGACTCACTATCTGTTCGGACCAGCACAAAACAGTAGTCAGCCAGATTGGCAAACGAGGTCCATATCTTGTGGCCGTCCAGCACGTAGCCGCCCTCTGTTTTTTTGGCCCGACTCGTAACCGCAGCCAGATCCGAGCCGGCAGCCGGTTCCGAGTATCCCTGGCACCAAATGTTTTCATTGCGCAGAATGCCGGGCAG
Source organism: Pseudomonadota bacterium (assembly GCA_023387815.1). Lineage (GTDB taxonomy): Bacteria > Pseudomonadota > Gammaproteobacteria > Burkholderiales > Burkholderiaceae_B > Advenella. Next base: position 79,501 of record JAEWHK010000063.1, read on the forward strand.
ATACCTCGCCTTTTGGGCTTCCGTCCCAAAATGCAGCAGCGTGGGTGCGAAAATGCCATGACCAATCAGATTGACCCCCAGCGGCGCGCCGCTGCGAGCCAGTTCCTCCAGATAAATTGCCTGATGAGATAACGGCAGCCCTTTGCCACCGTATTTTTCAGGCCAGCCAAGACCCGACCAGCCGTGACGACAGAGCGTGTCTTCCCAGCCACGACGATAGTCCAGAGAAACGGGGTCAGGATCGCCCTGCCATTCGCGCTGAAACTTCGCATAATGCTGCGTCATCCATTCCCTGACGCAGGCACGAAACGCATCGGGCTCTTGGGGCAAGTTCTGCGACTGCATTATGGATTCATCGTGATGTGAGCCTTACGGATAACTTCACCCCAGGTCTTCACGTCCTTTTCTATGAATTTGCCAAAGGTGACCGGATCACTGGCAATGACATCCAGCCCAAGGGTTTTGAATTTTTCCTTCACGTCATCCTGCTGTACGCTTTCCTGCACGGCTTGATAGATCACGTCAGACACTTCCGCTGGTGTTCCCTTGGGAGCGACCAGACCCAGCCAGGGCATGGCAGAAAAGCCGGGAACCGCTTCGGAAATTGTCGGCATATCCGGAATGGATGGAGACGGCTTGTCTGTGGTTACCGCAAGCACTTTGACTTTGCCCGCCTTCTGATAGGGTCCGGTGGACGCCCAGGCGTCGAACATGACCTGTACCCGGCCGGAAATCAGATCAGTGAGCGCCGGCGCACTTCCTTTGTAGGGGATCTCCTGCATGTCCACCTGTGCCATGTTTTTGAAAAGTTCGGCTTCCAGCTGTGTGGACGATCCGGTGCCCAGAGAAGCATAGCTCACCTTGCCTTTATTCTTTTTCAGATATTCGATCAGTTCTTTCACGTTGTTGACGGGCACCTCGGGATTGACCGATATCACATGCACCACCGATGCCACCTGCGTAATCGGCACAAAGCTTTTCACCGGATCGTATCGCGCATCCTTATTGATGCTGGGAATGGTACCCAGGGATGAGGCAGCCAGCAAAAGCGTATAGCCATCGGGTTTCGCATTGGCCACATGCTGAGAAGCAATCAGCGTTCCCGCTCCCGGTTTGTTTTCAACGACCACCGGCTGCTTCACTTTTTTTGCAATTTTTTCAGCGAGCAATCTGCCCAGTGTATCGGCAGCGCCGCCAGCCGAAAAAGGAACCACAATGGTGATTGGCTTTTCGGGATAGGCTGCCACCGCAGTTGCTGGCATGACAGTCGTCATCGCGCCCGCAATCAGGGTCGCGGTCATGCACAACATTTTTGGTAGAAATTTGATTTTCAGCATTGGAGGTCTCCGTTGTTTATTATTACGCTTGTGTTAGCACTACATTGTTGAACCATATTTCGATAGTTATTTCGCTTGTGGTATTGAGGGAACCAGCAGCGCATCCAGCATTGCTACCCCCTGCCCCTCTTCTTTCACGAGCAAGGGGTTGATTTCTATCTGATCCAGTGCAGGCTGGGCTGACAGGAAAGCCTGACCCACTGCCACCATCGCATCTGCGGCTGCAGGCAAATCTGCACGCGCTCGCCCACGAAAGCCATCCAGCAGCGCAAAGGCTTTCAGACTGCACAGCATCTGCAGAGCCTGATCGTGCGAGACCGGCAACAGTGCATGCGCCGTATCACGATAAATTTCAGTCATGATTCCGCCAATTGCAACGGTAAGGACAGGGCCGAACACGGGATCGCGGGTCGCTCCTACAAGAAGCTCTGCCACGCCCTGCTGCATCGGGCTGATCATTACGCCTGCAATATTGACATCGGGCTGGTACCTGCGCACATTCTCCAGAATTCGATCGAATGCAGCAGCGGCCTGTTCGCCTCCCCTGATGTTCAACAGCACACCGCCGGCTTCGGTTTTATGAGCGAGATCTGCGCTCACGATTTTCATGGCAAGCGGCGCCTCAAAACGCGATGCAATGCCCAGGGCTTCTTCGCGCGTTCTGGCTATCGTCACATCGGGATCGGGCAGGCCAAATGCCTGCAGATAGCGCCTGGCTTCGCCCTCGTGACATGGCATGTCCGGTAAGACCTGGGCATTCATCTGCAAGCTGCCATCGCCAGCAGCCAGGCTCTGCCCACGCCGCTGCTGCCATTGCAGAAACGGTGCCAGCGCCCTTACTGCATGCCCAAGATCATCAAAAACCGGCACGCCAGCCGCCCTGAGGGCTTCTCGACTGCTGGCCTTGCCAGTGTCGATCGCCACGAAAAGGCGCGGGTGTTTTCTTACGACTTCAATCAATGGTTCTGCCATGCGATCCAGCATATAGCCCGGCGCATTGATGACTACCGTATCCAGCGCCGGCGTCACGGCCAGCGCTTCAAGTACATGCGAGACGAACTGTGGGTCGTTGACAATATTGCCAGTCACATCCACAGGGTTGCCCACCATTCCATAGGCGGGGATCCCTTTGCGTAGCTGTACCTGTACGTCATCCGGCAGATCCGGCAGCTCCAGACCATGCTGTATGAATCGGTCAGTCAGAATCGCACCCAGGGCGCCAGACATGGTCACGACACCCATGCGAGTGCCGGCCATGCGTTCTCGCAGTCCAGCCAGCATGGCAATATTGGCCATCTGGGCGAAATCGTCTGCGGCAATCACATTCAGATCGCGAAACGCAGCTTCGTAGATTTTCTGATCGCCCGCCAGCGCACTGGTGTGCGACTGCACGGCGGCGGCACCTTTTTCAGTCACGCCGGCTTTCAGAATCACCAATACCTTACCCTGCTCACGCAGTCGCTGGCAGGCCCGAATAAAACGCTGACCGTCGCGAATCTGCTCTACATACCCAAGCACCACTTCCGTATGCGGGTCTTCAGCCAGGTATTCGAGGTATTGCGCAAAATCTACAACGGCTTCGTTACCGGTATTGATGAAATGGGTAACAGGAATGTCCTGAGCACGCAGCAGACCATATAGCGCTGAACAGACATTGCCGCTTTGGGTGAGTACACTGACGCGGCCTGCGCCTTCCTGCATGCTGGCTGTTTTGAAGATCGCGGCAAAAGCCGTGAAAGCACGCGAATTCAGGTTGGCCATGCCCATGCAGTTGGGACCTGCCACCTGCATGCCACTTTGCTCACAAAACCGGGTCAGCTCTTGCTGCAGACGGGCGCCTTCTTCTCCTTCTTCGGCAAAGCCCGCAGCATAGACCACGGCAGCTTTGATGCCCCTATCGTGGCAGCGACGCAGCATCGCGGTGACATCGCGTGCACCGATAGCCAATACCGCCAGATCAGGCACCTCCGGCAGGTCTTCGATCTGCGGATAACAGCGATAACCAAAGACCTCGTTGTATTTGGGATTCACAGGATAAACCTGACCTGCAAAACCAAAGCGCGACAGCAGTTCCAACGGCATTCCGCCGATACGGCCGGCATTGTCACTGGCACCGATCATGACAATGGAGCGCGGATTCAGCAAGGGTTCAAGCAACTGGCTCATTGAATCACTCATGCGCTGTCACCTGCCTTATTGCGCTGTATTGCCTGCGCCAGACCTTTTGCTTTCACCTGGGAAAATTCTTCACTCATATGCGAAAGCTGGTGAATATCAAAGTGGGCTGACAGGGCCGTGCGCAGACCCTGCGCATCCAGGGTCCGGTTGAGTGATTTTTTCACCAGTCTGAGTGCAAAGGGAGGCGCTGCCGCAACGCGGGCAGCAAGTGCCTGGGTCGCATCTGCCAGCTGTGCGCGCGGCACCACGCGATTGACCATGCCTATCTGCAGCGCTTCCTGCGCAGACACGCGTTCACCGGTAAACAGCATCAGCTTGGCCTGACGCAAGCCCATGACCCATGGGTGAATCAACACTTCCGTGGCGGCAGCAGCCAGCGTATGACAAACGGGATCGGAGAAAAAAGCATCGTCCGAGCAGACCACAAGATCACACATATTGGCGATCATGAAGCCGCCCGACACGCAGGCGCCCTGCACCTGGGCAATCACCGGTTTGGGAAAGTCCCAGATTCGCATGCAGTAATCGAAATAGCGCAACGATTCATAGGCCCAGCGCTGTTCGACGGTGAAATCCGCGCGGTTTGCCTGCGCTTCCTTCAGATCATGCCCGGCAGAAAAATGATCGCCCTCGCCACTGATCACCACGACCTTCACTGAGTCGTCTTTTTCCGCCTCAGCCATGGCCTGATCCAATTCATCCAGAAGTGACTGGCTCTGGGCATTGCGTGCGGCGGCACGCGCCAGCGAGATATTTCGAATGGCATCGTGATCCGACACCTTGATATGTTCATATTTCATTTGTCTCATTCCTTATTCGCCTTAGGTGGAGCGGACTCCTGTTTCGTTTTGATTGCATTAACGCATCATCCACTCCTACAATACAAAAAGTATTTAACAAAATTCCCACATTATGGACACTAAACCGCAAGCAGGCGCGCAAAGCATTCGTCGGGCCCTCTCGTTGCTGCGTCTTATCGCGCAACACAATGAACACGGACTGACGCTGAGCGAACTCACCGCAATGAGTGGCCTGGAACGCTCCACGGCACATCGGCTGGTCAATTGTCTGCTTGAGGAGAATTTCGCCCGTCGCGAGACCGGTGGCAAACGCTTTCAACTGGGCATTGATGCCATGCAGATGGGCTTTTCAACCATGCATCATGTGCCGGTCACAGAAGAATTGCGCCCTCTGGCGATGAAACTGTCACGTCTTTCCGAAGACACCGTCTTTCTTGTCATACAGCAAGGCGATAATGTGCTTTGCCTGCTGCGCGAACATGGTGCATTTCCCGTGCGCATATTCACAATTGGCGTCGGAGAAAAACGTCTTCTGGGTATTGGCGCTGGCGGCCTGGCACTGCTGGCAACGCATTCCGATGCTGAAATCAAAGTCATACACGCCAGGCACAGTGAGACATATCGCAAGGCCGGACTGTCGCTGCCCATTCTGCTGGAGAAATGTCATCTCACCCGACGCAATGGCTACTCCTCAATTGAAAGCACCATTACGCCGGGCGTCTCGGGAGTCGGTTTTGCGTTTGCGGTTTCGGCAATAACACAAGTGGCATTCAGCTTCGGGGCAATCAGTCCTCGATTGACAGGACAACGCCGCGCACAAATGGGTCAGCTTCTCATGCAGGAATGCTCAGCGTGGCAGCAAAAACGCAGGATTGACTGAATCGCCTTGCAAAACATGTCAGGGACCGTATGATGTTACTTTCAGGATTACTGAATCCCCGCCAAGGGGTACGCATCAAAGGAGATCTGCATGCAGATAGGGATAGTAAAAGAACAATTGCCGGGGGAAACGCGTGTTGCTGCCACGCCCACCTCGGTGGAACAGCTGATTAAGCTCGGATTCACAGTTGTGATTGAGTCGGGCGCGGGCGCAGCCGCAAGTTTTGACGATGCCGCCTACGAAAAAGCCGGTGCTACGGTGGCGGCAGCCGATCAGGTGTGGCAGTCTGATCTTGTCTACAAGGTCAATGCGCCCACCGACGAGGAAATGGCCCGCATGAAGCAGGGCGCCACACTGGTCAGCTTTATCTGGCCGGCACAAAACCCCGAACTCGTACAGAAACTGGCAGAGCGCGGCATTACCGTGCTTGCCATGGATATGGTGCCGCGCATCTCGCGTGCCCAGTCACTGGATGCCCTGTCGTCCATGGCCAATATCGGCGGCTATCGCGCCGTCATTGAAGCGGCTCATCATTTTGGTCGCTTTTTCACCGGCCAGATTACGGCTGCCGGCAAGGTGCCGCCCGCCAAAGTGCTGGTCATCGGTGCCGGCGTGGCTGGCCTGGCTGCCATTGGCACTGCCGGGTCGCTCGGCGCCATTGTGCGCGCCTTCGATACGCGCCTGGAAGTGGCCGAACAGATCGAATCCATGGGTGGTCAGTTCCTGAAGCTGGACTTTGGGGACGAGAACGGCTCATCCTCTGACGGCTATGCCAAGACCATGTCCGAGGAGTTCATTAAAGCGGAAATGGCGCTGTTCGCCGAGCAGGCCAAAGATGTAGACATTATCATCACGACTGCCCTGATACCGGGCAAACCAGCGCCCAAGCTGATCACCCGCGAGATGGTCGACTCCATGCGCCCTGGCTCGGTGATTGTGGATATGGCGGCCGCCGCTGGCGGCAACTGCGAATACACCGAACCCGGCAAAGTGATCACCACCGATTCGGGCGTCAAGGTCATTGGCTACACAGACCTGCCAGGCCGTCTGCCGGCCCAGTCATCACAACTGTATGCCACCAATCTTGTGAATCTGAGCAAGCTCATGAGCAAGGAGAAAGACGGTCAGATCCTGCTGGATCAGGAAGACACGGTCTTTAGAAATATGACAGTTGTGCATGACGGCAGCATTACGTATCCGCCGCCAGCCATTCAGGTATCTGCCGCCAGCAAACCGGCTGCCGCCAAACCCGAACCCAAACCGGTCAAGCCGCCTAAATCGCCTGCCTTCAAGTTCGGCGTGCTGGCTGCGGTGTGTATTGTCTTTGCGTGGATTGGTGCCAACGCACCGCCTGAGTTCCTGTCACACTTTACCGTCTTCGTTCTGTCCTGCGTAGTGGGCTATTACGTGGTCTGGAACGTCACCCATGCCCTGCATACCCCGCTGATGTCCGTCACCAATGCCATTTCCGGCATTATCGTGATCGGGGCCGTGGTACAGATCGGCCATGGCTCCGGCCTGGTCAACGTCCTTGCCTTTATTGCCATCCTGATTGCCAGCATCAACATTGCCGGTGGTTTCCTCGTTACACGGCGCATGCTTAAAATGTTCATGAAAGGCAAAGGAGAATAAGATGGGTTCAGGATTTGTTACCGCCGCGTACATTATTGCGGCGCTGTTTTTCATTGCCAGTCTGGCAGGCTTGTCCCGCCAGGAAACGGCGCGTTACGGCAACGGCTTTGGGATTGCCGGGATGGCCATCGCGCTCGTTGCCACCATTCTTGGTCCCGATTCAGCGTCGGTCATCTGGGTCATCATTGCCATGCTGATTGGTGGTGCCATTGGGCTGCATCTGTCACGCAAGGTGGAAATGACGCAGATGCCCGAACTGGTTGCCATTCTGCACAGCTTTGTGGGTCTGGCTGCGGTACTGGTGGGCTACAACAGCTATATCGAACTGCAGCAGCATGCCATGCCTGAAGGGGCGCTGCTCAATATCCACCTGACCGAAGTGTTCCTGGGTGTCTTTATTGGTGCGGTCACCTTCACCGGTTCCATCGTGGCATTCGGTAAACTGCGTGGCACGTTCAGCTCCAAACCGCTGTCGCTGCCACACAAGCACAAGCTGAATGCTGCCGCGCTGATAGTGTCGGCCATTTTGCTGTGGAGTTTTGTGTCCAACGGCGGCTCCACCTTTGCGCTGATTATCATGACTGTGATTGCGCTGGCCTTTGGCTGGCATCTGGTGGCTTCCATTGGTGGCGCCGATATGCCAGTTGTGGTATCCATGCTCAACTCCTACTCAGGCTGGGCTGCAGCCGCGGCAGGCTTCATGCTGGCCAACGATCTGCTGATTGTGACCGGCGCGCTGGTGGGCTCTTCAGGTGCCATTCTGTCGTACATCATGTGCAAGGCCATGAACCGCTCATTCGTGTCGGTCATTGCCGGTGGTTTCGGTACTGATGGCAGCAGCAGCGGCAGTGGTGGCGAAGAAGAAACTGGCGAGTACCGGGAAATCAAACCCGAAGATGTGGCCGAAATGCTCAAGGGCGCCAATTCTGTCATCATCGCGCCGGGCTACGGCATGGCGGTGGCGCAGGCCCAGTATCCGGTGGCCGAGATCACTTCACTGCTGCGCAAGCAGGGTGTGGATGTGCGCTTCGGTATCCATCCCGTCGCCGGCCGTCTGCCGGGGCACATGAACGTGCTGCTGGCCGAAGCCAAGGTGCCTTACGATATCGTGCTGGAAATGGACGAGATCAATGAGGACTTTGACGAGACCGATGTCGTGCTGGTCATTGGCGCTAACGATACGGTCAACCCCGCCGCAGCCGAAGATCCGTCCAGCCCCATTGCCGGTATGCCGGTACTGGAAGTGTGGAAGGCGCGTGATGTGGTCGTATTCAAGCGTTCAATGAATACCGGCTATGCGGGCGTACAGAACCCGCTGTTCTATCGCGATAACACCAGCATGTGTTTCGGTGATGCCAAGGCCACAGTGGAAGCCATTCTGACTGCACTCAAGTCCTAATTGGTATCAAAGGCGGGGGCCTGTGCCCTCGCCTGCCGCGATGCCTTCCATTCTTGCGGTATGCTTTAGTTTTTTCCGCCACCCCTCTGCTGTATGCCTGTCCTTCCCCCGCTACCCGTCAAAAATGGTGTTGCCCCCAGCCGCGTCTATCTGCCCCGTGAGTCGTGGCCGGATCTGCTGAGTTTTCTGCTCGACAAATTTCCGCATATGGATGCCGATACGCTCAGACAGCGCCTGGACAAAGGCGATATGGTGGATGGCGAAGGGCGGCCGTTTTCACTGAACAGTGCATTTGTACCGGACAGCTGGCTCTGGTACTACCGCGAAGTGCCTGTCGAAACGGTTGTGCCGTTCGACATCGATATTCTTTATCAGGATGAGTTGCTGATCGCCATCGACAAGCCGCACTTTATGGCAAGTATTCCAGGCGGCCGGCACCTGCATGAGACGGCGCTTGTGCGACTGCGCGAACAACTGGGCAACCCACATATCAATCCAATACATCGGCTGGACCGCGACACGGCCGGCGTGCTGGTGTTCTGCGCGGACAAGGATCGTCGCGGTGTTTACCAGACTCTCTTTCAGACCCGCTCGGTGCACAAGATATACGAGGCCGTTGCACCCTGGCGTGAATCCCTGTCGTTTCCATTGATACGCGAAAGCCTGATCCGTCGCAGCGGCCAGGTCTTTGTCATGCATGAGATTGAAGGACCACCCAACAGTCGCACCCGCATCGAATTACTGACGCATAACGCCACGCACGGCCATTATCGACTGGAACCCGTCACAGGCAGAAAACATCAATTGCGGGTGCACATGAACGCACTGGGTATTCCCATCTGCAATGACGAATACTATCCTGTACTGAAGCCCCTGCGCGAAGAAGAAACGTTTGAAAACCCGCTGCAGCTGCTCGCCCGCAGCATGCAGTTCACCGATCCGGTCACCGGTGAAGAAAGAGTTTTTGAAAGCCGGCGGGCACTTCAGATGGTAGAAGAATTAAAGTAGTAATCACTGCGTAGACAAATTCAGCCGCCCGGTTCCATTGTCTCTTGCCAGGAGCATCGGGATGAACACCTTACACGTTCACCTGCTTGAATCACGCACACCGAACTGGTTGGCAACACTGCGTTCCAGGAACAACTGGCGCGGTGGCAAGGCATTGATGCGCTTATTGTTTATCACAAGTGTGGTACTACCGCCGCCGTCAAGATTCAGGGCATCGCGTACGCCCAGCGAACGGTAAACGCGCGCCAGCTGGGTCAGAGAGAATCCGACGAAGTCGGGCAGCCTGCCTTCGGCCACGACAATATACAGCCATCGCCTGTCAGGGCTAAGTCCCACGGAACTGCGCGGATAAAGTCCCCGTGCATTGCTGTAGCAACTGGCAGACGCGCTGCGCGCGCAAACAAAACGACCATCCTGCAGATTCTGCCACCCTGCAATCACCGTGTTCCATGAGGGATCAACCTGAGACATGTGGTTGGGCGGATCAATGCGGCAACGATTGTCGCGGGTGCAGGCCAGAAAAGCGTGCTGATGTGTGTCACGACTCTTGTCCCAAACCTGTCCATCGCTCACCACCAGACCCTGAGGGCGAAATTGCGGATCAAAGAAGGAGGCGTTGATTGCCACATTCAGCCGATTGCGAAAGGCAAAATTCCTGACTGTGGTGGCTTCTGACCCGGGCGTGGTACCCACCAGACTGATCGACGGACACGATAAGTCAACCTTGACGACATGCACATGCCCGTTTTCCAGGGTGCTATGTGTGATGCAGGGTGTGACCTGCTCGGTATTTTGCGCTGCGGCGGGCAGGGCAGCAGCAATGCCCCACCCTGTGATCAGCAGGGCCAGAAGGTTTTTCATGCGCAGAAGTCTTCCATCAATGTGTATCGCAGCGAGAAAGTATACCAACCGTGGTCACAACAACTGCGCAGGCTCGGGATGTTCCGGTCACACCGTACGGGAACGCATCGTATTACTGCGATGACGCGCCAGATACAGGCGATCCAGTCCCCATACGACCAGCATGGTTAGCCCGGTGACCGGAAAGATCAGCCCGAAAATGACCAGGCCGATCATCCAGCCACGCATATTCGGCAATTGCTCGGGTATGCGTGGTGCACCCAGACTGCCGGCAGGTCGACGCTTCCACCACATGACAAACCCCGTCACCGCCATCGCAACCAGACCCAGTGCGATGATGGCGCACAGCAGCTGGTTCACCCAGCCAAAATACGTGCCCATATGCAGTGAGACCGCAAAGGAAATGATTTTGGCGATGATGCCATACTCGCTGTATTGCACTCCATTGAGGATCTGGCCACTGTACTGATCCACATTGATGACTTTCTCCCCACGTGGATCTCCAGGATAGTAGGAAACCGAATAGACTCCAGTCTTGCTGGCCGGCAGGGCTATCGAGTATTCATCCGGAATCTGGTTGGCATGCGCCACCGCCATGATGTCGTCAATGGCTACCGGTTCGGCTGGGGCCATCTGGTGTCCGGCATGCTCGTGTGACGTATCCATGGCATGGCCTTCATTCATGGCATGACCTTCCGAAGATTCGGGCACGGCCAGCAGTCCGGCTCCCCACGCCGTTTTATCCAGAGGCAGATCCTGCACGCGCGTCGGGTTGGCACCACTGCCCGATTGCGCCTGATGCCCTTCATGACCGCCGTTTCCGTCATGCCCTGCGTTCCCTTCATGACCGCCATGTCCTTCATGACCTTCATGCTGCGCCGACACGGCCCCTGGCGGATCTGGCGGATAGCCCAGGTTGACCTGCGCCACCAGTTGCTTGAATTGTGCACCCCAGGTACTTGTCCAGGGCAGGCCAGACGACACAAAAAAGACCGCGCCCACGGCCAGCACAATGCCCATGGTTGCGTGGATTTCGCGCCAGAACGGGCGACCCTTTTTGCTCAGATCCGGCTTGATAGCCTGCTTCATCCCCTTGCGACGACGTGGCCACCACAGGGCTACGCCTGTTCCGACCATGATCAGAGTCCAACAGGCAGCCAGTTCCATGACCACTTCGCCTGTCTTGCCGAGCAAGAGGCCCCGGTGAATCTGTCGGGCCAGACCAATCCAGTACGTGGCGTTGAAATTGAGCGTCGGCATTTTCGCCAGAATTTCGCCCGTATACGGATCCAGAAAGATACTGGACTTGCCGTCCACCGGATCGGAATACGTAAACTGCGCACTCCGGTCTGGCGCATTATGGATTTCCGCAGTCAGTATGGGAACCCCATCGGGCGTATTGTCCTGGGCAATCTCATACAGGATCTGCTGAGGCAATCGAGGGGACGACTGCGGCGTCACATACAGCTGTGACTTGTAGGCGACGGCCTCAATCTGGGGTTTATACAAGTAGATTGTGCCGGTAATCCCCAGCACGATCAGCAGAGGCATAACAAAAAGTGCGGCGTAAAAATGCCAGCGCCAGAGCATGGCATAGCGCGCCATCGGAGCGGCTTGCGTCACTTCCGGATTCTGCAACTCCGGAGCAGCCTTAGCGTGAGATGATTGGGACATCTTTCGATTCCTTGAAAACAGATATAACGAAACCAGCAGACATCATCCCTCGCCTGTAGAGACCACGGGATCATCTCAGCAGCTAAGCAGTTTTCAGGAAAGGACAGGTGGCGCCCGCGACAGCGGCACAAAGGCCGGACGGGCATAATAGGAGGCGTGCTGATGCTGAGGGGCAATCCGGCTGACAAAGCCATAGGACATATCAGGCAGATCCGCCACCAGCAGCACAGGCAGATTATGAGAGAAGAAACCGCAGTACAGACACTCGGCAGCATGAGCGCCATGCCCACTCTGATCGTCCTGATCTCCATGATGGCCGGAAGCCGAATGCACGTTCGCAGGGTGACTATCGATCCCCTTATCTGCAACCGGGTTTTCAGGCTCTGCGCCAAAGCAGATATCGGCCAGGAAAATATCGGCTATACCAGACTTATTCGCAGACTTCTCGCCCGCTGCCACAGGAACTTGTGTCGCTCCCGCCGTCGCATTATGCACCCCGCCATGAGCAAGATACTGGTTTTTCAGTGCATTGACGCCAGGCATGAACACGGCCAGGCAGATGGCAAGAATGCCAAGCCATGCAGTGATGCGAGTGCCTGTGGTACGTGTCATAGGGGGTGTCGGAATCAGTCCGAAAAAGTTCGGGAGATATGCCTGGAAAAGCCAAGTTTACCCGAAAATGAGCCCCTCATGCCATTGTGCCCGCTCGTGCCTGTCGCCGGTGCCACACTGATCAAACCGGCACAGGACACTTTTTATGGCGGCTATGCCGGTTACTTCGCCGACCCCGATGGTCATTTGTGGGAAGTGGTATGGAATCCAGGTTTTGCCTTGCCGCCCGCTAATAGCTGAGACGTCACCCTGGCCGTAACGGTCAGTCCCGGGCGATTGGCGCATCCTTGGTGTTGGACCATTGACTCCACGAACCGGGATATAGCGATGCACCCGACAAACCGGCGATTTCCATGGCCAGCAGATTGTGGCAGGCTGTGACGCCCGATCCGCACTGACTGATGACCCGCTCCGCCTGCTGTCCCTGCAGACTGGCGCTCAGTTCCTGACGTAGCGTTTCTGCATCCTTGAAGGCGCCGTTGGCCTGCAGATTGTCCTTGAAGAAGCGATTGGCCGCCCCCGGAATATGACCGCCCACGGGATCAAGCGTTTCATTTTCACCGCGGAAGCGGTCGGGACTGCGGGCATCCACTACCAGTCTTTCCGCTGAATCGATATTGGCCAGTACTTCTTCGTAGCTCACCGTTTTGGTCAGGGAATCGCGCAGCGTAAGCCTGCCTTCGCGTGCCGGCTCTGGCGGCTCGGTCGTAACCGGTAAGCCGGCTTCCTGCCAAAGCTTCAGACCACCGTCCAGGACCGAGACATTGTCATGGCCGATCCAGCGCAGCATCCACCACAAGCGCGCGGCAAACATGGAGTCATTGGCGTCGTAGCACACCACATGCGAATGATCGCTGATGCCAATTGCGGCCATAGTCTGTGCAAAGTGCTCGCGTGCAGGCAGGGGATGACGTCCCTGTTCCGGTGCACCTTTGACGCTGAGTACCTGATCAAGATCAACGTGGCGGGCACCGGGAATATGCCCGTCGTTGTAGAGTTGCAGTCCGGCTGAGGGATTGGACAGTTCGAAACGGCAATCGCAGACCACCAGATTGTCTGCCGTTTTCAGCAGGTCTGACAGTTCCTGGGCACTAATGATGGGTTTCGCTTTCATGATGTTCACTTTACAGTTTTCGGTTTAACGTAACAGGCTTGCTGGCTTATCCCAGTCTGCCTGCAGCTCAGTCTTCCTGCATCCAGTTGCGGGCGTGCTGGGCAGCCAGTGTGCGATCGATGCTCGCACCCGTCTGACCAAGATAATTGGCCGGATCAATCATATCGGCAATCTCTTCCTCTGTCAGCGCCTGGGCTATTTGCGGATGGCCGCGCATGGCCGAACCAAAATCCTGTTTGTTTTCTATGCCCTTCATGGATGCTTCATACACCCATTCATGCGCATGATCCTTGCCCACCCGGGCGCCGAGCTCCAGCATAACACGCTCCGAGAGCAGGTAGCCGCGCATCATATCCAGATTCCGGTTCATGTTCTCCCGGTCAATGCGCAGGCCGGCAAGCAGATTGCGCGATTGCTGCAACACGGCCCCGGAAATCAGGCAGCACTCGGGCAAGGCTTTCCATTCGGTCTTCCACGCGATACCATCGCGCTCATGCTCCTGCACCATGGCTTCGGTCATCAGGGCCGCGTTATAACGCAGCGTCCGTGACAGACCGGCGATGTTTTCGGCCGAGGTCGGGTTGCGCTTGTGTGGCATGGTCGATGAGCCCAGCTTTCCTTCAGAGAATCCTTCTTCGACTTCACCAAATTCATTGCGCTGCAAATTACGCAGCTCATTGCCGATTTTTGACAGTGTTGCACCGAGCATGGCCAGCAGATTGGCGTATTCGGCGAAGCGGTCTCGTGCAGGTCCCCAGCTGATGTCCGGCACCGCCAGATTGAGTGCTTTGCAGGTTTTTTCTTCCATTTCGCGCGCGCGCTCACCCAGCGACGCCTGTGTGCCGACCGCGCCAATGAGCATGCCAACAAACACGCGGGGTTCAGCCTGTTTCAGCCGGTCATAATGACGCGATAATTCATCCAGCCAGATGGCGCATTTGTGGCCAAAAGTAATCGGCAGGGCCTGCACACCGTGGGTGCGGCCAACCATCACGGTATCGCGATGCGCCTCTGCCAGTCTGGCCAGCTCCCGGGCACACCCTTTCAGATCGCGCAGGAAGATCGCGTGCGCTTCCCGTAACTGCAGTACCGTTCCTGTATCCAGCACATCCTGCGTGGTCGGGCCAAAGTGGACCCACTGTCCATGCTCGCCGCAATGCTCTATCAGCTGCTTTAGCGCAGGCACCAGTGAATGCTTGATCCGGCGCATTTCGGCAGCCATCTTCGGAATGTCGATCTTTTCGACACGGGCATTGGCCGAAATGGCATCGGCGGCTTCCTGGGGAATCAGACCCATTCCCGCCTGGACCTGTGAGAATGCCGCTTCAAAATCCAGCCATTTCTGGATGCGATTCTCTTCGGAAAAAATATTGCGCAGTTCCTCGGAGCTCCATAGATGCTGCATGGTGACCGAATCAAATACAGAAGAAGTCATTTATTCAACCTTGTTTGGTGTTAACGGGTGTCTGATGTGTGTGGTGTCTTTGACACGCGCATTCATTGCGAGTGTGTTATTACATATGTATTGCTTGTGTTATTTTCCCTCTGCAGGAAGCAGGCGGCCGGGATTCAGGGTATTGGCCGGATCAAAGGCCTTCTTGATTTCATACATCAGGCTGATCGCCACCGGATCCTTGTAACGGAGCAGAATGTCCTGCTTCTGTCTGCCAATACCGTGTTCGGCAGAAATCGAGCCGTTGAACCTGGCCGCCGTTTCGTGCACAACCTCATGAATTGCCTCCTGGCGCGCCAGAAAGGCTTCGCGGCTGATGGAATCGGGCTTGCTCTGATTGAAATGCAGATTGCCATCGCCGACATGACCGAAGGTGATGCAACGGATGCCCGGAATAATGGCGTCCATCGCCGGCCCCGCCGCCGCAATAAAATCGGCAATCGAAGAGATCGGGACGGAAATATCATGTTTCATGGATGGCCCGTCCTTGCGCTGCGCTTCCGGTACGTGCGAACGGATGTCCCACATGGCCCTGGACTGCTGCTCAGATGCCGCCAGCGCGACATCCAGCACCATGTCTTTCTCCATGGCCTCGGCCAGCACAAATTCAAACTCTTCCTGTAGCGGAACACGCAGGGAGGTTTCCGACACTTCTGCCAGAATGACCCAGGGTGCAGCCTGCGGCAATGGTTCGCGCATGTCGGGAAAATGCATCAAGACGAGATTGACCGTTTCCCGGGCCATGATCTCGAATGCCGTCACGCGGTCGCCCAGACTCTCGCGTAAAAATGCCAGCAGCGACACGGCATCGGCAGGATTGTTGATGGCAATCCAGGCCGTGGCCTGCTGGCGGGGCACAGGGTAAATCTTGAGGGTCGCCGCGGTAATGATGCCCAGCGTACCTTCTCCGCCAATGAACAGATGCTTGAGGTCATAACCGGTATTGTCCTTGCGCAGGCTGGACAGCCCATTCCAGATTCTGCCATCGGCCAGTACGACTTCCAGCCCCAGCGCCTGCTCTCGCGTATTGCCATACCGGATCACCTGATCTCCGCCGGCATTGGTCGACAGATTCCCGCCAATGGTGGCAGTGCCCTCTGAACCCAGCGTCAGCGGAAACAGGCGATTGTGCGCGGCAGCGGCTTCCTGAACATTCTGCAGAATGCAGCCGGCTTCCACCGTCATGGTATTGTCTTGTGGATTGACATCGCGAATGCGGTTCATGCGCGTCAGGCTGAGTACAATCTCCTGACCGCTTTCATCCGGCGTGGATCCGCCAACCAGCCCGGTATTGCCACCTTGCGGAATCAGGCGAACGCCACTTTGCGCGCAGGCACGAATCACCTGGCTGACTTCTTCGGTATTACCGGGTCGTACAACGGCCAGGGCTTTTCCGGGATAATTGCCACGGTGTTCCAGCGCATAGGCGGCCGTATCTTGCGGCTCGGTCAATAGTCCCTGCGGGCCGACAATCTGCCGTAAACGGTCCAGCAGTTCGTTGACGGAATCGGCAGTTTTGTCGGATTGGGGCATCGTTGTCACACTCGTAAATCGGATATAATGTTTTATTGAATGAAATGTATTTTTATAGATGAAATATAAAGTAGCCTATCGCTATCGCTTTGTCAAGAACTCAAGAGGACGTTTATTTTTATGAAGAACCCCAGCAAAAGCCTCCAGACGCCGGAAGCGGTCACGCCACCTGTCGGCGTTCTCGCCCGTGGCCTGACCATTCTTGAATGCTTTTCGGACGATCACCTGCATCTGGAACTGCGCGAACTGGCGCAGATGACGGGACTGGATAAAGCGACGCTGCTGCGCCTCCTGGGTACGTTTATCGAATACGGATATGTGCAGCGCAGCCTTGACGGTAAATACGCGCCCGGTCACAACCTGCTGCGTCTTGGTGCGCTGTACCGCTCAACCGTTGATATGGGCCATCGCCTGCAACCCATTTTGCGCGCCATCATGCAGGAGACCCATGAAAGCGTTGCGTTCTATGTGCGGGAAGGCGATATGCGCGTCTGTCTGTATCGGGAAAATGTCTCGCGTGATGTCCGGTATGTATTCGAAGTCGGGACGCGTGTGCCACTCACTGAGGGGGGCTCGGCCTCCCATGTGCTGCGTGCGTTTACCGACGGAAGTTCATGCCGAACGGAACAGGTCCTGAAAGATGGCTACGCCCTGACCAGGGCAGAAAGATCGCCGGAACTGGCCTCCATTTCCGTGCCTGTCTCGGAACCCCATGGACGCCTGCTGGGAGCAATTCAGATTACCGGCATCCTTAACCGGCAGACGGAAGCACAACAGATTGCAGCGGCCCAAATTGCGATCCGTATCCTTGCGGAGAACGGCTTCGATACTCGACCCACCCGCTATTCGGGCACGGCACCCTTATAAACATATAACAAAACAGGCTAAGCCTGAGGGTTAGTTTTCATTGTGCTTTGTAATATCCTGTGTTAGATTTGATTCATTCAATAAAATTTATTTCAATGAATGAAATGGAGATAACATGGGTACACCAGAGGATCGGTTATGCGCGCACCTGGCCGCGCTGACCTCCCGGGCGCTGTCAGCCGACACGCGTCATCGGATTGCACAATCGCTGCTGGACTGGTTTACCGCCGGATACTCAGGTGCGGCCATGCCGGCCAGCCTCAAGTTGCAGGAACTGGCTGCCACATTATTTCCGGGTGACGGTCAGGTTCCGGTATTTGGTCAGACTTCCCGCGAAACGTGCGCCATCTCTCCTCTGGGCGCCGCATTCTGCAACGCCGGGATTACGCATCTGCGCGAGATCGACGATGCGCATCGCACAGCCATGCTGCATCCCGGCATTGTCGCTGTCACGCCGGTTCTGGCCATTGCCGCCACCCAGGCCATGACCCAGCAACAATTTGAGGCTGGCATTGTGGCGGGCTACGAAGTTGGCATTCGTGTCGGCGAGGCATTGGGTTCCGGGCACGCCGGCAAATTTCACATGACAGCCACCGCTGGCTCATTGGCAGCAGCCGCCGCCAGCGCCGTGGCTCTGGGGCTCGATGCCGACAGAATTCATCATGCCCTTGGCATCGCGGCCACTCAGGCTGCGGGCCTGTGGCAGTTTGTCGATGATCAGGCGCACGAATCCAAGGCCCTGCATCCGGCCTTTGCTGTGAGAAACGGCATGACCGCAGCCTATGCTGCACAGGCCGGTTATCCGGGTGCCCGACACTTCATGAATGGCTCGCGCGGGCTTTATGCCCTGCTGCACGGCGAAGGCGACCCCGCCCTGCTCGACAAGGATCTGGGCGCAACAGACCGGATATCGTCTTCCACCATCAAACCGTGGCCGACCTGCGGGCAGCTTTTTACCATCGTCGATGCCACGCAGGCGCTCATCGATGCTCACGACATCAACGTCGATGACATCGAATCAGTCAACATCGAGATCTTCCCGCAGGCCCTGCGCATTGCCAAAGTCGACTGGCCGGTCAAGCCCGCCGAGACCTGCTTTTCCGGTAGGTACTGCGTTGCCATCCTGTTGCTGACCGGCAAGCTGGGCATTCAGGAAACAGAGAACCCCGACCTGCAGAACCCAAAGCTGCTGGCCCTGGCGGAAAAAATGTCATTGCAGGCACGGCCCGACTACGCCGCAGCCTTTCCCGACAGAAGACCCGGTACCGTCACCATCCGCTTCAAGAATGGCGAAACCCTGTCCGCCACGCACGACATACGCAGAGGTGATCCCGAAGCGCCATTCGACTGGCCTGGTCTGGAGACACGACTGCGCAATCTGGTCCCGGGCATCGCGCAGGAGAAAGCTGAAGCAATCAGTACCTGGTGTGCCCAGCAGCAACACACTGCGCCGGACGCCCGCTTCTGCCCGCCCCCACCGCATCTTTTCAACGGCGGACCCGACAGAGGCAGCAACGCCTTCCCGTAGCAACACCTCCATATCACACTGATTTTTTTGCCCCACTCGATTATCAAGGAGTCTTCCATGTTTCATCGCATACTGGATGTCTGCGCAAAGGCGCTGCTGTTGGCTGCCCTCGTGACAGTACTGCCCGCCAGCGCAGCCAAACCCTTTCCCGACAAAGCCATTAAACTTGTTGTCGGTTTTCCTCCCGGAGGAGGCGGTGATCTCTACGGCCGACTCCTGGCCGAAGCCATGGGAAAAAGTCTTGGCGCCACGATTGTCGTAGAAAACAAACCCGGAGCTGGCGGCAATATCGCAGCTGCCGACGTTGCCAAAGCACGCCCGGACGGCTACACCCTGCTGCTGGCCATGAGCGGCAACATTGCCGTAGCACCCGTGGTTCGCAAGGATCTGCCATACAAATCGCCTGAAGACTTCGAAATGATCGGCGCTGCCGTCGAAGCGCCTCACGGACTTTTTGTCGGGAAGAATTCGCAATTCAAAACGGCAAAGGATGTTTTCGACTACGCCGCAGATCACGAAATCACGATGGGTTCCACCTCACCCGGTGGCGCGGCTCATATGGGCCTGGAGATGCTCAAACTGAAAACCAAAGCAAAAATTCTGTATGTGCCCTATCGCGGCTCCGGTCCGGCAGTTACCGATCTGATCGGTGGTCAGACCGAAACCTATTTCGCCACAGCACCGCCGCTGGTAGGGCAGGTTCGCAACGGCGCGCTACGCCTGCTGGCTGTGACGGGAGAAGAGCGCAACCCCAGCCTGCCTGATGTGCCCACGTTCAAGGAACTCGGTATCCCGGTCGTGGTCACGCAATGGTACGGACTATCAGCCCCTAAAGGGACGCCAAAAGACATTGTGAATACGCTTGCACAACACTTGTCCAAAGCGCTGGCCGATCCCACTGTCGTCAAAACCATCCGCCAGGATGGTGCCGTGGAGAAGGATCTGTCCACCGACGCCTTTACCCAATATGTCAAACAGGATATTGAAGGCTATAAGAACAATATTGATCCTGAAGTCATCAAATCATTGTCACATTGAGGTCGAGACGAAGCTTAACGCCCTGCATTGCGGGCCGGATCGGAACAGGAAACGTCCCCCGGCCCTGAGTACCATCCCGCGTCGGCGTTTTCCGCCCGACGCGTCTTTTTCTTTTCAACACCATGGAGTGAATTATGCTGAATAACTGGGTCAATCAAATGGAAAACACGAAGAGTGCCGTTACGCCCTTCGCACAGAACAACCCGAAAATGCTGTCTGCCTTTCAGGCGCTGAACGCCGCGCAGGGAGCCAATGGCGCGCTGGATGCCAAAACGCGTGAACTGATTGCGCTTGCCGTTGCGGTAACAACACGCTGCGATAGCTGCATCGCCGCCCACGCCAATGCGGCCCGCAAGGCAGGCGTGACCGAAGCCGAACTGAGCGATGCATTGGGCACTGCCATTGCACTGAACGCCGGCGCGGCATATGTGTATTCGCTGCGGGCCATGGAAGCGCATTCGCAATTCGGCGAATAACGGTAAGAAAACCACAAGAAAAAAGCCGGTCCGCCGGACGCAATGAGATTTGCGTTTCGGCGGGCCGGCTTTCTTTGTCCTGCCCGCGCCGCAACAACGGCGGCGCGTTTTCAGCCTGTCTGGCCCGGGGGCAAATCGCGTTTTTGCGATCCGCCATTGGGCACTCAGCTATTCAGCAATCGACCTGCTGACAATCAGCGGATGCCGTATTGCTTTTTGGCTTCCAGACGCCATTGATGCAGCAGAGGCTCTGTGTATCCATTGGGCTGTTCCACGCCCTTGAACACCAGATCGCATGCAGCGCGGAAGGCAGGAGATGTGTCGAAGTTGCCAACCATTGGACGATACAAACTGTCGCCTTCGTTCTGCTTGTCAACCACTCCCGCCATGCGCTTCATGGTTTCCATGACCTGCTCCTTGGTCACCACACCATGACGCAGCCAGTTGGCCATGTGCTGGCTGGAAATCCGCAGCGTCGCGCGATCTTCCATGAGGCCCACGTTATGGATATCAGGAACTTTGGAGCAACCAATACCCTGGTCGACCCAGCGCACCACGTAACCCAGAATGCCCTGCGCATTATTGTCCAGTTCCTGCTGTTTCTCTTCGTCAGACCAGTTGGTGTTTTCTGCAACCGGAATAGTCAGCAGTTCATCAAGACGTTCTTCCGTGTCGCTTTTCAGTTTGTTCTGAACCTCAACCACATCAGTCTGATGATAGTGGAGCGCGTGCAGCGTTGCAGCGGTGGGTGAAGGGACCCATGCCGTATTCGCACCCGCTTTCAGCTGTGCACCTTTCTGGGCCAGCATGTCGGCCATCAGATCAGGCATGGCCCACATTCCCTTACCGATTTGTGATTTACCTTGCAGACCGCAAGCCAGACCGAAAAGGACATTGCGTTTTTCATAGGCATCGATCCAGGCAGATTTTTTCATATCGCCCTTGCGGATCATGGCGCCTGCTTCCATGGAAGTATGCATTTCGTCGCCGGTGCGATCCAGGAAGCCGGTGTTGATGAACACCACGCGGTCAGCGGCTGCTGCAATGCAAGCCTTCAGGTTTGCGCTAGTACGGCGCTCTTCATCCATGACACCCATCTTGATGGTGTTGGCCGCCAGGCCCAGCAGTTTTTCGACACGGCCGAAAAGCTTGCTGGCAAAGGCCACTTCATCAGGGCCGTGCATTTTGGGTTTCACAATATAGATGGAACCCTTGCGAGAGTTACCGCCTTCGCGTTTCAGATCATGCATGGCCACCAGGCTGGTGAAGACCGCATCCAGAATGCCTTCGGGCGTTTCCTTGCCGTCTTTATCCAGTATGGCAGGGTTGGTCATCAGGTGACCCACATTGCGGATGAACATGAGCGAGCGGCCGGGCATGGTGGCAGCTTTGCCGTCTTTGCCGGTGTATTCGCGATCAGGATTGAGCTTGCGGGTAAAGGTTTTGCCGCCTTTGGTCACTTCTTCGGCCAGCGTACCGTTCATGAGGCCCAGCCAGTTGCGGTAAACCAGCACTTTGTCTTCTGCGTCAACGGCAGCGATGGAATCTTCGCAGTCCATGATGGTACTGAGTGCGGCTTCCAGCAGAACGTCTTTGACCCCGGCCTTGTCCTGCTTGCCGATAGGATGGCTCTTATCGATCTGCACTTCAAAGTGCAAACCGTTCTGACGGAAAATCAGCGCTTCAGGGGCAGCCGCATCGCCGCGATAGCCCAGATACAAGGCCTCGTCTGCCAGCGCGGTTTTGCTGCCATCGGCCAGCGTGACAACCAGGGACCCGTTTTCAGCCGTATACGCTGTTGCGTCCTTGTGTGAGCCTTTTTTCAGCGGAATCGTCTGGTCCAGGAAATCGCGTGCAAAGCCAATCACTTTCTCGCCGCGTTTAGGATTGTAGGCGCCTTCACGGGTAGCACCATCGTCTTCGCTCAGAGCGTCGGTACCGTATAGGGCATCGTACAGACTACCCCAGCGGGCGTTGGCCGCATTCAGGGCATAGCGCGCGTTGGTGATGGGCACCACCAATTGCGGGCCGGCCTGATTGGTGATTTCATAGTCAACATTGCTGGTATTGACCTGCACGCTTGCCGGCGCATCTTTCAGGTAGCCGATTTCTTTCAGAAAGGCTTTATAGGCTTGCATGTCGGCCACTTTGCCAGGATGCTGGCGATACCAGTCGTCAAGTTTGGCCTGAATACGATCGCGCTCTTCCAGCAGCGCCTTGTTTTCCGGAGCCAGATCGTTGATGAGCGCGTCCAGTCCTTTCCAGAATGCATCCGCATCCACCCCGGTGCCGGGCAGGGCTTCCTGGTCAACAAAATTTTTCAGCACAGTGGCGATCTGAAGGCTGTGAACCTGGGTACGGTCAGTCATATTGGCTCCTGATGATTGATTTCTGATGGCGGGTGTGGGTGGCGGGACTTTTGCCGCCTTTCACCCTGATTATTGCTATTATGACGACTCCCGAAGGTGTCCTCAAGACAGCACGCAGTCATTTGACAATTTACTTTCGGTACATAATAACTGCAGTCATTCTTTATTTATTTTTTATATGGCAAGCTCCCCTCGCTCCCTTTTTGACCAGTATTCCGAGCGCGCCCTGCTGATCGAAGGGGTGGCAGGCAGTGGCAAAACCACGCTGATCGCCCAGGAGGCCGAACAGTGCGTTCCTCAGGGGCGTACCCTGCTGGTCACGTTCAGCCGTGCGGGGCGGGACGTACTGCAGCAATATATGCAGTCCCGAAACCTGGAGCCCGTCGCCAACCCCAATCTGCATATCTTCACCATTGATGGTCTGGCGCATTTTTTACTGCGCCGCCTGGGTGACGAACGTTATGTCCTGGACCGCAAAGCCATTGTGACCGACCTGCTGCCCGAGCTCGTCACCGAGGTCTGCGACGGACTGCAGAATGAATGGGATGACGAAGAGGATCAGGGCCTGCAGGCCCCGGATCTGTCAGAAGATGCCATGGAAAAGCTGATGTCCGATCTGGACTACTACCGTGCATCGCTGGCCTGGCAGGCTGAATTGCCAGAGGAAGAACAGGCGGCCTTTGGAGATGGCCTGCATCACCCGCCGGCCCTGGTGCGTGCCGTATTCCGGCGTTATGACACCCTGCGTGCGCACTGGAAACCCGATGCGGCCGAGCCCGATGACAGCCTGCTTGACCCTGCCTACAGTAGCGGGCGCAGCCAGGGCATGTATGGTTTTCGTCTAGTCTCAGAAGCCGGGTACGACCTGCTTGAGGCACTGGATAATGGCGCGCAACTGCCGGCAGGCGCATCAGCCTACCAATACGTGATGATCGATGAGTTTCACGACACCACGCCATTGCAGCTACTGCTGCTCTCGCGTATTGCACGCCCGGCACAACGGGTGATGGCCGTGGGCGATCGCTATCAGACCATATTTGCCTGGCGCGGTGCCAATACCGACCTGGTGTTCGATACATTCCTGAATGACTTCTCTGCCCGACGGGTGAACAGTCTTACCAGTTACCGCTTTGGGGCTGAACTGGCAAAAATGGCAGGCGAACTCACACATCGCAATATCACGTCCGGCATTTCTTCCGACACCCCGCTGGCTCACTGCGTAGGCGACTGGAGCGATGCCGGAGCGCTGGCGCCGCTGGGTAAACAGACTATCATCTGTCGACACGGCGCCGACAGAATACGCGCGGCCTTTTCCCTGATCTGTCACGCCCCCGCCTCCATCAAGGTGGCATGGCAGGCCGGGAACACACCCGCAGTGGGCGTGGCAACGCTGCTTTATGCTCTGCGTTTTACCGCCACGACCGCTCCCTTGCGTACCCTGGCACTGAATGTACAGCAGTTTTTCTCACTGCCGGGATGCCTGTCACCTGAACTGGCGCGTGATCTGGCACAAGCCCGAGTCACGCCGGCAAGCCTGCGCATGTATATGGAAACCTGGCTGGGCGCACAAGTACCGGTTTTCGCCAGCAGCCTGAAACATGCCCTGCAGGAATGGCTGGCAACACCGGTGGCGCCGGAAACCCCCGCCATCGAAGCCTTG
This sequence comes from Pseudomonadota bacterium, assembly GCA_023387815.1. Taxonomy (GTDB): domain Bacteria; phylum Pseudomonadota; class Gammaproteobacteria; order Burkholderiales; family Burkholderiaceae_B; genus Advenella. The sequence goes on from JAEWHK010000063.1 coordinate 103,920, forward strand.
CAGGGTTTTGCGCGCCGCGCTGACCTCTTCAGGAATCCGACGGCGCCCCAACGGTTGCTGGATGAGTCATTTCGCCAGGGATGGGACGGATTGATGATGTATTTGCAGAAGCATCCTGGCTCGATCCAGGACTGGCCCGCGATCATGACGGCATTGTCTGCCCGCTGCACCTCGCGTGGCGGCTTGCGGCTGCTGACAGTAACAGAAGCCAAGGGTCATGAGTATGAACATGTATTGGTCTACGATGCGGCTGACACTACCTTCCGCAACCAGACAGACGCCCCCGATGTGGAAAGAAACCGCTTCTATGTGGCCTGCACTCGGGCCCGCAAATCGCTGACACTGTTCCGGCCTGCGTGAACCCGCCGCTGGTCTGGAAGATCAGAAACGTCACCTGGCCGGAACCAATCATCATTCAGAGGCCGAATTGAGAGACAGCAAAAAGGGACGTAAAAAAGGCCCGCCGAAGCGAGCCCCTGACTGGAATTGGTACGTCAGCGAAATTTACTGATCGGCAAACGCCCGTTCAATGACAAATGCGCCAGGACGAGAGGTATTGCCTTCGCTGAACCCGCGACGCTCCAGCGCCGTTTTCAGGTCGCGCAGCATTTCAGGGCTGCCGCAAATCATGGCACGGTCGGTTTCCGGATTGAGCTCGGGCACACCCAGATCGTGGAACAGCTTACCGGAATCGATCAGCGCAGTAATGCGGCCTTCATGACGGAATGGTTCGCGCGTGACTGTCGGATAGTACTTGAGCTTTTCTGACACCATCTCGCCCAGGAATTCGTGTTTGGGCAATTCATTCGTAATATAGTCGTGATAGCACAGCTCGTTCACAAACCGCACACCGTGAACCAGAATCACTTCATCAAATCTTTCATACGTTTCAGGATCGCGAATCAGGCTCATGAACGGCGCGAGACCCGTACCCGTGGCCAGCATATACAGGCGCTTGCCGGGCAGCAGATAATCAACAAGCAAGGTGCCGGTTGGCTTGCGACCCACGATAATGGAATCGCCAACCTTGATGTGCTGCAGACGTGAAGTGAGCGGGCCATCAGGCACCTTGATGCTCAGAAACTCCAGATGATCTTCATAGTTTGCGCTGGCAATACTGTAGGCACGCAGCAATGGCTTGCCGTTGACAGGCAGACCGATCATGGTGAAATGCCCGTTGGAAAAACGCAATGCCTGATCACGTGTGGTGGTAAAGCTGAACAGTCGATCTGTCCAGTGGTGAATGCTGAGAACTTTGCCTTCCAGAAATGCGGCCATCGTAAAACGTACCTTCAGGGAATAAAAAAGAGGTGAACAATTATCGCAATTGTACTTGGGACATGGCTTGTCACCGATCAAAGAACCTTCTATTTTAGTGGTTAAATCACCGCAAGGCAGCCGCATTGGTATAATTCTGAACATCTTCCCGGTTGCCCCTCATGCCCCCCTCTTCGCACAAGCCCACCCAAAAAGGGTTCATTTCCCTATCCATGCTGCTTTTCCCGCTGGCCATGGTTCTTTATGAACTGTCTGCCTACATCGGCAACGATATGGTTCAGCCCGCCATGCTCACCATCACGGCCGAATATGGCGTAGACGATGCCTGGGTCGCCTCTTCCATGTCCCTGTATATTCTGGGGGGTGCCTGTCTGACCTGGCTTATCGGTCCGCTGTCCGACACCTACGGCCGTCGGCGCGTGATGCTGGCCGGCGTGGCCTATTTCATTGCCACCAATTTCCTGATTCTGCTGGCCCCCACCATTGAATGGTTTATGGTGCTGCGTTTTCTGCAGGGCATGGGCCTGTGTTTTATTGCCGCGGTGGGCTATGTGAGCATACAGGAAGCGTTTGAAGAGCTGACTGCCATTCGCGTCATGGCCCTGATGGCCAATATCTCCATGGTGGCCCCACTTCTTGGGCCGCTGGTAGGCGCTGCCCTGATCAGCGTTGTCTCCTGGCATTGGGGATTTGTGATTATTGCCAGTCTGGCCTGTATTTCAATTGTGGGACTGTACCTGCATATGCCAGAGACGGTGAATCTGGCCCTGCCCAAGAAGAAGCCAAAGGAGATCTGGCAGCAATACCGCCTGGTGCTCAAAAATCGTCTGTTCATGCAGCTCACGCTGTATTTCCCGATTATCGTCCTGCCAATGCTGGTCTGGATTGGCCTGTCCCCGGTATTTCTGATCAAGGACATGGGCATGACAAATATGGGCTATGGCCTGTCACAGCTGCCGATTTTTATCAGCCTGATCATCGGCAACCTCGCCCTGGCCAGATATGCACCGCGCTTTCCGGTAGGTCAGTCGGTGTATTTTTCCATTCCCATCATGGTCGCCGGCGGCGCACTGCTGATTCTGGCCGGCTTCATTCCCGCCTTCGAGTACCTTGGGCTGGTGGGCGGACTGGCTCTGTCGGCCTTTGCCCAGGGAATCACATTTGCGGTTCTGTATCGTTTTACGCTGATGGCCTCGGACCAGCCCAAAGGCGTGGTGGCCGCCGTGATGAGCCTGATCATGATGCTGATGCAGGCCGTGGGCATTGAACTGTTCAAACTGGTGTACGTGCATTGGGGTCTGGCAGCCCTTTGCGTGATGAACGGCCTGCTCATGCTGGCGTTTGCCGCGCTGACACCGCCGCTCATGCGCAAGGCCATGCGGGTGGCCACGCCCGGACCGTCGATGCCCGCAACGTAGGCACTCGCCTGCTGCACGCGACGCCTACAGTCCGTCCAACTTCTCGTGCAGCACCTCGCGGCTGATCTCGCCAATCTGCGTATCCTTCAACGCATCCTGATTGAAAAACAGCGTGGTTGGCAGTCCCCGGGTTTTGAACCGGGAGGACAGGGTCGAATCGGGATCCAGACGAATCCACCGGGCCAGATCCACCAGCCCTTCCTGCTCAAGATATTGGACAATCTGCGCCCTGGATTCTCCCTGATTCACAAAAAGAAAGGCCACCTGGGGGTTATCGCGCGCCGCCTGCTCCAGCATGGGCATCTCGCGCCGGCAGGGTCCGCACCAGGAGGCCCAGAGATTGACCACAACCTTGCGGTTCTGCAGCTCTTTCAATCCATGTAACTGGCCGTCCATGCCTGCCAGAGACACCGGCGGCAGCGGCTGAGCCTGCGGGCCCGGTACCAGAAAACGGATGGCGATCATCAGGGCCGCCACACCCGCCAGCAACACGCCTCCAAAAGCGCGAAGACGCCAGCCCTGCAGCAGAATCAGCGACACCGCGGCCGCCGCAACCGCCCAGGCGATATCCAGACCGCCCTGCCACACAAAAAAGATGCGCCAGGGCTGCGTCAGAAAGCTGTCCCAGTGGCGAATCACAAACCCCAGTCGGGCACTGGCCAGCACCAGAAGCATGACCAGCCATGGCCAGCGATCAAATTGCGGACTGATGCGGCGCGTCAGTACGGCACTGCCCGCCAGCAATGCGATCACACCTGTGATCACTGCGAGCGCCATGGGAGCAAAGAAAAACGGACCGAGAGCCATGACAGAAAAGTGTTGGAAACGTAAAGGAAAGTCGCCGACATCATAGCATCAGGGCTAACTGCAATATCGCCACACCCGCTTTGCATATAATATCAGGCTGTTGCCCATCCCTTGCCGGCGCAAGCCCGCCCCTCTGACCCACGCATGACTATATCGTCCAACACCGCTACAACCGAAAACAAGCGCTCGCCAGTCCTGGTTTCCGTCAGAGGTCTGAAAAAGCATTTCGATCTGGGTCGGCAGCAACGGGTCTATGCGGTCAACGGGGTCTCGTTTGATATACATGAAGGCGAAACCCTGGGGCTGGTGGGCGAGTCGGGCTGTGGCAAGTCCACGACGGGCCGCAGCATTCTGGGGCTGCACGACCTCACCGAAGGCCAGGTCACTTTTCGCGGTCAGGACATCCATCATCTGAAACGCAAGACGCGGCGCCAGGTGCAGCGTGATATGCAGATGATCTTCCAGGATCCCTATGCAAGTCTGAACCCGCGCGCCAGCGTCTTCGACCTGATTGCAGAACCCCTGGAAATCCATGGGCTTTGCCGGGATCCCAAAGAAAAGGCGCAACGCATTGGCAGTCTGCTGGAAGAAGTGGGGCTGAATCCCTCGTTTGCGCGACGCTACCCTCACGAATTTTCGGGCGGGCAAAGACAACGTATCGGCATTGCACGCGCCCTGGCGCTGGAACCTGCCTTCATTGTGGCTGACGAGCCTATTTCCGCACTGGATGTCTCCATTCAGGCGCAGATCGTCCAGCTGCTGCAGCGTCTGCAACAGGAGCGAGGACTCACCTATCTGTTCATTGCGCATGATCTGGCGATGGTGCAATATGTCTCGGACCGGGTCGGCGTCATGTACATGGGATACATGGCCGAACTGGCTGACAGCGAAGCGCTTTATCATCGTCCCCTGCATCCTTACACTCAGATGCTGCTTTCAGCCATCCCCATTCCGGATCCTCAGAAACAGCGGCAGAAAATGCAGCAGACTGTGCCAGGCGAACTGCCCAGCCCCATGATAGCCACCACCGGCTGTGTGTTCAAATCACGCTGTCCGCGCGCCATGCCCGTCTGTGGCACCGAGACACCGGTATGGCGGGAGCATGCGCCTGCCCATTTCGCAGCCTGTCATGCCCTGGACGCGGAGGCAGCGCGGCCATGAAAAGATACGTCCTGTACCGTTTCCTGCTCATGCTGGGCACGATTTTCATCATCGCAACGCTCACCTTTGTACTCATGCACCTGATACCCGGCACGCCGTTTGATCAGGAACGCCAGAGCAGCGCCGCCGTGCAGGAAAACCTGCGGGCATTCTATAAACTGGATCAGCCCGTTTTCGTCCAGTACCTGCATTATCTGAAGGCCATTGTCACCTTTGACTATGGTCCCTCTATCGCCCGCCCCGACACCACGGTCAACACGCTCCTGGCCCGCGGCTTTCCGGTGTCGTTTGAACTGGGGCTCATGGCGCTTGTGGTTGCCACCCTTTCCGGCATCGCGGCAGGAACAATCGCGGCACTGCGCCACAACCGGCTGATTGATCGCACCGTCATGGCCATCGCCGTCGTGGGCATCTCCATTCCCAATTTCGTGCTGGCGACCCTGCTGATACAGGAACTGTCTGTGGGACTGGGATGGTTTCCGGCAGCCACCTGGCGCACGCCCTGGCATAAAGCGTTGCCGGTGATAGCACTGGCCGTGACCCCCATGGCCATTCTGGCCCGCATCACCCGCGCCAGCATGCTGGACGTGCTCACGCAGGACTATATGACCATGGCGCGCGCCAAAGGCTTATCACCCTGGCGCGTTGTTATCCGACATGGCCTGCGCAACGCGCTGCTGCCTGTCATTACGCTGCTTGGCACGCTGGCCGCATCCATTCTTACCGGTACCTTTGTGATTGAAAAAATCTTTGCCATTCCCGGGATGGGCCGATATTTCGTCGACTCCATCAGCACCCGTGACTATCCGGTCATCATGGGTACCACCGTTTTCTACAGCGCTATCCTGGTGTTCATGCTGTTTCTGGTCGACATTGCCTACGGCCTGTTGGATCCGCGCATCGCGCTGCATCGGAAGGGGCGGTCATGAACATGAAAACAAAGGAAGCAGTCATTACGGATGACATGTTCACGCCCATCGCCGCGCAAACGGGTACGGCGCAGGACATCGTCAGGCCCTCGGTATCGTACTGGCGCAACGCGTGGCTGCGGCTTCGCAGCAATCCTGCGGCAATGGTCGGCCTGGCCTTTCTGATTATGCTGATTGTGATGGCAATTCTTGCACCCATGCTGTCTGCCTGGTCGGTCACGGCGCAGGATTTAAAAAGCCAGAATATGCCGCCCTCTTCCCAGCACTGGTTTGGCACCGATGAACTGGGTCGCGATATCTTCGTGCGCACCTGGTATGGCGCGCGCATCTCTCTGTTCGTGGGTTTCATGGCGGCGCTTATCGACTTTGTGATTGGCGTCACCTACGGTGGCTATAGCGGGTACAAGGGTGGAAAAACCGACATTGCCATGATGCGTGTACTTGAAGTCCTTTACGGCCTGCCCTACCTGCTGGTGGTCATCCTGCTGATGGTTGTCATGGGCCCCAGTCTTTTCACCATCATTGTTGCGCTCACGATCACCGGCTGGATCAGCATGGCGCGCCTGGTCCGCGGCCAGGTATTGCAATTGAAAAACCAGGAATACGTCACGGCCTCGCGTTCTTTCGGCGCGGGTACCGCGCATATTATCCGTCGCCATCTGCTGCCCAATGCCATGGGTCCGATACTGGTGCAGATGACCCTGACCGTGCCCAGTGCCATCTTTGCCGAAGCCTTTCTGAGCTTTCTGGGCCTGGGCGTGCAGGCACCCTACGCCAGCTGGGGCGTCATGGCCAACGATGCCCTGGGCGTCATTCTCTCGGGTGACTGGTGGCAGCTCTTTTTCCCGGCTCTGTTCATTTCCCTGACCATGTTTGCCTTCAATGTGCTGGGTGACGGCTTGCAGGACGCACTGGACCCCAGACTCGGGAGGGGCAAATGAATCCAGCCACTTTATTGCAACAGTCCTCTTCCTTGCAACAGTCCCCTTCATCGCAGCAGTCCACGCCATTGCTTCAGGTTCGCGATCTGTCATTGCGCTTTCGCACTTATGGCGGCCATGTTCACGCGCTCAGACAGGTCTCCCTGCACGTTCATCGCGGGGAAACGCTGGCAATCGTGGGCGAATCGGGCAGCGGCAAATCCGTAACCAGTCTGGCCATTATGGGACTGCTGCCCAAAACCAGCGCCCAGATTACAGAAGGCAGCATCACCTTCGATCAGCGCGAACTGACCGGACTCAAACCCGGCGAATGGCGCGATATCCAGGGAAAACGCATCGCTCTGATTTTTCAGGATCCCATGACGGCCCTGAATCCCACGCTCAGCATTGGCGAGCAGATGACCGAAGGATTGCGACGACATCTGAAATACTCTGCGGCACAGGCCCGGGCACGCGCCATCGAAATGCTGGAACTGGTAGGCATTTCAAGTGCTCCGCAACGGTTAAAGCAGTTTCCGCATGAGTTTTCCGGCGGCATGCGCCAGCGCATTGTTATTGCCATTGCGCTCATGTGCGATCCGCAATTGCTGATTGCCGATGAGCCTACCACCGCACTGGATGTCACCGTGCAGGCACAAATTCTGTCCCTGTTCCGGGAAATCCAGGCTCGCACGGGGGTTGCCATTATTCTGATCACGCATGATCTGGGCGTGGTGGCGGGCATTGCGGATCGGGTCACGGTGATGTACGCCGGGCAATGCGTGGAAACGGCCGATGTGCATTCCCTGTTCGCACGGCCTTCCCATCCCTATACGCGCGCGCTGCTTGCCTCGGTGCCGCGCCTGGACATGCCGGCGGCCAGCCTCAAGGCCATAGCCGGCCAGCCACCCGACCTGTTTGCGCCCCCTGCAGGCTGTGCCTTCGCCGCCCGCTGCCCACATGCCATGCAGGTCTGTACTCATTTTGAGCCGCCCGCCACGCCGCTGCCCGAGGCAGCCTGGGTACGCTGCTGGCTGCAGGATCCGCGCGCCAGGCGTCACATCCAGGATTCTGCAGAACCCATTGCTGCCGTCTGACCGTCCTGTATATCTTCGATTCTGACGAGGCCTGCCCAATAAGGTGCGCCTGCACGATCCTTTTCTGCCCACGACACCGGCATTTTGCGGTATGTTTGCATACATCAGAATCTTCAGGAATCACTTAGTCCGGAATCGCCATGAAAAAAATGCTGTCTGCTGCCGTGCTTGCCGCCACTCTGGGCCTGGCACTGCCCACCCTCTCTCACGCAGAAAAAGTCCTGCGCCTTAATAATGTCGAAGAGCCCTCCTCGCTCAATCCCGCGCTGGGCCTGAACCTGATTTCGTGGGAACCGCTGAACAATCTGATGGAAGGGCTGGTGCGTCTGGACGACAAACACAATGCCGCGCCCGCCACGGCAGAAAAATGGGACATCTCTGAAGATGGCAAAACCTACACCTTCCACCTGCGTCCCAATGCCAAATGGTCTGACGGCTCGCCCGTGACCGCCGGTGACTTCGTCTATGGCTGGACACAACTGCTGACGCCGGCCACTGCCTCTCCTGCCGCTTTCCTGCTGTACGACATTGCCGGCGCCGAAGCCTTCAATGCCGGCAAAGGATCTGCCGACGCCCTGGGCCTTCGCGCCGTGGATGATCACACGCTGCAGGTCACACTGAACGCACCCAGCCTGTCATTCCTGAATATTCTGACCAATCCCGGCTTTGCGCCGGTGAACCGGAAAGTGGCCAAGGCCAATCCCAAATGGCATGCCGAAGCGGACTCGTACGTGAGTAACGGTCCGTTCATGCTGAAAGAATGGGATCATGCCAGCAGCATGCGTTTCGAAAAGAACCCTAACTACTGGGACAAGGACGCGGTAAAACTGGACGCGGTGGACTGGGTCATGATCAATGATCTGAACACCAGCTATCAGATGTTCCGCACTGGTGAACTCGATGCCACGCCTTCACCCCTGCCGGCTGCGCTCTATGACAAAGTGAAAGACAGCAAGGAATTCCAGACCGTGCCACAAGCCGGCGTATATTTCTTCCGCTTTAACGTCAACATGCCGCCTTTCCAGAATGCTGATATTCGTCGCGCCTTCGCGCTGGCCGTGAATCGGCAGGACATTGTCGACTATGTGGTCAAACAGGGCCGCAAGGCCGCTGATGCCTTTGTCAGCCCGGGCTTTACCGGGCCCGACGGCAAGGATTTCTATGCAGGCAGTAAAGGCTTTGTACAGACCGACGCCAAACAGGCGCAAGCCCTGCTGAAAAAAGGCATGGAAACCGAAAAATATACGACCCTGCCGCCCGTCACCCTCAGCCATATCAACAATCCAGACGATCGTAAAATCGCCCAGGCGCTGCAGGCCATGTTCAAGGAAAATCTGGGTGTAGACGTACAGTTGCAAGGGATCGAAAGCAAAGTCTTCTACACTCAGCAACGAGGCGGCAAGCTGCAGTTTTCGCGCAGTTCATTCACCAATGACTATGCCGATCCCTACAACTCGCTGGAAAGTTTTGTCAGTGGTTCCAGCATGAACCGGACAGGCTGGTCCAACCCGCAGTATGATGAACTGATCAAGTCAGCCCGCACCGAAACGGATGCGGCCCGGCGCTGGGAACTGTTGCAAAAATCCCAAAAAGTCCTGTTCGATGACATCCCCATTTTCCCGTTGTTCTTTTACAATCAGGGCTTCATGCAAAAAACCGGCGTTACCGGCATCCTGCGGCACCCGGTGGGTTATATTGATCTGAAAACAGCGGATATTCAATGACAGCAGACGGGGGAAACCATGTATGACGTTGTTACGGCGGACCTTGAAAATCCAGAGCACGCAAGCGCCGTCCTGACAGTCCTTAATGCCTATGCCTCTGACCCGATGGGGGGCGGTGAACCCCTGTCAGCCTATACACAGAAAAACCTCATCGCATCGCTCAAGAAACGCAGCAATATCTACACCATACTAGCGTTCGACCATCAGGAACCCATTGGCATTGCCTTGTGCTTTGAAGGGTTCTCCACGTTTGCCTGCAAACCGCTACTCAACATCCACGATTTTGCGGTCGTGTCCGGCTACCGCGGACAAGGCGTAGGCAAACAGCTACTCGCACGCGTCAAGCAGCTGGCGCGCAATCTGGGCTGCTGCAAGATCACGCTGGAAGTGCTGGAAGGCAACGCCCCCGGCAAGGCACTATATACAAGCCAGGGCTTTGAGCCTTACACCCTGGGTCCGCAAACCGGCAAGGCACTGTTCATGCAGTGCCCCATCGACAATAGCTGAATCTGGCCTGCCGCTGTCCCTTGTACTCATCCTTATGCGGCCAGCACCGATCTATTGCGGCGCGTACTGTGCCGCCGAGGGATGAATCTGGCGCTTGATGGGGCCTGCCACTTTGGCGTAGGCATCCACGATACGCTGGAACCATTGACCCACGGCCGAGTCATCCTTCCAGTACTGAAACCCGTAAATCCAGGAGAAAATCAGGTGACTGGCAACCACAAAATCGGTGGCGCCAGGCTGCTGTCCGTCCAGATAGGGCAATGCCCCAAGATGCGCTTCCAGAGCCGCCAGTGATTTCTGTGCTCCCTCGGCCGAGCCCGATGCCTGAACCTTCTCCAGCGTGGTCCCGAACCGCTGCTCACGACTTTCCCGGAAATAGCCGAGTGCATCCTCGGGCTGGGCTTCATAAATGGCCAGCAACGAGGGTTTGAACATCGCCGGCGTGATATGCCGCAAAACCAGTTCCGTGATCAGCCTGACGCGCGCTCTGTCGGTCTCGCTGCTCAGTCCCAGCGGCGACTGCGGGTAGGTGCGATCCAGATACTCCAGAATATCCAGACTTTCCCTGACGACGGTATCACCATCAGTCAATACAGGCACTAGGCGAGCATCTGCAAAGGCTATTTTTTCCTTTTCCATGAAGGTGACCGGTTCGGCCTCGAAAGGCAGACCTTTGTGCACCAGCGCCAGGCGAACCCGCCAGCAGTATGGGGAAAAAACCAGTTCGCGGTCATTGGCACACAACTCGTACAGCTTGATCATCATGATTCCTTGAAAATACAGTGGTGCCCCTGGGGCAAAACGGGAAAATGCAGTACAACTTACGGCAAAAAGGCCTCAAAACGGCCCCGATAGTTGCTATCTTCTGACACCCGCACACACGTCCGAGACCGGTGTCAGGCGCCTAAACTTTCAGTCCATTTCCAAAACAGCAGTCCAGCTATTTTTTGATACATTTACTTGCTGTCTGTACGAATAAACCGACTATGATAGCCCCATAGTTTCCAACAAGGAGAGTGTACTATGACCTCGCATATCATAAAAAAAGTCTGTATTGTGGCGCTGGCAGGGGCGCTGATCACTGGTTGCTCTACTCGTCATCCTAATCGTGACCTGGGCACAGTCGGTGGCGCGGCCCTGGGTGGTGGCGCCGGATACGCCCTCACCGATGGTAATCCGCTGGCAACAGTAGGCGGTGCAGCTCTGGGTGGCCTGGTAGGTAACCAGGTCTTCAAAGACAGCGATGATCGCTACGATCGTGGTGGACGTCATTACCGTGATGACCGCCGTTACCGCGATCGTCACGATCGACGTGATCGTCGTGGACGCCACTGGCGTTAATCCCTGAACGCCCGCCCTTGCGGGCCTTCAGCGGCCAGGAAAAACCGCCACGCACTGAATGTGCCGTGGCGGTTTTTTTTCATACTTTCAGAACGTAGCCGGCGTCTTTTACCGTATCGGCCAGCTGCTGGGCCGAGACATTCTCATCAGCCACGATATCGGCTGACTCCCCTTCCAGACTGACCTGTGCTGATACGACCCCCGGCACGGCTTCCAGTGCATGTTTGACGTGTGCCACGCACTTGCCGCAAGTCATGCCTTCGACTTTGGCTTTGATCACATTGGTACTCATGACTTACTCCTGCTGTTGAAATCCTGTGTATTCCCCTGGCTGTTCCTTTGCCTGCACCTTTATGATCCTGCCGGCAGGGGGAAAATTGCTTCTATGATATCGCGTTTCTGATATCACGTTCCCGCGCATGCATCTTAGGACGCTTTAGCGCGAGGTCGGAAGAGCCGCCACGCGATCCTGTCCGCTGCCATCCAGATCGCCGGCGCGGATGACTGCGCCGTTCATATCCAGTACGCCACGCAAACCAACCGCATGCGCCGCGAATCCCAGCCGTTCAAAATGCGCGGAATAATCATAAAAATCGTGATGATGTCCGTGAAAAACCCGCGTGACACCCAGCGTGTTGGCAAGCTTGTCCAGCACCACAAAGCCATAGCGATTGCACGAAGGCGCCTCATGAAGAACCAGGATATCGGCCTGCTCCCGCATTAACGCTTCGTAATCACTGGGGAAGATTGAACTGCGATGACGCAGACGATCACCGCTGCCTTTGGCGCCGGCAGAACTCAGGCTGTGCGTCTCGTAGTCCTGCGGACTGTAGAAGCGCCAGAACGGCCTTGCCGGATTCCAGATGGTGCCGCGAAAAACACCTCCCAGACCCGCAATGCGCACGCCATGGATATCCACCACGCGCCCATGCAGATTGCGATCAGCCAGTTCAGATTCAAACAGATTTTTATATAGCGCAGGCGTGTCGGTATCATGGTTACCAGGAATCCACCAGATATCAGTCAAATCCATGATGTCGCGCAAAATCAGCTGCAGGGGTTCGTGGGCCTGAATATCGCCCAGAAAAACAACTGCGTCGGGTTTGCCGGCAATGACGATATCCCGGCAGTGCTCGAAACTGCCATGTGTATCGCCAAAAAAGAAAATGCGCGCATTCGCATTCATGACCGTACCTGGAAACCTGATGTCCGGAAAACCCACGGTTCCCGGATGTGGATGTCCGAGAACCGTTCTGTCTTCATTTTACGCACAAAACAGCTTGTGCAGGATACGGATTCGACCATCGCAAACCGCTTAAGTTCGGTCTGCGACCAGGTCAGCTACGATCACAACGGCATTACTGCGCGTCTTTGCTCGTGCCCGGTTCGAATTTGAGCACCTTGACGGTATTTTCCTTCACTTTTTCCTTGGTAAAGGACAGTGGAATGTACTCGCCTTTCGCCCACAGCGGTGCCAGGTCCCGATAACCCGGCTGGCGACTGTCTCCCGATTGTCCCGGCGTGTTGATGACCCTGGAATCATCCCATTGACCCACATCCAGTACCATGCGGAAGGACGCCCCTGACGTCAGGTTATAGCTTTTCTCGCCATAGCTTGTGGCCATGGGGGTAAATCCTGAGCCACCAATGGGTCCGGCATCCACGTTATAGGACTTTTTCTCTTCATCAGACAGCACCGCGTTCATCGGATGCAGGAACACCGCCTGGTGCAGTGTGCCCCATTTCCAGGTCTTGGGATCATCGCCCAGCTTGTCGCTGACCTCAGCCACCGCATCCTTTAGTGAGTCAAGCATGAGCTTGTCGCGATCTTCGTCGGAGAACCAGTCCTGGGGTTTCTCGATCACATCCAGAACACGCTCGGGATCGGCAAGACCAATCACTTTTGCAATATCAGGATCAAATGCACGGTCGACCACGGCCTTGCGCAGATAGCGACTGAACCACACCTCAAAAATCGCCGCTTCCGGACTGTCGGCCAGCACTTCGCCATCCCAGTTCTGCAGCATCTCTACCACGGGTTTGAGTTTGGCATCATCGGTGCTGACATTCTTCAGGACAGCAACCGTTCGGACGGCCGGCAAAGACACTTTATCGTTCTGCCAGCCTTCCGAATCGGCAATCGACGATTTGTCTTTAGCACCAATGATTTCCTTGAGCCTTTTGGCACGGAAGTCACTGCTCCATTCGTAACCGATCCCTTTTTTGAATGCCGGATGATCGGGCGGAATATTGTTCTCATTCGCCGTCACAATATAGCCCGCTTCGGGGTTGTACAGACTGGGCAGCTCATCCATGTCACGATAGCCTTTCCATTCATAGCGGCCGTCACCCGGCACCGGTGTCAGACCATCCCAATCCCGCTTCACGGTAAGGCCGCCGGGCATCCAGGCGATATTGCCGCTGCTATCGGCAAAGACCTGATTCTCACCGGGTGCGCCCCAGCGATTCATGGCTGCCTTGAATTCATCCCAGTTCGTCGCACGCATGTAATCCATGGAACCGTAGTATGGCGCCATGCCTAAATCCAGCCACGCAGCGCGCAGGGCCCAGGCCTTATGCGTACTGTCATCCTGATAAAGAACGGGACCGTGACGCGTAAAGCGTAGCGTGACTTTCTGCGCCGGCCCGCCCTTGACTTCGATCTCCTCTTCTACTGTTTCCATGGGCTCCCAGCGACCCTTGTATTTGTACTCATCCTTGTTATCGGGATTGATCTCGTATTGATACATATCCTCCTGATCCATATAGAATCGGGTCAGTCCGAAACCGATCTTGTCGTTATGACCAATGGAAATGCCTGGCAGAAAGGGTTCACCCGCGCCGATCACGGAAAGCCCTGGCGCCGTCAGCTGACTGATATAGCGCAGGCTTGGCGCACCATGGGAACGATGCGGGTCATTGGCCAGTATCGGTCTGCCGGTAGTCGTCCGCTTTCCGTCGATCACCCAGTTATTCGAGCCCAGTCCCCTGCCAACGTCGCTGTCGTTTTCAACCACGTTATACAGTTGTGATATAGATGTACGAGTCGCCGATGCTGAATCGGCTTTGTTATGTAATGACGCCGCATCAATCGAAGCGGAAATTTTTTCTGATTTTTTAGCAGGTTTGGTGCCTGAGGGTTCTTTGTCTTCACCAGCCGGTGGCAGTTTGGCGAATTTGGGCGTCGCCGTTGCCAGATTGTAGGCATCCTTGATTTCTTTGACCGGAATCGCGCAAGGATCCAGGTCCTCGACCAGTTTGGGATCAACCGTGGGGCTCAGTTCGCGCCGCAGCCAGTCGGCTTTGACCGGATTATCCTTGACCTTGCAGAAGACGGCGGCTCGATCCACTTCATTGGTGGCATTCAGCGTCAGACCATGATGACGAATTCGCACCACATCTTCCGGTTTCCATTCCGACGGCTTATAGCCGAGCTTCTTGAATTCCTGCGGCAACAAATCTGGATTGGATTGCGTCATTTTGACGAACTGATTGATGCCATCGGTGAATGCCTGTGCCACGCGTTTTGAATCGGAACCATAAGACAGCCATTCCCGGTACATATCTCCTCTGAACAGCACCGCACGTGCCATGCGATCACCGTCGACATAATCGGGACCGAAATCTTTCGCCATTTCACCCAGCCCGCGCTTGCGCCACAAGTCGATCTGAAACAGTCTGTCCCTGGCGGCATTAAAGCCCTGCAGGAAAAAGGCATCGTAAAGCGTTTCTGCGTAGATGTGAGGAATACCCCATTTATCGATGGAGATCGAACCCGGCTTTTCCAGGCCGTCCAGTGTCAGGGTCTCTGCTTCGGCACTATCGGCGCCCCCACTTGTGCCTGAGTCATTTGTACCCGTGCCTTTGCCCTCTGATCCATTACTGCCTGCTCCATTACCGGCGGCGCGGCCTGCCTCACTGGGAGTGGCTGCACCGGTCTCGCCGGTTCGGGCACTCGCGGGCACGAACGAGGTGCCTGCGAAAACGGTTGCCAATGCAGCAACCAGAATTACGCGTTTCATATATTCTCCTCTTTGAATTTCATTTGTGTTGATGAATAATGATTTCATCTGAACTGATGAATTATTTTAAGTATGAACTAAATGAGCGCGGTCCTGTCCGGTGCGATTCACGTCACCTTCCGCACCCTGTTCGATCTTCTTCAGAGGATGGCACGACTAACATTTGCAATCAAACAAAACAGTGTAAGAAAATATGGCATCGGTTAAACTGTACGTTCAACTTCTTTCGTCACCTGAATGAACACCACTGCATCTAACCCGGAAAATCATCGCGTCAAAACAGCCTTGCGCGTGATTGAAATCATCGAGATTTTTTCTCGGGAGCGCAGACCGCTGGCCCTGTCTGAACTGGCGCGCGAACTGAATGCGCCCGCCTCCAGTTGTCTGGCACTGATTCGCACACTGCTCAGCCTGGGCTATCTTTATGAAACGTCGCGGCGCCAGGGCTATTACCCGACGGGACGTCTGCTGGCCATGGCACAGCGCATCACGCAGGCTGATCCGGTACTGGAGCGGCTGTATCCCAGTCTGCAGGAACTGAAGGCCATCACAGGCGAAACCGTGGTCCTGGGTAAGCTCACCGCACACCATAGCGTCGTGTATCTGGACGTATTGCCATCGTCCAATCCGATTCATTACGTTGCTGTCGCGGGAGAACAAAAAGAAGTCCACGCCAATTCGCTGGGCAAGGCTCTTTTTTCGGCGCTGGACGAAACAGAACAGCAGGAATTGCTCGGTCATATGAGCTTCAGAATGCGCACGGCCAATACGCTGACGACCAGCGAGGCGTTTCTTGCCGATATCAAGGCCGGCAAGGAAAAAGGACTGTTCACCAACCTGGGGGAGTCCATGGTGGATGTCGGCGCCATCGCGTGGCCCGTCACGGTGTCTGGCGGAGCCTACGCCATTTCTATCGCCGGTCCGCTATATCGCATTGAAGCCAACCTGGAGAATCACGCCCAGAAACTGCGCGTCATGTGCACGTTTATTGAACAGCAGTGATGTTCATTGAATAGCAGTGATATCAGTTCTGCGTGGCTTCTTCCTGATAGAGCCTGAGTCCTTCCTGATATCCTGATACGACCAGAACCCCCTGATTCCGCAGTACAACTTTTGCGTTCTCCGTTTTGCCTTCCTCTTTAGGCGCAGCGTCCGCGGATATCAGCCTTTCGCGCCTCAGTATGATTTGGGCAAACCCAGGACTTTCTCAGCAATAAAACACATAATCAGTTGCGGACTGACCGGCGCGATGCGCGGAATAAAGCTCTCGCGCAAATAGCGCTCAACATGGTACTCCTTGGCGTAGCCCATGCCTCCGAGCGTCTGTATCGCCGTCTGGCAGGCGGTAAACGCAGCTTCAGCCGCCAGATATTTGGCGGTGTTGGCGTACGCGCCTGCCGGTTCATCATTGTCGTAAGCTGCGGCAGCGCGCGACACCATCAGGTCGGCCGCTTCCAGCTGCATCCAGCACTGCGCCAGGGGATGCTGGATGCCCTGGTTCTTGCCAATTGCCCTGCCAAACACTTCGCGCTCTTTTGCATATTGCACGGCCTTGTCCAGCGCAACCTGGCCCAGCCCCACAGCTTCAGAGGCAATCAGGATGCGCTCAGGATTCAATCCGTGCAGAATATATTCAAAGCCTCTGCCCTCTTCACCCACACGATCACACTCAGGGATTTCGAAGCCATCAAAGAACAGCATATTGGAGTCCACCGCCTTGCGACCCAGCTTTTCAATCTCGCGCACCTCGACCTGGTTGCGATCCAGATCCGTATAGAAAAGACTCAGCCCCTGCGTGGGCTTGCTCACCTGATCTTTTGGCGTGGTGCGCGCCAGCAGCAACATTTTGCTCGCGACCTGCGCCGTGGAAATCCAGATTTTTCTACCGTGAATGCGATAGTGATCGCCGTGCTTTTCTGCACGCGTGCTCAGTTGCGTGGTATCCAGACCGGCATCGGGTTCGGTCACGGCAAAGCAGGCTTTATCCTTTCCTTCAATCAGCGGCGGCAAGGCGCGCTGCTTCAGTTCATCTGAGCCAAAGCGCACAACCGGATTGAGGCCAAAAATATTCATATGCACCGCTGAGGCTCCGGTAAAGCCAGCGCCCGAGCGGGAAATGGTTTTCATCATCAGGGCCGCTTCGGTAATACCCAGCCCCGCGCCGCCATATTCCTGCGGCATTGCGACGCCCAGCCAGCCCGCCTGCGCCAGTCGCTGATAAAACGCCTCCGGATACTCGCCGGTTCTGTCGCAATTGAGCCAGTACTCATCATCGAAGCCGCTGCACAGCTGCTCGATGGCAGACACCAGCATTTGCTGATCCTGGGAAAGGGAAAAGTCCAATCTCGTCTCCGTAGTCGTATTCGTGTTCGTGTTCGTTGTCTTTGTGCCATTACACATGGCATATTGCATCTGGCATAGGGCTGAAATACCCGTCAGCACTCCATTGCGAGCGTCGACAGGTGCGTCCATAACAATACCGGCACCGGCGACCCCACAGCCTGAGGCCTCAATCGCCTGACTTACCTTTGGCGGCCTTCAGTATGGCTGCCTTCTTCGTTTCATCCATCTCCAACTGGCTCAGCACTTCCGCGGTATGTTCCCCCAGAGCAGGTGCGTGGCGATAAATGCCCAGTGGCGTGCCGTCGTAACGTCCTAGCGGCGCGGGCGTATGCACGACCCCCTCGGTGGGATGCTCGGTCTGAGTCAAATGACCGGTCGCCTTCAGATGCGGATCATCGGGAAGATCCTCGATCGCATATAGCGGAGCACAAGGGATATCATTCTCTTCAAATAACGTCAGCCAGTCCGCGGTCTTGCGGGTCTTGAGCGTGGAATCCACGAATCGGTAGACCTCACCAATATTCTCGGCACGACGCGTATGCGTGGCAAAGATGGAATCCACAATCAGATCCGACCGGTCAATCGCCGTCAAGAACTGCCGCCAGTGTCTGTCGTTATAAATGAGCACGCTGACATAGCCGTCCAGCGTCTGATACGGCTTGCGATGCTCAGACAGCAAACGAGCATAGCCCATGGAGCCCGCGGGCGCCTCTTCATCAAAGGTTCGCTGGCCCAGATGATCGCCGAGGATCATTTGCGCCATGCCTTCAAACATAGGAATTTCAATGGATTGGCCCTTGCCGGTTGCACGGCTGTGAATCACGCCGGCCAGACACGCAATCGCAGCGTGCAGGCCGATCGTTCTGTCAGCCAGTGTCAGCGGTGCATAGCGCGGTTCATGACCGCTATTGCGTTCGTAAAGCCGCGCCACGCCTGTCATGCCCTGAATCAGATCGTCATAGGCCGGTCTGCCGGCATACGGACCCTCATTGCCGAAACCGTAGGCACCCACATACACAATCCCCGGGTTGACGGCACTGACTGCTTCATACGACAGACCCATTCTTTCCATGGACTGCGGTCGCACGTTATACAACAGCACATCCACTTCGCGCACCAGTTGCAGGCAGGCCTCGCGACCTTCCGGCGTTTTCAGGTCCAGCACCACAGACCGCTTGTTGCGGTTCAGATGCAGATAAATCGCCCCCATGCCAGGATTGCGCATGGGGCCGACCTGTCGCATGGTGTCGCCCGCGGGTGATTCCACCTTGATGACATCTGCACCCAGATCCGCCAGAATCTGTGTCGCAAATGGCCCCAGAATAATCGAAGTCAGATCCAGTACCCTGACGCCTTCCAGCGGTCCACTACGTTTTGATTCTGTCATAGCCATACTTCACTTGTCATCTATTACGGTTGTCATCAACTGCAGCTGTCTTCAATTGCACTGGTCTTCAACGACACATGCCTTTCATTACATACGTCATCAATTACACATGTCATCATTTATTGAGCTGCGATCCCGGCATCCTTGATCAGTTTGCCCCACAGCTTGTACTGTTCTTCAACAAATGCCGCAAACTCTTCCTGGCTTCCGCTGAAGGCATCAAAGCCCAGGCGCGCCAGTTCGTCCTTCACCTTGGAATCGCTCACGATACTGTTGATGGCCTTGTTTAGAGTCGTGACGGCTTCCGGATCCATTTTTGCCGGACCAAGAAAGCCGTTCCACGAATTGATATCGAAATTATCGATACCGGCAGCTTCCATGGACGGCAGATCGGGCAGCAGCGCGCTGGGCTTGGCGGTGGATACGGCCAGTGCCTTGATCTTTTTGGATTCCACAAAAGGCATGCCGGAGGTCAGATCGGTGAACATGTAATCCACCTGGCCACCGATCAGATCAGTCAGCGCCTGAGGTGTGCCTTTATAGGGAACGTGCAGCGTCTTGATATCCGCCGCATGCGACAGCGTCGCCCCCGCCACAATACCGGTACTGTTTCCTGACGCATACGTCAGTTTCCCCGGATTGGCTTTGGCTTCCTTGATCAGTTCCTGAACCGAATTGAAGGGCTGCTTCATATTGGCAACCAGAATGAATGGCAGGTTTCCGCCACGCGCGATCGGCGTAAAGTCCTTCATCACGTCATAAGGCACGCTTTTTTGCAGCCATGGTGCGGCCGACAGGGGCGTATTGGTGGAAATCAGGATCGTATAGCCATCGGGCTTGGAACGGGCGACCTGCTGAGCCGCAATCGTCCCGTTGCCTCCGGGCTTGTTCTCCACAATTACCTGTTGCCCCAGCCGGCTGGTGATCTCGCGGGCAAAAATCCGTCCGACAGAGTCTGTACCCGAACCTGCGGGAAAGGGAACGACCATGGTAATGGGTTTTTGCGGCCAGGCAGCACACGCCGTGCCCGCGGCAATCAGGGCGGTGGCACCCAGCAAATAACGTAGGGATTTGATTTTCATTGTCTCTCCAATAATTGGACTTCTTTTTGTAGTCGATGATCAATCGCGAATCACCCGCGCCGGATTCTCTTCATACGGAGGAGAATAAATCACCAGCAATCGGGCCGGTTCGGCGCTGGTCACGGTAAAAACGTGCTTCTTGTCAGCGGGGAAAAAACAGCAGTCGCCGGCCTGCATGCTGCCTTTTTCGCCATCCATCTCTACGTCAGCCGTGCCCGACAGCAGATAGACGACCTGTTCAATACCCGGATGGGCATGTGGCAGCGCCCCCCGGTTCTGTTCGATTGTACCCACCAGCACCTCCAGATGCCGGGCTCCTACCGTTTCCGGACCGATCAGCCGTCGGTTTACGGTGCCATGGTGATTCGCCGGACTGTAACCGGCCACATCCTGTTCACGCACAATCCAGGAGGGTCGCGCTGCCACATTGTCGCTTCCGGCCTGTCTCCCGGCGGAATCCATCGATTCTGTCATTATTTGTATTTCCTCTATTGAGGCCTCGCCTCAAGTTTTCTTCAAAATTTCTTGTACATAAATTTATTTTCTCATATATGAAATGTATTGACTCCTAGGGATAATCCCAAGGGGCCAGTTTGCCGGCTTTCGACCAATTTGTTACAATGGCCCTGATTTCCAATCACCCGTTTCAATTGTGTACACCTTTCGCTCCAGGCGAAAGTGCTTTACCTGTCAATCGGGCGCCTGCCGCCCATCTATTTTGTTTGTATCGACGGCGTTACGTCGTTTTCCGCATACTCTTTGGCATACACAGTTATTTCTATAACCCTGTAAGACTTAAGGAGGCTACGGCCATGTTTTTCAAACACAAACTTCTATGCTCGACCCTGCTCGCTGCTATCGGTCTGGGCATGTCCGGCGCCGCCATGGCTGCTGATGCCCAATGTGAAGTCGATCGCACCGTCAACTTCGGCGGCATGAACTGGGAATCCAATCTGGTTCTGGTAGACGTAGAACGCACCATTCTGGAAAAGGGCTTTGGATGTAAAACAGAAACGCTGCCCACAGAAACCCTGCCTGCCCTGGCTGCGCTGGAGCGCGGCGACCTGGACATCAATACCGAAGTCTGGCTCAACAGCGTGGGCGATCCCTGGGCCAAAGCCGAGAAAGGCGGCAAGGTTAAGCGTGTAGGTGAACTCTATACCGGTGGCGAAGCCTGGTTCATCCCCAAATATGTGGCTGAAAAATTCCCAGATCTGAAATCCGCGGCAGACCTGCCTAAATACAAAGAAGAATTTGCCGATCCTGAAGACCCAAGCAAAGGCCGTTTCTATGGCTGCCCTGCCGGCTGGGGTTGTGAAGTCGTCAACAGCAATCTGTACAAGGCGCTGAAGCTGGACAAAGACTTCACCCTGTACTCTCCTGGAACCGGCGCTGCACAGAAAGCCGCTCTTACCTCCGCCTACAAGCGCAAGCAGAACATCGTGTTCTACTACTGGTACCCAACGCCACTGGTTGGCGCCCTGGATCTGGTCAAACTGGAACTGCCCGCCTACGACAAGGAAAAGCAGACCTGCCTGACAAAACCCGACTGCGCCGATCCTCAGCCTAGCGCCTTTGCCGAAAACCCCGTATTCACAGCCCTGAACACGGAATTCACCAAGCAGGCGCCCAAACTGACCGAGTTCTTCTCCAAAGTGTCCGTGCCACTGCCCGTCATGGATAAAACACTGGCCCATATGGAAGAAACCGGTGACGAATCCCGCGATGTGGCCGACTGGTTCCTGAAAAACCAAGGCGAAGTCTGGGAAAAATGGGTCTCTCCCGAAGTCGCTGCTAAAGTGAAGGAATCACTCAATTAAGGTCGACTCTGCTCACGCGCCCGTCTGTGAACGGGCCGAAGCCAATGGTACCGATAGTTCACTTTTAGCCATAAGAGGCGCACTGCCATGATAAAGACTAAAGTTTTATCCGCTGTATTTATTGCTTCGGCCACGTTCGGGCTTGCCCGGCCTGCCCTGGCAGCCGATGCACCCCAGTGCGAATACAAAGACACCGTCAGGTTCGGCGGCATGAACTGGGAATCGAATCTCATCCTGGCCGATGTGGAACGCTATATCCTGGAAAAAGGCTATGGCTGCCAGACTGAAATGGTTCCCACTGAAACGCTCGCTGCACTTGCGGCATTGAATCGCGGCGACCTGCAGGTCAACACCGAAATCTGGCTCAACAGCATCAGCGATGCCTGGGTACAGGCGGAAAAGACCGGCAAGGTCAAGCGAGTGGGCGAACTGTATACCGGCCATGAAGGCTGGTATATCCCCAAATATACCGCTGACAAATTCCCGGATCTGAAATCGGCAGCCGACCTTGCCAAACACAAGGACGCATTTGCCGACCCGGAAAATCCAGATAAAGGTCGTATTTACGGCTGTCCGGCAGGATGGAATTGTCAGGTGGTTGCAACCAACCTGGCCAAAGGGCTGAAACTGGACAAAGACTTCGACGTGTATGCGCCGGGCACCGGTGCAGCCCAGAAGGCCAGCCTGATGTCTTCTTATAAACGCAAGAAAGATATCGTTTTTTATTACTGGGAACCGACACCATTGGTCAGCTCGCTGGATCTGGTTCGCCTCACCATGCCTGCCTACGACAAGGAAAAACAGACATGTCTGACGCGCGAAGACTGCACCGATCCTCAGCCGGTCGACTATCCGGACAACCCCGTGTTCACAGCACTCAATACAGAATTCACGCAAAAGGCGCCCACGCTGACAGAATTTTTCAGCAAGATCAAAGTGCCTTTTGAAGTGGTGAACAAAACGCTGGCGCACATGGAAGAATCCGGCGATGAAACCAGCGAAGTGGCCCAGTGGTTCCTGAAAAACCAGCAGGACGTCTGGACGTCCTGGGTTCCTGCCGAGGTGGCAGAACGTGTCAAATCCTCACTCTGAAACCGCCGCCCTGCCGGTAAACGGTGCCCGCTTGCGGTCACACCTTGCCAGCGCCGCAGACTATCGTTTTCTGCGGCCGTGGCGCGGTCCCTCTCAATTTTTTATGAATCAAGAAAATTATGTTTCCTGAAATTATCTCTGCGCGCGATGTGCGCAAAAGCATCGACGGGTTCGTAGACCATCTGGTAACGAACTACGCAGATGCGCTGAACGCGATGTCGGAACCCTTCCTGCATCTGCTGGTCTGGATTGAAAAAATCCTTCGCGGTGCCCCCTGGTGGAGCGTCATCCTGGTGGTCGTCATCGTTGCCTTCGCAGCCAGCCGCCGTATCGTCTTCTCTCTGGCCATGGGCGTGCTACTGGCCCTGCTAGGCATCCTGGGCTTGTGGGATGCCGGCATGCAGACGCTCTCGCTCATGATTATGGCAACTGCCATATCCATCATCATCGGCATACCACTGGGCATTCTCACTGCCAAATCCAATCCCGTGCGTGCAGTCATGCTGCCGGTGCTGGACGTCATGCAGACTCTGCCCAGCTTTGTTTACCTTATTCCGGTTGTGATGCTTTTCGGTCTGGGAAAAATTCCCGCGATTATTGCGACCGTAATTTACGCCGTGCCTCCGCTGATTCGCCTGACTGACCTGGGCATCAGACTGGTCGATCGCGAAGTCCTGGAAGCCTCGCGCGCTTTCGGGGCCTCTTCCACACAACAATTGTTCGGCGTGCAGCTGCCCCTGGCCCTGCCCAATATCATGGCCGGTATCAACCAGACCACCATGATGGCGCTGTCCATGGTCGTGATCGCGTCCATGATTGGCGCGCGTGGCCTGGGTTATGAAGTACTGCTGGGTATCAACCGTCTGGAAGTGGGCCGTGGTCTGCTGGCCGGACTGGGTATTGTGATCCTCGCGGTCCTATTTGACCGCATCACCCAGTCTTACGGAAAACGCAAACATACAGGCGGTGCACGATGAGTAAAATTGAAGTCAAAAATATCTACAAGATTTTCGGAAAAGAACCCGAAAAATGGATCGATGCCGTCAAACAGGGTATCTCCAAAGACGAACTGCTGGCCCGCAGCGGCCACACGCTGGGCCTGAAGGACATCAGTCTGAGTATTGAAGAAGGCAGCATCTATGTGATCATGGGGCTGTCAGGATCGGGCAAATCTACCCTGATCCGGCACTTCAACCGCCTGATCGAGCCCACATCCGGCCACATCCTGGTCGATGGTACCGATGTGGTCACGCTGGGACGCAAGGAACTGGAAAAATTCCGTCAGGGCACCATGAGCATGGTATTCCAGCGTTTTGGTCTGCTGCCGCATAAAACCGTGCTGGACAACGCAGCCTATGGCCTGTCCATTAAAGGCATGAGCAAATCTGAGGCGCATGAGAAAGCCGTTTACTGGCTTGATCAGGTTGGTCTGGCCGGCTTTGAAAACCAGTATCCGCATCAGCTCTCCGGTGGGATGCAGCAGCGCGTCGGCCTGGCGCGCGCACTGGCTACCGATGCAGACATTCTGCTCATGGACGAAGCCTTCTCCGCCCTGGATCCCCTGATCCGTCGGGAGATGCAGAACCAGCTGCTGGAACTGCAGGCTCGTCTGAACAAAACCATTGTCTTCATTACCCACGATCTGGATGAAGCCCTGCGTCTGGGCAACCGCATCGCCATTCTGAAGGACGGCGAACTCATACAGGAAGGCACACCCGAAGACATCCTGCTGTCTCCGGACAACGAATACGTAGCCGCCTTCCTGCAGGATGTGAACCGTGGCAAGGCACTTAATGCCGGCCATGCCGTCAATGCGCCACGCCTGACACTGACCACGCGCGCCCGTCCCGCACATGCCATCGAACGCATGAAACAGTACGATTACAAGTTTGCACCTGTACTGGATGGCAAGGCCTTCGCCGGCCTGCTGCGCCTCTCGGCCGCGGAAGACGCCGTGCGTGCAGGCCTGCGCGATATCTCCTCCAAGGTGGAACAGGCCGTGACCGTTTCGGCAGACACCAATCTGGACGAAGTGCTGACCCATATGCTGCAATCGACTGCACCAGTGGTCGTGACCGATGAAAACGACGAATTTGTCGGCGTCATGTCACGCGCCAAAGTCGTTGAACTGGTCAGCCCAATTATTGAAGGCGGCAATGGCGAGAATGGCAACGGCAACGCTGACGGCGATGCTGGCAGCAATGCAACTGCGGGCAGCGCTGTGGCCGGGGCAGCTAGCTCGACGGCTGCAGCTGCGGCAGACACTGCTGCCACTGGCGCCGCGGGCAATGCCGACAACGGCGCCCGGAATGCGTCTGCCAGCGCTGCAGAGAAAACCGAAGCCTCTGCTGAGCGCGCTGCGGCTTCCGGTGGGAACACCAGTCAGGCTGCACTGCAGGACGATGAGCCCGAGCCACCCGAAGGTGCGATCGAGCTGGATTCATCGTTGAAAAACAAACCGGAAAAAACGCCAGGTCACCACAGCTGATGTTTGTCTGATCTGCGTTCAACGAAAAGGGCTGCCTTCATCGGGCAGCCCTTTTTTAATATTTCTTCGTTTATCCCAGCGCCCCGCCGCCCACCAGTTGCCAGGCAATCACCCACATGGTCACGCCCACAATCAGGTCCAGGATTTTCCAGGAAACGGGCCGACGAAACAGCGGCAGCAGCAAACGGGCGCCATAGCCCAGCGCAAAGAAAAACACTATTGATGCCGTAATCCCGCCTGCCGCGAACAGCCAGTGCTGATCCGGATACTTGGTGGAAACCGAGCCAATCAGCAGCAGCGTATCCAGATAAACATGAGGATTGAGCCAGGTCAGGGCCAGACAGACCAGCAGCGTACGCTTTAATGAAGGCGCTTCGATTTTGCTATCCTGCATGACCTCTGATTTGGTCAGCGCAGCATGAAAATGCAGCAACCCGTAGACAAACAGAAACAGCGCACCGGCGTATTTGATGAGGGGAACAACGTGCGCCGCATAACGCGTCACCACAGAAAACCCCAGCACGCCCGTCAGAATCAGCGCAGCATCGGACAGGCTGCACACCAGACAAATCCAGAAGACGTGGCTTTTGCGCAACCCCTGCTTCAGCACAAAGGCATTTTGCGATCCGATGGCAAGGATCAGGGAACCACTAAGAAACAGGCCGGCCAGGTACGCGTTCATTCAGCTACTATTCAATCGCAATACGACTGACATTATGGTAAAAAGGAAACAGTCGCAATTATGACAACTGTGAGACAGATAATATATTCGGATTTGTCATACAAGCGTCATGCCTGCTTGTTGTAATAAGAGTCATTCCTGACCAGCACTTTTGGCCCGACATCATCTTGTCTGAACACGCAACTACCCACTATCGTACGATCTGGATTTCTGACGTCCATCTGGGCACGAAGGGCTGTCAGGCAACTGCGCTGCTGGACTTCCTCAAATACAACGAATCCGATACTCTTTATCTGGTAGGCGATATTATCGATGGCTGGCAGCTCAAGGGCAAGTGGTTCTGGCCACAATCGCACAATGACGTCATCCAGAAAATCCTGCGCAAGTGCCGTCAGGGCACCCGGGTCGTCTACGTGCCGGGCAACCACGACTCCTTCGCCCGGCATTATGTAGAGCAGAATTTCGGCGGTATTGAAGTCGTGGAAGAAACCGAACACGTTACCGCCGACGGCAGACGCCTGTGGATTCTGCATGGCGACCGCTTTGACGGTGTCGTGCAGTTTGCCCCCTGGCTTGCCTATGTGGGCGATCATCTTTACTCTGCTGCCCTGACCACCAATATCTGGCTCAACAACGCCCGTGCACGCATGGGCCTGGGCTACTGGTCCCTGTCCCAATATCTGAAGCAGAAAGTCAAAAACGCCGTCAGCTACATCTCGGCGTTTGAAGACGCAGTCATGCAGGAAGCCCGCAAGAATCACTACGATGGCGTGGTCTGCGGCCATATCCATAAGGCCGAGATACGCGAAGTTGACGGCATTTTGTACTGTAATGACGGAGACTGGGTAGAAAGCATGACGGCGCTGGTGGAACACGACGACGGCTCCTTGCATATCGTCGCCTGGTCACCTCCCACCGTTGTCCGGGAGAAAAAGCCGCTACGCAGTCGCTTCAGACCGGCCATTGTGTCCTCAGAATCGGCGCAGGCGACTGTCGTTAGTAATCAGACTGCGGCTGATACAATCAATAGCGCCGATGTCATTGCGCAGGCCGATGCCCCTGGCGCCCCTTATGAAGCCCCTTATCAGGGCCCGAGCAGCACAGCTACCGTCGATCCGATTGCTGCTCCTACGGCTGCTCCCACCGCTACTCCGATACCCAGCCCCGTCACCCGCAAGCGACCAAAGCCAGAAACAGAAAAGGCGCTGGCCGGGGCGGGGAATGACACGATGTCGGAAGACGAAAGCCGCGGCGTCACGCAAAGCTGAGCGGCGCCACGGCATCCATTTCGCGCAAAATTGCGCGAACCCGCTTAAGGCCGCAACTTGTACCCGGTTTTGAACATCCAGGATACCACCAGCGCACAGATCAGCAGAATGAACAGAATCGTGAACAGGCTCACGAAATGGTTCACATCGGCCACGCCATAAAAACTCCAGCGAAAACCGCTGATCAGATATACCACGGGATTGAACAGTGCGATTTTTGACCAGACGCCAGGCAGCATATGTATGGAATAGAATGCCCCGCCCAGGAACGTCAGCGGCGTAATCACCATCAGTGGAATGATCTGCAGTTTCTCGAACCCGTCTGCCCACAGACCGATAATAAAGCCGAACATACTGAAAGTGATCGCCGTCAGAACCAGAAACAGCACCATCCAGAACGGATGCTGGATCTGATACTCCACGAAGAAACGGGCCGTAATCAGGATCAGCAGGGACAGAATCAGCGTTTTGGTGGCCGCAGCCCCCACATAACCCAGAATCACCTCAAAATAGGACACCGGCGCAGACATGATTTCATAAATCGTGCCCGACCATTTCGGCATATAAATCCCAAACGACGCATTCGACACACTCTGGCCCAGCAAAGCCATCATCAGCAGGCCGGGCACAATAAATGCCCCATAAGAAACCCCGTCGATCTCACCCATGCGCGAACCAATCGCCGCGCCAAACACAATGAAATACAGCGCCGTTGACAGTACCGGTGACGCAATACTCTGCATCAGCGTGCGAAACGCCCGCGCCATTTCAAACTTGTAGATTGCCTTTACACCATAGACATTCATGAATCTTTCCTTACCAGGCTAACGAAAATATCCTCCAGGGAACTTTCGCGCGATTGCAGATCTTTCAGTTCGATGTCGACGTCACCCAGGCGACGCAGCATCTCCGACAGGCTTGCGCCCGTGTTTTCGGCAGACTCCTTGTTATACGTATACACCAGCGTCTGACCATCGGCCGACAGGGTCAGCGGATAGCCCGACAGACCCGCTGGCAGCACTTCCAGTGGCTTCGACAACTGCAAATGCAGCTCTTTCTTGCCAAGCTGGCCCATCAGCTGATCCTTGTCCTGTACCAGGATAATCTCGCCGTTATTGATCACCGCGATCCGGTCGGCCATATCCTCGGCCTCTTCGATATAGTGCGTGGTGAGAATAATGGTCACGCCCTCTTCCCGCAGCTGACGAACCATATTCCACATATCGTGGCGCAATTCGACATCCACCCCGGCCGTTGGCTCATCCAGAAAGAGAATGGAGGGTTCATGCGACAGCGCCTTGGCAATCAGCACGCGGCGCTTCATCCCGCCGGAAAGACTCAGGATCTTGTTATCCTTCTTGTTCCACAGCGACAGGGCCTTGAGCACACGCTCGATATAGGCAGGATTGGCCGGCTTGCCAAACAGCCCGCGGCTAAACGACACCGTGTCCCAGACCGTCTCGAACGAGTCCGTAAACAGTTCCTGGGGAACCAGACCGATTTTCGGGCGTACCTTGCGATAATCGCGTACAACATCATCGCCATCGACCAGAATGGTGCCTTCTGAGGCATTCACCAATCCGGTCACGATACCGATAAGTGTGGTCTTGCCCGCTCCGTTGGGGCCAAGCAGGGCCAGAATTTCACCACGCTGTATATCCAGATTGACGCTTTTGAGGGCTGTAAAACCGCTTTTATAAGTCTTACCCACCCCACGGATGGAAACGACAACGTCGCCGCCACCACTGTTATTGTGAGAGCTATTCACGTAGAAACCTGTTTGAGAAATGCAGAAAATTTGAGAAGTGCAGCACAAGTATAAGAATTCCGGTCCCGAAAAGATACCGCTGCACGTGAGAGTTGAACCAAAAAGAACAACTGAAACCAATAAATACCTATTTTAGATTCTCAATCCGATACACTTGTCCTAATCCACAATAGATAAATGGGCATATCACTATGGTCGAAGTCGCGGGCAGCAAAGGCTATGCAGAAAAAGCACAACGGTTTGCCGACGATTACGAAAGCGTCAGCTTCGAAAAAGTGCACAACCCGGTAAAGGGATTTTATCCCGGAGCACCAGCAACGGTGCTGGATGTTGGCGCAGGAGCAGGCCGGGACGCCGCTGCCCTGGCCGCCCTGGGCTATCAGGTCGATGCCGTAGAGCCCACCGCCGCCATGCGCGAACAGGCGCTGTTGCGTCATCCTCAGGCCAAGGTCAACTGGATTGAAGACAGCCTGCCGGAACTGGCGGCCGTCAGAGCCAGCGACAGGAAATACGAACTGATCCTGCTGACTGCCGTCTGGATGCACCTGCTGCCAGAGGAGCGCCTGCCCGCCATGCAGCATTGCTCGGGGCTTCTGGCGCGCAATGGCATCATGTCAATGTCCCTGCGCCACGGTCCCGTGCCATCCGAGCGCCATATGTTTGATATTCCGGATGAAGAAACCATCTCCCTGGCCAGAGAATGTGGTCTGCAGCTGCTCTATCACAAAGTCTATAAAAACGACACGCTGGGCCGTCAGGATATCTTCTGGAGTTACGCGGTTTTCAGGAAATAAGGTCTGCCGGCTGCCAGCAGACCGTGCCGGTGTCATCCGGCGTCAATCGACGCCCGTCATGCGCCCGCTCACGAATATACGTCCACACCGTCTGAGGGCCCTCCTTGGTCTGCACCGTGGTCAGCACCCGAAAATACAGGCCGGTACCGTCTGCACGAAACTCTTCCAGCAAATCGATCAGCGGCACATCGCGTTCCGGACGATCGAAAACCATCAGCTCACCCTCAATCCGGTCCCAGTCGCCTTCGGGCCTCTCCACACTCGCGGGATCATGTTCCACCAGCGCATCCAGGGCGGGATTGTCGGTACCGCGCGCCAGAATTGCCTGCGCCGGTATTTCAACCATAGGATAGCCTTCATCACGATTGACATGATAAATCCGCCCCCAGAGCCAGGCTTTTTCACTGTGAATTGCCATGGCGCAATGACGTTCGTAATTGCAGCAGCCGGTTTTCAACGTGCCATACACAAAAAGTCGCATGGCGCGAGATACATCCTCTGACATCCCTGAAGACTCCTTATCATCTTTGTGATTATGACACTTAACCAAAATACCCGATGCCGCGCGCCATCATGGCGGCAGCAAGCACAATCAGCACAATACAGACCAGTTCAAGGTGAATCAGCTTGCGGATCCGCCTGATCACAGCCGGATCAAGCACAGGCTCACGACCCCGATTCAGGCTCTTGCGCCATGAAAGGAATGTCATGGTCGGATAAATAGACAGAATCGCAACCGTGATAAACAGCAGCATTTTGGCGATAAAGGGAATGCTGTGAAAATAATAGGCGGTACCTTTCTCGAAGAACATCACACGCAGAAATCCCACCACCAGCAAGAGTATGGCCGATACGCCATAAATGGCATCCGTGCGCAGGATACGGCGCGCTCGCTCAATGCTGATCCGGTCCTTGACCAGTACCAGCTCAACAGTCACTGTCGCCACCAGCGTAAACGCCAGCACATGATGCAGGAATGCGAAGAAGATGGTCATCATGAATAGCCCCTCATTGTCTCACTCCTGGATCACTGCGTCGGTCTGGCTGACGCCCTGTTCCCGTGCCATGACCTGTAATGCAATCGCAGCCGCCTTGCCAACATGGTCAGCACATAATTTCGAAGCCAGGTCTGCATCGCGATTGCGAATGGCATCGATAATGTCCTGCAGTTCCCGGGCTGTGTCCACCAGCCGTCCCGGCTGCGCCATTGACACTCTTCGAAGAGAGTTGATGCGGTTGTTCAGGCCAGTCAATATGTCTTTCACGACAGGATTGCCACAGGCGTTGAGCAACACGTTATAGAAATCGTTCTTTGCCCGAACCACACTTTTAGGATCGGCACCATCTGCAAACCGCACAATAATCGCAAGATTGGCCTGCAGCGCTGCAATGTCGCTGTCCGACGCATTCTGCGCACAGCCCGCTCCCGCAAGGGCTTCCAGGGCCTGTCTTACTGCGTAGATTGATTTTGCTTCGTCGAGCCGGATTTCTGCAACCATGGGCCCCCGAAAAGGCACAATGGTAATCAGCGCTTCTGCCTCGAGTTGCTGAAGCACCTCTCGCATCAGGGACCGACTGACATCGAACAGTTGACAGAGTTCTCTTTCAACGAGCTTTTGGCCCGGAGAGAACGATCCGTCAACAATGGCGTTGCGCATGCCATCAATAACCTGTTTTTTGAGTGAAAAATCAACGCGCTCGAATTGGATACTCATGGAAAGACCAGAAAATGGGGGCGGTCTGTTTTTTACGTCAATGGTACCCCGATGCGCAAAGACACATGTCTGGCCAGTTCGGTATGATCTGCCCCTTTGCCCTGCGTTTGCTCTGCAGCACTCCAGACCTTAAGGCAAAGCTGTGAAAATTCGGCCGTATGATCGTCATCCAGGCCCAGTGCGATACCCAAGTCTTTTACCATCAACGCCAAACCAAAGCCTGCATTATACTTCCCGGATAATACAAACTGCCGGAACTTCTTCTGCGTCGAATTATTCATACCGGTAGATTCATTCAGAATATTCACCATCACCTCGGGGTCCAGCCCAAACCGCTTTCCGAGCAGAATGGCTTCTATTCCGATCAGAAACCCTCCGGCCGACACCAGATTGTTCAACGCTTTCATGGCATGGGCAGTACCAACATCCCCCGTACGGGCGACGCTGGAACCCATGGCATTCAATATCGGCCCGACCTTATCCAGTATCTCCTGACTGCCGCCAAACATGATCGAAAGTTGTCCGGTCTCGGCCCGGGAAACGCCACCGGAAACCGGCGCATCAACCAGTTGCGCCCCCAGCTTTTGCGCCTGTTCGGCAAGGCTGCGGGTCACGGTTGGCACGCCCGAACTCATCTCGATAATCACGGTGTCCTGCTGCAGTCCTTTGAACACGCCGTCGGGCCCTGTGAGCACATCCTGCACAATACTGCTGGTAGGCAGCATCGTAATGATGATGTTCGATTGCCGGGCTACCTGCGCCGGCGTATCTACCGCCTGAATATGCTCGTCATGCAACTGCTTCGCCGCTTCCGGATTGGTATCGTAAACGGCAAGTGTAAAACCGGCTTTCGCCAGATTGCGGACCATGGGCTTTCCCATGCTGCCCAGTCCGATAAATCCTATTTTTGGTGTCGTCATGTCTCTGCCTTTTATACGCTATTAATCTCACTGGCCATCGTGATGAAAGCCAATCATGCTCTTTAACTCAAGATACTCCATCAACCCTGCCTGGCCCCATTCCCTGCCATTGCCGGACTGCTTGTAGCCACCGAATGCCGCGCTGAAATCTGGGGGCGGATAATTGATGTGAACCGTTCCCGCCTGCAGGCGCCTGGCAACATTGCGTACGCAATCCGGATCTTTACCTTGCACGTAGCCTGCCAGCCCATACACAGTATCGTTTGCAATCTCGACTGCCTGATCAATCGAATCGTAGGGCATCATGACCAGTACCGGACCAAAAATTTCCTCACGCGCAATACGCATGTCCGGCGTGACATTGGAAAATACGGTGGGACGTACGTAATAACCTTTGTCATAGGGTTCCATCCTGCCTGGTCCACCCACGACTAAATCAGCACCCTCTTCAATCCCGCTGGCAATATGGGACTGAATACTTTCAAATTGCCGTTTGTTCACTACGGGCCCAAGCCGGACTTCGGGATCGTCTGCCGAACCCACCGTAAATTGCGTGGCGGCCTTTGCCGCAATGTTGGCCGCCTGCGCCATCATTGGCCGGGGAACCAGCATGCGAGTGGGAATAGAACATGACTGGCCGGAATTGGTAAAGCAGCCGGCCACCCCTTTGGTAACTGCAGATTCAAGATCCACATCCGGCAAAAGAATATTAGCGGATTTTCCGCCCAGCTCCTGCGCAACCCGCTTGACGGTCGGGGCAGCGCAGCGCGCAACGTCGATACCGGCGCGCGTGGAACCAGTGAACGAGATCATGGCCACATCCGGATGTTCGGCCAATGGGACCCCTGTCCGCAGGCCATCGCCCATCACCAGATTGAACACCCCGGCAGGCACTTTTGCTTCATGCATAACCCTGGCGAAAAGCATGCTGCTCAGGGGGGAATATTCACTCGGTTTCAAAACAACGGTGCAGCCCGCGGCGATCGCCGGCGCCAGTTTGACAACAATCTGGTTCACCGGCCAGTTCCATGGCGTGATCAGACCACATACCCCGATGGGCTCCAGACGCATCCGGGTAGAGCCCTGCTCCCATTCAAAGTCGAATTTTTCGAGAACCGATATTGCCTCTTTCAAATGCACAACACCCCTCATGGCCTGGGCCTCACGCGAGAACGTGATGGGGCACCCCATTTCCAGGCTCATCAGTTGTGCGAACGCTTCGTAATTTGCCTGATAAGCAACAAGAATGCGATTCAACAGATCAAGTCTTTCTTCTCTTGTCGTGTTGCTGAAATCTGGCAAGGCACGTTTTGCGGCAGCGACGGCGCGGTCAACATCAACCGCGTCACCCATCGCAATGGTGGCGCATATCGCTTCCGTCGAAGGATTCACTACGTCAAAGGTCTCCGCCCCATGCGGGGCAACCCACTGTCCATCAATATAGAACTTATCGTGCACAATCACGCTTGCAAACTCCAGAGTTAAAGCAGATAGCCGGCGCCCCGCGCGGGGCCGTGACTCAACGGCTTCTGTCATGACTTACTTATTGATCGGAATATTCGCATCCTGAATCAGCTTGGCAAAGCGATCGATATCGCGCTCCGTCAGTCTTTGCATTTCCTTCGGCCCGCGACGGTCGCCTTCAGGTGCAACGGCCCCGAGGGAGTCGAGTGCTTCTTTGACTTTCGGGTCATCCAGCGCTTCGTTTACGGCCTTGACCAGTTTCTCCGCGCGGTCTTCGGGGATGCCTTTCGGGGCGGCAATGGCATTCCAGACAGCCATATCGAACTCAGGCACGCCGCCTTCTTTGAAGGTGGGGGTATCTGGCATTTGGGGAATGCGTTCCGGGCTGGCCACTGCCAGGGGAAGAATTCGATTGCCTTTACTGGCGGGAATCATCGCCACGGTCTGATCGATGACCATATCGACGGTGCCGGCCATCAGATCGACCAGTGCAGGACCGGTGCCACGATAGGGAATCATTTCACTCTTTGTTTTGGTCAGATACAGAAAGTATTCGGCACCAATATGACCTGTGCCACCGGGACCGCCGTTCCCCAGATTAATCCGCGGCTTGGAAGGATCCCGCATGCGTTTGAGCAGCGTCGGCAGATCCTTGATGCCGCTTGATGCACTGACCGACAGAACCATGGGCACCTCGGCGACCAGGCCTAACGGCTCCATCTCTGTTTTTGGGTCAAACTTCATGCTTGGATAGAGCGTTGGCGCAATGGCGAACGAGCCCATATTGCTTAACATGATGGTGTAGCCATCGTTTTTTGCCCGCAGGAATTTCTGCACCCCCGGCACGCCGCCCACCCCGCCGATATTCTCCACGACAATGGTGGTTCCGATGGATTTGGACATCGCATCGGCAACGATGCGCGCCAGGCCATCGGTGGAACCTCCGGGCGCGTACGGCACGATCATGGTAATGGCCTTATCGGGATAGGCATAGGCGCCGTTGGCAGCGGCGACCAGGGCGGCCGCCAGCAAGTAACGGGTAATTTTGAACATAGGAGTCTCCTTCCACTACTCTGTGAGTGAATTGGTTTGCTAACTGATTGTTAACTGGTTGTTATTGGGAGCAACTGAATCACGGGGCCACAGCTGGCCCCGTATAACGGGATTACTTGGCGGCGCTGGCCTCTTCTTCCCGGAACTCCTTGATCGCCTGTGACGCGATGCGGAACGAATCCATCCCTGCGGGAATGCCGCCATAAATGGCCACGTGCGTCAATGCGCCACGAATCTCCGTTTCCGTCAATCCATTGCGCAGCGCCCCCTTGACATGAAGCGTCAGTTCATGAGGTCGGTTCAGAACCGAGATCATGGCCAGATTGACCAGGCTGCGCTCCCGCCGAGTCAGATCGTCATTGCCCCAGCAAAGCCCCCAGCATGACGTGGTTGTGATTTCCTGGGCGATTCGGTTGAAGTCAGTGGCATTTGCAATCGACTTGTCTACAAATTCCGCACCAAGCACTTCGCGGCGTACCTTCAGGCCTTTTTCATACAATTCATTTTTCATGATGTTCCTTTTACAGTTAGAGGTTCGTGAGTAAAAATGTCTATTGGTTCTGAACAGCGCGATCTTCAATCGTGATAGCCGCCCATTGCTCCATCACGCGTGCAACATCAGAGATGTCCGCATTGTCTCCAAAGGTCGCTGTTGTAATGGCCAGCATTTCCCTGATGGCCACGCTGACGGGCATTGGGATGCCCATCGAGGCCGCTTCCTCAATACACAACGTCACATCCTTGTGCGACAGCTTGTTGGCAAATCCGACCTGAAAGCGGCGACTGAGTACCTCGTTGGGAATTTTGTGGGTGGTTGCTGTATTGCGGCCACTGCTGGCATTAATAATTCCCAGAAGCGTCGTCGGTTCGACACCCGCTTTGACGGCCATTGAAATGGCTTCGGACGAAGCCACCAAGGCGGCTGCCGATAGCATATTGTTTGCCAGCTTGACAGCCTGAGCCAGGCCCGGCTTTTCTCCGGCATACAGAATTTTCCCCAGCACACTCAGTATCGGCTCAATCTCCTGACGGCAATGTTCAGGGCACGAAACCATAAGAGTCAGGGTACCTGCCGCCGCCCCCGTCACGCCCCCGCTCACCGGCGCTTCAACCCAGTCAATATCATGCTGGCTAACCAGCGCATGTGCCTGTCGCGCGGCCCGGATCCCGATAGTGGATAAATCCACGACCCGGCATACCTGTTTGCCCTTCACCAATTGAGACAGGACGTCTTCGACAATAGCCGGCGTGGGCAGGCTCAATAAAACCGTTTCCACCTGATCTGCCACTGCCTGCACATTCGGGTGAGCAGTGGCTCCCAACGCTTTGGCTGCGTCCAATACGTCGGCTGAAGTATCGAACACATGAACGTCACGGCCCGATTTAAGCTGATTGACCATCATGGGAAAACCCATACGCCCCAGGCCGATAAATCCAATCGTTTGGCTACTCAAAAAATTCTCCATATGTCTGATTGTCATACAATATGGCGATACTACATTTTATATTCAGCCAGAAATATAGGGGTTAACCCTGGAACCTAGCGGTTTTCAGGGCGAGCAAATACCTGAACGCACGTACGTGCGTCGTGAAAAAATCATGGAGGGGAATCAGGTGGGATCAGGGGGATTGAAGATCGACCAGGTCATTCAGAGGGTCGGCTTATTCTATCGGCAGGCCGCCTCTGGCTTTGCTCATTTCGCGCATCAGCTCAATCAGCAGTGCATACATTTGGCTGGCGGCAGGCGACAGGCTTTGCCCTGGCCTTGTTACCAGGCCGACAGTACGCGCGATAGTGGGCTGATGCAAACGGACAAACGCGAGCCTGTGCCTGCGAGCGGGGCGAGCCAGGATAGGCAAAATCGTCAGTCCCAGTCCGGACTGTACGCTAGCCAGCAGCGAGCTGCGGTTGGTGACTATCATGTCAGGATCGGTAATCCATTGTGGAATGTCCGGATGGCGCAACGCCTCGAATGTGGCATTGCCGATCAGTCGCTCTGCTTTCAGGGCAGACCATTCAAGAGGTTGCTGACCACTTGCCAGCCGATGCGAGGTCGGACAAATAATGCCGAATTCGTCACGCGCAATCGGCATAAAGGTCAGCCGGGGATCTTCAGCCAACAGGCCAGCAATACCAATATCAACCTCACCGCTCAGGACCAGTTGTCGCACAGACTGGGAGGGAGCGTCTACCGCTCGGACACGGACCTGAGGACACTGTTCGGTATACCGATTGAGAATATCTGGCAGCCACTCATCTGCAAGCGAGGGCATAACGGCCAACGACACCGACCCCTGTCTTGCATGTGCCAGCTCATGTGTTTCGTGACGAATACGATCGTGCGTGGCCAGCAGTTCGCGAAAAAGAGGCAACAAACTCAGGCCCAAAGGCGTGGGGACAGCGCGTTTGCCCGGCTCGAACAACGGCCCGCCCACCTGCCGTTCAAGATCATCCATCGACGCGGATACCGCGCCCTGTGAGCGAAAAGTGGCTTTCGCTGCCTCAAGAAAACTGCCATTTTCCACCGCCGCTACAAACTGACGCAAATGCTGAATTTTGAAGGGCTCTGTCATAAATCACTCGTACCTGAATTCAGATTTTCCAAATTTTAATTCAATAACTTTGGTTTGACAAAATTCTTGCTCGCAGCCGATCATAAGACATATTCAACAAGGAGGACCCATGACACCAGATATTCGTAAAGTTGTTTCCTATGTCGAAGAAACACACATAGAGGGAGGAAAACAGGCATCACGGCCATTATTGATGGTGTTAAGCGCTGCCGTCGTAAAGAACCCGTGGGCCGGTATGCCTTTTACGGAAGACCTCCGCCCGGAAATTCTGCGGATTGCGCCGCCGCTGGGCAAATTGCTGGTAGAGCAAATTCTGAAATACGCCGGTTCAGGCGAGCAAGTGGAAGGCTATGGCAAGGCTGCCGTCGTCGGCGCCGACGGTGAGGTCGAACATGCCTCAGCGTTGATACACACTTTGCGATTCGGCAACCAGTATCGCGATGCGGTAGGGGGCACCAGCTATTTGAGCTTCACCAACTTTCGGGGTCCGATGGGATGCCCTATTGTCGTCCCCATGATGCATAAAAATGATGAAGGAATGCGGTCGCATTATCTGACGGTACAAACCACAATTGCCGATGCGCCCGCCGCCGACGAAATTGTCGTCGCCCTTGGCGCAAGCATTGGAGGACGGCCGCATCACCGTATCGGCGATCGTTATCAGGATCTGAAGGACCTGGGTCTGCAATCGATTGAACAGGAACGCGCATGAGCCTCGGTTCTCATGTTGTGCGCAGCGGTTCGGGTGCACCTGTCGTACTGATCCATGGCGTCGGACTCGACCTGACCATATGGGACGAATTAGTGCAAGCACTGCCGGAGCGATTTGAATGGATTCGCTTCGACATGCTGGGACATGGGGCCACACCACTGTGCTCTCGTGAACCTGACCTGGATTCCTATGTGCATCAGTTACACAATGTACTGCAGGATCAGAACCTGCTTCGGCCGTGTATCGTCGGTTACTCCATGGGCGGCCTCGTTGCCGGGCGCTTTGCTGCGCTATATCCCCAGCGCGTGAAAAAACTTGTGCTGATGAGCACCGTTTCCCGGCGCACTGAGTCCGAACGCAGATCAGTTCTGGACAGACTGGAATCGGCCGAAACCGATGAAAGCGGCGCCAGTACGGAAGTCTCGATTGAACGATGGTTCTCTCCTTCGTTCATTCACTCCAACGCAGAGCGGATTGCCAGACTCAGACGGCAATTGCTTGCAAATAAAAAGGAGGACTTTCTGGCCGCTTACCGCATTTTTGCTCGATCCGACGAGGTCCTGATGGCAGCAGCACCTCACATCAAATGCCCGACGCTGGTCATGACCGGTGAACAGGATCCGGGGTCGACACCGGCAATGGCGCATGCCTTGTCTGAAGCCATTCGCGGTTCGTCACTTACTGTAGTTCCAGAACAAAAACATATGCTGCCGGTTGAAGGCGTTTCGCAAGTCGCAGCAATATTGGCAAGTTTTTTTGAACAAGATCATCAGATCGACTGACTGGGACAGTCAGAGAAACCGATAACAAATTTGGAGACAGCCATGAAACGAAGAGAAGCACTGGCAACACTCGCCGCACTGGCATCATCAGCATATTTGGGGATAGGGCACGCCCGCGAACCGAACAAAATACCCTTGCACGTAATCGTACCTTTCCCGCCTGGCGGAGGCACTGACGTACTCGGACGAGCGCTGGGATTTCGTATGGAACAAGAACTCAAACGCACGATCGTCGTCGAAAACAAGCCCGGTGCCAGCGGCATCGTAGGTGCAGAATATGTGGCAAAAACCAAGCCGGACGGCAATACATTGCTATTTTCCGGATTAGTCCCATCAGTGCGTTACTACAATCGCCCGTTGACCGATCTTGGATCGGAACTGTCTGCCGTCTGCACAGTGGCACGCTCTCCCTATCTGGTGGCAGTCAATCCTGACGTACCGGCAAAATCACTGCAGGAACTTATACAACTGGCCAAAAAATCGCCCAGAAGCGTGACTTTCGGCTCTCCAGGCAATGCGACGCCGCAGCATCTGGCAACAGAACGCTTCAGTACACAGGCTGACATCGATATGCTGCATGTACCCTATCGCGGTACAGGTCCAATGATGACCGATTTGCTAGGTGGACAAATCCAGCTTGTATTTGCGACGATCGCCGCAGCAGAACAGCACGTCAAAAACGGCCGCTTGCGGGCATTGGCAGTATCAAGCGCCGAGCGGCTCTCGCGTTTTCCCGAGGTCCCAACGGTAAGCGAAGCAGGTCTATCCGATTTCACCGCAGAGATTGCATTTGGAACGTATGTTGCAGCCGGCACATCCGCCGATCTCATTGCACCGTTAAATGATGCAGTCAATAATGCCCTTCAGGACAACGCAGTGCGCTCAAAACTCGTCGAACAGGGATTTATCCCCGTCGGAGGCACGCCTGAAGATTTGCAGAAACGTCTTGTTGCCGAAGTGAAAGCCGTGGCCGATCTCGTGCGCACAGGAAGGGTCAAAATTGACTCCGTCTAAACCAGGTCTATTTACCAGCCGGTGCTGGCAGTGATCGTCGAGCCGGGATTCAGCGCATCAAAACTGCGCGTCAGAAAGTCCAGCAGCAGGTTCATTCTGGCAGTCAGATGCGGCTGCTCCCGGTAGACAGCGTAGATATCGGCATTGGGTGTTGAGTAATTACCCAGCACCTGCACCAGACGCCCACTGCGCAGATACTTGGCGACATCCCATTCGGCGCGCATCACAACACCATGTCCTTCCAGTGCCCATTGCACACCCACATAACCGTCATTGGTAACCAGGTTGCCGGTAACGGGAACCTTCTCTGTACTCTTGCCATTACTCAGAATCCATTCCGAGTGAGGTAACTCATCCTGCTTGATCACAATACAGTTGTGTTTAAGCAGATCCTGCGGCGTCGCGGGCATGCCGGCCCGGCCCAGATAGGCGGCCGAGGCGACCAGCAGGCGGCGATTTTCGGCCAGTAATCGGGTCTTCAGATTCCGGTCTGGTGGTTTGCCGAACTGAATCGACAAGTCAAAGGCGTTATCACTCACGGGCGGCGGAAACGGCGTCAGAAAGAGCTGAATGGTAATGGCCGGATATTTCTTCACGAAGCGGGAAATCAGAGGTTGAATATAACTTCTGCCAAAACCCAGCGTGGCATTCACCCGAATCAGTCCTTCCGGTTCAGATTTGAGCTTGAACATCTCCCGATCCAGCGCTTCAATCTGTCCAAGAATATTGCGAGCGTGTTCCAGGTAAACCAGCCCCTCGGCAGTGGGGCTCATGCGTCTGGTACTGCGATTCACAAGTGTCATACCCAGACGTGCTTCCAGCTGTATCAGACGCTTGCTGGCAGCCGAAGGTGTCACTCCCAGTCGCAACGCCGCCGCCGACAGACTGCCTGCGGTCATGAGCGCATCAAAGAAGTACAAATCAGCAGAGTGGCGTAAATCATGCTTCATGGATTTTCAACTTTCAGGCACAAATCCTGTGAAATTAGTCGCATTTTAACACTCACAAATATTTCTAGAATATAGCCAGCTTTTATCTTCTGGAGACCATTCATGAAAACGTTCAAAATCGCATGTATTCCCGGCGATGGCATCGGCAAGGAAGTGATTCCTGCCGGCCAGACCGTGCTGCAGACGCTTGCCGATACACTCAAGCAGTTCACATTTGAATTTACCGAGTTCGACTGGGGCGGCGACTATTATCGCAAGCATGGCGTCATGATGCCCGAAGACGGTCTGAACGCCCTGTATGACAAGGACGCCATTCTTTTCGGTTCTGCCGGCGACCCGGACATTGCCGACCACATCACTTTGTGGGGATTACGCCTGAAAATCTGTCAGGGGCTGGACCAGTATGCCAACGTGCGCCCCACCCGAATTCTGCCAGGCATCGACGCCCCCTTGAAACGCTGCGAGCCCAAAGACCTGGACTGGGTCATCGTGCGCGAAAACAGTGAAGGCGAATATTCCGGTGTGGGTGGTCGTGTTCATCAGGGGCATCCGCTGGAAGCTGCTACCGATGTTTCCATGATGACTCGCGCAGGCGTCGAGCGCATCATGCGCTTTGCGTTTAAGCTGGCACAATCGCGCCCTCGTAAACAGCTGACCGTTATTACCAAGTCCAATGCGCAGCGCCACGCCATGGTCATGTGGGACGAAATTGCAGTTGAAATTGCCAAAGAATTCCCCGACGTTAAATGGGACAAAGAACTGGTGGATGCGGCCACAGCACGCATGGTCAACAAGCCTGCCACGCTGGACACCATTGTTGCCACCAACCTTCACGCCGATATCCTGAGTGATCTGGCCGCCGCGCTGGCAGGCAGTCTTGGCATTGCACCAACAGGAAATATCGATCCGGAGCGTCGTTACCCTTCAATGTTTGAGCCCATCCACGGCTCTGCATTCGACATCATGGGCAAAGGCCTGGCCAATCCGATAGGCACCTTCTGGTGCGCGGTCATGCTGCTGAGCCACCTGGGTGAAGATCAGGCGGCATCCGTGCTGATGCAAAGCATAGAGCATGCCACGGCAGACCCCGCCCTGCACACCGGCGATCTTGGCGGCCAAGCCACCACCGCACAGGTGACTGAAGCCGTTTGCCAGTACATTCGCAATCACGCAAAAACACAGAAAGCGGCTTAAGCCGATAGTGGAGCAGACATGCTATATCAATCTATCAATAAAACAGTGAACAGTCCTGTAAAACCTGCCCGGCTCTCATTGGCGCTGCTGTTGGGTGTCGTCCTGGCCGCAGCGGGCAGCGCGGTGAGCGCACAATCCTTTCCCGAGCAGCCGGTCAAACTGGTGGTGCCCTTTCCTGCGGGTGGCACAACCGATGTCCTGGCTCGCGCGTTGGGCCAGAAGCTGGCAGAGAAAATCGGCCAGCCGGTCATTATCGAAAACAAACCCGGTGCCGGGGCCACCATTGGTGCTGAGTATGTAGCGCGCGCCAAACCGGATGGCTATACATTGCTGATGGGCGCTGTGCATCACACCATCGCAACCACGTTCTACCGTTCATTGCGTTACGATTTCCAGAAGGACTTTGCTCCTGTAACCACAGTTGCCATGGTGCCGAATGTGATGGTGGTCAATAACAAAGTGGGCGCAAAAACCGTGGCCGAATTGGTGGGCCTTGCAAAACAGGAACCCGGCAAACTCAGTTTTGGTTCCAATGGTGTCGGCACCGGTCAGCATCTGATCGGGGAACGTGTCCAGTTAATGAAGGATATCAAGCTGCTGCACGTTCCTTATAAAGGCAGTGGTCCGTTGACCACAGATCTGCTGGGCGGACAGGTGGATATGTCATTTGACACA
This sequence comes from Pseudomonadota bacterium, assembly GCA_023387815.1. Taxonomy (GTDB): domain Bacteria; phylum Pseudomonadota; class Gammaproteobacteria; order Burkholderiales; family Burkholderiaceae_B; genus Advenella. The sequence continues at coordinate 146,901 of JAEWHK010000063.1, forward strand.
ATCACAACTGTGTTGCCGTACATCAAGGAAAAGAAACTGACCGCACTTGCTGTCACAACAGGCACACGCTCTCCTGCCCTGCCAGACGTTCCCACGCTGGACGAGTCAGGCCTCAAAGGCTTTGATGATGGAACCTGGTTCGGTATTCTTGCTCCCCAGGGCACACCGAAAGATACGGTCAGCTTTCTGAGCAAAAATCTGACCGAAATCATCAAGTCCGATGCGTTCAAAAAAGACATGGACAAGATCGGGGCTGAAGTTATTGGTGATACGCCAGAAGAGATGCAAAAGCGCATTGCCGATGACACAAGCCGTTATGCAGAACTGGTGAATCGCCTGCAGCTCAAGGCGAATTGAAATGGATGGGCAAGCCGGCTACGCTAGCCGGTTTGCCCGTCGGTCTCTCCCTGTATGGTCACAACCAGGCTTCGTGGTCCGCCGTGATTGCGATGCTCGCACAGATAAATGCCCTGCCAGGTTCCCATATTCAGCGCGCCACGCGTGATTGGCAGTGTCAGTGAGCACCCGAGCAGACTGCTTTTGAAATGCGCAGGCAGATCATCGCTGCCTTCGTAAGTATGCGTGTAATAGGGTTCATCCTCAGGCACGAGCCGATTGAAATAGCTTTCAAAATCCACACGCACAGAGGGATCCGCGTTTTCATTGATCGTCAGGGCAGCCGAGGTATGTTTGAGAAACACATTCATGAACCCGACACGCACGCCGGCAAGCTCAGGCACCTGCCTGAGAATTTCATCTGTCACCAAATGAAACCCTCTTGGACGGGCTTTCAATTTAAACTCTTTCTGAATCCACATGATCGAATACCTGCTTTGTCTTGATGATTTCGCCAATGATCTGGCCATCGCAGGCTTATACTAATTCACTTCAGTTGGAAATTCATCGCCTTCAGCAACGTCGCCCATTCTTTCTGCTCTTTCTCCAGATAGGCCTTGGCTTCTTCGGCAGAACCGCCAATCACCGTATTACCATCTGCTTCCATGCGCTTGACGTATTCCGGGTCTTTGCTCACCTGCATAAATGCCTTGCTCACACGGTCGACCGCTTCCTGGGGCATATTTGCAGGGCCGACAATCATTTTCCAGTCTACGGCGTTGAAACCTTCATACCCTTGCTCAGCCACGGTAGGCACGTCTGGCATGGCGGCAATCCGCTTGCTGGAAGTCACCGCCAGCGCACGCAAATCCTTATCCCCAATCAGATTGATGACAGAAACCGGTGTTGCAAACATATAATCGGTCTGCCCGCCAATCAGTTCGGTCAGCGCGGGCGATGCACCTTTATAAGGAACATTCAGCACCTTTATGCCGGCCTTGTACGAAAGCATCTCTCCGGCCAGATGGCCCACGGTTCCCAGTGTCGCCAGTGCCTGCTTTAACTGACCCGGCTTTGCCTTGGCTGCATCAATCACATCAGCCAACGATTTATAAGGAGAATCGGCCTTGACCACCAGCACTGTCGGCAGTTCCGCAACCACGCCAACCGGCGTGAAATCTTTGGTCGCATCAAACTTCATGTCGCTCATGATGACCGGGTTGATGGCGAGATTCGAGGTCTGCCCCATCCCCATCGTCAGGCCATCCGGTTTGGCTCGCGCGACCTGCATCATGCCGATATTGCCACCGGCACCCGGTTTGTTTTCAATCACAAACTGAATATCCTTCTCCACCTGAGTGATTTTCTCGGCAATGATTCTTGTAATGCTGTCGGTGCCACCACCAGGTGTATAAGGTACGACCATACGCACGGGTCGCTGCGGCCAGCCTTCGGCGTGTGACGTGCCACACGCCAGGCTTGCAGCCAGCAACATACTGCCGGTCAGGCCTGTCATCAGTGTTTTCTTGAACATCTTTGTCTCCAGTCTTTTGTTTTTAAACGTTGAAATAGTTGTCTTATGCCACGTCCATCGTTGCCTGAAGCACAGAACCCGTGGCAGATTCGGTAATCAGCAAAGTCTCACATTTGTCATCCGTGAAACAGAAATTCGTAACTGTCTTGCCGGCAACAGAGCGCAGAATGTGTGAGCATTCTCCGTTGGGCTTGTAGACAAATACACAGCCTAGCGATGCATGCGCAACAAATAGGCGGCCTTTGTTATCCAGTGCAATGCCGTCGGGACCACTGGTGCCAAACAGCGAGCAGAACCTGCCGGTCTTCGATACGGAACCATCAGCCTGCAGCGGAGCGCGCCACACGGCGTTATCGCGAGTGGCAGCCACAAACAGTATCGACTTATCTTCGTCCACCACAATCCCATTCGGGCTGGGGACATTGTTCAGCAGGCAATCCAGCCTGCCTGTCTTCATGCAGTAACGATAGACGGCGCCGGTAGGATCGTGCAGACCGGTCTGTCCCTGATCGGTGAAATACACTTGTGATTCATCACGAGTGACATACAGGTCATTCAAGCCCTTGAAAGACTGCGCATTGCGCCTTGCCAGAAGTGGCTCAACGGTTTTTGCTTCAGGGTCAAAGCGCAACAGGCCCTTGCGATAGTCAGCAATCAGCAGCGTGCCGTCGCGCAATACCTTCATTCCATTGGGTTCGCCATCGTACTGCACGACAAGTTCCCATTCTTTCTGTGCCGAGATCCGGAAAATCCGTCCGTAGGGAATATCTACAATATACAGATTGCCCTGTCTGTCCATGGCGGGACCTTCAATGAAGGAATGCAGCGCCTCTCCGCCCTTATTCGCCCTGGCCCAGTCGGAAACGGTGTCGCGGCAGCGCAGATGATCCGGCATCGCGCTCCACACTGTCATATCTATGCGCCTGGGTTCGTCGTCCAGATAAAACATGGCCAGGCCTCTATTGTTTTTCCAGACCGGCACGCTCAGCGATACCGTTCCAGCTGTCTATTTCAGATGAAATCTGTTTGGTAAAGTCAGCCGAGCTGCTGCCTACTGTCTGCGCACCCATCTTCTCAAACGAAGCCCGCAGTGATTCATCCGCTACGGCCTTCTTCACCAACCCATTCAGCGTCTCGATAACATCTGGTGGCGTACCGGCGCGAGCAACAAGACCGAACCAGTTCTGCACTTTATAATCGGGCAATCCCGCTTCGGCGAACGTAGGGACGTCAGGCAGTTGCGGCAGGCGCTCGGGACTGCTGATGGCCAGCGCCTTCACTTTGCCACTGCTGATCTGTGGAATAGCTGTAGGTGTCGCACTGATCTCTACGTCCACCGTGCCGCCCACCAGCGCCAGCAATGCTTCTCCGGCTCCCTTGTAGGGCACGTGCAGCAGCTTGATACCCGCTTCATGCTGGAAGACTTCAACCGCCAGATGTGTAGAGCTGCCTTTCCCGCCCGAACCGAATGTCAGCGATTCCGGTTTTTCCTTGGCGGCTTTAACCAGATCATCCACAGAATTAAACGGTGAATTGGCAGGAACGATCAGAATGACGGGCGTAGAAGCCACGTTAGCCACCGGTGCGATATCCTTGATCGGGTCCCACGATAGCTTTTTGAACACGGCTGGCAGCATCGCATAGGTTGTGTCATTCATCAGCAGCGAGTAACCATCAGGCTTGGCACGCATCACAGATGAAGTTGCAATCGTTCCGCTGGCGCCAGGTTTATTCTCCACAACAAAAGACTGCTTTGACGCTTCCGACATCTGCTTTGCCAGCATGCGGGCAACATAATCAGTCGTGCCGCCCGGAGAATAAGGAACCGTAATGGTGACGGCACGCGCAGGATAGGTCTCCTGGGCCGCTACCGGCGAAATCATCGGCAGTTGGGCAAGCAGAACCGCAGCAAATGCAGTTGCAATTTTTTTCATGGTCGTCTCCTATTCTGTGGCAATCACATTATTTGCCAGCAATGTCTCTATCTGTGCTTCTGTCAATCCGGCATCCTGCAGAATACTCAGGGTGTGCTCCCCGAGTCTTGGCGGATTCATACGCACGCCCAGCCGCTCGCCAGCCATGCATAGCGGGAGCAGCGGCACATTGGTCTTCCGTCCGTCGGGCATCTGCATCGGCGCCAGACCGCCAGTCTTGAGCAGATGTTCATCATCAAGCAGTTCCTCCGGCCGCGAAATGGGCGCAAACGGAAGCGCATTCGCCTCAAACTTCTGTGCCAGTTCCTGCTTGGTAAAGCCGGCCAGTCGTTGCTGAAGCAAAGGCAGCAGCCACGATCGGGCCTGCACTCGCTGATTGTTGGTTTTGAGGTCGGCGTTTTCCAGCAGATCGGGAAAATTGAAGGCTTCACAAAAGATTTTCCACTGGGTGTCACTCACCACTGCAAGGAAAATCTGCTCGCCATCTTTCACATTGAATACGTCATAAATGGCCCAGGCGGAAATGCGACTGGGCATGGGACTGGCCGCCTTGCCGGTCACCACGTACTGCATCATGTGCTGGGCAACCAGGAAAATATTATTCTCGAACAGGGCACTTTGCACCTGCTGTCCCTTCCCGGTCAGATCACGCTCGCGCAGCGCGGCCATCACACCAATTGCGCCAAACATGCCGCCCATAATGTCATTGACACTGGTTCCTGCGCGTATCGGATCGCCTTCGCGGCCCGTCATATAAGCCAGACCACCCATCATCTGCACCACTTCGTCCAGTGCCGTGCGATGCTCATAGGGACCAGGCAAAAAGCCCTTATGACTCACATAAACCAATCCGGGATTGGTTTTGGACAGGTCTGCATACCCCAGCCCCAATTTATCCATCGTACCCGGCTTGAAGTTCTCACTGACCACATCTGCAGATGCGATCAGATCCTTCACCAGCGCCAGGCCCTGTTCCGACTTCAGATCAACAGCCAGGCTCTTTTTATTACGATTGAAAGTAGGAAAAAATCCTGAACCCGAACCCAGAAGATTACGTGTGTTATCTCCTTTTATCGGCTCAATCTTGATGACCTCTGCACCCAGATCGGCAAGAATCAGACCGCAAGTGGGCCCCATCACCATGTGCGTAAATTCAATTACCTTCACACCTTCATAAGGCAGTATCTTTTTTGTCATATCACGCCTGTGGTTGAAAATTCAAAGGCAGGCCCGCTTCGGCAACCATGCCATACACCTCTTCCTGAGGCACGCCAGCCTTCAATGGCACACGTGCCGCAATCAGCTTGTCAATATTGACGCCGGTATCGATGCCCATTGCCTCGAACATGAATACCAGATCCTCGGTCACCACATTGCCCGACGCGCCTGGCGCATACGGACAGCCGCCGAGTCCACCCAGCGAGGCATCAAAGGTCCGCACGCCTACGTCATAGGCCGCCAGATTATTGGCGATGCCCAGACCACGAGTGTTATGCATATGCGCCGCACCGCACTTATCACCGATTTCGGCAAACACCCGTTTGAACAGACGACGAACCTGCGCAGGATTGGCGTATCCCGTCGTGTCGGAAAGGCCCGTTTCATCGGCACCGGCGGCCACCAGCTGCGAAGACAGCCTGACCACATCATCTTCCTTGACTTCCCCCTGGATCGTGCAGCCAAATGCAGTTGAAATACCGGCCTCAATCTTCACGGTGGGCGCCATCTCGTTTCGCAGGGCGACAATCTCGCGTACCTCCTGAACCATTTCCTCACGCGTCTTGCGCACATTCGCCATGGAATGCGCCTCGCTGGCAGAAACCGGCAGCGTCAGCTTGTGAGCTCCGGCAGCCAGGGCGTTCTGCGCGCCACGGCGATTCGGCACCAGGGCCATCACCGTCAGGTCGGGATAGCGCAAGGCATACTTCACCACCTCTTCTGCGTCTGCCATCTGCGGCAGCAGGCGCGCCGGCACGAAAGAACAGACTTCAATCTCGCGGATGCCCGCCGCGTACAGCGCATCAATCAGTTTGAATTTATCCTGCGTCGGCATAATGCTCTTGACGCTTTGCAGACCGTCTCGCATCCCGACCTCACTGATCAGCACCCTGTCTGGATGATTCTGACTCATGATCACTCCTTTGTTCTATCTTATAGAATATAGTTCTGTAAAATAGAATAATAAAACAGATGCCATAAGCGCGTCAATACGCGGATGCGTGATAGGGATTACAAGTGTGATAGGCGATTGGAACTAGCGGACGCGATGAGTTGCCCTTCAGGCAAGCGCGGAGAAAGGAAACAAGAGGAATTGAAATAAGTAAGGCAAGCGTCCGGTAGCTTGGGATAAAAAACCGGTTGCGGTAATTCTGGCGGCGTTTGCAGTTAGACCAGTTATGAATTGTTTTCTTTCTGCATTCTTTCTGCGAAGAAAAGCTGCAGAAAGAATTCGATCAACTAACTATTTGATTCTAAAGTGCACATATCGGATGCAGCGTGTGCTTGCATTCTGCAAACTTCCCACAACTGTTGTCGGATATAGATTTCTTCAAAAAGAATGTCCTAAGATTGCCGGGGCGATCAAGATAGGGTATGCGGAGTTAATGATGACGCGTAGCCTGCCCTCAGTCTTCGGTATAGCCCAGTTTTCGGCTCAGCAGCTTCGCAGCGCTCAGCACTTCATCCCTGAACGAATCCTTCAGGCGAGATGATGGCATGGTCAGCGTAACAGCGCCGGCCAGTTCGTGATGCGCATTGAATACCACGGCCGACACGCCGGCAAGGTCCGGCATGCGGTCACCGTCCAGCACAATCACGCCATCCTTGCGGATCTGGTCGTACAGTTTGCCTTTGGCACCGCTGAACGCCTGCAGCACGCGTCCACCCGAACCTTTATCTAAAGGAAGCACATCGCCTTCGCTGGTACGGTAGCTGATGGGCAGCGGTGAATTGACACGATGCAGACACAGACGGCTCGTTCCACTGATTACGTGGTAGGAAGCACTCTCCTGGGTTTTATCGACCAGTGCACGCAGCACCGGCACAATCACATCGCCCTGTGAGAACGCTGAGCTGTACACGCCGTAAAGCCTGACAAGGCCTTCCCCCAGCCCATAACGGCCATCATCGGCCTTATGCACCAGTCCATAGTGTTCAAGCGATGCCAACAGACGCAGAATCGTGCTCTTATACATGCGCGTGCGCTCGGACAGTTCTACCAATGACAGATAGCCATCATTCTTGCGAAACGCCGTCAGCAGCGACAGCGCACGATCAACCGCCGCCACCCCACCCGACGACGGATTCTCGTCTGCAACCGATAATGTTGACGCTTTCCTTGGCACAATCCACCTCATGATTTGATGAGGGGTATTTTATAGTGAATAGCGGAATGTCTGTTCATGTGGCAGGACATTCTGTATCTATTAAAAACACACCGCACACGTGCATTCCCTGCGCCGGATGATCACAAATGAATTAGAATGCCTGAAAAATCAATTATTAGATTTCAAATATTCAGGACGAACTACCGAATGGAGACAGCAAGTAATACCTTTTACGAGGTGACGCCAACACTGGAAAATTACTGGCGGGCTGTCATTCTTTTCGGTCGCAATACGGCTTCCTACAAATTTGCACTTGCGAAGTCCCTGTTTGATTTGCATAAGAACGCGAACGATCTGATTCGCCTTGAGGAGCTGGCTGTTCCCTTCTCCCGCCATTTGACCGCGCACTTGAAGCTTACCGATCGCCAGGGCGTCTCACAAAGCAGCAAATTTCTGGATGCCTGCCGCGCGTTCAATAACAGTGACGGCGGCGAAACAGCGACCAGCCGTCTTGTTGATGCAACAGTCAGTCTTGGCTTTGTGAATGTGATTGATGCTTTTCATCGTGTCAATGAAAAAGATATTGATCGTCGCTTTTTCCTTGATGAGCGAAAGCATAATGGCGGCATTCGTCTTACCGAAGACTTCTTCAAGCTTTCTGAACAAATCACATTTGAAGATCTGAATCTGGAAACCGAGGCCCGCTGGCGCCTTGTTGAGACGGCATGGGATCTTAGACTTTCAAGAAATACGATTCTTGTCGCAACGGATGAAAGCGCGCAGATCCTGCTCACCCACATTAACAATCGTCGAATCGCAATCACCTCATCCCGAGAGGCCTTGAATGGCTATCAGAAAGGCAAATGCTTTTATTGCTATCGCCCCATCGGCATCACTCCCCAGGAAGATGGACTGGCAGATGTGGATCATTTTTTTCCTTTCGCGCTGGGGCATTGCGCGGCAGATAAACCTGTCAACGGTGTTGCAAATCTGGTACTGGCCTGCCAGGAATGCAACCGGGGTGCCAAAGGCAAGTTTCATAAGGTACCGCAATTGAAATTTCTGGAACGCCTGTACAAACGCAATGAGTATCTGATAAGCAGTCATCATCCCTTACGAGAAACGCTTATTGCACAAACCGGTTTCACGCAAGCCGCTCGCCAGGACTTTCTGCAATCAGTCTATGCCTGCGCCAAATCTCAGCTGATTCACGACTGGGCGCCCGCCCAATGCGACGATGCCACCTTTTAAGCAAATACAAATGTGATACGGCAACATGCCAAGACGGGTAATGTTCTGATATCAGACGATCAATAACACTCCCCCTCTTTAACTCGCCCTACAACGTCTCCACACGCCCCCGCCGCTTCATCGCCCTTCGCAACTGCTGCCGTCCCGAAAAACCCGCCATTTCCAGCCCGGCGGTGTCGGGTCGTGAGACATCACTCATCTGCGCCACCATTTCCAGCCTGACTGCCTCAATGTACGCCCGAGGCGTGATGCCAAGGTGCTGACGGAAGATTCGCAGCAGCTGACGCTCACTCACATGTGCAATATCTGCAAGCAGGGTCGAGCTCCACGGGGCGGATGGGTTGGCTTCGATGGCATCCTGCACGCGCAGGAGTGCCTGATGCTGGTGATGACGATATTGCAGCAACGGCGAGATTTCCGGCTCCAGAATATGCCGGCGACGGGTGACACGCATGGATTTTGCCGTGGCATTGGCAATACGCTCGCCCACAACCTTTGAGACGCAATACAACGCCAGGTCTATGCCAGCTGTGATACCCGCACTGGAGAGCAGGTTTCCGTCATCCACGTAAAGACGGTTTCGCAGCACGTCCGCAGCCGGTGCCAGCCGCGCCAGTTCATCCAGAAAGTCATGGTGCGTGGTGAGCTTCCTGCCAGAAGCCATTCCCGCATCCGCTAGCAACAGTGCGCCCGCGCAGATGGTCACCAGCGTACAGCCGCTGTTGCTGTCTGCCTTGAAGTAATCCACATATTGCGTGAGCCATTGCCGCGCCTGTAACCACACGGCATCATGATGAATGATTCTGGCCGACGGTCCGCTACGCCCCAGCAGCACCAACCACACCGGACCTGTTTCCGCCAGGCTCTGCAGATCGGGCAGGGGCGCAAGTTCATCAAAGTTCAACCCGACAGACGACGCAATTTGCGGCTGCGGCGAGACAAATTGCAGTTGAAATTGCGCGGGCTTGCCCGATGCAGTCAGATGCCGGTTGGCCAGACGAAAGACTTCAGCCGGACCGGCCACATCCATAATAAGCGTATCGGGCAGAAGCAGAAAACAAACAGTTATCATGTGGATCAGGTTTGAGGCACCGCAGTGGAAATAATATCCTGGACGCGCGCGATGGTAGCAAATCTCTGGTTGAGAACCGCTTCGGTATGCCGATGGACCACATCGGCCGGCAACGGTTCGCCATCAGGCGTAGTCATATCAAATGTCAGGGTCGCATCTGTGACAAATGTCATTTTAAACCCTTCATCGGACAGGTGGCGCGTCGTGGTTTCGCAACACTGTTCGGTACGAATGCCGGCAATCATGACATCTGTGTAGCCCGAATCACGCAGCCATTGCAGCAGATTCGTTCCCACAAGCGCGCTATGTCTGCGTTTTTTCACGACCAGTGCGGGCTCATAATCAAGAAGTCCCTCCAGCGGCCGCACATAGCCGCTGGCTTCGTTGAATGCGCTATCGGCGGCATCCACGAGGTGATAGACCCGCACAATGGGCACGTTGCGTTCGACACAATCGCTGATCAGCGCATTCACCGCCGTTACAAACGGACGGCTTCGCGCTTCGTCCCAGTAGTCACGATGACGGAAAGATTCCTGCACGTCGATGAGAATAAGTATTTCAGTCATGATTAGTCCTGTTTGGTTACTGACGGGTTATCATAAGGTGCCAAAGGGTTTCCGCTAATGTCACAAACGGACGCCTTTCGGTCATTTTCAGACATCAGTCTGCCGCGTTCAGCGCGTCGGTGTCTGCCTTCGTCGCCCCGGGGCACCGGTGCCCCGAGATTGTTTAGTGTCTTTTGCGTGAGTATGTGTATGCGATTCCCACCTTTCAAACAGGCGGTTCTGGCCAGTTGCGTTTTGTCCGTTTTTGCCTGCGCGGCCACTGCCGTCGGGCAGCCCTCCGAATCGCAGAATTCAGGTTCAACAGGATCGACAGAACCCACCGACAACGTCACCCAACTGGGCGCTATCGTTGCTACCAGTACCCGCATGGATCGCCCTGCAAACGAAATCCCCGCGTCGGTGACCGTTCTGGATGGTTCGCAGATTCGCGCCAATGAAATGCAGGTCAACCTGTCTGAAGGCTTGCGTGGCATTCCCGGCCTGACCTTGCGCAATCGTCAGAATTACGCCCAGGATCTTCAGCTCAGCATTCGGGGCTTTGGCGCGCGTTCCGCCTTCGGTGTACGCGGGGTGCGTCTGTATGTCGATGGAATCCCCGCCACCATGCCAGACGGACAGGGCCAGACGTCTAATATTGATCTGTCGTCCATTGATACGGCTGAAGTCCTGCGCGGTCCATTTTCTACGCTTTACGGCAATTCTTCGGGCGGCGTGGTGCTGACAGAAACCGAAACCGGCGAAGGACCGCTGAAACTGACACCATCGTTTGCCGCAGGCAGTTACGGCCAGCTTCGTTATGGCATGAAGGCCTCCGGCTCGCGAGGAGACGGACCTGGCGCTATCGACTATCTGCTCAGCACCAATCATTTCAATACCGACGGTTATCGCGAGCACAGTGGCGCAGAGAAGAACCAGGTCAACGCAAAACTGGGCATGCAGGTGGGCGACAGCGGCCGTCTGAGTTTGCTGATGAATCATGTGGATATTTCCGCGGACGATCCTCAGGGCCTGACTCGCGAAGAATTCGAAAACGACCCGCGCCAGTCTTCGCCGAACGCCAAAACCTACAATGTCCGCAAAACCACCAAGCAGACCCAGGGCGGCCTGGTCTACGAACAACCCTTGTCAGATCGAACGGATCTGCGTGTCATGGGCTATTACGGCGAGCGCGAGACCCGACAGTTTCTGTCTATCCCGATTGCGGCACAACGCGCCCCGTCACACGCCGGCGGCGTGATCTGGCTCAAGCGCCAGTATGGTGGCGCCGATGTCCGGCTGACATCACATGTGTCATTGGCAGATCGTCCGCTGACACTGGTCGCAGGCGTGTCATGGGATACCATGCGCGAGGCGCGTAAAGGCTACGAAAATTTCATTGGTGATCAGCTTGGCGTGCAGGGAACTCTGCGACGCGATGAAATCAATACCGTCTGGAACCTGGACCCTTATGTTCAGGCTTCATGGAACTTTGCGGACAACTGGACCCTGGATGCCGGACTCCGATACAGCAACGTCCATTTCAAATCGGCTGATCGATATATCACAACTGGCAATGCAGATGACAGTGGCACTGCCAGCTACAGCAAGCTGCTGCCGGTTGTTGCGCTGAATTATCAGGGCACACCCGATTTATCCTTTTACGTGACGGCGGGTCGCGGCTTTGAAACGCCCACCCTCAACGAATTGTCATACAGAAACGACAGCGAACCGGGCCTCAATTTTGGTCTGAAACCTGCCAGCAACACGACGCTGGAAGCGGGGGCCAAAGCCAGAGTGGGCGGAGGTCAGCTGACCGCCGCCGTATTTCGCACCTATACCAAAGATGAAATCGTCAGCGCCGGTGGCTCAGGCGGAAGAACGACCTACCAGAATGCCGGACGCACCCTGCGCGATGGTGTCGAACTGGCCTGGGATGCTGCTCTGTATCGCAGCCTGCGCGCGCGCCTCTCGTATACCTATCTGAATGCGCGTTACCGTGACAGCTTCTGCCCCGGCACGTGCAGCGGCAGCAACGAGATTCCTTCCGGCAACAAGATTCCTGGCATTGCCCGCGATACGGCGACCGCCTCCCTGTCCTGGGAACCCGAACAGGGTCTGAATGGCGGCATAGACGTGGATTATCTGGGCAAGGTCTATGTGAACGATGCCAACAGCGAATCTGCTCACTCCGCCACCGTCACCGGTCTGCATGCCGGCTATAAATGGAAACGTGATCAGTGGACTGTCAATGCCTTCGCACGCGTCGATAACGTATTCAAGGCCAAATACGCTGGCTCCGTGATTATCAACGATGCCAACAATCGCTTTTACGAGCCGGCTCCAGGCCGAAACTGGACGGCTGGCCTGACCTTAAGCTATCAGTTTTAGCTGCTAAAATAAGCGAACAGTTGTCCGTTACACAGGGGATAGAATAATGAATGATCGCAAACCCATATCTGGTATGGCGGGCCTCGGCCTGACCCTGCTCGGTATGCTCACTATGCTGTTTGGCATATTCATGACAGTTGGCGGGGCCTGGCTGGCCATACTTGGCGGCAGCGTCTACTACGTGCTGATGGGTCTGGCCTTGCTGCTTTCAGGCTACCTGATCTGGAAGCGCAGTATGGTTGGCGCATGGCTTTATGCCATCGCGTTTATAGCAACCGTAATATGGGCAGTATGGGAAGCTGGCTGGGAGTTCTGGCCACTGGTTGCCCGCGTTTTCGCATTTGCCGTTCTCGCATTTCTGGTTTCGCTGGCCGTACCTGCCTTGCGCCGTGCCGAAGGCAAGGAACCGTGCCGTGTAACGCGCTGGTCCTCATTGGTGCTGGCAGTTGGCATTGTTGTGACGTTTGGCCTCTTCTTCTTCCCTAAATCAGTCATCGAGGCTGAAAATATTGCACCTGTGACCAAAGTCGCTGACAACAACAAGCCATCGAACTGGGAGCATTGGGGCAATACCGTCGGGGGAACTCGCTTTGTTGCCATGGACCAGATCAACAAGAACAATATCGGTAAACTGGAAGTCGCATGGACTGCACATACCGGCGATATTCCCGAAAGCACGGGCTCTGGTGCCGAAGATCAGAATACGCCCCTGCAGATTGGCGACACGCTTTATGTGTGCACGCCATACAGTAAAGTCCTGGCCCTGGATGTAGACACGGGCAAGGAAAAATGGCGTTACGATCCAAAAGCGACCGCACCGAACTGGCAGCGCTGCCGCGGTCTTGGTTACTATGACGCCACTGCCGATGCTGATAGCGTGGCTCAGGCCAGTGCCACGGGCGCCCAGGTAGCAGGTGATCAAAATACATCCCCCGCAGACGGCACCACGCCTGCAGGCAATCTGCCTGTCAGTGAGCCGGCCAATGCACTCACCTGCGCAAGACGTCTTCTTCTTCCCACCACCGACGCCCGTCTGATTGCCATTAATGCAGACAACGGCCAACCCTGCACCGAATTCGGCAATCTGGGTACGGTTGATCTGAAGGTCGGCATGGGCGAAGTCAAAGAGGGTTACTATCAGCAAACCTCCACGCCACTGGTGGCCGGCAATCTGGTGATCGTTGGCGGACGCGTTGCGGATAACTTTGCTGTGGATGAACCTCCTGGGGTCGTACGCGCATTCAATGTGATTTCCGGCAATCTGGAATGGGCATGGGATCCGGGCAATCCGGAAATCACAGGCCTGCCGCCCGAGGGACAAACCTACACACGTGGCACACCCAATGTCTGGTCCGCCATGTCTTACGATGCCAAGCTCGGCCTGGTCTATCTGCCCACGGGCAATGCCACGCCAGACTTCTATGCCGGGCAGCGGACAGAACTGGATGACAAATACAGTTCTTCCATCGTTGCGCTGGACGTGAAATCCGGTAAAGTGCGCTGGCATTTCCAGACCACGCATCACGACCTGTGGGATTTTGACCTTCCCGCACAACCGTTACTTTATGACATTCCTGATGGTAAAGGCGGCACGAATTTCGCGCTGGTACAGATAACCAAACAAGGCGAGATCTTTATGCTGGATCGCGTCACTGGCAAACCACTGGCAGAGGTCAAGGAAAAACCAGTGCCTCAGGGCAATGTGAAAGGTGAACGTTATTCAGAAACCCAGCCGTTCTCTGTCGGTATGCCTTCGATTGGCAATCAGACGCTGAAAGAGTCGGATATGTGGGGCGCTACCGCCTTTGACCAGTTGCTGTGCCGCATCCAGTTTGCCGGCATGCGCCACGAGGGCGTGTATACGCCACCTGGAGAAGACCGCTCGCTGCAGTTCCCAGGATCTCTGGGCGGCATGAACTGGGGCAGTGTTTCTGTGGATCCCACGACCAACTACATGTTCGTCAATGACATGCGACTCGGTCTGGCCAACTACATGATTCCTCGGGAAAAAGTCGGTGCTGGCGCCAGCGGTATCGAGATGGGTGTTGTACCGCAAGAAGGCACGCCTTATGGCGCCATGCGCGAACGCTTCCTGTCGCAGCTTGGCATTCCTTGCCAGAAGCCACCGTTTGGCACGATGAGCGCGATTGATCTGAGAACGCGGAAATTGGTATGGCAGGTGCCGGTAGGAACGGTACAGGATACGGGTCCATTGGGCATCCGTATGGGTATGCCGATTCCGGTAGGTATGCCTACGCTCGGTCCATCACTGGCAACGCAGGCGGGTCTGTTGTTCTTTGCAGGCACCCAGGATTTCTATCTGCGCGCCTTTGATTCATCAACAGGCAAAGAGATCTGGAAATCACGTCTTCCAGTGGGCAGTCAGTCCGGACCTATGTCCTATATCTCGCCGAAAACAGGCAAGCAGTATGTGCTGATCAACGCTGGTGGCGCTCGCCAGTCTCCGGATCGCGGCGACTACATCATCGCCTACGCACTGCCTGATGATGCGCGCAAGGATCAATAACAAATGAAATAGCGGACTCCGATTTCGTGACCGGAGTCCGCTAAATCAAATCTATCCTCACACGATTGCTTCAAAACCCTCAACAGGTTCAGGCCATGGCGTCAGTATCTCAAAGCCATCAGCAGTCACCACCACCATATGCTCCCATTGCGCTGACAGTGAATGATCTTTAGTAACCACTGTCCAGCCATCTGCCAGCTGGCGTGAATGCCGTTTGCCTGCATTGATCATCGGTTCGATGGTGAACATCATCCCTTCCTTAAGGCGCAGGCCTTCTCCGGGACGGCCATAATGCAGAACCTGCGGATCATCATGATAGATCTGGCCAATACCATGGCCGCAATATTCGCGCACGATGCTGAAACCTTCGCGATGTGCAACGTTCTGAATGGCATAGCCAACATCACCCAGCGTTGCACCAGGCTTCACCTGGCGGATGCCCGCAACCATGGCTTCGTAAGTGGTATGCACCAGTCGTTTGGCCAGCGGCCCAGGTTCACCCACAAAATACATGCGGCTTGTATCGCCATACCATCCGTCCTTGATAACCGCGACATCAATATTGACAATATCGCCGTTACGCAGAACCTTGTCTGATGGAATTCCATGACAAATGACATGGTTGACCGAGGTACAGACCGTTTTGGGAAAACCGTGATAACCAATGTTGGCCGGGATCGCCTGCTGCACATTAACAATGTGGTCATGACAAATGCGATCAAGCTCGTCTGTGGTCACGCCGGGCTTTACATGTGGCGCAACAATATGGAGGACCTCTGCGGCCAGCCGGCCCGCGATGCGCGCCTTCTCAATGTCCTGCGCAGATTTGATTGAAACCCTCTGATTCATTGACGCGCTCCGGATACCGCAGCGGAGCGGGCAGACGTTGTGCCCATGGTCGAAATGGCGTTCAGATCGAACGATCCGCCCTGCCCGGCCTGTACCAGGAGGCGGCAAAGATCGCTATGGTCGAGATCAGGATACATTTCTGCCAGCATCCCAATTCGCATCCAGTGCTCGGCCTGGGCGTTGATGGATCGGCTTAGCGCCGTGCTGGCAAGACGCAGATTCTCATGCATCTGATCGGAAATTTTTACTATACCCATATTGGTGGCATTTTCCAGAAAGAAGATAATATTGAACTATATACGAAGCGTATACGTTCAGTATATCATGCCACGAATATCATGATTGCAATGGACGGCCTTTGCGGCCCATCAGATAGGCCATGAGCTGACCTGCAGGCAGCGCTTCCAGAGAGCGAACTGACTCCAGGAGCGCCCGCGCCTTGGCCTGCCCCGATTCACGGCCCACAAGTGTCATAAAACGTTGCTCGATGTCTTCTACCGACGATATTTCACTGGCTGCAACGTCCGGGAACCAGACTATTTCCATTGGCTCTGCGCCATGCTTGCGCCCCCAAAGCGCCTGCAGCTGCTCATGCGTATCCGGAAACGACGGGGCTCCGCTGGCCGCCAGACTGACACAAAGCACACCGTCCATGGCCGCCCTGCCTGGGCCTGGAACATCCGTCAGATCATCATCTCTGAACCCCTGTTCCTGCGACTTACAGGATGAAGAGGGCTTTCTGGCATTTTCCGCCAGCCGCATTGCCTGATCGGCGGCCAGTCCCAATGCGTGACGCGTTGCCTGTTCCGTGAGGCCCCGGGCTTTGGCGGCTGCAGCTGCCGCGCCAATCGTCCCGCTGCTCATCCCTGCATACCAGGGATGCTCGGGCTCATCTGCAAGTAAGGCCGCGAGCGTGGCTGATGTTGCATATCCTGCCGCCAGCACTTCCATCAGTTTTTTGCCATCGGCCTGATATGCCTCTGCACTGCCCCAGGCCGCTGGCAAGATGGCCGAATCAAAGGCATGCAAATGGTCCGTATATGTCGTGCCCTGGCGCCGAACATCCAGCAGCAAACCGTTAGCCAGCGCGGATAGTTCGGGCAACAGCGTCTGCTCATCCAGCGCCTGAGCCCCTTGCTGGGCCCCCGATGGCGTCTCGTCTGATGCCGCGCCCGGCGTTGCGGGCGAACGTACTGCCGAAGACACCGAGTCCGACCAGGAAGTCTCGTCATTCAGCGATTCCGGACTCGAGGCGAGGGCGATAATCACTCCCTCCAGCAGCCGCCAGCGAAGCTGCTCGGTCACTTCCACCGGGATTTCCTTAAAGGTAAGGGTATTGATGAATCTCGCAAGTTCAACGCTTAGCAACTCTGCGTACCTCTCTCAGCCAATCATGTCCTGTCAGCGACTATTCTGAATTATCGGGCGCGGCAGCGCCAGCCAAACAAACGCCTTTTCTTAACAAAAATCATACTTGTAAGTTTAAAACATTGTTTAGTTAATTTGGCGCCACAGTCAGACGAGGAATGCTCACGCCTGTTGCGCGACCTGTTCAGGCGATTGCCGGGGCGCAGAACGAGGATCCTTTTCCCAGCTTTGTGATATTTCCTGCCAACGACTGGCAAATAGCTCCGGGTCCGGCACCTGTACGCCAAAGACGTCCAGCAGGGCATCCTGGGTTTCCTGTGCACTCTCCAGAATGGTCTTGTGCATCTGTCCGTCCCGATACCGTTTGGTCAGCTGATTGTTCAGCAGCGTGTAGCGCCCGTTCTGAAATATTCGGGCTGCAATAATCGAATGTCTGAAGTGAGAAGAGTCGTGCGTCGAAGTGAAATAATTGACAGGAATATAATCCACCGGCTCCTGACGGGTGAGTTCAAAGCGATACATGCTGCGCCACTCTTGATCGGTGCCCAGCTGCAGCCAGTATTCTCCATCGATCAGAAGGCAGCGATAAAGCCCGTACTGTGTCTGCTGAGGATTCTCCCGGTTCAGGACAATCGGCGTTGGAATGCTGTTGCCGCCGAATCCAACATCCACAATATAAGGCCGATGATCAATGCGCACATGCAGTAGCATATGGGATCGGGGCGTTATCTCGTCATCTTTTGCCCCCCATTGCACGCGCGCAATCAGATTGGAAACGGTGAACCCCAGCCGCTGCAGCACATGCGCAAAAAGCAGATTCTGTTCATAACAGTATCCGCCACGTTCACTGAAAACCAGCTTTTGTTCGATAGCAGGCAAATCAATGTTAACTGGCCGATTCAGGAACGGGTCCAGGTTTTCAAATGTAATAATCTGCTGATGCCGCAGCTGTAACGCAGACAAGGTCTGCAGCGAACAATCAGTTGGCCCCGTGTAACCAAGCCTGTCAAAATACGCATCCAGATCTATCTGGTACTCTGCTTGCGCGGTCTTCATCAAAACACTCCGGATTAAAAGTGAAACAACAATTGCAGCGTTAAACCTCAATTTGTATAGAGATCAACCGGCCGTCCCTGCTTGTAGCAGGGCGCTGATTTCTGATTCAAGCTTAAACGAAATCATGCGGGCGCGCGATTATCTGTCAGATAAAGAGAGGAATATCGCACGCCTGACCTGCTCGCATCAAGGCTGGCTTACACAAAAATACAACTCGGCATCAAAGTTCCACACCAAAAGTTATGACCTCGGCATAGACTGACATGAATATCAGTAAAGTCACTTAACGAATCGGACTTGTTTTTAATGCCTAACGGATGTACTTCAGGCGTTGCGACCCAGGTCAGGTTTATTTGTTTTTATTCAGGAGAAAAGGATGGCGATCAGCCACGAGTATGAAGTCAGCGTCGAATGGACCGGCAACCGCGGTGAAGGCACCCGTGACTACAAAAGTTACGATCGTGATTTTCTGATTCGCGCTGCCAACAAGCCCGACATTGCCGCTTCTTCAGATGCAGCGTTCCGGGGCGATCCGGCCAGGTGGAACCCCGAGGATCTTCTGGTCGCCTCGGTGTCGGCCTGCCATAAGCTGTGGTACTTGCATTTGTGTGCCGACGCGGGAATTCAGATCACCAGTTACCAGGATCGCGCCATTGGCACGATGATCACAGACGCAAAAGGAGGCGCATTCAAAAAAATTATTCTGCGCCCCGTCATTACGATCGTCAACAAGGAAGACATCGGGAAATCGCAGGCGTTACATCACGATGCGCACGAGAAGTGCTTTATTGCAAACTCGGTCAATTTCCCGATAGAAATTGATGCGCGAATCAGCGCTGAAACAGCTGACTCGCGCTAGCTCGTTAATGGGTTACTTCGCTGTCAGCGCGTTTGCCAAGAATAATGGCGGCAATCAGACCCAGTCCGACGCCAAACATCACGTAATACGTGGGCGCCATGGGTGAACCCGTCTGTTGAATCAGCCAGGTCACAATAAACTGGGCAAAGCCGCCAATCAGCATCACCGAAATATTGTACGAAATGGACAGCCCAAGCGAGCGCACTCGCGTGGGGAAAAGCACGGCCATCACGGTACTGAAAACAGCAAAAAAGGCGGATGCGCAAAGTCCGGTGGCAAGCTGAACCACAATCAGTTTGGATATCGTAGGTGCAGCGGTCAGCCAGGAATAGATTGGAAACAGAATAATGAAATACAGGGCCAGCGAGGTAATCAGCAGACGACTGCGACCAATGCGGTCAGCCAGCATGCCCATCAGCGGCGTCAGAATCACCACCCAGGCCGCGCCAAGCATTTGTACTTCAAACGTTTCCTGCAACGGCAGATTCAATATTTTTGTCGCGAATGTCACCAGATAGGTGAAGGTAATGTAGACAGTTACCGTCGCAGCGGCCACCAGACCGATACCCATTACGGTTTCGCGCCAGGCACTGACCAGAAGTTCACCGATACTGATTTTGCGTCCTTCTTCGGCTTCCAATTTTTTGGCATTGCGAAATACCTCGGTCTCATCCAGGCGACGACGGATGTAGACAGCCAGTGGAATAATAAGCAGACCGACAAAGAAAGGAATGCGCCATGCCCAGGCTTCAATTTCTTCCTGAGTAAACACAAAGGTCATAAATGTACCGGCAGCAGCACCAATAAGCAGACCGATCATCTGACCTGTCATTTGCCATGACCCATAAAAGCCACGCTTGCCGGGCGGTGCCATTTCAATCAGCAAGGCTGTTGCCGTTCCGAATTCACCACCTGCGGAAAAGCCCTGTATCAGACGGGCAATCAGGATCAGGACAGGAGCCAGAAGCCCCGCAGTCTGATAGGTTGGCGAGAAGGTAATGATCGCCATGGCCACTGCCATCAGGGAAGTGACCAGTACCAGAGCAGACTTGCGCCCTTTTTTGTCACCATACATACCCAAAATGATTCCGCCCACCGGCCGCATGAAAAAGCCGACGCCGAAAATTGCAGTTGTCATAAGGATATCGTTCAGATCGCCGCTTTTGGCCGACGGATCCACAGGGAAGAATAGTCTGGCGATGATGGGCGTCATGAACGCAAAAACCAGAAAATCGTACCACTCCAGCGCATTGCCGATAACAGCAGCAGCCAGGTTGCGCACAGGAACCTTGGTGGATTGCATGAGTAAGTCCTTTACCGGGTAAAATAAAAATCAAAATACTTTGTAATGCTGTTTTGCACAAGCTCGCTGCATCGGTTCAAATGGAAATGTTGCATTTCTGTGGTTTTTCCATCTAACTTATGCTGCATCAAGGAAATCACATATGAAATCAAGTAACCCCACCAAGGAAGAATGGCTTGCCACGCTGGTTGGCATGGATACGACCAGTCGCAACTCCAATCTGGGCCTGATTGAAACCGTCCGTGACGCACTGTCTGCGCACGGTGTAGACAGCTGGCTGACCACTGATGAGAAAGGCGCCAAAGCGAATCTGTTTGCAACCCTGCCCGCCTCTGATGGGCAGACGCAGGGTGGTGTCGCCCTGTCCGGTCACACGGATGTGGTCCCCGTGGATGGTCAGGACTGGAACAGCGATCCATTCGTTCTGCTGCCCGGCAACGACCGTCTTTTTGGCCGCGGCACCTGCGATATGAAAGGATTTATTGCAACTGCAATGGCACTGGTACCGGAGTTTTTGCAGCAGGAACGCAAGAAACCGATTCATTTGGCATTTTCTTATGACGAAGAAGTCGGTTGCGCCGGGGCACCGTTCATGCTCAGGGAACTGCAGAAGCGCAACCAGAAGATCGATGGCTGCGTGGTGGGAGAACCCACCGGCATGCGCGTGGTGGTGGCGCATAAAGGGATCAACCTCTTTACCTGCCGTGTGCACGGCAAGGCAGCGCATTCATCCCTGACGCCATATGGCTGCAATGCGATTGAACATGCGGCCCGTCTCATTTGTCATATTCGCGATCTGGCTGATTATTATCGTGATAACGGGCCTTATGACAAACATTACGATGTGACCTACACCACGATCACCACCAACAAGATCATGGGTGGCATTGCTGTGAATACGATTCCAGGTGAATGCCAGTTCAATTATGAGTTCCGCAATCTGCCCGGCATGCCTGGTGAAGAGATTCAGGCGAAAATTCAGGAATATGTCAGCAGCGAGTTATTACCTCGCATGCAAAAAGAGTATCCCGATGCGCGCATTGATATCAGCGCCGATGCCAGCGCGCCCCCGCTGGAAACATCAGAACAGGCGGCTATTACCGAACTGGTTCGGGCGCTTACCAAAGATCAGGAGACTCGTAAAGTCGCTTACGGAACCGAAGCCGGTCTGTTCCATGATCTGGGCATTCCTACCATTGTCTGCGGGCCTGGCCACATTGAACAGGCACACAAGCCCGACGAGTTTGTCGAATTATCACAACTGAATGACTGCGAGAATTTCCTGAGGAAACTGTCTGCCAGTTTGTAGGTGTTGCAGCGTGATCAGTGATATCGGAACAGTCGTCTTAACTTAATAAAGAAGCGCAATTTTCCGATATACAAATGTGATTGCGCCAGGAACGATGGCGTGTCGGCCGATGACGTCAAATGCAATAAACGTTAATCGCGCTCACAAGAAAAGGCAGGTCTGTATCACACAGCCTGCCTTCTTCATTTAATTCACAGTCGCCTTAACAATTGCATTATCGATTGCACAAACGCTCCCGTTAACATGCCTGCAACAGCAACTTTACCGGCATACGCAACGGCGCTACTGAGAGCGCCGCCACATCCCAACCAGTTTATTTGCTGCTTGACTTTTCGCTTTCGTCATCATCCAGAGCGAACACGAATACAGAGTGTCCTGAATCGACAACGTTCTTGAGTTCCGGACTCAGAATCGCAGCTGGAGGCGTCTGGGCATTGGGCCCGGTAACCACGGCAACATACTGCTTACCATTGACGCTGTAGCTCATTGGGAAACCGCCAACTGATGTGTTGACGCGGGTTGACCACAACTTGTCACCATTGTTCTGATCATACGCGGCAAACTCGCGCATGCTGTCGCCAGTGAACAGCAGACCACCGCCTGTTGTCAGCACACCGGAACTGAAGATGGGTTTCTGTTTTTTCACCCACAGGAACTTGCCGGTTTTGACGTCAATTGCGTAGACGCGACCAACGCTGTCCTCGCCAGGCGCAAATGAAACCGCGCCCGATGCCTGCGCACCCACAGATTCACCCGTGCGCAATTCGATGGGCTTGGGCGTCAACTCTTTGCACGAAGAACTCAGTGGTACATAAAGCGCATTGGTCAACGGGCTGTATGCCCCTGTCATCCACAATTTACCCAGATCGCGACCGCCACAAACCTTGACCGTCTCGTCAATGGATTTGGCTTTCAGATCGGTATTGGTAATGACTTTGCCTTCTTCGGTAAAGCCTTTGATGACGTTCTGATAAACGGTATCGCGTGCCCACAACAGTTTGCCGGTATCACGATCCAGCACAAATGCAGTGCCATATTTTCCAGGAACAGAGGCAACAACGTCATATTTCTTGCCTGCCTCGACGTCTTTGCTCATATAGGCAACTTCGTCTTTGGAAGGCGCAACCTGGCTTTCAACCAGAACGCGTTCAAACGGGCTGTCCAGATCCCAATCGTCATTAGGCATGTGCTGGTAGTACCATTTAACCTTACCGGTTTCAGCATCGATTGCCAGCGTTGAGCTTGTGTAAAGCGCATCGCCATCACCACTGCCGCGCAGAATGGATGGATAGGGAATCGGCATGCCTACGCCCCAGAACAGCATCTTGCGCTTGGGATCATAAGAACCGGTCATCCAGGGAGAACCACCCCAGCGATTCTCTTTGGCCAGGCCACCCCAGCTGTCGTCAACTGCCGGATCGCCAATGGTATTCAGACGCCACAATTCCTTGCCGGTTTCTGCATCATGCGCTGTGATATAGCAGCCACCAGCTGTTCCAGTGATACTGCAGCCGGAAGTACCGGTAAAGACCTTGCCATCAACTACCAGAGGACCTGCGGTAAAGCTGTAGCCTTTTTCCCATTCATTAACCTGCACTTCCCACATTTTTTTGCCGGTCTTCGCTTCCAGCGCGACTAGCTTGGCGTCTGGCGTTGTCAGATACACGCGATCTTTATATAAGGCGAGCGAGTTGCGCTGACGATTGGCCTGGGCGTCATGATAGCCACCGGTGAATTTTGGCAAAGGCTGTGTGTATTCCCAGATCAGATCGCCGGTTGTTGCGTCCAGTGCCTGCACATGGCTGCGGTTCATCCCCAGGAACATAATGCCGTCATGTACCAATGGTGCTGTTTCCTGCAATCCGCCAATGGGCATGGACCAGGCCCACGCCAGATCCAGTTTTTTTACGTTCTTTTTGTTGATCTGATCCAGCGGACTGTACCCCTGATTGTCCACGGTACGACGCCAGCTGGGCCAGTCACCGTCTGCAGGATTCAGAATATCTTCGTTGGATAGCGGTTTGTAATCCTCGATTTTCACTTGTGCCTGAGCAGCACAGGCAAACATCACTGCGGCTGAGACCGCCAGAATTTTATGGATTTTCATTTTTTGTCCTAATCTTCAAATGTCATATCGCGACGTCGCTTGCTTCAGTCATGCGACATCGTTCAAATGTAATAATCAGCGCGCCGCTTTTGCCTGTTCGGCAGAGACACCACCAAAGCTGTTACCCCAGCTGTTACGCACATAGGTGGCCACAGCAGCAACCTGCTCGTCGTTGAACTGTCCGCCCAATGCGGGCATGCTGTTGAGGCCGTGAATGATCGTGCTCAGCAACGCCGGTGCATTTGCCAGGCGATCGAATCCTTCCAGCTTGGTCCCAAATGCGCCCTGGCCCTCTGCGCCGTGGCAGGCAGCACACGTACTGCTAAAGACTTTGGCGCCTGCCGCCATCAGCTCTGGCGTCACTTCCACATTTTCTGATGCGGCTTGAGGGTGTTCTGCGGTTCCCAGCACCGATACCATTACGCCCACATTTTCAAAGCCCTGACCATTCATTTCTCCAGGTTTTTTGTCACCATCAAATCGATAAAGAGGCAAACCGCCGTAGCTTACCTGTGAGATGCCTTTATCATTTTTTTCCGCCTTCAGCAGGCCGGGCAAAATATCACGTCCCAGCGGACGGACTTCGGATACCACGGGTTCCCAGCGCTTCATACAGGCGTCATCACACTTGGCATTGTCATTTGTGATTAACGTGTACAGGGTGCGGCCTTCGGCATCCACCAGAAATGGGGTCATGGAGTCACTTTCGCCTTTGGCGATCAATGTGGCTGTCGCGGAGTTCGCTTCTGCACTCTTCCCCTGTGCATTGGTCGTTGCCGTTGCTGCATGTGCCAGCCCCGCAAAACCCAGGGCAGACGCCCACGCCACTGCAAGGGCCGTTTTTGTCGTGATCATTTTCATTACTTTTCTCTTATTGAAAACCTATGGAGTAGAAAACTTCTGAATTTGGTTTTGATGATTTGTCAATGATTTACATCAAATTTATTTGAATGAGATGATAGACCTTTAAATTTCCTGACACAACCGATTCGGGCGGATTTAACTGAATTGTCACTGAAAAGGTCGAACTCATGTTTACTCTGATGCCCAGGCCGGATATGCAACGTCATCCAGACGCCGTCCCATTTCGATTGCATTACAATTGAAATTTGACATTGCCGATGTCAATCATCTTTTTATGCGTTTTCTAACTACATACACAGGCGACTTCCATGGAAAACCTTGACGTTCTGGTATTGCGCAAACTCTGCGAATGGCGTCAGGCGGGGAAAAAAGCCCTGCTGGCAACCGTCATTCGTACCTGGGGGTCATCACCCAGACCTTTGGGCTCTGTCATGGCACTGTGTGAAGACGGCGCTGTGGTTGGCTCGGTCTCGGGCGGCTGTATTGAAGACGATCTTATTTATCGCTACACCGGCGGCAGCGACAAGGCGGTGCTTTCAGGCGCTTCCTCTACCTGTCGTGTGAAATACGGCGTCACTGCCGAAGAAGCATTCCGCTTCGGCCTCCCCTGTGGTGGCACGCTGGAGATATTGCTTGAATTCAATCCGGAACCTCAGGCGCTGCGAGAACTGGTATCCGCACTGGATCAGGGTACGCTCATGCAGCGTATCGTGCGCCTGGGAGACAGTACGGTGCAACAGCATCCGGTAACCGAACCTCAGCCCTTGCGGATTGACGAAACGTTTCTGAGCAACACGTTTGGTCCCGAGTTTCGCATGCTGCTTATCGGCGCAGGCCAGCTCGCAGAATATGTCGCCACCATGGCACTGTTTAATGGTTTCGCGGTGACGGTCTGTGACCCGCGCATCGAATATCGGAATGGCTGGTCGGTTGCCGGGGTCAGTGTCGTGGCCGAGATGCCCGATGATGTGGTGACCGCCTTCAAACCAGATAGTCGAACCTGTGTCATCGCGCTTACACATGATCCGAAACTGGATGACCTGGCCTTGCTTGAGGCCCTGGCGTCTCGTGCATTCTATGTAGGTGCCATTGGATCTCGCCGCAATAACCAGGCGCGCCGACAACGGCTACAGGAACATTTCGGGGTGACAGACGCCCAGCTCCACAAACTGCGCGGGCCCATCGGTGTCTATATCGGCAGCAAATCGCCTGCCGAGATTGCCGTCAGTGTCATGGCAGAAGTGATTGCCGTCAAAAACGGTTTGATGCTTCCTGAAAATTTCGATGTCACGCACGCCAAGACGCATCCCTCGGAGTATTCCTCCTGATGCAGGCGGCTCAGAGTCCGGAAACCACGAGCGCTGCCCCCGCAGTCGTCGCCATCGTGCTGGCGGCCGGCAAGGGAAGTCGCTTCGATGCCACCGGCGTCAAGTGCAAACCGGCGCAGCAACTGTCCGATGGCACGCCCATGATCCGTGCCGTCTGTTCAACATTGCTGCAACACATTCCTGATATTACAGTTGTCTTTGGACAGCACGAACAGACCATTCGCGCCGCATTGGCGCATCTGCCAGTGAAATTTTTACATTGTCCTGATGCCCACAGCGGGATGAGCGCTTCGTTGCGGCATGCCGTCGCGTTAAGCCCAGCGGCAACAGGCTGGCTGATCGCGCTTGCCGATATGCCATTTGTGAAGGCGGACACAATTGCAAAAGTGATGTCTGCATTGGCCGGTGGCGCCCGCATCGCGCGTCCTGAATATGAAGGTAAACCAGGGCACCCGGTGGCCTTCGCCACTGAGTTCAAAGACGAGCTGCTTGCTCTTAACGGCGATGAAGGCGCGCGTGCTGTCATACAGCGACATCGCGACGCCCTGACGCTCATTCCCGTCAACGACGCCGGGTGTCTGATTGATATCGACACGCCGGCGCAGTTGCAGGAGCATATGGGCCGATAAGTCGCCCGCTTGCTCCATTTCCCTCTCACACTTGCTGGAGCTGGTTCCCGATGGGCAGATCACGAATCCGTTTGCCGGTGGCAGCGAAAATGGCGTTACACAATGCCGCTGACACGGGTGGCGTTCCGGGTTCGCCAATGCCGCCCAGGGGAGCATCATAGTCCTTTGCAGGAACCAGATGCACGTGAATTTCGCGTGGGGCACTCATCATGGATGTGATACGGTAGTCATGGAAATTGCTCTGTACCGCCGCACCATTCTTGAAGCTGATTTCGCCCAGCGTCGCCAGACTGATGCCCATGACGGTAGCGCCCTCGATCTGAGAACGGATGCGTTCGGGATTGACCTGCGGCCCGCAATCCACAGCCACATCAACACGTGGAATAGACAGCTCTCCCTTGTCCGATAATTCGATATGCACAACCTTAGCGACATAGGTCACAAAGCTGTAGTGCATTGCCAGACCCATGGCCTGCTGCTTGCTCGCGGTCTTGCCCCAACCGGCGGCTTTTGTGACAACTTCAATCACATTTCGCATACGGCCGGTATCTACCGGATATAACTGGGGTGATTCGTCATGGTTCCATACATCGGACAGTTCACCAGGATCAATACGTCGAGGCGGACCAATCAGATCCAGCAGAAAATCACGATGATCCTTGCCCAGTTCTGCGGCCATCTCTGCAACGAATGACTGGATTGCAAATGCGCGCGGAATATTGGAAACAGAGCGGAACCAGCCAATCCGGGTATGTGCTTCTGCGGGCGGGTTTTCCACGCGTACATTGGGTATGGCAAATGGCACGTTGGCCGCGCCCATGCCAAGTTCTCCGGCTGATTGAATATTTGTCTTGGCAAACGTCGAACCAATGGTTGGCGCTGCACTGCGATGCAGCCATGCCGTGACCTTGCCCTTTTCATCTATCGCCGCTTCCAGATGCTCGACGGACACCGTGTGATAATAGGAATGCTGAATGTCATCTTCGCGTGTCCAGGTCACCTTGACAGGCTTGCCGCCCATGGCCTTGGACAACAGCCCTGCCTCAACCACGAAATCCGGTTTGGATTTGCGACCGAAACCGCCACCCAGCAACGTCTGATTGACCTTGACGCTCTCGGGTGGCAGTTCCAGCCACTTGGCCAGCATGTCATGCGTCGCCTGGGGCGCCTGTACACTGGCCCAGGCTTCACATTTGCCATCAACAATGCGCACCGTTGCAACCGGCGTTTCCATCGGCGCCTGCGCCAGATGCGGAATGTAATATTCGGCCTTGATGTGCTTATCGGCCGATGCCATCGCAGCCGCGGCATCGCCATCGTTCCTGACAGCTTTCTCTGCTGGTTTGCGTACAGATTCTTCCAGCGTCTTGCGATACTCCGCCGAATCATAACCGGCATGCACACCACCGTCCCATTCAATTTTCAAAGCCTTGCGACCTGCAATGGCGGCCCAGGTATTGGTCGCAATCACAGCGACGCCACCTAGCGGATTGAACATGGCAGGCGGCGGGGAACCAGGAATGGTCGTCACTTTGACAACACCAGGCACCTTCAAGGCTTCCGTATCGTCTACTTTGACCAGCTTCCCGCCAAACACGGGCGGTCTTGCCACTACCGCATAAAGCATGCCATCAAGCCTGATGTCCTGACCGTATTGCGCACGACCCGTGACAATATCCTTGCCATCAGCCAGGCGCGTCTCACCTTTTCCGATATAGCGAAATGCATCGGCCGATTTGAGTTTCAGCGTTTGCGGTGCCGGCACCTCCAGACTGGCGGCCTTTTGCGCAACCTCACCATAGCCCAGCTTGCGGCCACTGGGTTTGTGGACAAGCTCATGATTGCTGGCCTCTACCTCTGATTCGGGCACCTGCCACTGACTGGCTGCGGCAGATACCAGCATGGCACGGGCGGCAGCACCGACGCGTCTCATGGGCATGAAGAAATGACGGACACTTCGGGAACCGTCTGTGTCCTGATTCCCGAAGCGTGCCTCTTCGGCCCAGGCCTGTTTGACCGTGACCCGGCTCCAGTCCGCATCCATTTCATCTGCAATAACCATGGGAAGACTGGTGCGCACGCCCTGTCCCATTTCTGCCCGATGACAGAGAATGGTCACCGCCCCATCCGCGGCGATGGCCACAAAGACCAGTGGATTTTCAACCGCACCATGCGGCATGGAGTTCACCCCATACTTCCTGGGCGCTTTCTTCTCTTCACCTTCCGCAAAGGAACGCACCGGCAGGCCGACTGCCAGCACCAGCCCGCCAAGCGCCATGCCCTTGAGCATATTGCGTCGACTGATATTGCTGATTTTGGCGTCAGCGGCCGCCATCACAATTGAATTTTCTCGAATATTCATTTTGCACCTCGTTCCTGCGCAACATTCTTGATCGCGCTACGAATGCGTGTGTAGGTGCCACAGCGACATAAATTTCCGCTCATTGCGGCGTCAATATCGGCATCAGAGGGTGCAGGCGTTTTCTTGAGCAAGGCCGTGGCAGACATGATCTGTCCGGTCTGACAGAAACCGCATTGCGGTACGCCCATTTCTACCCAGGCCTCCTGTACTGCCTTGCCCGTTTCATCATCCGCCATTGCTTCAATGGTGACAATTTTCTTGCCCTGGGCGGCGGAGATTGGCGTGACACAGGAGCGTATGGGCTCGCCATCCAGATGCACCGTACAGGCGCCGCAAAGTGACATGCCACAGCCGAACTTGGTGCCGGTGAATCCCAGATGATCCCGCAGTGTCCATAGGATTGGCGTGTCGCCAGGCAGGTCTACGTCGTGCCTGTCTCCGTTAATTTCAAGTGTAATCATTGCAGTATTCCTTTCTGTTCATTGACCTTCAGGAAACCAATTAACTGCATCGCCTTGTTACCGCCGCTTCGGACACAGTCAGACCAGCCTTCCACCTGATTTCGAGTATAGCAAGTCCTGGCAGTTTGTGATCACATTTGTTTTTATGACAGTTGCGATATTGACTTACGCAACGTGATAATTGCGACTCGAAATTGACCAATCAAAAAAACGCGGCTCGTCATCAGGACGAACCGCGCCTATCAGATCTGCGGACCGCAACGGGCAGCCCGCTCACAACATCAGATCAGAAGAAGCCCAGCGCTTTCGGACTGTAGCTTACCAGCAGGCATTTGGTTTGCTGGTAATTGGAAAGCGCCATTTTATGAGTCTCACGACCAATGCCCGATTGTTTGTATCCGCCAAATGCCGCATGGGCAGGATACAGATGATAGCAATTGGTCCACACGCGACCTGCTTCAATGCCGCGACCCATGCGGTAGGCACGTGATCCGTCCCGTGTCCAGACACCGGCGCCTAGACCATAGTATGTGTCATTGGCGATTTCCAGTGCTTCATCTTCATCGCGGAAGGTCGTGACGGATGCAACGGGGCCAAAGATTTCTTCCTGGAAGATACGCATATCATTTTTGCCTTTAAGCATCGTAGGCGACACGTAGAAGCCGTCTTCCAGGCTCTCGACGCGATTACGCTCACCGCCTGTCAGGCAGCTTGCACCTTCACCGCGGCCAATATCGATGTATCCCAGGATTTTGTCCAGTTGCGCCTGCGATGCCTGCGCGCCAACCATCGTATTCATATCCAGCGGATTACCTGTCTTGATTTTCTGCACGCGGTTGATGGCTTTTTCGATGAACGCATCGTAGATCGATTCCTCGATCAGTATCCGTGATGGGCATGTGCAAACTTCACCCTGATTGAGCGCGAACATGGATAGGCCTTCCAGCGCCTTATCAAAGAACTCATCACTCTGATCCA
Source organism: Pseudomonadota bacterium (assembly GCA_023387815.1). Classification (GTDB taxonomy): domain Bacteria; phylum Pseudomonadota; class Gammaproteobacteria; order Burkholderiales; family Burkholderiaceae_B; genus Advenella. The sequence continues at coordinate 177,287 of JAEWHK010000063.1, forward strand.
TCACATCTGCAAAGAAGATATTGGGACTTTTGCCGCCAAGCTCCACTGTGGATGGAATCAGACTATCGGCGGCGGCGTGCAGAATGTGTTTACCGGTGGCGGTTGATCCGGTGAAGGCAATTTTGGCAATCCGCTTATTGGTGGCCAGCGCGTTACCGGCTTCCTTGCCGTAACCATTCACAATATTGATGACACCGGGTGGGAAAAGATCGCCGACGATTTCCATCAGAACCAGAATGGACGCAGGCGTTTGCTCGGCGGGTTTGAGTACAACGCAGCAACCCGCAGCCAGCGCTGGCGCCAGTTTCCAGATGGCCATCAGAATCGGGAAATTCCATGGAATGATCTGGCCCACAACGCCCAGTGGTTCATGAAAATGGTAGGCCACCGTTGTGTTGTCGATTTCTGAAATGGTGCCTTCCTGCGCCCTGATGCATCCGGCAAAGTAACGCAGATGGTCAACGGCAAGTGGCAGGTCGGCGGCCATGGTTTCACGCAGGGGCTTGCCGTTATCTATGGTTTCGGCCACTGCCAGCACCTTCAGATTCTGCTCAATGCGATCAGCCATTTTCAGCAGCAGATTGGATCGCTCTGTCGCGGAGGTCTGACCCCATGCCTTGCGCGCGGCGTGTGCAGCCTCCACGGCGCGCTCCACGTCATCCGCATTGGAGCGTGGGACTTCGCAAAACACCTGTCCATTCACAGGTGAAATATTCTGGAAGTATTCGCCTGAGACCGGCTCTACCCATTTCCCTCCAATGTAATTGCCGTACTTGGTCTTGTAAGGATAATCAGTATCAATGCCGAACTGTTTCAAATCGGATAGATTCATTTTTTCATCTCCAAGGTATTTGTTTTTGAACTGGCGGCGGGCATCAAATCCCGACGCTTCCCGGTTTCTTCAGCAAACTTCATGCCAGGCCCTTAAAAGCCGGATAAATTGTGATTTGGAGTAGAATGGTTTTCATGCATGGCCTGCGACACGCAAAACAAAACGCAATGTGTCGCAAATCACGACAGCAAACAGGCAACACAATTGTCATTTGCCTGTTTTTGCGACACTTCTGGAGACAAAGATGTTGCATCAGTCCCTGAACTCTGCCGGCATCGCGCAGCCAAATGTTTTGATCCAGCGTTCCTGGGAGCGCTGTGCCAGACATGGACGTGAGCTGGAAGACGAACCCGTTCTTCTTGACCGGGCCGATTTGAATACCCGTATGGATCAATATGCAAGCCTGCTTCAGGCGGCCGCGCCGCAAATTCAGGCAGCGCTTGGACTTGTGACGCAGGCACAGGGTATCGTTCTGCTTTCAGATGCCAGTGGTGTGATTCTGCAATCCGCCGGAAATAATGCATTTCTGAATAAAGCCGACCAGGTTGCGCTCCGACCAGGCGTGAGCTGGGCAGAAAATTTGCGCGGCACAAATGCAATAGGAACGGCCCTTATTGAAAAAGCATTTATTCGCGTGCATGGTCAGGAGCATTTTCTTTCCCGCAACCGCATTCTGAGTTGCCATGCAGCGCCCATCCGTTCGCCGCGTGGCGAGATTCTTGGCGTTCTGGATATTTCAGGGGATGCGCGCAATCTGCCGGAATTCACTGGTGAGCTGGTACGAATTGCTGCCAGCCAGATTTGCGCAGACATCCTCAATGGCGCGCCAGACCATATCGCCCGAATACAGTTTCAACAGGAACCGGGCCCGTTGAACTCCACAAGCTGCGGCACCCTGCTTGTTGCGGATGGGCAGATTGTGGGCGCCGACGAAAGAGCCGTCGCACTGCTGGACACCAGCTATTCTGCGTTGCTTGATGGACCGGCCGAGCATTGGCTGCCACAATGGAATCGATTGCATGCTGAACCGACAATCGCTTACACCACAGACGGCATGGCCTTCTACGCAACGCTGCAGTCAGAGCGCAGCCTGATCGGCGCAGGCCGGTCCGCCAGCTCGGTGTTGTCCCGCAATGCGGATGCTGACCTGGCGTTTCCTGCGCTGGCAAGGCCCTCGAAGACCTCATCACTTGGAAACAGTCGCGAATCTGGGAATAGTCACCCATCTGCGGCAACATCAGAGGATGCGCGCGCGTCAAATGAAGCGCAGGAATTAAAAAACACATTCTCAAAAGGCCGACGAACAGTTCAATCTGTCGAAGACCTGCCCAAGCTCGCTCCTGATGTGCAGGACATGCTCAGACAAACCACACTTGCCATTAACGCAGATCTGGGTGTGCTATTGCTGGGTGAAACCGGCACCGGCAAAGAAGTGTTTGCACGTCATCTTCATGCGCGCAGTCGCTGGGCTGACGGACCGTTTGTTGCCATCAACTGCGCCGCCCTGCCGGAAAGCCTGATTGAGGCGGAACTTTTTGGCTATGAGTCGGGCGCCTTCACCGGCGCACAGCGTAATGGTTCCAAAGGGCGCCTGCGGGATGCCAATGGCGGCGTCCTGTTTCTCGATGAAATCGGCGATATGCCATTGCAATTGCAATCCCGGCTGTTGCGGGTATTACAGGAGCGTGTCGTACAGCCGCTGGGCTCCGATAAAACGTGGCCGGTTCAGTTTGGCCTGATCAGCGCGACCAATCAGGATTTGCACACGCTCAGTAGCGAAGAGAAATTCAGGCAGGATCTGTATTACCGGATTCAGGATCATCAGGTTCAGCTGCCTCCTGTGCGTACACGCACTGACCTGCGAGCCTTTATCTGCGCGGAACTGCGGCGTCATGAAAACTCACCAAGCCTGATATTCGATGACAAAACGCTGGATCTTCTTTGCGCGTATCATTGGCCGGGCAATTACCGACAACTTCGCTCCGTCCTGAAAACCCTGGCTGCCCTTTTGCCTGCAGGAAGCATCATTCGTCCCGAATCGCTGCCGCAGCATGTTCAGTTCATGCTGCAAATAAAACCACTGTTGGCAAACGAATCTATCGGGCAGACGCCTGATACCGGCGACTCGCAGACCAGCTACTTATCACCATCGTCATTGAAGCCGGAATGGAAGGCAGCAGCGACCCATGCCCGTCACAACAGTGCACCGGATATAAGTATCAAAGCGCTGCAACGCCAGCATATCCGCCAGGCACTGGAGAAAAATCGCGGCAATGTGAGCAAGACGGCAAGAGAGCTGGGTTTGCACCGCAGCACCGTCTATCGGCAGTTGGCGGATAAAGAACCCAAGATACATTGAACACCATGTCAGAATTCACATCGGCCTGACACTGTCCGCAGTCATCTCGCTGATATGTCAGATAGTCAATATTCACACGGTGTGTAACGGCACATTCAGGCGCGATGGCCCGTCCTTAAAGGGTGTCTCACGCAGCGCAGCAGAGAGCCAACAGGCCATGCCGTATCTCCCCTTGCAGAATGTCGCATTCGCCTATTTACCGGCCAGATGCGTATGCGCATACTGTGGCTGACGATAAAAAATTGCAAGAGGAAAGACCATGAAAATCGCATCCCGAATTTCGCCCTGCCTGTGGTTCGACACGGAAGCGGAAGCTGCTGCGCAATTTTATACAGGCATATTTCCGGACTCACGCATTACCCAGACCACCCATTACCACGGCGAGCGCGTGGCCGAGGTCAGCGGCAAGTCCGAAGGAACTGTGCTCACCGTGACTTTTGAACTGATGGGCTTCCCAATTACGGCCCTCAATGGCGGCCCCATTTTCAAGTTCAATGAAGCCGTTTCCTTGCAGGTGCACTGTGAAACACAGGAAGAAATCGATACCTATTGGGCAGCCCTTGGCGAAGGAGGTGACCCTCAAGCCCAGCAATGCGGCTGGCTGAAAGACAAATTTGGGCTGTCATGGCAGATTGCACCTGCAATCATGGGTGAACTGCTTACCACGCCGGAACGCAGCAAACGCGTATTGGATGCGCTGATGCCCATGAAGAAACTGGACATTCAAACGCTCAAGGATGCGGCTGACAGCGCGGTGAATTCGTGAGGCTTTGTTTCTCTGATTCCCTTTACCTGACCGCTGTCATGCAACGCCAGGCGGTATTTCATCTCACTTATCACACTTATCATTAAACGACTTTTTCCAAACCGGGAGACGACACCATGAATCAGACTTCAATTATTCCCTATCTGTTCTTTGGCGGGCACTGCGAAGAAGCCCTTGAATTCTACAAAAAGGCTGTGGACGCGGAGGTTGGCATGATGATGCGGTTCAAGGACAGTCCCGAGAAACCACCGCCAGGCATGGTACCAGAGGATTTCGACAACAAGATCATGCACACCAGCTTTCGCATCGGTAACACAATTATCATGGCGTCCGACGGCTGCGAAACAGGGGACAAAGACAGTGGCTTCTCAGGATTCTCCCTGTCCATCGTTCCAACCGATAAAGAAGACGCCACCCGTATGTTCGATGCGCTGTCCGAAGGCGGCACAGTGACCATGCCCCTTGGAGAAACGTTCTTCTCACCATGCTTTGGCATGCTGAAAGACCGCTACGGTCTGGAATGGATGGTGGCTATGGAGCCCGAAGAGGCGCCCGCACAGGCGTGAACAGGATCCGAACTTTGCCCGCCACGTGCTATTGTTGCCCGCCGTCAATGCGCTGAATAGACAGACTGCCGCAGCACACCTTTACGCCAGCTTGCTTCCGACTGTATGATCTGTGCTCTGAATGAGACAGTTCACAGGAGTGCAGCATGAAGAAAACGGTATTAATTACCGGCGGTGGTCGCGGCATTGGCGCAGCTACCGCAATATACCTGGCGGCCAGGGGTTATGGCATTTGCATTAATTATCACAGCAAGGAGAAAACCGCCGAAGCCCTGGTGGCACGCATCAAAGAAGAATTCAGCGTTCCGTGCATTGCCATCCGCGCCGATGTCTCACAGGAAGAGCAGGTTGTAAAACTTTTTGCCGAAATGGATGAAGTGCTGGGTCCGATAACGCATCTGGTCAACAATGTTGGCATTCTTTTCAAGCAGATGAAAGTCAGCGAGATGGACGCGGAGCGCATCAATCGTACGCTTATCACAAACGTGACAAGCTACTTTCTGTGCAGCCGCGAGGCCATCAAACGTATGGAACCCGGCTGCGCCATCGTCAATGTTTCGTCTGTCGCGTCGCGCACCGGCTCACCCGGAGAGTATGTCGACTACGCCGCCTCCAAGGGCGCAGTCGACACGTTCACGCGCGGCCTTTCGCTGGAACTGGCTCCCAAAGGTATTCGCGTCAATTGCGTGAGACCTGGCTTTATCTATACGGATATTCATGGCGATGGCGGAGAACCTGGCCGCGTGGATCGTGTCAGCCCACAGATTCCAATGCTGCGCGGCGGACAGCCCGAAGAGGTCGCCTCGGCCATCGGATGGCTGCTGTCAGACGATGCATCCTACGTCACGGGGTCATTTATCGATCTTGCGGGCGGCAGATAGCACCGCAAACATGTTACCGTATAGGTTGTTACGAATCAGGAGGTGAAACAGTGCTTGAACGGTATGCGACAGGTTCGCAGTCCCTCCCGCCCAGCGGGAAACAAAGGGTCAGTCATCAATTCCAGACCAGCGTCTTCATTCGATATGTGCTTGCTTGTGTGTTGCTGATTTTCTCATTGGCAAATCTGAATACTGCGCACGCACAATTACCCCTAACCACTCAGACGTCTTCCTCCAGTCAGGATTCGTCCTCTTCCGAAGCCTCCGGCGCCGGTCAGGCACAGGCACAATTGACCCCTGCACAACTGGCCGATCTGCTGGACAATGAGCAGTCGCGCAAGCAACTGATTGATCAGCTCCGAGCGCAGGCGCCTGCCACGGATTCCGCCGCGGCAGCCGCTTCCAGCACTGCCAACACCTCTGGAACCGCCTCAGCCGTCGCTGACACGCGAGCAGGCGACGAATCCCTGCCGCGCCGGGTCGCTGACAGCACGCAGTATTTCCTGGGCAAAATGCTGAATGAAATCGGCGCAGCTGCAGCTGCTATCGGTGCGCTCGCACGCGGCGAAGGCATGGCAGGCGTCAGTCTGAGCCAATGGAAATCACCCCTGCTCAATCTGCTGATGGTGATCGCGGCAACCATCATTGCGTTTCTGGTGTTGCGCAGACTGGCCACACCGGTCTTTGCACTGATCAATCGCTGGGCAGGCCAAGTGGCGCAACCGGTGGCCAGACATCGCAGGCTGCCGGGCCCGGGCGCACTGCGCAAGATCGCCGCTGTCGTCGGGGCGTTTATCGTTGATGTCATTGCAATTGTGCTTGCCGGTGTAGTCGGCTATGGGATTGCACTCGCCGTAGCCGGGCCCAACGCCGCGGTAGGCACATTCGAATCGCTGTTCGTCAATGCCTTCGTCGCCGTAGAAATTGCCCGATCTCTGGTGCGTGTCGTCTTTGCGACCCGCTTCCCGCAGCTGCGGCTGTTTGAAATGCGCGATGAAGTGGCCATCTACTGGAATGACTGGCTGTGCCGGCTGGTTTCCATCGCGGGCTATGGCATGCTGGTGGTGGTGCCCATTACCAACGCGCTGTTTACCCCTGCTCTGGGCAATCTGCTTGGCCTGCTGATCATGCTGGGCATGTACATCTATGCCGTCAGGGTTGTCTGGGCCAATCGCACGCTGATCCGTGACAGACTGATGGAACGCGCGAGCCAGTCATCCACCGCATTTTTTGCGACCATGATGCGTCTTCTGGCGCGGGTCTGGTACATTCTTGCCATCATTTATTTCACCGTTCTACTGGTGGTCAGTCAGGTAGACCCGGTAGATGCGCTGCCGTTCATGGCGCGTGCGACCGTGCAAAGTATTATTGCAATCGTGCTTGGCCTGCTGATTTCTGCAATCCTGACAGCTTTGCTGGGTCGCCCCATCAGACTGTCGGACGATCTGCGAACCCGACTGCCGCTTCTGGAAGCACGTCTCAATTCATACGTGCCCGCTTCCGTCAAGTTCCTGCGCTTTATCACACTTGTCGTAGTACTGCTGTTCGTCCTGGATGCCTGGCATGCCTTTGATCTGTCAGCCTGGGTCATGTCTGAATCAGGACAGTCCACCATCAATGTGGTTGTGCATGTTGCCATCATCCTGCTGTTTGCCGCACTGGCATGGACGGTCATTGCCAGCATCATTGAAAGCCGGCTCAGCGGAACCGGTGACCGACTGCCCAGCGCACGCGAAAAAACGCTGCTGTCGCTGTTTCGCAATGCCGCCCTTATTGTCATCGTCACCATGACCATTCTGGTCCTGCTCTCGCAGATCGGCATCGATATCGGCCCGCTGATTGCCGGTGCCGGGGTGGTGGGTCTGGCCATTGGTTTTGGTGCTCAGAAGCTGGTACAGGACATTATCACGGGTATCTTCATTCAGCTGGAAAACGGCATGAATGTGAACGATGTGGTTGAAGCCGGCGGCGTTTTCGGAACGGTAGAAAAAATGACCATCCGCTCGGTGGGTATACGCACCATGGATGGCGGCTATCATCTGATTCCGTTTTCTTCCGTTGATGTCGTCGCCAATCACATGCGTGATTTCTCCTATCATATGGGCGAATACACGATCTCTCATCGCGAGAATGTGGATGAAGCGACAGAACATCTGCGCGCCGCATTCAGAGAGTTGATGCAGGACAAAGTGCTCGCTCCCGAAATTCTGGAAGACATTACCGTTCCTGGCGTCACCGCCATCAATGAGCGCGGCGTGACCATTCGCGTCCTGATTAAAACCACGCCAGGCATGCAATGGGCGGTACAGCGCGGATTCAACCGGCTGGTGAAAAAACATTTCAACGCCGCCAATATCGAGTTGCCTTATCCGCATACCGTGGTTTACTTCGGTCAGGACAAGGACGGCAATGCGCCGTCAGCAAGAGTGGATCTGGGTCGTCAGCAGGATCGCGAGACATTTACCAAAGGCACGGCACCGGCCCCCGGCCAGACACCACGCGATCTGTCTCCTGGTCGAAGTGGCTCAGAGGATGTGCTGGGGAACGAACTGGAGCAGCGTGTGCCGGATGAAGATGACGACCCCGAAAACGACGTGACAAACGGCGACACGCAAGACGGTTCCGACACAAACAGACGTCGGGATTGATCAAGTGTCCGGACAGATCAAACATCCGGATTGATCTGTCCTCACAATTAATCAGAACAGCAGCCGGCCTCTTCCTGTATTGGAATGCAGGCTGTTGCATTCTGCTTAAGACTAAGAAATGACGCCAGGGATGAGCGTGACGAAGGTACGTATCGAAAGGACGCCCCTCATGAGCGATTCAGACTAACGCCCGATATTTCATGTGTAATGAACACAGATCCGTTTGTTCTGCCACTCATGGATGGATACATCCAGTCCATATAAATCTTTGAGTACAGAAGGCTGAATAAAGGTCTCAGGCGCGCCCTGATGCAGGACTTTGCCCTGGCGCATCCCAATGATGAGATCGGAATAGCAGGATGCAAAGTTGATGTCGTGCAGAACGAGTACGACGGTTTTGGACAATTCATCTGCCGCCCGCCGAACCACTTTCATGATATCCACGGCGTTCTTCATATCCAGGCTGTTCAACGGCTCGTCCAGCAACACGTATTCCGTGTCCTGACACAGTACCATGGCGATAAATGCTCGCTGTCGCTGCCCGCCGGAAAGTTCATCCAGAAAGCGCTTTTCCAGCCCCTGAAGATTCAGATAGGCAATGGCCCGCTCGATATGATCGCGATCTTCTACTGTCTGGCGACCGTGCGTATACGGATACCGGCCGAATGCGACCACGTCCTGCACGGTGAGGCGCAAGGGCAGATGATTATCCTGGCGCAATATGGAAAGGACACGCGCCAGATGTGCAGTATCAGTTTGCGTGACATCCAGTCCGCCCACCTGCACACTGCCGGCACTCATGGGCAACAGTCGACTGATCATGCCCAGCAACGTGGACTTGCCCGCTCCATTGGGGCCGACAATGGATGTGACCCCGCCCTGCGGTATTTCAATTGAAACATCGTCAACCACCAGCTGATTTGCATAGCCTTTGCTGACGCCATTGACCTTAATCATTTCTGCCCCTTGCGCACGATCAGTGCGATGAACATAAGTCCTCCTGCAAACTCAATCACAACGCTCACGGTCGTATTCAGGGCCAGGGCGTGTTCCAGCAGTGTCTGGCCACCTACCAGAGCCACAATACCCAGCAAGATCGCTGCGGGGACGGTAAATTTGTGTTTGTCCGTCTGCATAATCATATAGGCGAGGTTACTGACCAGCAGACCGAAGAAAGTGACCGGCCCGACCAGTGCCGTTGACACTGACACCAGCACGGAAATCAGCACCAGCGTCAGCAGCATCGCTTTGCGATAATGAATGCCCAGATTGATGGCCACCTCGCGCCCCAATGCCAGTACATCGTACACACGCCGCAAGCGCCAGCCAATGATCGAAGTTACCCCCACCAGAATGGCCGACATCAACAGCAGATTGGTGCGGATAGCATTGAAGCTGGCAAACATCTTGTCCTGCAGAAACAGGAACTCATTGGGGTCGATCAATCTGACCATCAGCCCCGACAGACTGCGAAACAGCAGGCCGAAAACAATGCCCACAAGTAACAGAAGATGCAGGCTTTGCGTGCCGCCAGAGAAAATCCACTGGAAAAGCAGGCAGGAAAACAGCGTCATCAAACCCACTTCCAGCAGGAACTGGCCGGTAGCGTCCAGGCCGCCTCCCATGTTCATACCAAACCAGAAAATGCCAATAGCCTGTATGAGTCGGTACAGTTCGTCAAAGCCCATGATGGATGGCGTCAGAATCCGGTTGTGCGTGATGGTCTGAAACAGGACCGAAGACACCGCGACGCAATAGGCGACCAGCAGCATGGCGGCCAGCTTGCCGAAGCGAAACGACAGGACAAAATCCCAGTGACCGTTGGCGCCGATAGTCATGAAGGCAACCACCGAGGCCAGGGCCAGAAGTCCCAGCAGGGCAAGCAGGATGGGAGGAGTCAATCTAGCCAAAACGTGACCGCCTCTTCAGCAGCAGGAACAGGAACAGGGCACTGCCGACCACGCCCACGACCGTACCGATGGGGATTTCATGGGGATATATGATGAGGCGGCCGACAATATCGCAGGCCAGTACAAACAGCGCCCCCAGCAGCGCCACCCAGGGCAGCGAGCGACGCATATTGTCGCCGAATAGCAGACTGACGACATTGGGAACCAGAAGACCCAGAAAGGGAATACTGCCTGCAGTGACTACTACAACGGCGCTGATGGCAGCAACAATGATCATGCCAATCAGCATAAGACGTTTGTGATTGAGACCCAGATTGGTTGTAAACTGCTCGCCCATTCCCAGTACCGTGAAGCGGTCTGCTGCGATATACGCAATACAGGACAACGCGAAAGCGATCCACAGCAATTCATAGCGACCACGCAGAACGCCGGAAAAATCGCCCATGGTCCAGGTCTGCAGCGCCTGCATCAAATCATGCTGATAGGCAAAGAAGATAGTCACGGCCTGTATGATGCCGCCCAGCACCAGGCCAACTACGGGCACAAGATAGGGCGAGCGTAGCGGCACGCGTCGCAGGATCAGCAGAAAAAGTCCTGTACCGGCCAGAGCAAAAACGGCCGCCACTGCCATCTTGATCACAACGGGAGTACCCGGCGCCAGCAAGGTGACGGCCAGAATGCCCATAGTTGCGGACTCAACGGTGCCCGCAGTGGATGGCTCGACAAAACGGTTGCGCACCAGCATCTGCATGATCAGCCCGGCAACGGCAAGCGATGTGCCCGCCAGCACCAGTGCAATGGCGCGCGGCAGGCGGCTGATCATCAATAACTGCCAGGCCTCGGAATCCAGATGCAACAAGGCCGACAACGACATGTTTGCTGTACCCAGGAACAGACTGACCAGAAACAGCAAACACAAAAGTAATATCAGCGCACTGACTCCCAGTGCGCCGCGCCGCGAGCCGACCGTTACGGAGGTCGACGGTTTCGAAACCTGATTCACAGTCAGCTACCCGGCATCCGACACGTTTATTGGGTGCCGTCCAGCGCCTGTATCAACTGATCTACGTTCTGCTGCATGGCGGTCAGACCGGCACTGCCCAGCAGATACCAATCCATTGCATTCAGGTAGACAATTTGTTTTTTCTGCCAGGCAGTCGTCTTGTGAATGAGTTCGTTATCCAGCATCTGTTTTGCAGCCACCCCTTCACGTCCAATTGCGCCATCGCGGTCAATCACGAACAGCCAGTCGGGATTGGTTTTGTAGATGAATTCAAATGACACGGCCTGACCGTGATTGGCAGATTTCAGGTCCGGCGCCGCTGCGGGAATACCAAACTCATCGTGCAGAATACCAAAGCGGGAACCTGGTCCATAGGCACTGACTTTACCGCCTGTCGTCAGGATGACCAGACCAGAGCCAGCGTTCGCCGCTTTCTTCTTCAGGGTCGCAATGGATTCACCCAGCCGGGCCAGTTGTTCTTTGGCCTTATCCTGTTTGTTGAAGATATCAGCCAGCTTCAGCGTATTGCGTTTGACACTTTCCAGCAGGTGGGTGTTGTCGACAGTCAGATCAATGGTCGGTGCGAGTTTGCTCAGGTCTGCGTATTTAGGGGCAGACCGTCCGCCAATGATGATCAGATCGGGCGAGAGCGAATTGATGGCTTCATAGTTCGGCTCGAACAGAGAACCCACCTTCGGAATTGAATTGCTGGCATAGCCCGAGAGTTGATTCACATACTTGGATGTAGGCACTGCGTTGGCTTCAACACCCAGAGCGTGCATGGTATCCAGCGACGCCAGATCAAAAACCACCGTTTTTTTCGGCTCTGACTGCAGCGTGGTTTTGCCGGCAGCATGTTCAACGGTCAGAGGATAGGCTTGCACTTGCAATGCCACAGCGGACAAGGCTGCGCTGCAGACGAGCAGGGTTTGACGAATTCGGGACTTCCAGGATGACATAGGGATACACTCCGCTTTCAGACACAACGGACGCCGGCAGTCGTGAATGACATGAGTTCTGCGGGCATGATGGGAAAGCGGGGATTCTATCACAATTGGTAATAAGATGCATTCTCATATTATCAATGGTTGTCGCGCCTATCCCCCAGATAGGCTGTGGGGGCCAGCCCCATCACCCGGCGAAACATATAACTGAAGGCACTGGGGCTGCGATAGCCCAGTTCCCGGGCAATATGCGCGATGGATTCACCCACGGAGAGCCGACACACCGCGTCGGCCAGTCGTACCTGCTGCACCCACTGTCGGTAGTTCATTCCCAGTTCAGACTGGAACAGCCGGATCAGCGTGCGCTCGCTGGCCCCCACTGCATCGGCCCAGGTACGCAGCGCAGCGTTGCGCCCCGGTTCTTCCATGATACGTTCACAGACAGACACAAGCCGTCGATCGCGCGGCCAGGGAATTTGCGTGGGAATGGTCTGCGCGTAGGGCAATTCGGAAAGTATCAGCGACGCAATTCTTCCGCCCCGCTCGTTCTGCCCATAAACCATGGGCTCTGCGGTCAGGCTCAGAATGAGTTCTCGCAGCAGACTGCTGACTTCGATCACCTGGCAGTCTGGCCAAAGCCCAGAGGCCGCCTGTATGTCAACATAGAGAGTGCGCATATCCACATGGCTGACCGCCACGGTGGTGTGAAGCACACCTGCCGGCACCCATAAAGCACGCAACGGTGGCAGCAGCCAAAAGCCCTTCTGCGTAGTTACGCGCATCACACCTTTTGGGGCAAAAATCAGCTGCGCGCGGGGATGCGAATGCATCGCCGAACTGGTGCCCTGCGCAAAATCCTTGGCCATCGCAGCCACAACAGGTGCAATGAACTGGTAATCTGCAGCGTTTCTGCTTCGCAGGGTCGAAGAATTCACTGTCAGTTTCTCGACGAAAGTTGGCACATCCGGGAATTCTAGCACGGGTATACTAGGGTTACTACGATTGTAATTATGCCGAATGTCATGTCTACCGAAACTGCCGCAATAGAAACAGCCACCATAGCGCCGACACCACCAGGCGCCGCAACACCTGCACCTGAAACGTCAACGGCCCAGCCGGCCGCAAGACCTGCAGATTCCACGGCTTTCAAGGTGCTGGGCGCCATCAGCGTCGCTCATATGATGAACGACATGATCCAGTCTATCCTGCTGGCCATCTACCCAATGCTCAAGGATAATTTCAGCCTGAGCTTTGCGCAAATCGGTCTGATCACACTTGTGTACCAGATTACCGCGTCCCTGCTGCAGCCGATGATCGGCTTATATACCGACAAGCATCCCAAGCCTTACTCGCTTACGTTCGGCATGGGCTCTACCCTGGTAGGCCTGCTGCTTCTGTCGGTCGCGCCTTCTTTCCCATACCTGCTGCTGGCGGCCATTCTGGTGGGTACCGGCTCGTCGGTCTTTCATCCGGAATCGTCACGCATCGCGCGCATGGCATCGGGCGGACGACACGGCCTGGCGCAATCGCTGTTCCAGGTTGGTGGCAATGTCGGTTCGGCTCTGGGTCCCTTGTTTGCAGCGCTGCTGATTCTTCCACACGGTCAGGGCAGCGTGGCCTGGTTCTCTCTGGCAGCGCTTTTCGCCATGTTTGTGCTTTTGCAAATCGGTCGCTGGTACAGCCGCAACCGCGAACTACTGACCTTGCGTACCAAACGCGCCAGCAATTCCATTGCACTGCCGCGCAACAAGGTGCTTGGCGCACTGGGTGTACTGGGCGTTCTCATCTTCTCCAAGTACTTCTACATGGCCTCGATGAGCAGCTATCTGACCTTCTATCTGATGGAGAAGTTCTCTCTGTCAGTCCGTTCTTCGCAGCTTTACCTGTTCATTTTCCTGGCCGCCGTAGCCGTAGGCACTATCGCTGGCGGACCGATAGGCGATCGCATTGGCCGCAAGCGCGTAATCTGGGGTTCCATTCTTGGTGTTGCACCCTTTACGCTGATTCTGCCGCACGCCAACCTGTTCTGGACCGGTATTCTGATTGTGATTATCGGCCTGATTCTGGCATCGGCTTTCTCGGCCATCGTCGTGTATGCGCAGGAGCTGGTGCCCGGCAAAACCGGTATGATTGCTGGCCTGTTCTTTGGCTTTGCCTTTGGTATGGGTGGCGTAGGCGCTGCGGCACTGGGTCATCTGGCCGACACCACCAGTATTTCATTTGTGTATGACGTTTGTGCTTACCTGCCTTTACTGGGTATTGTGGCCGCGCTGTTGCCTGATACCGAAAGAAGAATCAAAGCGCCAGCGTCTCCGGCCACACGTTCCTGAAAAGGGAAATCATGGCAACCACCACAGGATCTGCCACATTGTGCTGAGAGGCAACAAAACCCAGTGTGGCATCCAGCTGGGTGTGGCCCCAGACCGTAAACTCATTGCGGCCTGCGCCAGTAATGGCAATGTCTTCGCGGATCAGCGCGCAACCAGCGCCCGCGCGGACCAGTACATCGGCATTGGCCATGTCCGCGTTCTGCATCACAATGCGCGGCGCCAGGCCATGTCGTTCAAACAGCGAACGCAACAATAAATGCGTATGTGAGCCGGGGCTGCCATCCAGCCACGGCTGCTGGGCCAGCTCTTTCCATCCGGCATGGCGCAGTTCGCTCGCTATTTCATTTGGCATCACAATCCGGTAGCGCACCGTACGCAACGCCATCCAGAAGAATTCAGGCAGCGGGTGCGTGGCAATCACCATGGCCATCATCAGCTTGCCCGAACGAACCTGTTCGATCAGCTCTTCCGACGGCTGTATCACGGTCTTAAGCTCAATCAGCGGCAGCGAATGGACCACAGCGGAAGCCAGCTCGCCGAGTCGCAGAAACTGTGCGTGTTCCCCAGGAATGCCCAGTTCCAGCTGACCCTGCAGCTCTCCCTGAAACTGCTGGGCCTGGGATTTGAGCTGAGCACTGGTGTTCAGGAGCAGCTCTGCCGTTGGCAGCAGGCGCGCGCCGGCCTTGGACAGCACCAGTTTGCCGGCAGTCCTGTCAAACAGCGCCACGCCCAGGTCCTGCTCCAGCGCCTTGATCTGCCCGGTCACCGCAGGCTGGGTTAACGACAGGGCTTCGGCAGCACGTGTGAGATTACCCAGACGGGCAACCGTCACAAACGCGCGAATCCGGTATATCTCCATTGCAATCAGGCTGAGAGCAGACGAATCTGCGAAGGCTCCAGACCCAGGGACACAGGCGCGCCAATCTGGAACTGACCCAGTCCCGCAAAATGCGACTGGTCAGCGGTGACCCGCTGCTCGCCCACCTTCACGGCGTAGCGAACGAACTCACCCAGGAACTCCCGTTCTTCCACAACACCTGGCAGCCAGATGTAATGCGCATCCGCATTACCGCCGGCCGCGTCGATGCGGACCGAGTGCGGACGGAAACTCGCGGCAAGCCGGTCGCCTTCAGGAATATCGTCATTGACGGGGATGGCCAGATCGCCTACCCCATCCACACTCAGCGTCACACCCGAATAATTACGCGATCTGACCGCGCCTTCCAGCACGTTCATGGTGCCCACAAAATTGGCCACGAAACGATTCGCCGGGAAATCAAAGAGCGTGGCCGGGCTGCCCGTCTGCTGAACAACCCCTTTGTCCAGCACCGCCATTCTGTCTGCGGTTGTCATGGCCTCTTCCTGATCGTGGGTCACGAAAATCGTGGTGATGCCCAGGCGTCGCTGCAATGACAGAAGCTCACGACGCATCTGCACGCGCAGCTTTTTATCCAGATTCGACAGCGGCTCGTCCAGCAGCAGCACTTGCGGCTCAATCACAATCGTACGTGCAAGCGCCACACGCTGCTGCTGACCGCCCGACAGTTCATTCGGCCGGCGCTGCGCAAAAGTGGATAACCCTACCAGCGCCAAAGCCGCTTCGACTCGTTCGCGAATCTCGGCCCGGGGCAGCCTGCGCTCGACCAGGCCAAACGCCACGTTGTCCCACACAGTCATGTGCGGCCACAAGGCATAGCTTTGAAACACCATGCCAATATTGCGTTTGTGAGGAGGAATGGCACTGATGTCCTTGCCGTCCACAAGCAACTGGCCCGCATTGTGCTGATTGAAACCGGCAATCAGACGCAGAAGCGTAGATTTGCCCGAACCTGACGGCCCCAGCAGGGCAAAGAACTCGCCCGGCTCAATCATGATATTGATATTTTTCAGAACTTCCGTGTTGCCATAAGACAGGCGGATATCACGGCATTCAACACTGACTTTCTTCATCTTCTTATTCCTGTTCAATCGCATGTGACGAGCGCGTGCGCAAAGAGGCCCGCTCGACGATCAGATGGGAAGCATACGTTCCAATGGCAACCACCACCACGGCAAGCACACCCAGGGCAGCGCCGGGTCCCCGCCCGGAGGCACTTTGCATAAACAGATAAATGCCATAGCTCATTGGCGCATCGCTATCGCGACTCACCAGCATGATGGTAGCCGAAAGCTCCACAGCGGCGGTAATAAAGCTGGTCACGAACCCGGCCAGCATCCCCCCGGCCATCAGCGGCACCACGACGCGACGGATAATCCGATGCCGCCGGGCCCCCACAGATGCCGCCGCCTCTTCCAGCGAAACGTTGATCTGCTGTAGCGCGGCGACGCAGGCCCGCAAGGCATAAGGCAGGCGCCTGACAGAATAAGCCAGCATAATCACGATCCACGTCGAAGTAAGTGCCATATCTGTGCCCAGCAGCTCCACACCCCGGAAGGTGCGCAGATAGCCAATCGCCAATACAATGCCCGGCACCGCCAGCGCGGCGGACGCCAGCCAGTCCAGCCAGCGTCTTGCCGGAATCCGCGTGCGCAGAATCAGATAAGCAATCGCCGTACCCAGAATGACGTCCAGACCCGCCGCAAGACCGCAATAAAGCAGAGTATTGACCATCATGTCACTGGAGTTGCTGAACACCTCCGCGTAATGCGCCAGGGTATAGCCATCGGGCAGGGGTGCATAACTCCATACAGTGGCAAAAGACAGCAGCAACACACCGATATGCGGAGACAGCACCAGCAATAACACAAGTGCAATCCAGGCATACGCCAGCACGCTCTCCCACTTGCTCAACCTGCGCTGCTGAATGGAACTGCCGCCTTTTTGCAGGGTTGAGTAATCCTTGTTGCGCAGCACGCTGGCAGACAGCCACAGCGCCAATATGGAAAAGACAATCATCAATACGCTGATGACATAGCCCAGCGGGTCATCAATCCCGACCTGCGTAATGCGCAGATAGGCCTGGGGTGCCAGCATATTGGTAATGCCCAGCACCAGCGGTGTACCCAGATCATCAAAGACCTTCACGAAGACCAAAGACGCGCCGGCGACATAGCCTGGCAACGCCAGGGGGAAGATGATCCGGCGAAACAGTCGCCAGCCTCTCGAACCCAGGTTCAGGGCTGCCTCTTCCATGGCGCCATCGATATTGCGCATGGCCACGGTGAGATTCAGCAAGATAAAGGGGAAATAGTGCAGCGACTCAACAAATATCACGCCGTTGAGCCCATCCATGATGGGGATGGTCACATCAAACCAGTCCTGCAACAGCAGATTCACGGTGCCCGATGTACCAAAAAGCAGTTGCAGCGCCACCGCCCCGACAAACGGCGGCATAATCAGCGGCAGCACGCCCAGGGTCTGAATAATCAGGGCGCCGCGAAAGCGGAAGCGCACAGTCAGATATGCCAAGGGGACCGCTATCAGTGATGAAAACACCACCGACATCACCGATACATACAGGCTGTTGTAGAAGGATTCTTTCAGCAGTGGCTGTTGGAAGAACGAGCCAAAGTGGCCCAGGGTAAAGCTGCCATCGGAATTGGAAAAGGCTGTGTAAAAGACATTGCCCACCGGGATTGCCAGAAACAGCATCAAAAAGGCCAGAACCAATAGCGCCACTACCGTCAGGCCGGGTGGGAAACGCATAGAGTGTGTCGACATAAATCTTTCGTCCGCTAATGATCCGGCTCGCAGGCCGGATCACTCGTTATTGAAATGTTGCGTCAGGACGCGTTATGACGAAGCCGCCTGTTTTGCCAGATCGACGGCCTTGCGGTAGTTGGCTTCAGCCTGACTGTTCCACTGTCCCTGCAATTTGGACAGCGCCTGGCTGACACTCGTATCTTTCTTGTCACCCTGGAAAACCTTCTGGATTTCGTCAGACATGGCATCCTTGTCGTTAATCACAGGAGACCACGCCAGTCTCTTGGCCTCTTCAAGCAAAGACTTGCCTTTCTCGCTGGGCTTTTCTGCCAGCTTTGCCTCTGCATCCAGAATGGCCTTGGTGGCATTCTGCAATTCCTTGTGGCGGAAGGTAATGGTCTGGTCAAAAAGCGACTGCACAACGAAATACCGTTTCTGGGACAGTTCGGTATCAAAATGGACCTTGCTCTTCTCGGCCAGTACCTTGGGATCGGGATAGCCCTCGGGAATATTGCTCATCTTGTCGTAAGGCAATACGGGCAGACGAGAAATCTCGGGCTTCAGCAGCAGAGCCTGGCCTTCTTCAGACAGGGTGAATTTGATAAACTTCTTGCCCTCTTCCGTATTTTTTGCGGCTTTGATCAGCGCAATATTTGCAGGAACAATCGCGGTTTCGTCAGGATAGACAAATTCCACGGGGAATTTGGAGAATTTGCTGGAGAGGCCGAAGAAGTCGATCACCGGACCGGCACCAAACTGCCCGTTATTGACGCCATCGGGAACGCCAAATGACCTGTCGGTCAGAGTTTTACTGTTGCCTGCCATACGAATAATCGTATTCCAGCCTTTCTCCCAGCCTTCTCCCTGAAGAATGGTTTCCACGGTCAGATGCTGTGTGCCGGAGCGTGAGGGGGATGTCATTCCCACATTACCGAACCATTCGGGCTTGAGCAGATCCTCCCATGTGGCGGGTGGAGTCAGCTTCTTGGCCTTCAGCAGACGCGTGTTATACATAATGCCGTAGCCGGCCAGCGCCTGACCGTAGAACATGCCGTCAGGATCATTGATGGGGAAGCTGCCGACTTTGTCAGGTACTTCGGGATTGGCAATATCAGAGGCCTTCTCCAGCATGCCAGCCGCACTCAGCACCTCGAAGGCATCGGGCGCACTTGCCCAGAACACCTCTGGGCGCCGCCCTTCTGCTGCTTCACGCACATAGGCAATGCCCGACACTGTATTTTTATTGAGAATCTCCAGCTTGATATCCGGATTAGCTTTTTCAAAGGCCGATTTGTAGGCTTGTGTGAGCTCTTTTGGAAAAGACGTGATGACGGTGACCGTACCGGCCCACGCTGTTGCGGATGCGGCCATCATGGCGGCCAGCAAAGTTGCCTGTCGCAGTTTCATGATTTATCTCCCTGGTATTTTGTATTGTCATGAAAGTGACACAATATAAGTTTTGTTACTCAGGGTCTAATCATAATTTCTGATGATGATTATAAACGGGTGGGGAATGCCCTTATATGGTGGCCATTTATGCAGGTCTCTTAGCCTGAAATGGGCGTCGTATCTGTAACAGAAATTGGCGCGGATCTGTCGGCCCCTGGGCAATATTCAGATCCGATTCCGCGGGTCGTGTAAATGGGTACAATGAACGCATCGGCCTGTTCACAATAAAAGGAAGTCGCCCATGAGCACTCTGCCCAAATTCGCCGCCAATGGATGGCGGCGCCTTGAAAACGGTAACGTTCAGCATCTGTCGGGACTGGAGTTTGCCCCCGATCCGGTTGAGCGGCTCAAGCTGGTAGACGATTCGCTGGCGGTCTTCATCAGGAACCTGCGTCACGAGGGTGCGACCCAACAGCAGGCAGAGCGTCTTCTTCACAAATTGACACAACAGGCGGCCGAACAGTTCGCTGGTCTTCACTGAAAAAGCGCTAAGATAGGCGCAAATACAAACGTAGATCAATATTGCGAGACAAATTAAAAGTATTTGAATGCCATGGGAAGGGGTTTCTGCACGATTTCAAAATATGCCGACGCAAATTCAGCATTATTTGAAGTCATTCAACATGTTCAAATTCCAGTTCAGCGTATTCAGACTCCTGTTCCGTGTGATTCGGAGTCAGTCAGAATACCGGGCAATGTCATTCAATGACCAGGCAAGAATTCGAAGTAAGAGACACAAATTCAAAGTTTTAGGCACGAAATCAAAATTTTGAATCCAAAGGAGAGCTGGTAATGATTAAAGTCAGTGTGATGTATCCGAATAAACCAGGCGCGCGATTCGATCACGATTATTATCGCGACAAACATTTGCCCCTGGTCAAAGACAGGATGGGAGATCGATGCCTGTACTACACCATTGACAAAGGGGTTGCTGGAGGCACTCCGGATGCACCGCCAACATATATCGGCATGTGCCATATTTTCTGTGACTCCGCCGAAGACTTTCAGGCAGGGTTCGGACCTCATGCCGATGAAATCCTGGGGGATATCCCAAACTACACTGACCTGAGCCCTATTCTGCAACTGAGCGAAGTGGTCGTCGATACGCGGGATTGAGAATCAGATTGTCTGTTGTCGTGCCTGGGCGAGCGCTGGATGCCGAGTTCTACATGTTCGGCAAATGAAGCCCATAAACCCTATGCACACGGCAGATATATAAGAAAAAAAATCATGAAAGAAAGATGATCGAATTGTAATCTTCTGGTCATGCACGCATGTTGTGCATGCTTTTATGATGAAGGTGATCTGTAGCGTCAGCCGATTTTTGGCATTTTCATCTGCCCTGTATTATGCAGGGCGCAGGCCTGGGGGCCAGATGGTGACCGCACGGATTTGTTTTCTCTCACACCATATCGCACCGCCCAACGATGTTTCATGGTGAGGGGAAGAAACAGTGTGTAAGACAGCGAGTGGCACGTTAAAGAAAACCCTGTCAGGCGGCACAATTCTTTTTTCCCGGGCACGGGTAACCTTCTATTGGGGCCGCCATTTCTGCTTTTCCCGGCTGATTCTCTTCAGCTGAACCACCGTTATTGGTGCTTCTGTGCAGATTCTCTTCAGCTGATCCACCGTTATTGGTGCTCCTGTGCTGATTCTCTTCAGCTGATCCACCGTTGCTGACGCTCCTATTCTGATCTTCCGGGGCTGATCCTCCTGTTCTCATCCTCCTGGACTGATGCCCTTTCCTGATCCTCTTTATCAGACTCAAATATCAGGCGCCGCTCGCCTCGCTCGCTCCTTCAGTTCCCCACCTTTTACTTCTCTAATTTTGCTTTTCGCCTTCGAATTCGTATTCACTTTCAGCGCTTTTCGCTTTGCCGCGTTTCTCCTTCTGCCGCTCTTCTTCTGCCTCGATTTTCCTGCTTGCCCCTTTCGTGTACTGTTCGCGCCCCTTGCCCACATATAGCGCGCATTGAATCTTTTTTCAGTTATGAATTTCGTTCAGCTATTTTTCAGGTTACCATGACGATTGATTCTTCCTGAAACCATGAAAAGATCGACAGGCGCCGACCATGTCGACAAAAGAGACCGCAAATCAAGACTCGGGCTGGATCCGGAATGCGGCGAGACGTCCAAGGAGAATTGGGATCTGTTGAACATAGAGGAGCATTCAATGAACCAGACTGTACTTGCATTACTCGCATTTCTCCCGCTGATCCTGGCGGGTGTGCTACTGATCGGATTCAGAATGACCGCCAAGGTGGTTATGCCGATCGTCTTTGTCGTCACAACAGTCATTGCCTTGACGGCATGGCAAATGAGCGTCAACCGCGTAATCGCATCAGCATTGCAGGGCTTGATTCTTACCGCGTCCATACTCTGGATTATTTTTGGTGCCATTCTGCTACTGAATACCCTGAAGCATTCGGGCGGTATGACCGCAATTCGTAACGGCTTTTCCGGCATCAGTCCGGATCGGCGCGTACAGGCGCTCATTGTTGCCTGGCTATTCGGGTGCTTTATTGAAGGCGCTTCCGGATTTGGCACGCCCGCCGCCGTTGCTGCGCCGCTGATGGTGGTTCTCGGCTTCCCGGCACTGGCAGCAGTCGTCGTGGGCATGATGATCCAATCGACACCCGTGTCCTTCGGCGCGGTCGGCACGCCGATTGTGGTGGGCGTATCCGGTGGCGTAGACAAGGCAGGCATCACCGAACAGCTGGTCGCCCAGGGCTCCTCGTGGGAGGAATACTTTCGGCTGATCACCTCCGAAGTTGCGCTGACTCATGGCCTGGTAGGAATACTCATGCCACTCATCATGGTCATGATTATGGTGCGCGCATTCGGCGCGAACCGCTCCTGGAAAGAGGGACTGGCCATCGCCCCTTTTGCGATATTCGTGGGACTATGTTTCGTCACCCCTTACGTGTTGGCAGGCGTCTTTCTGGGCCCGGAATTTCCGTCAATCATTGGTGCGCTGGTTGGTCTGGCCATTGTTATTCCAGCAGCAAAACGGGGGTTTCTGGCGCCGCGAGAAACATGGGACTTCCCTGAGTCGAGCCGCTGGCCTAAAGACTGGTTTGGGGACATTGATGTGCAACCCATGGAGACAACAAACAAATCTCCCATTTCCACATGGAATGGCTGGTTGCCCTATATTCTGCTTGCCTTCTTCCTTGTTCTCTCCAGAACGATTGAACCCATCAAGCAGGCGTTAAATTCCGTGAGCTTCGGCTGGAGCGATATCATGGGAGAAGAAAAGGTCTCCGGAACATTGGAACCCCTTTACCTGCCAGGCGGCATACTGATTTTCGTTGTCCTGATTACGATATTTCTGCACCGCATGACGCTGGGCGAAGTCAAAGAAGCCGTAGGTGAATCATCTCGTACTATTCTGGGTGCGGGTTTTGTCCTGATCTTTACCATACCCATGGTGCGGATTTTGATCAATTCTGGCGTGAACGCCGGCGATCTGATCTCCATGCCGGTAGCCATGGCACAGTTTGTCGCCGATGGCGTCGGAAGCGTTTATCCGTTTTTTGCACCGGCAATGGGTGCGCTTGGCGCATTTATTACAGGCTCGAATACGGCCTCCAATCTGATGCTCGCCGACTTCCAGTTCAATGTCGCTCAACACCTTGGAATATCCACCGCCATGATGATCGCAGTGCAGGCAGTGGGTGCAGCGGCAGGCAATATGATCGCCATTCACAATGTGGTGGCCGCGTCAGCAACCGTGGGGCTGCTTGGGCGCGAGGGCATTACACTTCGCAAGACCATTCAGCCGAC
Organism: Pseudomonadota bacterium; assembly: GCA_023387815.1. Taxonomy (GTDB): domain Bacteria; phylum Pseudomonadota; class Gammaproteobacteria; order Burkholderiales; family Burkholderiaceae_B; genus Advenella. Next base: position 200,404 of record JAEWHK010000063.1, read on the forward strand.
CATCTACTACCTGGTCTTTACCGGCACCAACGCCATGCTGGCGGTCTATACATGGGGGGAAACCGACCCGCTGGTAA
>JAEWHK010000054.1 GCA_023387815.1 Pseudomonadota bacterium
CCGATCGTCAGCTGCAGCAACTGGATCAGCGCAAGGAGCGGCTGGAGCGCGAACTGGGCGAAATCCAGAGTCCCGACGCAGGCCGTCTTGAGCAGCTTACCGGCGATCGCAATGCAGCCGAAGCCCAGCTGGAAGAAGTGCAGGCAACGCTGCAGGACATGGAAGAGCGACTGCCTCAATTGGACGAAGCCCGCCGTGCCGCGCAGGCTGCCTCGCAGAAGGAAACCCAGGATGTTGCCCGCCTCGAGGCCCGACTCAACGCCCTGAGCGCCCTGCAGGAAGACGTACAGAAGAAGGGGGCGCTGGAGCCCTGGCTGCAGAAACACGATCTGGGCAGTTTTGGTCGACTCTGGCAGCAGATTCACATTGAACCAGGCTGGGAAGCCGCCCTGGAATCCGCATTGCGCGAACGCCTGACCGCGTTGCCTTTGCGTGATCTGGATATGGCCCGGGCATTTACCGATGATCCGCCGCCATCGCGCCTGGCGTTCTATCAGAAACCCACTGCCGAGGCACTGCCGCCACCCCTGGCCGGTCGCACGCCGCTGTTGTCGCTGATCCGCTGTAATGATCCCGATCTGAAAAGTCTGCTGGGACGCTGGCTGCAAGGCGTCTATACGGCGGCGTCCCTGACCGAAGCACTGGGTCAGCGTGCAAGTCTGCCGCCTGGCGTGCAGCTGGTGGTGCGCGAAGGACATATGACCGACGCCCACGGCATCTGCTTCTATGCGGCCGATTCCGAGCAGTCGGGCATGCTTGCCCGTCAGCAGGAAATTGAAAATCTGAAACGGGAAATCAAGGCTCGGCAGCTTATCGCCGATCAGGCGGTCACACAGCTGGCGCGCAGTGAAGCGGCCTGGACGTCGCTGTCCCAATCCATGACCCCTGCGCGGCAGCGTTTGTCGGAACTGACCCGGCGCGCCCACGACCTGCAGATGGAACATTCCCGCCTGCAGGCGCAAATGCAGCAAAGCGACGAACGCCACGCGCGCATCAATGAAGATCTGGCCGATATTCGCGTGCAGCAGGAAGAACTGCTGGCCCTGAAAGAAGAATCGGAAGCGGGCTTCGAGGAGCTGGACAACGAGCTGGCTACGCTGCAGGAAAATTATGCGCAGGCCGAAATGGCCGGTGAGACCCTGGCGGAAAAGGCCGAGGCGCTACGTCAGCAGATTCGCGAAATTGAGCGCAACGTTCAGGAAGCCGGCTTTACCCAGCGCGGCCTCACGTCGCGAATTACCGACCTGACACGCAATCGTGACCTTGCAGGCAATCAGATCAACCAGGCGCGTAACGAACTGGAAAATCTGGAAGCAGAACTCTTCGATTTCGATGAATCCGCGACGCAGGCCGGACTGCAGGATGCCCTGGAGGCACGCGCCGTTCGTGAAGAAGCCCTGGCGGCAGCCCGTCTGGAACTGGATAATCTGGCAGCCACACTGCGCGGCGCCGATGAAACCCGTATGCGCACGGAACAATCCCTGGAGCCGCGCCGGGCACGTATCACCCAGCTGCAGCTTGAAGAGCAGGCAGCCCGACTGGCAGTCGAACAATTTTCTGAGCAGCTGGACCAGAACGAAGTGGACCGCGCAGCATTGAAACAGGAAATGAACGATTTGCCTGACGACTGGTCAAAAGTCACCTGGCTGCATGCAGAAGTGCAAAAAATTTCCCGTCAGATCGAAGCGCTGGGATCAGTGAATCTGGCTGCGCTGGATGAGCTGAACGAATCGCGCGAGCGCAAGGGCTTCCTGGACTCCCAGCACGCCGACCTGACCGAAGCGATCACGACGCTGGAAGATGCCATTCGCAAGATCGACCGGGAAACCCGCGATCTTCTGCAGGAAACCTTCAACCAGGTGAACGCGCATTTCGGTGATCTGTTTCCGAAGCTCTTTGGCGGCGGTGAGGCGCGTCTGTCCATGACCGGAGAAGAGATTCTGGATGCCGGTGTGCAGGTGATGGCGCAGCCGCCGGGCAAGCGCAACAGCACGATTCATCTGCTGTCAGGCGGAGAAAAGGCACTCACTGCCACCGCACTGGTATTTGCGCTGTTCAAACTGAATCCCGCGCCGTTCTGCCTGCTGGATGAGGTGGATGCACCACTGGATGACGCCAATACGGAGCGATATGCGAATCTGGTTGGCAGCATGAGCGATCAGACGCAGTTTTTATTTATTTCTCATAATAAAATAGCCATGCAGATGGCTAAGCAGTTAATCGGTGTTACGATGCAGGAACAAGGGGTTTCCCGTATTGTTGCTGTAGATATCGAGTCTGCCGTACAGCTTGTAGGCGAAGCGTAAACAAAAGGGTCAAACACACAATGAGTAACTTGCAACTGGCTTTAATTGCTATCGGAATCGTGCTGATTCTGCTGGTGCTCCTGTTCAACTGGTGGCAAGACCAGCGGGTGCGCAGGCAAATGCACGATCAGTTCAGCATGGGCGACGAGCACGATAACGATGTGCTGCTCAAGGATCGCAAGCCCGTTGCGCCCACACAAAAGGTGCCTGCCGGTAAGCAGGAGAAGCGAGCCGCGGCCAGCCGCCAGGACCCGGTATTTGCCGATGATGAGCCTGTCGCCCCCGCTACCTCTGCCATTCCCGCTGTAGCCGCAGCAGCTGCAGCTGTTGGCGCATCCGATGCGGTGCAGGATCCTGAAGATCTGCATGACGAAGAGTCTGTAGATGACATGACAGAAGGCGTCATTGAACTGCATTTTGCGACTCCTGTCAGTGGTGCAGATCTGCACCGCTATACGCGCAATGCCTTGCAGGCCGGCTCCAAACCGCTGCGTTATTTTGCCGAGAGTGAAGAGGGTCTGCACCGTGCACAGCTGCGTCCCGATGAAAACTATGTCACGCTGCAGATGGCAGTGCTGCTGGCCAATCGCGCCGGTGCACTTGGCGAAATCGAATGGTCACAGGCCTGGGCCAAGGCGGACGACATCGCGCATGAATTTGATGCCAGTGTCGAAAGCCCCGATGTGCCAGCATTGCTGCGTCGTGCCGAAAAACTCGATCAGGTCTGCGCCAATCTGGACACCCAGGTCGGTCTTACCGTGCAACTGGCTCAGCCTCGTCCTGTTCGCAGTGTCATCGACGTTGCCCGTGCCAAGGGATTTACTGAATACCGCAATGGCCTGGCCTGGATGAATCACGATGGCCTGCCACGCTTTGTACTGTTGCTGGCAGGTGAACACGCCGATGATCCGGCCAATGCCGGTGTTAATCGTGTAGACCTGCTTCTTGACGTTCCCTGCAGTCCGCCAGACGATACACCTTTTGCCCGCATGATGGCTGTGGCACGTGATCTGGCGCTGTCCCTGGATGGCCAGCTGGTCGACGATTCCGGCCGGCCCGTCATGGAAGGGTCCGAACACGCCATTGACGAACAGATCCGTGGCATTTACGAGGAACTGGAGCAGCAGGGCCTGCAGGCGGGTTCGCCGCGCGCATTGCGCGTTTTTTCCTGAGGCGCTGACGCATGACGCAGGACAAAGACTCACAGTTGCGGGCTGAGCTGGAGAGCCTGCGAGACCAGATTAATGCGCACAACCATGCCTATCATGTCCTGGATGCGCCCACCGTCAGCGATACCGAGTTTGATGGCCTCATGCAGCGTTTGCTGGCCATCGAGGCAGAACATCCTGAATGGGTAGATGCCAGTTCCCCTTCGCAGCGCGTCGGCAGCGCGCCACTTCCATTTTTTGACAGTGTCCGTCACGCGGTGCCCATGCTTTCGTTGGGCAACGCTTTCAGTGGCGAGGAAGTTGCGGCTTTCGACAAGCGGGTCAGCGATGTACTGCGTGCCGCAGGGCTGCTTGAGCCAGCGCAGAAAGTCGAATATAACTGTGAAGTCAAAATGGATGGACTGGCTATCAGTATCCGCTATGAAAACGGCCGGCTGGTGCGCGCGGCAACGCGTGGTGACGGGTTCACAGGCGAAGACGTCACGGCCAATATCCGTACCTTGCGCTCGGTTCCGCTGACACTCACAGATGGCTTTCCCGACGTGCTGGAAGTGCGCGGCGAAGTCCTGATGAACCGGGCAGACTTCGAAAAACTCAATAAACAGCAGGCGGCCGTTGGCGAGAAGACCTTTGTCAATCCTCGCAATGCGGCAGCAGGCAGTTTGCGCCAGCTGGATCCGCGCCTGACCGCCAAACGTCCCTTGCGCTTTTTTGCCTATGGCTGGGGCGAGCTCGATGGCCTGAAAGCACCGCTGCCTCTGACGCACTCCGGCATGCTTGACTGGCTGTCGTCTCTGGGCTTGTCTGTCGGTAAATATCGAAAGACCGTCAAAGGCGCCGGCGCACTCATGGCTTTCTACGAAGAGATAGGCAACTCGCGCGACAGCCTGCCGTTTGATATCGATGGCGTTGTCTATAAAGTCAATTCCCTCAAGGCTCAGACTGAACTCGGCTTTGTGTCACGTGCGCCTCGTTTCGCCCTGGCTCACAAGTTTGCGGCAGAAGAAGCCACCACCACGCTACTGGATATCGAGGTGCAGGTTGGCCGTACCGGTGCGATTACGCCGGTTGCGCGGCTGGCTCCGGTCTTTGTGGGCGGGGTTACCGTTACCAATGCCACATTGCATAACGAAGATGAAATCCGTCGCAAGGATGTGCGAATCGGCGATACGGTGGTTGTTCGCAGGGCAGGGGATGTCATCCCGGAAGTGCTCAGACCTGTGCTGGAGATGAGACCTGCTGATGCCCGTGCATTTGTCATGGTCAGCGAATGCCCCGTCTGCGGTTCGGCGGTTGAACGCCTGCCGGACGAAGCGGTGACTCGCTGTACGGGTGGCCTGTTCTGCGCGGCTCAGCGCAAGCAGAGCCTGCTGCATGCTGCGGGACGCAAGGCGCTGGATATCGAAGGCCTTGGCGAAAAACTGGTGGACCAACTGGTGGATATGGACTGGGTTCGTTCCATTGCCGATCTGTATTCCCTGTCTGCCGAGAAGCTGATGGGGCTGGAACGCATGGGCCGCAAGTCAGCGGAAAACCTCATTGCCGCCATTGAAGCCAGCAAGCATATTGAACTCTCAAGAATCATATACGCGCTAGGGATACGGCATGTTGGGGAAACCACTGCCCGGGATCTGGCAAGGCATTTTGGTTCGCTGGATGCGCTTATCGCCGCAGACGAAAACGCCTATCTGCAGGTGTCCGACGTTGGACCTGTCGTGGCCGAATCGCTGCGCACCTTTTTTGCGGAGCCGCATAATATTGCCGTGCTGGAAGCGTTGCGGGCAGCAGGCGTCACCGTGAAACTGCCCGAGTCAGTTAAAAGCACGGTCCTGCAGGGCAAGACCTTTGTGCTGACCGGCACGCTGCCAACCATGACGCGTGATGAAGCGGGCAAGCTGATTATGGAAGCCGGTGGCAAAGTCAGCGGTAGTGTTTCAAAGAAAACCAGCTACGTGGTGGCCGGCGAAGAGGCTGGCAGCAAGCTGGAGAAGGCGCGCGAACTGTCAGTGACCGTACTGGACGAAGACGGACTGATGGCGCTGCTCAAAGGCCAGGCGGATTAACCACAGGTGAAGCGCTTCATTCGCGCTTGCAAAAACAAACCCCCGAAACAGTGATCTCCAAATCGGCAATGCCATATCGGGGAACGCTGTAACGGGGGTTTTCCTTTTGACGGTTGGCCTGTCTGAGTTGCCTTGAGTGGGCTGTCGACTTGGGCCAGCTTAGGGGCCAGTTGTCCAGCACAGGGATCATTCCTGCGAATAATCCCTGTCATGCTGTCTTACTGTTTTGGCGCTTCTGCAGGTGCGGCTTCAGCGGGTTTGTCACCGGCTGCAGGCGCAGCTGCTTCAGATTTTTCAATCTTGGCCTCGTCACGCAGTTTTTTCATCTGTTCCTGCAGGGATTGCTGACTCAGCATCTGGCTGATTTGTGGTTTGGCTTCTTCCAGAGTAGGTACCTTCACGGGACGTGAGTCGGTGACCTCAATGATGTGCCAGCCAAACTGGCTTTTCACAGGTTTATCCAGCAACTGGCCTTTTTTGGCTGCTTTTACTGCAGACGCAAATTCAGGAACGTAGTTCTCGGCAGGCGCCCAGCCCAGATCGCCACCGTTTTTGCCACTACCAGGGTCAATCGAGTTTTTCTTGGCCGCGTCAGCAAAACTGATTTTTTTGGCCTTGATGTCTTTCAACAGCTTGTTGGCTGCTGTTTCGTCTTTCACCAGAATATGTTTGACCTGGTACTCGTTTTCGCCCGCAGACTGCTGTTTGAACTCTTCATAGGCTTTTTTGATGTCGTCATCACTGACAGGGTGATTCTTCGCCCAGTCTCGCATCATCGCGCCAATCATGATTTCCTGACGGGCATTTTCGATGGCGAACTGAACCTCGGGGTTCTTGTCCACGCCTTGCTTTTCCGCTTCCTGAGACAGTACGGCGCTGTTGATCAGCTGTTCCGTGATCTGTTCGCGCAGTGCGGGACTGTCGGTCGCGCCACGTGCAATCAGCGTTTTCACTGCCGTATCTACCTGATCTTTGGTAATCTCTTTACCATTCACAGTGGCCACGTTCTGGGCCAGAGCCGGTACAGTCATGGCGCAAGTTACAGCGAGTAAAATAAAACGTTTCATAGTCTTCCTTTTGGTTAAGAAATTGGTTGGGTCTGTATAGACAGCGCATGTATGGGATAGGGAATCAAATCGTTCAGTGCATCGTACACGAGTCGCTGACTGGCGATGCGGGATAGTCCATTGAATCGCGCAGAACGGATGGTGACACGATAATGGCCGGCGCCATTGCTGGCTCCCGCATGGCCGCGATGCAGATGTGAGTCATCTTCAATGTCCAGCTGCTGTGGTTCAAGCGTGGCCAGGCGCTGCCGGATCAGTGCAATGCGGTCAACATCAGTCATTGGATTTCTCCGGTAATGAGTTGCCCTGTGACGCCGTTGGCAATTCCTGCATATGACGGCCAAGCCAGACCGACTGAGCGATGGCAAAAATCACCAGCAGAATCATCATGCCAAACGCCTTGAAGGTCACCCACTGATCCTGCGTAAAATGTCCGGAGAACGCGACATAAAGATTCAGCAGACCGGAAAACAGAAAGAAGCCGGCCCAGGTATCGGAAAGCCGATCCCAGATGCGATCCGGCAGTTTCATCTGTTCACCCAGCAACTTGCGCATCATATTTTTCTTCATCAGCCAGCGCGAACCGATGAGGATGACGGCAAACAGCCAGTAAAGGACGGTGGGTTTCCATTTAACAAATGTGTCGTCGTGCAAGTAGATGGTCGCGCCACCGAAAACGCCAATAATAATGACGTTCATCCAGTTGATGGCTTCAATGCGACGGCCGCGCACTTTCAGCCAGACCAGCTGCAGCACGCTGCATAGGATGGCAACCTTGGTGGCTACATAAATGTCCGCGAACTTGAACGCAATAAAGAACAGAACAAGCGGGAAAAAATCGAAAAGGAGCTTATTCATTCTTCAGGATCAAAGCGCAGGGAAAGGGAATTGATGCAATAGCGGCGACCGGTAGGGGGCGGGCCATCGGGAAAGACATGTCCCAGATGTGCATCACATACGTTGCAAAGAACTTCGGTACGAACCATGCCGTGCGAGGTATCTGTCTCTTCGCGGACGTTTTGCGGATTAAGGGGTTCGAAGTAGCTGGGCCAGCCGCAACCGGCATCAAATTTGGTATCAGAGGCGAACAGGGGAGTGCCGCAGGCCACACAGGTGTAGATACCGGGCTGAAAATGATCCCAGTATTCTCCTGTAAAGGCGCGTTCGGTGCCTTTTTGTCGGGTGACTTGAAAACTTTCTGGGGAAAGAAGTTCGCGCCACTGCTGCTCGGACTTGATGATTTTCAATTGTGGCCTTTTATCCATACTCGCGGTCGGCTTGCGGATTGGCTCCGATGCGCCGCGTTACAAACTTATTTTAAAGTATATTGGTACTTCCTTTCGGAATTTCCAGGGCAAAACTGTATGATTACGCGTTCAAGTGTGACATATTATTGTCCACATCTGATGACTATACACGGGCAAGCGCCCGGCAAACCCACCGTTGTAATGAAACGAAATACAAAATATCTGAGAGACAAATGATGAAAAAGTTCCTTTTCTGCCTTGCGGGCGTCGCACTGGCGACTTCCGGTTCTGTTGTTTTTGCCGCTGGCAATACGGTCAATGTTGGTGTGGTAGTGTCGGCTACCGGTCCGGCCGCTTCTCTGGGTATTGCCGAGCGTAATACCGTCGCGCTGCTGCCGCGCAGCATTGGCGAGACGACGATCAACTATACCATTCTTGATGATGCAACCGATGCTACGCAGGCGGTACGCAATATGCGTAAGCTGATCAGCGAAAATAATGCAGACGTCATTATCGGCACAACGGCGACACCCGGATCGCTGGCAATGGTGGATGTGGCGGCAGAGAAAAAGATCCCCATGATCAGTCTGGCTGCCAGCGCAAGCATTGTGGAACCGGTAGAGGGTGCTCGCACCTGGTCTTTCAAGACACCGCAAAACGATGTACTGATGGCCACAGCCGTGGTCAAGGCCATGGAAAAAGCCGGCACCAAAAAGCTTGGCTTTATCGGTTTTTCTGATGCCTACGGGCAGAACTGGCTTAAAGAGCTGAAGAATGCCCTGCAGGGTAAATCCATAGAGATTGTTGCCACTGAAGCCTATGCGCGCCCCGATACCAGCGTGACAGGCCAGGTCCTCAAGCTCATCGCCGCCAAACCCGATGCCATTCTGATTGCCGGCTCTGGCACGGCCGCCGCTCTGCCTCAGCGTGAACTTAAACAGCGTGGCTTTAAGGGTCAGATTTATCAGACCCACGGCGCCGGGAATGCCGAATTTCTGAAAATGTGCGGTTCGGCCTGCGAAGGGCTGATTCTTCCTGCCGGCCCGATTCTGGTTGCAGATCAGCTTGCCCAGGATAATCCGCTGCGTGCATCGGGTCTGGACTACACCCAGAAATATGAAGCCAAGTACGGCAAGGGCTCTGTCAGCGGTTTTGGTGGCCATATGAACGATGCAGGTGCATTGGTGGCCGCAGCCATTCCAAAGGCACTGGCAGCAGGTGCCAAACCCGGTACAGAGGCGTTTCGCCAGGCACTGCGTGATGCGCTGGAAAACAGCAAGGAGGTCGTTGGCGTCCATGGTGTTTTCAATATGTCTGCCAAAGACCACGCCGGCCTGGATGATCGGGCACGGGTTCTGCTGCGCGTCAAGGACGGGCACTGGCAGTTCGCACAGGATCTGAACTGATCCGATGGGCAGGGCAGTGGCACGGCAGCATTGAAACGGAAAAAGAATGGATTGGTCGATCGCAAAAATATTGTTGCAGGACGGGCTGGTTACCGGGGTGATTTATGCATTGCTGGCGGTGTCGCTGGTTCTGGTATTTGCCGTCACGCGTATTATCCTCATTGTTCAGGGGGAATTTGTCACTTACGGCGCGTTGACGTTTGCGGTCATGGCTGACAACCAGGTGCCCGCCACGCGCTGGCTTCTGCTTGTCGCCGGAGCCCTTGTGTTCTGTCGTGAGCTGTGGCTGGTAATGCGAGGTAAACCTGGCAAAACCCTTTTTGCTTCTGCGCTTTTCTGTCTTGTCCTGCCTGTTGCCCTGTTTTTTATCGTGCCTGCCGTTCTGGGCACGACACCGTCATTATGGGTCAAGGCGCTGCTCACGTTGTGCCTGATCGTGCCACTGGGGCCCATGCTATACAAGCTGGCCTACGAACCGGTAGCCGAGAGTTCCGTACTTGCACTGTTTGTGGTGTCCATTGCCGTGCACTTTGCTTTCGTGGGAATGGGGCTGGCGTTCTTTGGCGCCGAAGGGCGACTGGTTTCCGAACCGTTCTTTGATGGGCAGCTGGATATGTTCGGGCTGACCTGGACCTATCAGCATCTGTTCGTCATTGCCATGACCGTTGTGATCATTCTTGCACTGTGGCTGTTTTTCGGCCATACGCTTTACGGGAAGGCATTGCGGGCCACCGCGGTAAATCGTCGTGGCGCGCGCCTGGTGGGTATCAGCACCAATATGTCCGGGTTTCTGACCTTTCTGCTTTCATCCATTGTCGGCGTCCTTTCGGGAATCATGATTGTTTCGTTCATTTCCATCACTTACGAAACGGGCTTCATGATAGGTCTGAAAGGCTTTGTCGGTGCCATTATTGGCGGCTTGATGAGCTACCCGATAGCCGCTGCGGGAGCCTTGCTGGTAGGCATTATCGAATCGTTTTCCACATTCTGGGCCAGTGAGTATAAAGAGGTTATTGTGTTTGCGCTGATCATACCGGTGCTGCTGATTCTGTCCGTGACCAGCCGTCACGACGACGAGGAGTAAGCCATGAAAAAGTGGCCTGTTCCCGTTTTTGTTCTGTTGCTGGTGTTCATCCCATTACTGCCAGGCGTGCCCGAGTTCTGGATTAATCAGCTGAATGCCATTGGGATTGCCAGTCTGGTGGTTATCGGTCTGGTCGTGCTCACAGGTGTCGGGGGGCTGACGTCCTTTGGGCAGGCGACCTTTGTGGGTATCGGCGCCTATGCCACGGCATGGTTGTCTGCAACCATGTCGCAGTCGCCCTGGCTGGGGCTGGTGCTGGGCATTATTCTTACACTTTTGTTGGCTTTTGTGCTGGCGCAGGTCACGCTGCGGCTGTCGGGGCATTATCTGTCGCTGGCGACCATCGCAGTCTGCCTCATTTTCTATTATCTATACGGGAACATGCCATTTCTGGGCCGTCACGACGGGATTCCCGGCATTCCTCCCATTTCGTTTTTCGGCTTTCCCCTGCTGGAAGCGCAGAGTATTTATTATCTGATCTGGTTTGTGGTACTGCTGGCTGCCTGGACGGCGGTGAATCTGCTCAATTCGCGCAGCGGCCGCGCCATCCGCGCACTGAAGAATGGCCAGAAAATGGCGGAGTCATTTGGCGTCCATACCTTCCGTTACAAGGTGATCGCATTTATCTACGCGGCCTTGCTTGCCGGTCTGGCGGGCTGGCTGTATGCGCACGAACAGCGCGCTGTCAGTCCGAGTACATTCGGCATCAACTATGGCATTGAGTATCTGTTCATGATGGTCGTAGGCAGTGTATCGTCTGTCTGGGGCGGTATTTTTGGTGCTGCCGTCATTCTGATTCTGAAGGATCAGATCCAGGATATTGCGCCACGTCTTTTTGACAGTTCAACCAATTTTGAACTGATCGTCTTTGGCATACTGGTGGTTCTGGTGCTGCATCATGCGCGCGAGGGTTTGTGGCCGCTGGTGACGCGACTGTTTTACGGTATCAGTGGGTCAGGGCGTAGCAAAAGCGCATCCGCTGAGTCGATGGGGAGTGCAGCTTCAGTTGCTGCGCCTGCTGACGGTTCGCCATCGGCTGTTTCAGCTGCCGATGGCTCGCCTTCAAACACTTCATCTTCAAACGCTTTGTCCTTTGGCGCCGTGCCTTCGGACGGAGCGTCATCATACTGGTGGCAGCAGGGTGAGCAGCTGGCGCGGGCGGAAAAGCCGCAGCAGGGCGGGCTGCTGCTTCAGGTCGATAAAATTCGCAAGGAATTTGGCGGACTGGTGGCCGTCAATGATGTGTCGTTTTCTGTGCAGGCCGGGCAGATCGTGGGTCTTATCGGCCCCAATGGTGCCGGCAAAAGTACCACCTTCAACCTGATCACCGGTGTGCTGCCGCTGACTGCCGGTACAGTGACCTTCCGTGGCAAAGTCCTGCAGTCAGCAACGCCCGGCGAAATCGCCCGACTGGGTATTGCGCGCACGTTTCAGCACACACAGCTGCTGCCACAAATGAGCGTGCTGGAAAACGTTGCGCTGGGCGCACATTTGCGCCGCTCTGTGGGGGCGATGCGAAGCCTGGTCCGACTCGATAGAAACGATGAGGCCGCGTTATTGCGCGAGGCTGCCACGCAATTGAGCAGAGTGGGTCTGGCTGACTGCATGATGGAACTGGCCGGCAATCTCTCTTTGGGAAAACAGCGCATTGTGGAAGTGGCCCGCGCGCTGGCACTGGATCCGTCCCTGTTGCTGCTGGACGAACCGGCGGCAGGTCTGCGTTATATGGAAAAGCAGGAACTGGCCGCCGTACTGTCCGGTCTGCGCGATGAAGGCATGAGCATTCTGCTGGTTGAGCACGATATGGATTTTGTGATGAAGCTGACCAATCATCTGGTAGTCATGGATTTTGGTACGAAGATTGCCGAAGGCACACCGGTGCAGATTCAGCAGAATGAGAAAGTGCTGCAGGCCTACCTGGGCGGACTGAATGAGTCATCGGATACTGTTGCGGACACGACGGGCAATGGGGCGGTGCCTCAGGGAGAACACGCATGAGCCGATTTCTGCAGGCGGAAAATATCAGTGCCCAGTACGGCAAAGTACGTGCCGTGAACGAAGTCAGTCTGGGGATGGATCAGGGGCAGGTGGTGACTGTCATCGGTGCCAATGGCGCTGGTAAATCCACTTTGCTCAACACCTTGATGGGTTCGCTGCCACTGTCTGGCCGGGCTCAGGGCCGCATTCTGTATCAGGGGCAAGACATTACCCGCATGCCCGTTGAAGAGCGAGTGGCGGCGGGTCTGTGCCTGGTGCCCGAGAAACGCGAACTCTTTACCAGTATGTCTGTTCAGGACAATCTGCTGCTGGGCGGATTCCGTCAGTATCGCAAGCGTGTTGCCGGTTGGCGCGATACGCTGGATCAGGTCTATTCGCTGTTTCCAAGGCTTCTTGAACGGCGGGATCAAATGGCGGGCACGCTATCGGGCGGCGAGAGGCAGATGCTGGCCGTTGGCCGCGCGATGATGGCCAAACCCGCTTTACTGATGCTGGACGAGCCAAGTCTGGGCCTGGCGCCACGTGTGGTGCAGGAAGTCTTCCATACCATTTTGCGCCTGCGTGAAACCGGCGTATCGATTCTTCTGGTAGAGCAGAATGCGCGTGCCGCCCTGCAGGCATCCGACTACGGCTATGTACTGGAGATGGGAGAGGTCGCCATTGAGGGTTCATCTGCCGCCCTGCGTGCTGATCCTAAAGTGGCGCAGAGCTATCTTGGATTCGGCAATGCCAGCGCGGAAGCGGTCAGCGCCGAACTTGCGCACGCAGAGAGTGCAGATCCGGATGGTGTGGGACAGCCGTCAATCAAGTAGTCGTTGACGCGTCTTTTGACGTTGACGCTTTCTTAGGCGAAGATGCGTTCTTCGTAACCGGTGCTTTTTCTGCGACCCGCGTCTTCTTCGTGGTTGATGCTTTCTTCGCAGGCGCTGCTTTTTTCTGAGCAGACATCTTCTTCGCCACTGCCATTTTGCCCGACGTTGCTGTTTTCTTTTGCAATGTCCGGTTCGGCTTCGCTTTCTCGCCCAGATTCTTGTCTTTATATTCGCACAGGTCCTCGATGCCGCATTGCGGACATTTCGGTGTTCTGGCTGCGCAGATATAGCGGCCATGCAGAATCAGCCAGTGATGGGCATTGAGCAGGTATTCTCTGGGAACCAGACGCAGCAGCTTGTCTTCAACTTCTCGCACATTTTTACCGGGAGCCAGGCCGGTTCGATTGGACACCCGAAAGATATGCGTATCCACCGCCATTGCTGGCTGACCAAAAGCGGTATTGAGCACCACATTGGCCGTCTTGCGGCCGACACCTGGGAGTGCCTCCAGCGCTTCGCGATTGTCAGGAACCGCGCCACCGTACTGCTCCTGCAGGATGGCACAGGTTGCCAGGGCATTTTTCGCCTTGGTTTTGTAAAGCCCGATAGTGCGGATTTTCTCGGTAAAGGCATCCAGACCCAGATTCAGTATATCCTGCGGTGTTTTACAGGTATCGAAAATGTGTCGGGTCGCCAGGTTCACCGATTTGTCGGTCGCCTGCGCAGACAGCAGCACGGCAATCAGTAACTGAAAGACGTTTTCGTATTCGAGCTCTGTTTTGGGGTTGGCGTTGGCCGCGGCCAGGCGCTCGAAAATCAGTCGTCGCTTTTGTGCATTCATTGATCGCCTCCGGGTTCGCGCGCTTTCTGGCGCCGGGCACGCGCGCGCTGCAGGGCAAGCGCAATGGCTGCCTTCTTGGCGTCTTCGGCCGATTGCGCGGCTGGAACGGGCGCAGTACCTTCGCCTGCCTGCCTTGTGGGATCACCATCCTCTGCGGCGCCCTTGTGCAGTTCGGCCTTGTCGTTCACTACTGCCTGACTCTGCATTGCAGCCCGGATTGCCGCCTGACGTAATCGGTTTTCTTTCTCTTCCGCCTGTTTTTTCAGACGGGCTGCCCGCTGTTCGTGGCGCTCACGTGCGGCATCGGCGTCAGCCTGCGTCCACTCCCGATCGGCCTGGACCATGCTGATACAGTCAACGGGACAGGGCGCAACACACAGGTCGCAGCCTGAACACAGGTCCGGGATGACGGTATGCATGAATTTATTGGCACCCACGATCGCGTCTACCGGACAGGCGCGGATGCACAAGGTACAGCCGATACAGTGGGCTTCATCGATAACGGCCAGCAACAAGGGGCCGGGCGTACCACAGGATTCGTCCAGCGGGAGTACGGGCGTATCCAGAATCGAGGCGAGTTTTTCTACCCCGGCTTCACCGCCGGGCGGGCAGCGATTGATCGTGGTCTCGCCGCTGGCCAGAGCCGTCGCGTAGGGTCGACAGCCGTCGAAGCCGCATTTGGTACATTGCGTTTGCGGTAATACCGAGTCGATGCGGTCGATGAGCGGAGCGAGATTCATAAGGAGCAGGAAAAAAAGGACGCGGCAATGACCGCGTCCCTGCTATTGTACCGAAAACGCAAGGCTCAGTTGCTTTCAGGCCGCCTCTGCAGGCCGACTGTTATGTTTTTCTTCGGTCTCGGTGATAAAGGCTTCTACCACTGGGAAAATCTGTTTTCTCCATTTGGACCCGGAGAAAATCCCGTAGTGACCACAGCCTTTGGCCAGGAAATGCTGTTTATCGGTTTTCTTCAGGCCCGCGCACAGTTTCTGCGCAGCTTCGGTCTGACCGTAACCGGTGATATCGTCATTTTCACCTTCAATGGTCAGCAGGCGTGACTGCTTGATGTCCTGTGGTTTGACCAGTTCATCCCGAACCTTCCACTCACCCTTGGGCAGGAGGTGATCCTGGAAGACAACGCGGATGGTATCCAGATAATATTCTGCTGGCAAATCCAGTACGGCATTGTATTCATCGTAGAAACGACGATGGTGATCGGCTTCAGACAACTGATCGGACATGAGGTTCATATAGAAGTCGTAATGCGCTTCCATATGCTTGTCCGGGTTCATGGCGACAAAACCGGCGTGTTGCAGAAAGCCCGGGTACACCTTGCGTCCGGCGCCCGGATAGCGGCCCGGTACGACGTGAATCAGTTTGTTTTCAAACCAGGAGAAGGGATTGGAGTCAGCCAGACTGTTGACCTGAGTGGGTGACAGGCGCGTATCGATGGGGCCGCCCATCATGATCATGGAACGCGGCATGAATTTGTTTTCACCGGCCGTTGCCATCAGGGAAACGGCGGCCAGCACGGGGACAGTGGGCTGACAGACCGACATGATGTGCATGTCCGGACCCACCTCATGGATGAACTCTCTTACGTAGTCCACGTAATCATCCAGATGGAAAGGGCCCTGGCTTAACGGAACCATTCGGGCATCAATCCAGTCGGTGATATACACATCAAAGGCGGTGAGCATGGTTTTGACGGTGTCCCGAAGCAGTGTGGCGTGATGGCCGGACAGGGGCGCAACAATCAGGACTTTGGGATCCCCATCGGGGTTTTTGCTGTGCTCACGCTCAAAATGAATGAGGTTGCAAAAAGGTTTAGGCAGGGTCGTGCGGATTTTGATGGGCGTTTTTTTACCCGCCACCGTGACTTCATCGATATTCCACTGTGGTTTTTCATAATCTTTTCCCAGACGGTGGAACAGCTCAAACCCCGCCGCAATATTCTTCGACATAGGAAGATACGTATAGGGGCTGAAGGGATTGGTGAACAGATTTGAGCCAACTTGTGTAAACGCGGCCATTGGTGAAAGAATACTGCGGGTTAGCTCATGGAGCTGATAGAGCATGATCATATTCGGTCCATATCCAACGAAAGTCGGTATTCAGTGAAAAAATTCTAACATTCACAACATGAAAATTTGCAGAATATCTGCCGATCCCTGTCAAGAAAGGGGATGCGGCCTGCGTAAATGTTGCATCGCAGCAATATTATGCCTGGATGTGACCGATATTAGCAAGAAAAGTGCGTACAGACTATGCGGTTATATACTGATGCACTGCAGTGATTACCAGTATTTTTCGACTGCCAGCGTTCCGACTGCGCCCCGGCGCCCCGCGGCAAAGCCTTTGTCACCCAGGATCTTACGGGCGTCACTCACCATATCGGGATTGCCGCAAAGCATGACCCGGGCGATGTCGGGATTCAGACTGGCGCCGGTCAGGCGTTCAAGTTCGCCCGATGTGATCAGCGTCGTAATGCGTGATTGCGGGGCATTGTCCAGTTTTTCGCGTGAGGCCACGGGCTGATAGACAAACTGCTCCGGATGCCGGGCATGCGATGCCGCAAATTGGGCAATGTCATCCTGATAGGCCAGCTCATCTGCCTGCCGGACGCCGTGCACCAGAATGATTTTGTCAAATTGCTGCCAGGTTTTCGGATCGGCCAGCATCGGGAGAAACGCCGACAGACCCGTACCGGTAGCCAGCATCCAGAGTTCGCCGCCCTGAGGGAATTGCTCTGGCGTCATGAAGCCGAAAGCGGTGCGGTCGATGTAGATTTCGTCGCCGACCTGCAGATCGCGCAGGCGGGTGCTGAATTGTCCGTCGGGAACCACGATGGAATAGAACGACAGCTCTTCCGCCTGAGGCGGCGTGACCATGGAGTAGGCTCGCCAAATGGAAGGTTCCGCGGAGATTGCCGGGTCTTCCGGCAGTCCGAGTCGGGCAAACTGTCCGGGAATGAAGTCAAATGCCGGGTCTTTCGTCGTCGTGATGGAGAAAAGCTTACCGGGGATCCACTCCTTGCGGGCAGTGACGGTCTGGCGAGTGTATTTTTCCTGAGTCATACAGCAGAGGTTGGCCTTGTTCAGCGTTCGAGATACTGCAGTTTGTCTTCTTTGCCATTCCAGTCATCGGCATCGGGCAGGGGCTTGACCGAACGGCTGATTGTGGTGAATTCGGCGCTGAGTTCAGCGTTCAGTTCAATGAATTTCATCTGGTCCTGCGGTACATCTTCTTCGGCAAAAATGGCGTTGGCAGGGCATTCCGGAATACAGACAGCACAGTCGATGCATTCGTCGGGATCGATGATAAGAAAATTGGGGCCTTCCTTGAAGCAATCCACCGGACAGACATCAACACAGTCGGTGTATTTACATTTGATGCAGTTTTCGGTCACGACGTGAGTCATTACCACTCCAGAAAAATTATTTATTTGTCAAATTAGGATTTTACCTAATCTTTGGGGCAATATGCTCAAAACCCTATAGCTGTGATATGGTTATAAAAACACATTTGACGTTACCATGATCATCCATTCTCTTCTCGACACCGACCTGTACAAGTTCAGCATGATGCAGGTGGTGCTGCACCAGTTCCCGGGGGCGCAGGTAGAGTACCGCTTCAAATGCCGTTCAAAGGGCATTAATCTGCAGCCGTATATCGAAGAAATTCGCGCCGAGATTCACGACCTGTGCCAGTTGCGTTTCTCGGACGCCGAACTGGACTATCTGAGGAACCTGCGATTCATCAAGGGAGACTTTGTCGAGTTTCTGGGCCTGTTTCATCTGCCTGAAAAGTGCATTTCCGTGACCCCAGGTCAGGAACCGGGCGAGATCTCTATTGAAGTCAAGGGATCCTGGCTGCATACCATTCTGTTCGAGATTCCGGTACTGGCGATTGTCAATGAAGTCTATTTCCGCAACAAAGCGCCTGATCTGGACTATGAAGAGGGTCGGCGACGCCTGGAAGAAAAAATCCAGCTGATTACCGAATCCGGCGATATGCGCGATTTCAAGGTCGCAGAATATGGCACGCGCCGTCGTTTTTCGGGTGAATGGCATCACGAGGTGGTGCAGACACTGCAAAAGCAGATGGGCAATCATTTTGCCGGCAGCAGTAATGTGCTGATGGCCAAGCAGTACGGGGTAACGCCGCTGGGCACCATGGGGCACGAGTATCTGCAGGCCTGCCAGGCGCTGGGTCCGCGTCTGCGGGACTCTCAGGTTTTTGCTCTGGAACAGTGGGCCAAGGAATACCGTGGCGAT
The DNA here is from genome assembly GCA_023387815.1 of Pseudomonadota bacterium. GTDB lineage: Bacteria > Pseudomonadota > Gammaproteobacteria > Burkholderiales > Burkholderiaceae_B > Advenella. Next base: position 18,271 of record JAEWHK010000054.1, read on the forward strand.
CTGGGCATTGCCCTGTCTGATGTCTACGGAACCAATGCGTTCCTGCGCGACTTTGATATGTATTTTTGCAAGCTGTTTGATGGTGCGCGCCACGATTCAGGTGACCCGTTCGAGTGGGGAGAACGCCTGCTGGCGCATTACCGCAATAACCGGGTCGATCCGTCAACAAAAACGCTGGTATTTTCGGATGGTCTGAGTTTCCCGGTAGCCATGGACATTCATCGCCGATTCAGTGGTCGCTGCAAAGTGTCTTTCGGTATTGGGACCAATCTGACCAATGATCTGGGCGTCAAGCCGCTGCAGATCGTGATGAAAATGGTTCGCTGCAATGGCCAGCCGGTGGCCAAGGTGTCCGATGAGCCGGAAAAAACCATGTGCGATGATCCGGCATATCTGAGCTACCTGCGTCACGTATTTGACCTGCCTCCGGCCTGATGGCATCTGTGATTTAGAATCAGGCGCTGCCGCAAGCCAATGAACGAGACTCTGTGTGATAATGCTGGCTTTGACCAATCAGCAAACAGGAGTCATTCATGAGTGATATCAAGCGCACCAATGTAGGCAGCCGCCTTTCCGATATGGCCGTATTCAACGGCGTTGCCTATCTTGCAGGCCAGGTGCCTGATGACCCGACGCTTGACATGGAAGGTCAGACCAGACAGGTTCTTGCAACTATAGACAGTCTGCTGAAAGAGGCCGGTACCAGCAAGGAACGTCTGCTGATGGTGCAGATTTTCGTGGCCAACATGAAAGAATTCGATCAGATGAACAAGGCATGGGATGCATGGGTGTCCAAAGACAATGCGCCGCCACGGGCAACGATCGAAGCGCGTCTTGCCAACCCTGACTACAAAGTTGAAATCGTCGCGACCGCTGCCCTGTAAGCAGATTACGCAAGCGATTTACCCGACCGGACCGTCATCATGTGGTCCGGTTTGTTTTTGTAAGTCCGGAACGGGTGCATTGCGGTGGATGCGATTGCAATTGCCATATCCTTTTGCGTTAATTTCATTTGCAATCAGCAATTTGTGATCGGCATTAAGCGATTAGTGCAGGGCACGCTGCACGCATTACACAGCATACGGTATGCAGCATTTTTTACCGCCATTCCGTTTATGACGTGCTTGAGGTTTGAGACTAGCCTTGAAGCGGGTCGTTGAAAAAATCAGAGCAGGGCGTAGAGTGTCGCGCCAATTTCCGCAGCCTGCCGTGCCTGTTCATCAGACAGCTTTTTCGGCGCCAGGATGGCTTCTTCGGTCTCGCTGTTCATATTCAGAATGATGCCGGGTACGCGCTCATTCAGGCGCCATCCGCTGCATATCCTTCGTAACTGACGTTGTGCGCCCTCACCGTCGCTGCCGGCAGTGATGATCAGGCTGTATATACGTCCTTCAATCTGATGAAGCAGGGGATAATAAAGCCTGTCCAGACACTCCTTCATCTCTCCACTCAGCGAAGCCAGATTCTCGGGTGCGCAGAACAGATAAGCCTGTGCGGTCAGCATATCCTGCGCGCTCACGTCACACGCGCGCATCATCGTGATTTCACGGCTGTCATTGAGCTCTGAGCGGACCGACTGCGCCGCATCATAGGCATGACTGGCGGCCTGTTCTGCCGCTCCTGTGCGGGAATGCCAGATGATGAGAAGGGAGTCGGTGGCAGATAGATTCGACATAAGTAAATTTTCCAACGGATAAACAAATGATGCAAGCACGCGCATTTTTCTGCCGTGGCGTTAAAATATCGCTTTGACTCAATGTGCTTTGGCGCGGCTGACTTATTACAACTGGCATAATGATCGCCGTGCAAACAGTGGTCTTTATTTGTCCCAAAACAGAACTTTTCTTCCATACAGCTCATGAAATCAACTGATCTCGAGTTTATACCGGATTCATTCCAGGATAGTGCATGGATGGATGCCGTGTGTGCCAGTCTGGATGATCCTGGCCGTCAGCTGGTGGAACGGGCAATCGCGTGGTGTGAGCCCATATTGCGAGATGCGCAAATCGCCACTGGCGAGCCCTCTGTTCATCATGCCAAAGGGGTGCTGCGAATTCTTTCCCTGCTGCAACTGGATGCGGCAACGCTTGTTGCTGCGCTGGTGCTTGCCGTTCCTATCGATCTGGATGACGAATCCGAGAGTGATCGCAAAAATGAGCTGATCAGGCAATTCGGCCTGGAAATTTTCAACCTGATCAATGGCTCACGCGCACTGTTGCGCATCGGCGCCATTGCGCGCAATGCGTCGTCGCAGGGGCATAACGAATCTTCTGATCAGCGTGAAATGCTGCGCAAAATGCTGCTTGCCATGGCAAGTGATCTGCGCATCGTATTGTTACGGCTGGCTTCCCGTTTGCAAACGCTCAGATGGTTTGCCGAGACCAAGAAACCCTGCCCCATCGAACTGGCAGAGGAAACCCGGGATGTCTACGCCTCGCTGGCCAATCGTCTGGGTATCTGGCAGATCAAGTGGGAAATGGAAGACCTGTCGTTCCGCTTCCTTTCGCCGGACATCTATAAGGAAATTGCCCGCAAGCTCGAAGGCAAACGGGTGGAGCGGGAGGCGCGAATTGCCACCCTCACTGAAGATATCGCCGGTTCTCTTGCGGATATGGGCATCGACGCAGAAGTGTCGGGACGCGCCAAGCATATCTACAGTATCTATAACAAAATGCGCAACAAGGATCTGACGTTCGAGCAGTTGTACGATCTGCTTGCGATCCGCATTATCGTGGCCAATGAGCGCGATTGCTATGCGACCCTGTCCTTGTTGCAGGCGCGCTGGACACCGGTCATGAACGAATTCGATGACTATATTGCGCGCCCCAAACCCAATGGTTACCGGTCCCTGCATACGGTGCTCAGAACGCCCGATGGCCATAATTTTGAGGCCCAGATACGTACGCGCAAAATGCATGATTTTGCCGAGTACGGTATGGCCGCGCATTGGCGTTACAAGGAAGCCGGCCCCAAGGGCGGGCAGGTCGCAGCGGTGTCCATGTATGACCGGCAGGTATCCTGGATGCGGCAGCTGCTTGCCTGGCGCCGCGAAATCGGACTACCCGTCAATGACGCGCCTGATCTGCCCGGCGAAAAGACCGAGAATGCGGAAGGTGCCGCACTGGCTGCCCCCGAACCTCGTCTCAAGGAAACCCGTCAGCAGCGCCAGCACAAAAAGGCCGCAGAGCGCATTTATGTACTCACGCCGCAGGCGCGTGTGATCGAGCTGCCCGAAGGGGCAACGCCGGTAGACTTTGCCTATCACCTGCATACTGATCTGGGCCACCGCTGTCGTGGTGCGCGCGTGGACGGGCAGATGGTGGCGCTCAATACCAAACTGCTTAACGGGCAGACGGTGGAAATCATCTCTGCCAAATCAGGCGGGCCTTCGCGCGACTGGATCAATCCCCAGCTCGGTTACCTGGCCAGCCCCCGGGCCCGTGCCAAGGTACGCCTCTGGTTCAATGCCATTGAGCTGCAAAAACGCATCACCACTGGCCAGGATCTGGTCGAAAAAGAGCTCGCTCGTCTTGGCAAGACCGCTACGAATCTGGAGCAGCTCGCAGAGCGCCTGGGATTTGCCAATGCCGATGATCTTTTCGTGGCCGTTGCCAAGGACGAATTCAGCCTGCGCCAGATTGCGGCTGCGTTCCAGGAACCCGATCCCGAGCCGGCAGACACGTTTGACACCATTGTCGCGCGGGAGTCCGGCGCCCAGAGCGCGGTCAAAACAGGGAAAAGTGGCGTGCTTGTGGTTGGGGTAGATTCACTTCTGACCCAGCTCGCGCGCTGCTGCCATCCGGCGCCACCCGATCCCATCAGTGGGTTTGTCACGCGGGGGCGTGGGGTATCCATTCACCGCAAGGACTGCCCGGCGTTTTCTGCCATGAAAACCAAGAGCCCCGAGCGGGTGATTGAAGTGGCCTGGGGTAATACGCAAGACACGGTGTACCCGGTCAATATCGCCATTCATTCTCAGGATCGCAACGGACTGCTCAAGGATCTGACCGAGCTGTTCTCGCGTATGAAGCTGAACGTAGTCGGCGTCAATACCCAAAGCAAGTCGTCCATTGCGCATCTGCACTTCACCGTAGAGGTGCGGGATGGCGAACAGCTGCGAAAAGCCATGAACGCCATATTGGATATCCCCGGAATTATCAGCGCGACACGTTGTTAAAACATGTAAAATAGTCCTTTCTCGCCTGTCCCTGTCCCGCGCCAGGAGCCAATTTGACTGCTTATTCCTTTCCCGACAACAGAGGTCATTTCGGCCGTTACGGTGGCGTTTTCGTTGCCGAAACGCTGATGCATGCCGTGTCGGAACTGAATCAGGCCTACGAGAAATATAAAAACGATCCCGATTTTGTTGCCGAGTACCGTTACGAACTTGCTCATTTCGTGGGACGCCCCAGTCCTGTCTATCACGCACGCCGCTGGTCTGAAAAACTGGGAGGGGCGCAAATCTGGTTCAAGCGCGAAGATCTCAATCACACCGGCGCGCATAAAATCAACAATTGCGTCGGGCAGATCCTGCTGGCACGTAAAATGGGCAAGCAGCGCATTATTGCAGAGACCGGTGCCGGCCAGCACGGCGTTGCCACCGCGACCGTTGCCGCGCGATATGGTCTGGAATGCGTCATTTACATGGGCTCGGAAGACGTGCGCCGCCAGGCCTCCAACGTCTATCGCATGAAACTGCTGGGGGCCACCGTGGTTCCGGTCAATTCCGGATCACGCACCCTCAAGGATGCGCTGAATGAGGCAATGCGCGACTGGGTGACACGCATCGATGAAACCTACTACATCATCGGCACAGTGGCGGGCCCGCATCCTTATCCGGCCATGGTGCGCGATTTTCAGCAGATCATCGGGCAGGAATGCATTGAACAGATGCCAGCCTGCGCCGGACGTCAGCCCGATGCTGTCATCGCCTGCGTAGGCGGCGGGTCCAATGCCATGGGCATTTTTTATCCTTATCTCTCGTACGATAAAGTCCGACTGATAGGGGTAGAAGCGGCCGGAGAGGGCATGCATACGCCCCGCCACGCCGCTTCCATCACCGCTGGTCAGGTAGGTGTACTGCACGGCAACCGGACATACGTCATGCAGGACAGGAACGGACAGATTCTGGAGACCCATTCCGTTTCGGCCGGCCTTGATTACCCCGGCGTGGGGCCGGAGCATGCATGGCTGCACGATAGCAAACGTGCCACGTATGTGACGGTCGATGATCAGGAAGCGCTGGCCGCATTTGGTGACTGCTGCCGTCTGGAAGGCATCATGCCTGCGCTTGAGTCGTCACACGCCCTGGCGCACGCCGCCCGGATCGCGCCTGGTATGTCGCGGGATGCCATCCTGCTGGTGTGTCTGTCAGGTCGAGGCGATAAGGACATGCACACGGTTGCCGAAATTACCGGCAAGGATTTGTAGGACAAGGCAATGGGCCAGCAACGTATATCCAAAACCTTTGCCAGACTGGGCGGCCGTTGCGCCCTGGTCCCATTCATCACTGCCGGTGATCCTGATGCAAGCAGCACCGTGCCACTCATGCATGGTATGGTTCGCGCGGGCGCCGATATAATCGAGCTGGGTGTACCGTTTTCTGACCCCATGGCCGACGGGCCGGTCATTCAGCAGGCTGCCGAGCGGGCCATCGCCAATGGCGTCGGACTGGGAGAGGTGCTCGATATGGTTGCCGCCTTCCGTAAAATGGACCAGAGTACACCCGTCGTGCTGATGGGATACGCCAATCCGATAGAAGCCATGGGACAGGCAGAATTTGCTGCCCGGGCCCAGACGGCAGGGGTAGATGGCATTCTGATCGTTGATTGTCCCCCTGAAGAATATAATGATTTTTCTGCGGATCTTCGCACCCGCGGAATTTCGCCAATCTTTCTGCTTTCCCCCACCTCGACCGAGACACGGATACAATCGGTGGCAAAAGTGGCAGAGGGTTACGTGTATTATGTGTCCCTGCGCGGGATCACAGGTTCGGCAGACCTCGATATTGACGATGTGCGCGAACGTGTCGCGTTCATCAAGAAACATGTGTCCATTCCGGTAGGAGTGGGTTTTGGCATTCGTGACGTCGATAGTGCTGCGAAAGTAGCGGAAACGGCAGATGCCGTTGTCATCGGCAGTCGTCTGATTGAAACCATCGCAACAGCCATCGCCGGCGTACCGCAGGACCGTCGTACCGACATTGCTGTCGAGACCGCCGGTAACTGGCTGCGCGATGTCCGGCAGGCGCTGGATAAGGTCAGAAAAACAGGTATTCAGAAATAAGGATTTTTCATGAGCTGGTTAGACAAGATTCTTCCACCACGCATCAACAAGAAGACAGAACAGCAGGGGCGTCGTGTGCCCGAGGGTCTGTGGGTCAAGTGCCCCGCCTGCGAATCGGTTCTGTACAACGATGACCTGGTTGAAACCGTCAATGTGTGTCCCAAGTGCGGCCATCATATGCGGCTGAATGCCCGTGCGCGTATCGATTCGCTGCTGGATGCGGATGGCCGGGTTGAAATTGGCGACAGCATCCGGTCCACCGACCCGCTCAAATTCAAGGATAGTCGCAAGTATCCTGAGCGTCTGGCGGAAGCCACGCAAAAATCCGGGGAATCCGACGCCCTGGTGGTCATGAGTGGCAGCATCTGTACCGTTCCTGTTGTGCTTGCCTGCTTTGAATTCGATTTCATGGGTGGCTCTATGGGCTCGGTTGTGGGCGAACGTTTTGTGCGCGGTGTACGTGCGGCGATTCAGAACAAAACGCCTTTTATTTGCGTCGCTGCATCTGGCGGTGCGCGCATGCAGGAAAGCCTGTTTTCGCTGATGCAAATGGCCAAAACCAATGCCATGCTGACGCGCCTGTCCCAGGAAGGCCTGCCGTTTATCAGTATTCTGACTGACCCTACCATGGGCGGTGTATCGGCCAGTTTTGCCTTCATGGGGGATGTTGTGATTGCCGAGCCCAAAGCATTGATTGGCTTTGCGGGCCCGCGCGTCATAGAACAGACCGTGAGGGAGCAATTGCCCGAAGGCTTTCAGCGTGCCGAATTCCTGCTGGAAAAAGGTGCGGTCGATATGGTGATTGATCGCCGTGAGCTGCGTACCGAACTGGCACGCCTGATGGCATTGCTGACCCGTCAATCCAGCGAAGCGGTTTCAGCCTGATCGGCTGGATGCCATGGACACGGATCTTTTCAGGCTTGAAAGAACGCTAACCTATCAGCTGCATCAGTTATCCCGACTGATCGACAGACGGCTGAACTTTTCCGATCTTGAACGCATCAGTCTCAATGCGGGCGAAGGTCGGACGATTGCGGTTCTTGGCTATTATGGAAGCGTATCCGTGGTTCAGCTGGCTCGCCTGGCCAACCTGGACAAAAGTCAGGCCAGCCGGGCTGTGGTCACCCTGGTTGAAAAGGGCATTATCGAAAAGCGCAGCGACAGTCGGGATGCACGCGCGTTCGTGCTCTTTCTGACTGAAGAAGGCAAAGTCGTCTATTCCGATATCATCGATCTGATTATCAAGCGCAATGAGCTTGCACTGCGCACACTGACCCTTCGCGAAAAGAAGGCGTTATTTGGCATCTTCAGCAAAATTCATCAGAATCTGGCCGAATAACCGTCTGATACCTGCCTGAACATTGCCACAGAATACGGCAAGAATGCGCAATACTTGACGCGCAGAATCGAGCGAAAAAACTGGTGCTCTCGGAAAGAGCAGGTATTTGTGCCGGAGTGCAGCGCTTTGAATCTGTACCTTCCAAACTGACCCACCAAAAGAAATGCCCCTTGCTTTTGACACCGATCACGGTGTCGCAGACAAGGGGCTTTTTGTGCGGCCTGCTTTCCGAATGGAAAGCGACGGCCTGGCGCTTTACAGCACGCTACAACGACTTTACTCGCCGCGTGTTTCCACGATTTCCAGCTGTTCCTGCTGAACCTGTGCACGCGCTTTACGAGGGCGGCCCGCGGGTTTTGGCGGTGCGGCACTCAGAGCCTGCTCGGTGAGTCCGGCACGGGTTTCAACCCATTCCATTCCCACGCTGGAGACAATCTCCTTGAGCACTTCCTTATTGCCGTAACCCGCAGTTTTACCTGCGTCATTTGGCTGTGCGTCAGCAGAGATAGGGGCTTGTCCTGCAACGTCCTTAGCAGCCGTTTCCGTTGCTGTCGCCGTTACTGGTTCCACCGCCGCTGGAGACTTGTCTTCCTGAGTCGTCTCAGACGCTTTGTCGGCGTGAGCAACTTCTCCGCTGGCAACATCCTCGGCGACGACTTCCTGACTCGCGGTATCGGATGTATCTGCACGGTCAGCGGCAGGTGCCGTTGCTGGATCAGCAGCGTTGCTGGCAGTTTCCACTTGCGGCTCGGCAGTGACTGCTGTCGCCGCGTCTGGCGTTTTCTGCGAAGGCTCCTCTGCAGATGCGCTGGCTGGCGCAGCGTCGACAGCCTCGACCTTGGCTGGAGCATCGTCAATAGCTGCTGGTTCTGCGTTGGCCTGTTTATCGTCCTCTGCAGAAGTCTGTGCAGGGGCCTGAGCCTCAGAGACAGGTTCTGCAAGGGCGGCAACCGGGTGATCAGCAGCGGCAACAACAGGAGCGGAGGCATCCGATGTGGAAGTGTCTGGCTTGTCACCTGTCACAGCGTCGGCTTTTTTCGCTTCGGCTGAATTTACAGATGTTGGGCTGGCGTCATCCTGTGCACCTGTCGCATCCGCTTTTGCTGGTTGTGAGACGGCATCACCAGCAGCCTGGTCTTGTCCATGAGCAGCCTGATCAATCGCTTCTGCTGCTTCGGTGGCCTGTTCAGACCCGGCAGCGACACCTGAGCCAGCAGCGAGCAGCACATCGTTCGGCACGAAAGAGGCTTTGTCTGTGGCTGTGGTTTCAGTCGAATCGTTCTGACGGCGGCCACGACGGCTGCGACGGCGACGGCGGCGAGGCTCTGCGTCGCCAGTCTGATTGTCTTCACCTTCAGCAGCTACAGCGCTTTTTTCGTCGGAGTCGTCTTCGATGAGGTCTTTTTCCAGCGGTGTGGGACGGGCAGCAGTTTCTGTCTGCGGCTGACGACCACGACGCTGGGATGGTGCCTTCTCGGTGCTGGCGCCTTCTGTGCCTGACTCTTCACCGGCTGCGACTTCAGTATTCGCCGTTGCCGTAGAAACTTCGGTTTCTTCTGAAGCATTGCGACGATTGCGTCCACGTCCGCGACGGTTACGTGAGCGACCACCGCTGTCTTCGCTACTGGCGCTATCCTGATCCTGAGTCGGACGGGCTGCCTTGTTCTCGACGGTGCTGTCAGCTACGGCGCTGTCTTCCTGCTTGCGCTGGCGACCGCGTGGGCTGCGGCGGTTTTCACCATCTTCCTCGGTTTTGGCAGGCGTGCGTTTTTCGCCACGGCGGTTGCGTCCGCCGCGTTCTGCGCGTTCACCATTGCCCGATTGACGACCACCTGCGCGGCGTCCTTCGGTTTTCTCAGGCGTGGCAGGCGTTTTCTCAGTTTCTGCGGGGGTCACCACTTTGGGACCGGCCAGCCAGGACAGGACTTTCTGGAAGATGCCCTGGATGCCTGGAACAGGCGCTGCCTGAACCGCTTGTGGCTGAGCTGCCGGCTGAGGCTTGATTGCACTGGGGGCGGGCTGGTCAGGAGAGATACCTTTGACCAGCGCCTCAGGGCGTTCGTTCTGCTCGGATTTTTCCTTGGTGGATTCCCATTTGACCGTCGTTTCCGGTGCCTCGATCAGATCGATGCTGGCTTTGGGGTCATCCAGACGCGAATCATCGTAACGAATGCGTTCAATATGATGATGCGGTGTTTCGAAATGCTTGTTCGGAATCAGTACCAGATTGACTTTCAGGCGGGATTCCAGCTTGACGATATCGGACCGTTTTTCGTTCATCAGGAAGGTGGCCACTTCTACCGGTACCTGTGCATGCAAGGCTGCGGTATTTTCTTTCATGGCTTCTTCCTGAAGCAGGCGCAGTACGTTCAGCGCACTGGATTCCACGTCACGGATCACACCTGTGCCATTGCAGCGCGGGCAGGTGATATGCGAGCCTTCGTTTAGGGCAGGGCGCAAACGTTGACGGGACAGTTCCATCAGGCCGAAACGTGAAATTTTGCCCATTTGTACACGGGCGCGGTCCACATGCAGCGCGTCGCGCAGCTTCTGTTCGACGGCGCGCTGGTTCTTGTTGTCTTCCATGTCGATGAAATCGATCACGATCAGACCACCCAGGTCGCGCAGGCGCAGCTGGCGGGCCACTTCCTCGGCTGCTTCCAGATTGGTACGCAGCGCGGTTTCTTCGATATCGGCACCACGGGTAGAGCGGGCCGAGTTGACGTCAATGGCTACCAAGGCCTCGGTGTGGTCAATGACCACAGAGCCGCCGGAGGGCAGTTGTACGGTACGGGAGTAGGCAGTTTCGATCTGATGTTCGATCTGGAAACGGGAGAACAGGGGGATGTCGTCCTGATAGCGTTTGACGCGGCTCACGTTGTCAGGCATTACGTCCTGCATGAAGGCGGTAGCCTGCTGCGTGATGGCCTCGGTATCGATCAGGATTTCGCTGATGTCGGGTGAGAAATAGTCACGGATGGCACGAATGACCAGGCTGGATTCCTGATAAATGAGAACCGGTGCCGGGTAATCCTTGGCTGCGGCATCAATGGCCCGCCAGAGTTGCAACAGATATTTCAGATCCCACTGCAGTTCGGGTACGCTGCGACCGATTCCGGCAGTGCGGGCAATGATGCTCATGCCACCGGGCAGGTCCAGCTGCTCCATGGCATCGCGCAATTCCTGGCGATCTTCGCCTTCGATCCGGCGAGATACACCACCGCCACGCGGGTTGTTGGGCATCAGAACCAGATAACGGCCGGCCAGGGAAATGAAAGTGGTCAGGGCGGCGCCCTTGTTACCTCGTTCCTCTTTTTCTACCTGGATGATGAGTTCCTGACCTTCATGCAGGGCATCCTGAATGCGCGCATTGCGCACATCCACGCCTTCCTTGAAATAGCTGCGAACCACTTCCTTGAAGGGCAGAAAGCCGTGACGGTCATGGCCGTAATTGACAAAGCAGGCTTCCAGGCCGGGTTCAATACGTGTAATGACCCCTTTGTAGATGCTTCCCTTGCGTTGTTCACGGCCGGCGGTTTCAATGTCGATGTCGATCAGTTTCTGACCATCGACAATCGCAACGCGTAATTCTTCTTGATGCGTTGCGTTGAATAACATGCGTTTCATAGAGCAGTTTCTCCAATAAACGAGTGCAACGAACGCCGTTGCACTCACCAGGAGTGACTGTTGAAACGTACGAACAGACGACTGACTGCGCAAATCCTGCGCAGGCAGGGGCGCTTTATGTGGGACTATCTGCCGTCGGATCGCGACGTGCAGCAGAGCCAGTCAGAAAATTAACAGAGTAAAGTAATTTCAATTGTTGAATTCTTCTGTGTTTCCTTCCTGCCTTCACCTTGCGGTGCCGTCAGGATGGAATAAAAACCAGGGCGCTTCGTTCATTCTGTACGCAAATAAACAATTAGGCGGTGTATCTGTGGGCAGATGATGTATGGCCTGCCGCGTTGATAACAGAAACGACATTCGCCGCAATGTTTATGAGCCAGTCACTCAAAAGACTGAAATACAGATATCGGATTGACGTTAGGACGGTACAATGCGTATTTGGCTGACGGGCGGAGACCTGCTTGCAGTAACTTGACTGCGGGTTTCTCAACGCCGGACGGTTTTATTCAGTCTTTTTGTGGTCTCCGAATTATAAGGCTCTTTTGAGTATGTGCAAACAAACTTCTGATAAAAAACCCATTTTTCCTGTCCGGCTGGTCCGGGCGGATGCGGGTTCCGATGGTCAGCGCATCGACAATTTCCTGATTCGTGAGTGCAAAGGGGTGCCCAAAAGCCATATTTACAAGTCCATCCGAAGTGGCCAGGTGCGGGTGAACAAGGGGCGGGTACAGGCGGAGTACCGGGTAAAGTCGGGCGATGAGATCCGCATTCCGCCCTTCAGGGTCGCTGCGCCCGACGAGAAACGCCCGGCGCCGGCCGCAGAATTTCCCATCGTTTACGAGGATGACGCACTAATTGTGATCGACAAACCCTCGGGGGTGGCCGTGCATGGGGGCAGCGGTGTCTCTTTCGGCGTCATCGAACAGATGCGGGCTGCACGTCCGCAGGCACGCTTTCTTGAGCTGGCCCACCGGCTGGACAAGGAAACCTCGGGCCTGCTGATGATTGCCAAGAAGCGTTCGGCACTGGTCGCGCTGCATGGCATGCTCAAGGAAAGTCGGGGGCGTAAATGCTATCTGGCGCTGGTTGAGGGCGACTGGGTGAATGATCGTCAGCACATCCGGCTGCCTCTCGAGAAGTACCTGACCCAGGACGGCGAGCGCCGGGTCCGTGTACGGGCTGACGGAAAAGAGGCCCACACGATTGTCAGCAAAGTGACTCGTTACGGACAATTTACCCTGGTGAAGGCGGAATTGCGCACGGGTCGCACCCACCAGATTCGCGTACACCTGGCTGCCAGCGGTTTTCCCATAGTTGGTGACGAAAAATATGGACACGATGCGGTGCGTGCTGCATTTGCCAGAAAAGGATTCGCGCGCATGTTCCTGCACGCCAATACGCTGGACATTGCCCATCCGCTGACGGGCGAGCCGCTGGCGCTTGTCGCGCCTCTGCCCAAGGCATGTCAGAAGCTGCTCGATTCCTTTGCTGCCGGCTGATATCGAATGAACGGAAACCCCATGCAATATTCGCTTGTTATTTTTGACTGGGATGGAACCATTATGGATTCCACCCATTCCATTGTCGCTGCCATTCAGGCAGCCTGTCGGGATATGGGTCTGCCCGTGCCCAGTGATGCACAGGCCAGCTGGGTGATCGGGCTGTCTCTCGACGAAGCCCTGCATCGTGCCGTCCCCGATTTGACCGCATCCCAGCTCCCCCGTTTTCTGGAACGTTATCGGATTCACTATCTGCTGAAAGATCCCGAGCTGCGGATGTTTGAAGGCATACCCGCCATGCTGGATGCGCTCAAGGCCAGTGGCGTTATGATGGCCGTGGCTACCGGCAAAAGCCGGGTCGGCCTGGATCGGGTCCTTGATGGCATGAAGCTGCGTCATTATTTTGATGCCTCCCGGACCGCCGACGAAACCTTCAGCAAGCCGCATCCCAGGATGCTGCAGGAAATTCTGGAAGAACTGGATGTGCCGCCATCGGATGCCGTCATGGTCGGAGATACCTCACATGATATACAGATGGCACAGGCTGCACAGATTGACAACATTGCCGTGACCTATGGCGCCCATACGGCAGAGGAACTGGCCGGCTGTCATCCGACCTTTATTGCACAGACACCTTTGCAACTGGGCGAATTTTTATCGGAACATTGTCGAAAAGTGACTGTCTAACCGAGGAATGAGGGGGCAAAAGGTCGAGTCTGACCCCGTTTGCCCGCCCATCAGGCCAGATTTTTCCTTTTCCATTTTCCACGGCCGACCCTACATACGTCAGGAGCCACTTATGCCGTCCCGTTTTCGCTATCCCTCCATCCCATCTTCAGAAATCACGCCAGAGTCTGTATGGCAGTCACGGCGACAATGGATGCGGCAGGCTGCGGGTATGGGTGCCATTGCCGGTCTGGGTGGGTTGGGATCCACCTTGCTGAGCAATGACGCATTTGCGGCGGAAGGCATGCCTGCCATTGAAGGCAGAACGGCTAATCCGGAATACGCTGCGGCAAAAATAGACCGCAAGCTCAATTCCGAAAAGGATATTACTTCCTATAATAACTTTTACGAGTTCGGGACCGGCAAGGGTGATCCCATGGATTATTCCGGGAAGATGAAAATCGAGCCCTGGCAGTTGCAGATCAGTGGGGAAGTGGAAAAACCGCGCACCTTTGATCTGGACGAGCTGCTGAAACTGGCGCCTCAGGAAGATCGCGTGTACCGTCTGCGCTGCGTTGAGGCCTGGTCCATGGTCATTCCCTGGGTGGGATACCCGCTATCGTCACTGCTCAGGCAGGTTCAGCCCACGAGCAAGGCAAAATTCGTGCAGTTCGTGACAGACATGCAGCCGGACGCCATGCCAGGATTGAGAGATCGCATCATTCCCTGGCCTTATCGGGAAGGGCTTCGCATCGACGAGGCCATGCATCCCCT
>JAEWHK010000012.1 GCA_023387815.1 Pseudomonadota bacterium
TTTGGCTGGTGCTTTTTTTGCGACGGCTTTCTTCGCTACTGCTTTCTTTGCTACGGCTTTCTTTGCTGCAGCTTTCTTGGCAGGGGCCTTTTTAGCGACCGCTTTTTTGGCTGGTGCTTTTTTGGCAACTGCTTTTTTAGCTACCGTTTTCTTGGCAACTGCTTTTTTAGCAGGGGCTTTTTTGGCAACGGCTTTTTTCGCTACGACTTTCTTGGCAGGTGTTTTCTTCACAACTGCTTTCTTGGCAGTGGCCTTTTTGGCGGCTGCTTTCTTGGCTGCAGGTTTCTTTACAGCTTTCTTGGCGGTAGTAGCCATGATATTGCTCCTTAGAATGGGTCCTAATCACAAATTAAAAATACATCTACGTAGATATAATTCAAGACAAGCAACAAAAGAGCTTGGCTTAACTACCATTTGATATGTTCCCCACAAACTGTGCGAAACATCTCAAATGGACATGATGAAATGAATTCGATTTCCACCATAAGCGTAAGGGTAACGCATAACTACGTATAACGAAAGAATTTCTTATTGATATTATTGGCTTAACTCAATTTATCTCCTTCGTTATCGACCTGTACAACGCGTTTTGTATTCACTTGAAATTTTCTTCGCGATGATGGGCACTCGCATTTTCAAAATTCCAGCATCTATTTCAAATACGATTTTGTGTGATCTGAACGTGCTCTTTGAACGCCAATCAACGTTTCGTATCAGCTGTCTGTCATGACTTCATATTTTCTCTGACTTTCACGCAAGCCCAGTTTTTGCGCGCCTCTCCAAGCAGATCTGATATGCACCTCAACATTTTTTTCCGTTTTCAAGAACAAAGAAACAGACGATTCTGATGCCGGCGCCCGCATCCATTGTCTTAACCACAATTGAAATATCCTGCCCGATGCTGAACAAACGTGAACGTTAATCGAACGTTGTCGTGTGATGCTTATGGAATGTTTTGTTAAAAACCAACAAATTGACATTCAAATACACGCTATCGGCATGAAAAAACGATCCGACATAGAAAAAAATGCGCTGAACAAACAAAAAAAACGCTGCCATCACGGCAGCGTTTCTGTTGATCTCATCGGTATCTGATCAACACTTTTCTTCATTCAGGATCAGATGCCTTGTTTAAAATCAGATGCTGGCAAGTCGCTGAAGCACAACCTCGCGGCCGAGAATGGCAAGCACAGCATCAATTGCCGGTGTCTGCTTCTGGCCGGTGACAGCAACGCGTAAAGGGATACCCAGTTGTGGCATCTTCAAACCGTTATCGGCAAGGAACTGTTTGATCATCGCAGCCAGCGAAGGCACATCCCACTGGTTCAGTGCTGTTGCCGCCGCTGCGAATTTTCTCAATGTCTCGCGGGCATCATCGGTCAGCACGCTGGCGGCCAGTTCAGGATCGGCAGGGCGATAGGGCTGGCAGAACAACATGGCATTGTCTGCCAGCTGTTCCAGCGTTTCTGCACGGTCACGGAACAGATTCAGGACGGCAGCCAGATCAATGCGTTCAGCACTGCCACCACGTGCGGTGATACGTGGCAACACATGGGCGACCAGATCTGCATCACTGAGTTCGCGTATGTAATGTGCATTCACCCAGTTCAGTTTTTTCGGATCCCATTGAGCAGCCGATTTCGATAGATTTCGTGTATCGAACCACTCCACGAATTCATCGCGACTAAAGAGTTCCTGATCTCCGTGACTCCAGCCAAGTCTGGCCAGGTAATTGATCATGGCTTCGGGCAGATAGCCTTTTGCATCGTATTCCATCACGCTGACAGCGCCATGTCGTTTGGACAGTTTCTGTCCATCCGGACCAAGAATCATGGGAAGATGTCCGTATTCGGGAACCGGTGCGCCCAGTGCCTTAAGAATATTGATCTGTCGCGGCGTATTATTGACGTGATCATCACCACGTATCACGTGAGTGATTTGCATATCATGATCGTCAACGACAACACAGAAGTTATATGTGGGCGTGCCATCGGGTCGGGCAATAATCAGATCATCGAGCTCGGCATTGTCAATGGAAATGGGTCCCTTGAGCATGTCGTTCCAGGTGACGGCGCCATCCTGCGGGTTTCGGAATCGCACGACGGGCTTGCGGCCTTCGGGCACGGGAGGCAGCGTCTTGCCAGGTTCAGGTCTCCAGGTGCCATCGTACTTGGGCTTGCGACCTTCTGCTCTGGCCGTTTCGCGCATCTGATTCACTTCCTCGGGACTGCTGTAGCAATAGTAAGCGGTGCCGTTTTCGAGCATGGTGGCCAGCACTTCCTTGTACCGGTCGATGCGCTGCATCTGGTAGAAAGGCCCTTCGTCTGCGTCCAGCGCCAGCCACTTCATGCCGTCAAGAATTGCCTGGACAGCCTCTGGCGTAGATCGCTCCAGATCGGTATCTTCGACGCGCAGGACAAATGTGCCCTTGTGATGACGGGCAAATGCCCATGAGAACAGCGCGGTGCGGGCGCCGCCCAGATGAAGATAGCCGGTAGGAGAGGGGGCGAATCGGGTGCGCACCGGAGTTGTCGGGGCGGACTGTGTTGTATTCATTATGATTGCTCGGAATTGGATAAATCAGAAGAGAGTCAGTTTAAAATGTTATGAATGACCAGAGCAAATGAAACTGCTGTTTATATAAAAAGATCTGGTCCGTTCAAATCACCCTATTTCGAGAGGATGTATGTTGCGTCACCGTCTCGCGGCATTTTTTGAACCACGCTCACTCTGCGTTATTGCCGACAGCGAGCTTCCCGTATTTAACCAGGTGCCTGGCTACCTGAAATCCAAGACTGATCTTCTGCATCTGTCAGAAGAGCCGGATCAGGCACGTCAGCAGTTGCAGGCGTTTGTGCCGGCCGCAACCCGCGAACTGGCAGTGATCTGCGTTCGCCCCAGTCTGCTGATCAATGTTCTGCAGGCGCTTGATCGGGCCCGTCCGCAGGCCGTTCTGCTGTTGCCGGGTGAAGTCGTTGATGAAGACCCTGTCGTCACGCGCAAAATTATTAGTGACTGGTGCCAGCGTCACAGCGTCATGTTACTGGGTCCGCGCGCCTTCGGCATCTATCGGCCTCATCTGAACCTGAATCTGAGCCTGGCGCCGCAGTTACCCAAAACCGGACGAATCGCCGTTGTATCACAATCGCGAATGC
The DNA here is from genome assembly GCA_023387815.1 of Pseudomonadota bacterium. GTDB lineage: Bacteria > Pseudomonadota > Gammaproteobacteria > Burkholderiales > Burkholderiaceae_B > Advenella. The sequence continues at coordinate 3,156 of JAEWHK010000012.1, forward strand.
TGCTGCGTTCCATCATCGACTGGGCCGAAGACGTCAATCTGGGATTGTCAGCCGCCGTTTCTCTGGGCGAAGTGACCGATGTGGATCTTCCCGAGTTACTTGATTACCTGGCGACAGATTCGCGCACAGACAGTATCGCGCTCTATCTGGACAAACTCACCTCGGGCAGGGAACTGATCAGCGCCTTGCGCGCGGCATCCAGTGTGAAGCCGGTCATCGTGCTGCGTGCTGGTCGAGGCGATCAGGAATTGTCGGGGAGTGATGTCGTGCTTGATGCTGCCTTGCGGCGGGCTGGCGCGATTCGTGTCAATTATTTTGTGGAACTGTTTGCTGCCATCAAGGCCATGGCCTATGCGCGACGCCCGCGAGGCGGGAAAATTGCCATGCTGGCCAACGGGCGTGCTTCCGCTCAGCTGGTGCAGGATGCCATTCCCGCCGACAGTTCCATGTCCATGGCACCGCTCACGCAGGCAACGGTCAAATGCCTGGGCGATATCTTTGGTGTCAGCACGCTGATCGATAATCCGGTCATTCCTTACGTGCCCCTGACGCCTACTGCCCTGATCGATGGCCTGCGCTGTCTGGTCGCAGACAGTCAGGTGGATGCCGTCATGGTGATTCTCGCGCCCGATGAATTCTGCGATATGACAGAAGTGGTCAAGGCACTTGCGGCGTTCGCGCCTGGAGCTCAGAAACCCATTGTCACTTGTCTGCTGGGCGAAGCAAAAATGCGTCCGCTAAGGCGCCTGCTGGATCAGGCGGCCATGCCAGCCTTTCGCACACCTGAAACGGCGCTCAGCGCCGTGTTATCGCTCACTTCGTATCACTATAATCAGCAGTTGCTGCAACAGACTCGCTACGTTCACTCGGGCCAGCGGCCGGCAGAGATCGAAAAGGCGAGGCAAATTATCGATACGGCGGTCCGGGATCAGGGCGGTGTGCTGGATGGCGAGGCCGCCAAAGCGCTGTTTGAATGTTTTCATGCCGATGTACGCTGGGATGAAGACGAAGAGGACGAACGCTTTACGACACTGGACGATGTGCCCTCGGTCATGATCCGTGTGCGCCGCGATCCCATCTTCGGTCCCTGGATCTGGTTCGGCGAAGGCGGACATGTTGTCCGGTTCTTTGCATCGGATCGCGGTGTCGATCTGCCTCCACTGAATCTGAATCTGGCGGGCAAGCTGATAGAACGCAGTCGTGTCTGGCGTCAGGAATTGCAGTCTTACGTCGAGCCGCAAATTTTGCTCAAACTGCAGCGCCTGCTGGAAACCGTGAGCGAAATCGTGAGCGAGCTGCCGGCCATTGATAGTCTGGCACTCGATCCCATTGTTCTGGGATATCGCGATCTGCATGTGCGCGATCTGCAAATCCGGCTGTGCGATCCACTACCCAGCGAAATACCGCAGGAAAACGGGTTTGGCCATATGGCCATCTATCCGTATCCCACACACCTGGTGCAAAGCCGCATGTTTGATGATGGTACGCCGTGGGTCTTGCGTCCCATTCGCCCGGAAGATGCGGATGCCTTGCAGGAGTTCATTCGCGGATTATCCGAAAAATCACGTTATATGCGTTTTGTGTCCATGATGCGTGAACTCACGCCGAAAATGCTGACGCGCTATACCTATGTGGACTATCACCGAGAACTGGCACTGGTGGCTACCACCCAGGTTCCCAATCCGGCTAATCGCGGACTGCCGCAGGAAATCATTATTGGTCTGGCGCACTATTTGCGCAATGCCGATGGCGTTGGGGCAGAGTATGCACTGGTGATCAGCGACGAATGGCAGAAGCGCGGGCTGGGCACCAGTCTGATGCACGCCCTGATTGCCGCAGCCCGTCAGCATCAGCTGGCCTATCTGGAAGGGGTGGTGCTTTCCGGCAACCGACCTATGTTGCATTTGATGACTTCATTGGGCTTTATTAATGAAGAGGACGAAGAAGACCCCGACATGCGCCGCGTCTGGCTGCCTTTGAAGGAAGCACCTTGAGGGTCGGTCATTTATTCTCTTGATGCACTATCCGGCGAACTGTGAGATTCGCCCTGAACCATGAAGTGACTTGTCGCAGGCAATAAATCACTAAAGAAAGTGTTGCGGCAAGTCATGGCTCGCCAGGTTACATTTTTCCCGAAATCCGACTTGTCTAGGAAATGCGGTCTGACATTTCGCGTCAGAGCCGCAAGTTGCGGATTCGCGCTAATAAAAAATAATCTGCAGCGGGAAGATCACTTGTCTAGCAATAGAACACTGGCGGCAAGCCATATGTAACATTCGTGCAAGATTTGCTTAACCTGCCCGTCATAAAGTTTCCCTAAGATGGTGGCGTTCGCGAGGGATTGCATCCGAATCCGGATGTGCCCCTTGACCCTGTCGTTATTCCGCCAATGTGTTCCGGCGTCAGTCAGGAATACTGCAGGCGAGAAAACGCATCGTCAAAGAGAGGAAATCATGATGGAACAAGCCATCCACGTCACCAGCCTGAATAAGACCTTTGGTACCAAGCAGGTGCTGCACGGGCTGGAATTATCCGTTCCCGTTGGCGCCATGGTTGCGCTGATTGGCGCGTCCGGTTCAGGCAATTCGACATTGCTGCGGCATCTGGCTGGACTGGCCACGTGCGACCGTCAGACGGGCGGGTCTGTACGTATGCTGGGCCAGGAAATGCAAAAGGACGGAAGCCTGAATCGCGATGTGCGGCGTATCCGCTCCGATATCGGCTACATATTCCAGCAGTTCAATCTGGTGGGGCGGCTGTCTGTACTGAAAAACGTTCTGCTGGGCAGCCTGGGCCGCATGTCGCGCCTGCGCGGCGCCCTGGGCCTGTTCAACAAGGAAGAAACGGAAAAAGCCCTGCGCGCGCTGGAGCGCGTCGGTCTGCTTGAGTTTGCACATCGTCGTGCATCCACGCTTTCCGGTGGGCAGCAACAGCGCGTGGCGATTGCCCGTGCCTTATGCCAGGAGGCGGAAATTATTCTGGCCGACGAACCGATAGCCTCGCTGGATCCGGAATCGGCCCGCAAGGTCATGGAAACGTTGGCTGATATCAACAAGCAGGATGGCAAAACGGTCATTGTGACGCTGCATCAGGTTGATTACGCGGTGAAGTATTGCAGGCACGCGGTAGCCCTGAAGGCAGGGAAAAAATATTTCGATGGTCCGATACAGCATCTGACCAACGATTTTCTGAGTGATCTTTATGGCTCGGAAATTGGTACGGCACTTCTGTTCGGCGAACAGGAGTCAAAAAGCACGCAGATCGTTCGCGATCCGGCACATCTGGTACTGGCAGCTGCCTGATACCGTTATTTCAATAGGAATATTCATGTTCAATTCGATTATCCGCCGCATTGGCGTTTCGGTATTTGCCCTGGGAGTGGCGGCGGGCGCCGCCCACGGACAGGATCTGAAGGAACTCAACTTTGGCATTATTTCCACTGAATCGTCCCAGAATCTCAAAACCGTGTGGGAGCCGTTTCTGGCCGATATGGAAAAGCAGACCGGCTATAAGGTAAAGGCATTTTTTGCGCCGGACTATGCCGGCATCATCCAGGGAATGCGCTTCGATAAAGTCGATATCGCCTGGTACGGCAACAAATCTGCCATGGAAGCGGTGGATCGGGCCAACGGTGAAGTCATTTACCAGACCGTGGACATGGATGGCAAGCCCGGCTACTGGAGCCTGCTGATCGCAAACAAAGACAGTCCCATCAATTCCGTAGAAGACATGCTCAAAAATGCCAAAAACCTGAATTTTGGCAACGGCGATCCCAATTCCACCTCGGGTTTCCTGGTTCCCGGCTATTACGTTTTCGCCGAGAACAACGTTGATGCCAACAAAATTTTCAAACGCTCCGTCAACGGCAGTCATGAAGTCAATGCCTTGTCTGTGGCAAACAAGCAGGTTGATGTTGCCACCTTCAATACCGAGGGAATGGACCGCCTGATGCAGACCAACCCGGAAAAGGCCAAGGCACTCAAAGTGATCTGGAAGTCGCCCTTGATTCCCGCAGATCCGATCGTATGGCGCAAGAACCTGCCGGATGCTGCCAAAACAAAAATCAAGGCGTTCTTCGATACTTATGGTGACAAGCCAGAAGAACTGAAAACGCTAAATGGTCTGGCCTGGGGCAAATTCCGTCCTTCCAGCAATGACCAGCTGCTGCCGATACGTCAGCTGGAACTGTTCAAGAAACGCTCACAGATTGCAGGCGACAGCAAGCTGGGCGACGAAGACCGCAAGAAGCAGATTGCCAATCTGGATGCGCAACTGAGCGAAATCTCAACGCGCATGAAATCACTGGAAAGCAATAAGTCCTAAGTCGTTTGACGTAACGTGGCAGCGGCCTTGCGGCTGGCTGCCACCCTCTGGAATTCAATATGTCTGCCTTACTTTCTGGAAACGCTGCCGCTGTGCCCGCGCCAGGAATGCCTGTCGATGCACCACGGATGACCTGGGCGAAGATGCTCGGCTGGGCGCTGTTCCTGCTGTTTCTTGCCTGGGCCTGGAAGGGTGCGGAAATGAATCCGGTTCTGCTGTGGACCGACTCGGGCAATATGCTGACTTTTGCAGCAGATTTCTTCCCGCCAGACTTTGCCGAATGGCGACTGTATCTGAACGAAATGCTGGTCACGATACAGATTGCAGTGTGGGGAACGGTGCTGGCAATTATCTGTGGCATTCCGCTGGGCATCCTGTCTTCATCAAACCTGGTCCCCTGGTGGGTCTGTCAGCCGGTGCGCCGTCTGATGGACGCATTGCGTTCAATCAACGAAATGGTATTTGCCATGCTGTTCGTCGTGGCAGTGGGGCTGGGTCCGTTTGCCGGCGTACTTGCCTTGTTTCTGGGTACCACGGGCGTGCTGGCCAAACTGTTTGCCGAAGCAGTGGAAGCCATCGATCCCGGCCCGGTAGAAGGGGTGCGTGCTACCGGTGCCAGTGCCTTGCAGGAAGTGATTTTTGGTGTGATTCCGCAAGTCATGCCCCTGTGGGTCTCCTACGCCCTGTACCGGTTTGAATCCAATGTGCGGTCTGCGACGGTGGTTGGCATGGTCGGCGCCGGCGGAATCGGGGTCTTGTTGTGGGAAGCCATACGCGGTTTTGCTTTCGGGCAGACGGCCGCGATATTGCTGATCATCATTGTGTGCGTCAGCGTGATCGACGTGGTCTCGCAGCGACTTCGAAAATACTTTGTTTAACGGAAAAGGCAGTGCGCTGCCTTTTTAAAGCCATGAACTTGTCTAGACAGGAAGAGCCGATATACCAGACGCTGGCCTCGACAATCCGGGCCGAGCTGTCCATGTACAAGCCGGGCGACCTGCTGCCCGGTGAATTGAGACTGGCGCAGCGCTTTGATGTCAATCGTCATACCGTGAGGCGCGCACTGGACTTGCTGGTGCAGGAAGGAAACATTATCCGGATCAAGGGCAAGGGCACACAGGTGCTGAGCCGGCCCATGTTGTATCCCGTACAGGCCAAAAGTGCCTATACCGATCAGTTTTCCGCGATGGGGCATACCGCCAGAGCGCAATTGCTGAAAGTGTACCGACGACCGGCCAATCAGAACGAAGTCGCGCAACTGGCGCTGGCGCCTGATAGCACGGTTCTGGAATACCGCACCTTGCGCTTCATCGACGATGAACCCATCAGCGTGATGACGCACTTTTTTTCCTCTGGTTATGAGCAGCTGCTCAGGGATTACAAACGTGATTCGATGCGGCAATACCTGAAAGACCGGGGCTGTGATCTGCAACGGGCTTCCAGCGTGATCGGTGCCAGGCTGCCCACGATCGATGAAGCATCGCGATTGCTGATCCCGCAATCGGCACCCGTACTCACCGTAACAACATTATCCAGAAATCAGCACGGCCATCCCGTCGAACTGACCTTTTCCGTCAGTCGCGCCGACCGTTTTCAATATCAAGTCGTTTTGAATGGAGAGCAAACATGAAACCGGATTTCGAACCCACCGCGCGGCAGCGCTGGATGCAGGTTCTCGCCCGCGCGGGCGACCGCCTGGCGCAATACGAAGCACAGCTTGAGGGCGTGTCGTACCAGTGCATACGCAAGCCGGAAACCGGCATGGCCATGGTGCGCGGACGCATGGGAGGGACCGGCCAGGCGTTTAATCTTGGTGAAATGACCGTAACACGTTGCGTCATTCAGCTGCCCGATGGTCGCGCCGGATACAGCTATGTGGCCGGACGAAACAAGCGGCATGCAGAGCTTGCCGCTGTGGCCGATGCGCTGCTGCAGGGTGAGGAGAACAGCGCGCTGATGGCATCGCTGATCTCGCCCCTGGCGCGCGAGCAGCTGGAAAAACGCGAATCCAGACAAGCCCGTGTCGCGGCGTCAAAAGTAGATTTCTTCACCCTGGTCAGAGGAGAAAACGCATGAATACCCCCGCACTTGTTCCCGCATTTACCGATCCGGTGTTGCATGCCCAGCAGAGTTTCCGCGCCGCGCTCAAAGTCATGTCCGAACCGGGTGTGGTCGAGCAGATCGACTTCACTGAAGCGCTCGATTGCATGCATCCGGCAACGTTCTGCCTGTCCCTCACGTTGTTCGATGACGATACCCAGGTCTGGCTGAGTCCATCGCTGGATACACCTGCCGTGCGTGCCAACCTGGCCTTCCATTGCGCCTGCCCCATTGTGGCAGATCCTGCCCAGGCCGATATGGCAGTCATCAGTGCGCAGGACGTGGCGTACCTGTCGCAGTTTCGCATCGGTAGCGATCGTGATCCTGAGATGTCCTGCACCGTCATTATGCAACTGGCGTCGCTGACAGACGGTACGCCGGTTGTCCTGCGCGGGCCCGGTATTGAAACAGAGCGCGAAATTGCCGCGTTGCTGGACGAACCCTTCTGGCAAATGCGCAACGAATTGACGCCATTTCCTCGCGGACTGGATTTTTTCATGACCAGCCAGCGGCAGATCATGGCTTTGCCGCGCAGCACTGTTGCGCGCTTGAAATAGGGAGAGCGATATGTATGTTGCAGTCAAGGGCGGGGAAGCCGCCATCGAACAGGCGCATCGCCTGCTGGATCAGAAACGCCGCGGCGATACATCGGTACCGGCGTTGAGTCTGGCGCAGATTGAACAGCAAATGCCGCTGGCCGTTGCACGCGTCATGAGCGAAGGTTCCCTGTATGACAGAGAACTGGCGGCGCTGGCCATCAAGCAGGCCGCGGGCGATTTGCAGGAAGCCATTTTTTTGTTGCGGGCCTATCGGACCACGCTGAGTCGCTATTGCGCCAGCATGCCGCTGGAAACCACGCAGATGCAGATTGAACGGCGGATTTCCGCAACGTATAAAGATTTGCCCGGCGGACAATTGCTTGGGCCGACTTTCGATTACACGCATCGACTGCTGGATTTTGCACTTGCGGCTGAAGAGGGGGCCGAAGGTAGAGCTGGCGCTGGACGCGATGCAGGTGTTAACGGAGCAGGTGACGCAGAAGCTGCGGTTGACGGTGGCACAGAGGGTTGTCATAACGCAGGTGCGAGTGTTGGCATTGAACGCATCGCGTCAGCTCAGCCCGATTCCGGACCTGCCGAGACCGACAGCCTGGCCTATCCACGCGTGCTCGGCATGCTGGAACAGGAAGGCCTGATGCGGGCTGAGAAAGAGGGGGCACGTGATGTCCCGGATATCACGCGCGAACCGCTGGACTTTCCCAGTAATCGCATGCAGCGTCTGCAGGCTCTGGCTCGCGGAGACGAAGGCTTTTTGCTGGCGCTGGGTTATTCCACGCAACGCGGTTACGGACGCAACCATCCTTTCGCCGGAGAAATCCGCACTGGCGAGGCCGGAGTCTGGCTGGAACCCGAGGAATTGGACTTTGCTGTGCCAATAGGAGATATCGAGATCACCGAGTGCGAAATGATCAACCAGTTCACCGGATCCAGGACCGAACCGCCACAGTTTACCCGGGGTTATGGATTGGCCTTCGGCTACAACGAACGCAAGGTCATGGGCATGGCGCTGGTGGATCGCGCCCTGTGCGCGGCACAGTTCGACGAGGAGATCACCTCGCCCGCGCAGCAGGAAGAGTTCGTCCTGATGCATTGCGACAACGTGGAAGCGGCCGGCTTTGTATCACATCTGAAATTACCGCATTACGTGGACTTCCAGGCCGAATTGGGGCTGATTCGCAAGATGCGCCAGCGTGATCAGGAACACGTTCAGGATCAGATTCAGGAAAACGGTGAAACGCAGGCAGAGTCTGCAACACAGGACGTGGAGAAACGTGCATGAATACTCTGGCAGATCGTACCGGTCAATACCAGGCTGACCCCTATAACTTCGCCTATCTGGATGAGCAGACCAAACGCATGATCCGTCGTGCGCTGCTCAAGGCGGTGGCCATTCCCGGCTATCAGGTGCCTTTCGGGGGCCGTGAAATGCCGCTGCCCTATGGCTGGGGGACGGGCGGCATGCAACTGACGGCAGCAATACTCGGCCGTGATGATGTACTCAAGGTCATCGATCAGGGGGCGGACGATACCACCAACGCCATATCGATACGACGCTTCTTCTCGCGTACCGCAGGCGTAAGCACAACCACGCAAACCACGAAGGCCACGGTGATCCAGACACGCCACCGTATTCCCGAGATGCCCCTTCGCAACGATCAGATCATGGTGTATCAGGTGCCGATTCCCGAACCCCTGCGTTTTATCGAACCCTCGGAAACCGAAACAAAGACCATGCATGCCCTGAATGATTACGGCGTCATGCATGTAAAACTCTACGAGGATATCGCTCGCTACGGCCATATTGCCACGGCCTATGCCTATCCCGTGCTGGTTGATGATCGCTACGTCATGGATCCATCGCCCATCCCCAAATTCGATAATCCCAAATTGCATTGCAGTCCTGCGCTGATGCTGTTCGGGGCAGGGCGCGAAAAACGTCTTTACGCCGTGCCACCCTATACACGTGTTTCCAGCCTGGATTTTGATGACCACCCATTCGAGGTTCAGAAGTGGGATCGCTGTTGCGCTATTTGCGGATCATCCGATTCCTTTCTGGATGAAATCATTACCAATGACACGGGCAGTCGCGAGTTCGTCTGCTCCGATACGGATTACTGCGAGCAGCGCGTTGCCGCAATCGAGGAGAAAGCATGAATACGCTGCAGGCAATCGATACAGGCTGGAATCAGGACGAAGCAATGAAGACCGACGTGAACGAGCCATTGTTCAGTGTTCGGGATATCGGCCGCCTTTTCGGTCCGGACAAAGGCTGCCAGGCCGTCAGTTTCGATCTTTACCCTGGCGAAGTGCTGGGAATTGTCGGCGAGTCAGGATCAGGCAAATCCACCTTGCTGAACGTGCTGTCCGGGCGCAGCGAACCCGACACCGGCAGTATTCACTACCGCCGTAGCGATGGTGCGCAGACCGATCTGTATGCGTCATCCGAGGCGCAACGCCGTACAACGCTGCGCACCGAATGGGGATTTGTTGAACAGAATCCGCGCGATGGGCTGCGCATGACAGTATCGGCCGGTGCCAATATTGGCGAGCGACTGATGGCGCAGGGGGAACGCAACTATAGCAGCCTGCGGGCAGCCGCCTTGCGCTGGCTCACGCATGTCGAGATTGATGCAAGCCGAATTGATGATTTGCCCCGCACGTTTTCCGGCGGCATGCAGCAGCGTCTGCAGATCGCGCGCAATCTGGTTTCGGGTCCGCGTCTGGTGTTCATGGACGAACCTACCGGTGGACTGGATGTCTCGGTGCAGGCTCGACTGCTGGACATGGTGCGCGCCCTGGTCAGAGACCTAGGTCTGGCTGTGATCATCGTGACGCATGATCTGGCCGTAGCCCGTCTGCTGGCAGACCGGCTGATGGTTATGCGGCGCTCCCGGGTTGTGGAAAGCGGTCTGACCGACCAGATCCTGGATGATCCGCAACACCCCTATACCCAGCTACTGGTGTCATCTGTATTGCAACCGTGATGGACGAACAGAATGATCACAGAAAAAGCCTTGCCGAAGGCATGATGAACTCAATGGAGCCAGTATGAACACAATCATCAAGGTCCATGACCTTTGTAAAACCTTTACCTTGCATCAGCAGCAGGGCGTGCAACTGCATGTCCTGAAGGCTATCAGCTTTTCCCTGCGCTCAGGCGAATGCGTGGTACTGCATGGGCAATCGGGGGCCGGCAAATCGACATTGCTGCGCACGCTCTATGGAAACTATCTGCCTGGCGGTGGTTCGATCCAGTTGCAGCATCGCGGCGCCATGGTGGAACTGGTGGGAGCAACCCCACGCCAGATCATGGCTGTCAGACGCGAAAGCATGGGTTATGTCAGCCAGTTTCTGCGCGTTATACCTCGTGTCACCTGCCTTGACGTGGTGCAGGAGCCCGCCTTGTTGCGTGGATGGCAGCAGCAGCAGGCCAGGGCACGGGCAATGGATCTGCTGACGCGCCTGAATATTCCACAACGGTTATGGGGGCTTGCACCCAACACGTTTTCGGGGGGCGAACAGCAACGCGTCAATATCGCGCGTGGCTTCATGGTGAACTGGCCGCTGATGCTTCTGGACGAACCCACGGCGTCACTGGACGAGACCAACCGCCAGGTTGTCCTGGACATGATTGCTGAAGCCAAGGCCGGCGGTTCCGCGCTGATTGGCATTTTTCACGACAAGGCCGCCAGGGAAAGCGTCGTCGACCATTATCTGGATATCGCAACACAGGAGATGAAACATGTCGCATGAGCGCATCGTCACGAATGCAAAAATTGTCACGGCCAGCGAAGTGATACACGGTACGCTGAAGCTGAATAATGGGAAGATCAGCGAGATCAGTGAAGGTTCGGTCTCCATGGCCGGCGCAGAGGATTGGGGTGGCGACTATATGTTTCCAGGACTCATCGAACTGCACACGGATAATCTGGAGCGGTACATGAATCCGCGTCCAGGCGTCGACTGGCCATCAGAAAATGCAGTACTGGCGCATGATGCGCAGATCGTCGGCTCGGGTATCACGACTGTGTTCGATGCGCTGTCTATCGGCGATGTCAATCCAAAAGGAAACCGCCTGCTGCAGCTGCCCAAAATGATCGAAGCCATATCGCACGCAGCCCACGATGGACATACCCGCGCAGAACATCGCCTGCATCTTCGCTGCGAAGTGAGTCATGAAAAGACACTTGAAATATTCGAAGATCTGGTCGGGAACGATCTGGTACATCTTGTGTCGGTCATGGATCACACACCGGGTCAGCGCCAGTTCGTCAAATACGAAAAGTATCGTGAGTACTATCAGGGTAAGTATCATTTGAGCGATCAGGAAATGGATGACTTTATCCAACGGCAGAAAGGCAATGCCGAACGCTTCAGCGTCAAATATCGTCGCAGTATCGTGGATATCTGTCAGGCACGCGGACTGTCGCTGGCAAGTCACGATGATGCCACTCGCGAGCATGTTCAGGAATCGGCAGGCTTTGGCATGACCATTGCCGAATTTCCCACCACGCATGAAGCCGCATCAATGAGCCACGAGCTGGGTCTGAAAGTCCTGATGGGCGCGCCCAATGTGGTGCGTGGAGGTTCACATTCAGGCAATATTGCCGCGTCCGATCTGGCGCGCAACGGCGTGCTGGATATTCTATCCAGTGATTACTATCCGGCCAGCATGCTGCAGTCTGTCCGCATTCTGAGCCAGTCGGATCTGGGGATCAGTCTGCCACAGGCTGTTAATATGGTCAGTCTGGCGCCAGCGCAATCGGCCAATCTGCCGGATCGCGGACAGATCCTGCCGGGCCTGGTTGCCGATCTGTTGCGGGTCAAGGATTCCGGCAAACAGTTCGTCGTACGGCAGGTGCTGCGACATGGGGAACGTGTGTTTTGATGGGTGGCAAACTGGTGTATCTGATTGGCCCCTCGGGGGCGGGCAAGGACAGCGTACTGGACGGGGTGGCGGCGCGCGGCCAGGGTGCCGTGCATGTTATGAAACGCTACATCACCCGTTCGGCCGAGGCCGAAGGTGAGGATGCGTATGGTCTTTCCCCGGAGCATTTCGATCGCATGGAGCGAGATGGGAAATTCGCCATGAGCTGGCGAGCCAATGGACTGGCCTATGGCATCGCCACCGAAATAGACGAGCATCTGGCCGCTGGCAGGACGGTGATGGTTAACGGATCGCGCGCTTATTGCGAGACCGCGGCGCAGCGCTATCCCGGGCTGCTGGTTGTGCTGCTCAAGGTGCAGACAGAGCTGCTTCTGCAGCGTCTGCTGGCCCGGGGTCGCGAAAACCGCGAGGAAATCGCCCAGCGACTGGCCCGCAACGCAACCATGGATCTGGCGTTTGTTGAACGGCTGCGCGAACACGGCACCGATTTTCTCTTGCTGGATAATTCCGGCGCGCTTGACGCCACCATTGGCGCGCTGCTAGACAGGATCACGCCTGCCACCCTCAGGAATGCATCATGAAATTCACCTTCCTGGGTACAGGCAATTCGGCACAGATGCCGGTTTACAACTGTGATTGCATTGCCTGTCGTCGTGCGCATGCCGACAGCAGATACGTGCGTCGTCCCTGTAGTGCCTTGCTGCAGAATCATAAGGGGCAATGGCTGATCGACAGCGGCCTGACCGATCTGGCAAGCCGCTACGCGCCGGGTTCCCTGAACGGCATTTTCCAGACGCACTATCACGCAGATCATGCGCAGGGTTTGTTGCATCTTCGCTGGGGTGTCAATTTACGGTTGCCGGTTTACGGTCCTGTTGATGAACTCGGGTTTGCCGATTTATACAAACATCCTGGTATTCTGGATTTCTCCCAGACCTTCGCTCCCTATCAAACTTATGATTTTCCGGGTTTTCAGATGACGGCATTGCCGCTACAGCATTCCAAACCCACCCTGGGTTATCTCATCTGTACGGCAAAGGGCGGCAAGCTGGCCTACCTGACAGATACGGCCGGATTGGAACCAAAAGTACTGGCACTGCTGCGCAAGGCCAGGCTGGATCATTGCGTGCTTGACTGTTCCTATCCGCCTCGCGAAACCGCGGGCCGCAATCACAATGATTTGAACCAGGCGCTGGACATTCACGACAGGCTTGCGCCAGGTACAACCTGGCTGACCCATGCCGGGCATGAACTGGACCGTTTTCTGATGGAAAATCCTGCCGTGTTGCCGCCGAATGTCATGCAGGCATTGGACGGCAACACTATTGAATTCTAGTGGGTTGACACCGGATTATCTTCAGGCCGTGATCCGTTGCAGAAACGCGGAAATGTCACGGATCTCGTCCAGGTTGACCGAGTGCGCCATGGGATACGTGTGCCATTCGGTCTGGGTGTAGTGATTCGCCTTCAGCCAGTCCCGGGTCTGTTCTGCAAAGGCAATATTGACCACCGGGTCATACATGCCATGTGCAATAAAAATCGGCATATCCAGATGGGCTGTATTGTGTTCGCTGACGGTTTTATCAGCCATGGGCAGATAGCCGGACAGGCAGATCAGGCCTGCCAGTTTCTTTTGCGAACGCAGGCCTGTCTGATAGGCCATGGCGCAGCCCTGCGAAAAGCCGGCAAGTACGATGCGTTCGGTGGGTACACCGCGCTCGTTCTCGCGTCGGATCAGGGCTTCAATCTCGCTCTGCGAAGCGCGCAGACCGGCTTCATCGACATCACGACTGACATTACTGAGCGCCATGATGTCGTACCATGCGCGCATCGGCATCTGATTGTTGATGGTCACAGGCCGTACCGGCGCATTGGGAAAGACAAAGCGGATACGTTTGTCGGCGGGCAGATGCAGCTCGGGAATAACCGGGACAAAATCGTTGGCATCGGCACCCAGTCCGTGCATCCAGATGACTGAATAGTCGGCCGCAGCCTGTTTATCACTGCCGTGTTCTATTTCCACGCAGTCCAGTAACTTTTCCATCGAATCTATTCCTTGTTCAGCAACAGCTTGAGCGCCTGGAAGAGGGCGCGGTAATGCTTGCGTTGGGGTTCACGCCCGGCGGGCAGGCTGGCATTCTGATCGCGTTCACGACGTGCTCCGCGAATCAGCGTACGCAGCGCCTGCGCGTCAGCTTCCGGATAATCGTTGAGCAGGCGGGTCAGGGCGTCGTCTTCGTCAATCAGTCGGTCGCGCAGCGTTTCCATGCGATGCATATTGGCGGTCTGTTCGCGCGAGCCGTTTTCCCACTCGTCCATTTTTTTGGCAATTGCCTGCGTATCTGCCGTACGCAGCAGTTTGCCTACATAGTGAATCTGGCGACGGCGACCCTCACGACCCGTGGTTTTCTGGGCAATGCGAATGGCCTCGAAGGTCTTTTCTTCCAGATCCAGCTGCTTGACTTTCTCCAGGGGCAGCTCGATGACTTTCTTGCCCAGTTCCAGGATGGCAAGCAGTTCCCGTTTTACCTGGGACTTGCTGGGACGGTCATAAAGCGGTCCGTCATCGTTATCATCGGCGTTCTGCATACATCGCTATCAATAAAATGGTTAATATGTCAGTATGATAACCGCCTAACGTAAAGC
>JAEWHK010000020.1 GCA_023387815.1 Pseudomonadota bacterium
ACTCTGAACGCTATCCCTCGCGGGATGATCACGATTTCTCTTGGCTCAACATGCAGCAGTCCCATTTCAGTCCTGATCTGCAAGGCGCCCTGCTGTGGCACCAGCAGCATTTCACCGTCTGCGTTGACAAATGCCCGCTGGTTCATGGATTTGTCAAAATGATAAACATGAACGGCAAGCCCGCTTTGCGCATCGGCGTGCCCATTCGCTGCAATGGTTTTGATTCCATCGACAAAGTCGCAATCGGGCTTCTCCACCACCCAGGGTGCCCAGCGCAGGGGTTCCGGCGGCAAAGGAACGCGAGTATCCGCGCCGGTTTGCCACAAGGCCTGCTCGTAAGGTTCATAGCGTCCCGCTACGACCGATGGCTGGCGACGATACATCCACGTACGCCTGTTTTCATGACGCGGCGCGGTGAATGCAGTACCTGAGATTAATTCTGTGTAAAGCCCATGAGGTCCGTGCTGCGGATTGTTTCTGCCCTGAGGCAGTGCTCCTGCAACCGCCTCACTGGCATACTCATTGCCAAATCCGCTCTGATATTGCAAAGCCTGGCTGCCGGTTGAGCCGGCGTCCTTCGCCCCGCTGGAAACGTTCTGGTTTTTCTGCGTCATTCCTTTTTGCTCCCTGATTGCGCACAAATGGCCGGTAATGATTGCATCTGTCATGATGTCTCCGGCACAAGTTGCGGCTTATTCTTGATCCATGAAGAAAGTATAACGCAGCCCCAATTGGGCCTGAAAGCCGCCACGCGTGCCAACATTATTTACCCACCTTCCCTGCGGCCGCCCCCATTACTGAATCCATTACTGGAATCCATTATTGATCCCATTACGATCAATTCAGCCGCAAGGCGCGGAGTGTGGCTGCATGCGTGAATTGGTATAGTGTAATCAGGCTTTAATTTTCGGATAAGGCCCTGGTTTTCGGATCAGTCGTCGGCGCTCCGACCCGGCTTAGGCCATCCGGGCAGGCGCTGGCATTCTGATCCGGTTTTAACTCGTGCATTCCCGGGAGAAATGAAATGACATATGAATACACCACCATGCCCTCTCCGGTAGGAGAGCTGACGCTGGTCGCCAAAGATGATGCGCTGACTGCCATCTTGTGGCCGAATGACCGTCCGGGGCGGGTAAAACTGGGACCGCAATCGCGAAATGACAACTATCCAGTGCTGCAAGAAACGCGCAAGCAGCTGGAGGAATATTTTGCAGGTAGGCGTAAGAAATTTGATATCAGGCTGCAGATGGAGGGAACACCGTTCCAGCAAAAAGTCTGGCGGATGCTTCTTGCCATTCCCTTTGGAGAAACCCGCAGCTATGGGCAACTCGCAAAAGAGGCAGGAAACCCCGCGGCGTCCCGGGCCGTGGGAGCCGCTATCGGTCGCAATCCAATCTCAATTGTGGCGCCATGTCATCGCGTCGTAGGCAGTTCCGGCAAACTGACGGGCTTTGCGGGAGGTTTGAATGCCAAACGTGATTTGCTGGCGCTGGAAGCGACGCGAAATCGCTGAGCACACTATTCCTGCGCCACCTTGCCTTCGGAGATATCCATGATCATGCGTGTCGCCAGGTACAGTCGAGGCACGATCGTGGGAATATTCACGTATTCTGCGTTATTGGAGTGGGCACCAAAACCGCTAAGCCCAAAGCCTTCGACAACACCTCCACGTGTCTTCACTGCTGCAAATGCAGCATCAGTACCGCCGCCAGTCGCCTTGTCGGCCACTGACATATCGATATCCAGCTCTTTCTTGTAAATGGACTGGGCATGGGCAGCCAGTTTACGTCCGATATCACTGGCTTCCAGAGGTGGTCGACGAACTTCAAACTTGAGTTCCACTTTACTCTCCGGCAGAAGTTTGTTCTTGATTTTCTCCTGCATCGCGGTCTCAAGCGCATCGAAATCCTTGACCTTCAGTGCGCGGGCATCCGCCTGGGCTTCTGCCTCTGGCGGTATCATATTTCGGACACTGCCGACTTTGGCCAGCGTCCAGTTCAGCTTCAATCCTTCCTCCGGTTTTGACAGATCTTTCATCTGCAATATCTGATGCGAGAGTTCATAAAGCGAATTGACGCCACCTTCCGGACGCGCGCCAGCATGCGACGATTTGCCGTGCACTTTCAGATAGGCCGCGCCGATACCGCTGGTCGCCAGGCGAACGCCCCCATCCTTGCCACCCCCTTCAAAAGAAAAGACGGCGTCCTGATCCTCTGCGAACTTGGTAATGAGGGCACGCGCACCCGGAGAGCTGATTTCCTCGTCGCTGTTGAATACGACCGTTACGGTGCCAAACGATTTATAGTCCAGCTTCCTGAGCATGTCTACGACGTGCAGAACAGCAGCAACGCCCTGTTTGTCATCTGCAATCCCTAGTCCATACGCCTTGTCGCCATCAACACGGAAGGGCTGATCTTTCAGATCGCCCTTCTGATAAACGGTATCCAGATGCGCAATCATCATGATTTTTGATTTGCCTGTGCCCTTGATGGTGCCGTGAACTACCGGTCCGGTCTTCTCGGGCGTATCGTCCATGCGATACACGTCCTTGGGTTCGATGATTTCGGTTTCTGCACCCAGCTGCTTCAGGCGATCGGCGGCGAAGCCGGCAATTTTCGTCACGCCTTCAATATCTTTGCTGCCTGACTCGATATGCACCAGATCACGCAAGGTATCCAGAAATGCCTGTTGCTCGTTTTTTGCAAGATCGTGAACCTGAGCCACAGGGGCAGCAAAAGCGGCACCTGCTGCTGCAAACAGGATTGCGCCCGCGGTTAACTGTTTTCCTGTTCTGCGTGACGGGATGCATATCGACTTCATTTTTTCTCCGGATTATTGATTATTCAAGCAATGCTTTTGTCGTTTCAGTTTACCGGTCTTCAGTCAAATACACGACTGCAATATTACTCAGAGTTGTAACAAAACCCGCAGCCTCCTAATTGCAATTTCAATTGCAATTGGATCACGCCTGCAATCATTAACCCTTGCCTTGCAGCTGTTTGATGACTTCCTGCGCCACGCCAACTGACGATGCCGGGTTCTGACCTGTGATCAACTTGCCATCAACAACGATATGCGGCTGCCAGTCACCGCCACTGGAATAAACTGCGCCATGTTCTTTCAGCATGTCCTCGACCAGAAAGGGAACAACGTCCGATAGCCCTACAGCGTCTTCTTCCGCATTGCTGAAACCCGTCACCTTTTTGTCTTTTACCAGATAGTCACCCGCTGCGGTCTTCACATGACGAAATACCCCGGGAGCATGACAGACGGCTGAGACCACCTTACCGCTCTGCTCGAAGTCGCGGATCAGTGAATTGACGTAGCCGTTTTCTGCCAGATCCCATAGCGGCCCGTGCCCACCGGGAAAGAACACAGCATCAAAGGTATCGGCAGAGACATCAGCCAGCTTCTGGGTTGAGGCGAGCACGGCCTGCGCCTGGGCATCTTTGCGAAACCGCTCAGTCGCTTCTGTCTGCGCATCCGGCTCATCGCTCTTAGGGTCAAGTGGAGGCTGGCCACCCAGCGGAGAGGCCAGTGTGACCTGCGCGCCTGCATCCAGAAACGCATAATAGGGAGCAGCAAACTCTTCCAGCCAGAAGCCGGTGGGCTTACCGGTGGAACCGAGTTTGTCATGTGAGGTCAGAATGATCAGAATTTTCATCAAGTTCTCCGGTTATTTGGGCAACTGTAATATCACCCTTGAAATTCCACTATACCAAAGGATATCAGCTCGAAAAATTTCAGATTTCAGGTTTTTTTGTGACAGGATCGAATTTTCTCCCCCACAGGGTCTTTCTGCCCGTTACAAATTCCGCGCCATCACCCGGCATCGGGGTATTATTTTGCTGCGCAGCAAAAAATGCTGTCTCCACCGTGCTGCCACCCGGTACATAATGGGAACCAAACCACGAATAATGAAGATTCTGTATACCAACTTTCATACCAGCCCCGGCATTGGCGGGCATACCTCCTACATCAGCCGGCTGATTGACGGACTGCATATCCGACATGATATTTCCGTTGCCGTCCCTCCTGAGAGCGCGCTTCACCGTATTGCATCCGGCATGCCCGGCGTAACAGCATACGCCCAGAATTACCCTTCCAAGCTGCAGCGTCTGCCCGCAGCAATCGCACAAATGCGCCGCATATTACGCGAGGAAAAATTCGATCTGGTCCATGTCAACGGTACCGCAGACCATCGCCTGGTGATGCTGGCAGTCAGAGGAATGCGCCACAAGCCGGCCATTATTTTCACCAAGCATAATGATCATGCAACCGATTCCATCGGCTCACGCCTGCGCGCGCGTTTCGGCACGGATCATTGCATTGCTGTGTGTGATTTTGTGGCCGACCGCCTGGCTGGCGGCCCTTACGATCAGGCCGGTGTCACTGTGGTACACAACGGAATCAACACAGATTACTTCAGCGAAAAACATGCAGGAAACGCCGCGAGTCTGCGTCATACCATTCTGGGCGGAAATGATAATGGTCGCATCCTGCTGGGCAGCAATGCGGGAACGACGGAATACAAAGGATGGATCGATATGGTGCGTGCGCTGGCGCAACTGGATCGTCGTCAGATTGAGCGCATGCATATTGCCGTTGCCGGCCCGAAAGCGCCGCAGTCATTGCTGGATGAAGTTGAGCAACTGGGCATGCGCGATCATATTACATTTGTGGGTGACCTGGAAGATGTACGCCCGTTTATCGGTGCCATTGACATCGGTTTTGTTCTGTCTTATCGCGTCGAAACCATTTCCTTCGCCTGCCGCGAAATGATGTCGATGGGGAAGCCCGTGATTGTCACAAGACAAGGGGGTCTGCCCGAAAATATCGACAATCAGGTCGATGGCTGGGTGGTTCCTGCCCGCGCTCCGCAGGTTCTGGCGGGACTGCTGCAGGAAATTCTGCAGGGCCGACACGATCTGCAAGCGATGGGTCACGCTGCCCGTCAGAAAAGTGAACAGCGCTTCGGACATGAAAAATTCGTCAAGGCGACCGAGCATGTATACCGCAAGGCATTGCTGAACCGCGTTGGGGTTCAGGCCGCGACCGTGGGTTGATACGTTTCTGCATGCGCCACCGCCAGGGCGGTATGGGTTGCGGTTCTGTCCATAGACCAAGCTTACGTTTCCTGGCAGAGTCCTCTGCCCTGCAATATGCCAGATCGCTCAGATAGCGTCGATAGGCCCAGGCATAGCCACTGGCGACCATCAGCAGATTGACATTCTGCTTATCTATAAACACCGTAGCAAGTACCCGGCCATACCGATCCAGCCCGTGAGTGTCAATCTCGACAGTTTTCCGGGATATCACATTTGAAAGAAACGTTTTCGCCGCCCGCCCAAATGGCATGGAAAACTCAGGCGCGTCAATTTGCGCCAGGCGTATCCGGTGCTGCTTTCTTGATGCATCCAGTATGGTGATGGTATCTCCATCTATCACACCCACAACCCGTCCCTGCAAATACGTCTGCGCAAACGCATGCAACGGCGCCAGCATGATTATCATCATCAGCCAGCGCTGCATCAACAACATCATAGACTTCACGCCCTTCTATCAGTCTTGCCCAGCCACCTTGCGACTTCTTTAACCATAGACCCTGGTCTGGCCAATTCCCATCTGCCTTCCATCAGCCGTTACGATTGATCGAGTCGCTAGCACCGCTTACCATTGTCCGTAAAAAACACCGGCCTGTTTGTATTTGTTCGTCTGCAATTCGACTTCTTCTTCTGTCACGGTAGTTCTGCGCTTCAGGCTTGCGAACCAGTCCAGAAGCCGCTGCTTCATCTGCCGTCTGATGTCTTCATGGTCGGGATCTTCACCCAGATCGTTAAACTCATCGGGATCAGCCTGCAGATCAAATAGCTGTGCCCTTTCCGTACTCCAGTAGACATACCGCCATCTGTCGGTCCGTACAGACCATGCACGACACTGATCGGTTCCCTTGCCCAGCGTCAGTCTGGCTTCGCGATAACTGTAGTCCAGTTCCGAGAAAACACAATCGCGCCAGACGACAGGCTCGCCGCGTAACAAAGGCTGCAACGCGCGACCTTCAATGCGATGTCTGGGAGCAGGAATATCCAGTGCAGCAAGAATAGTTGGAACGATATCAACGCTTTCCACCATTTTCGTCTCGCGAACGCCGCGTGTGGCATCGGCCTGTTCCGATGGATCGTAAATAATCATTGGCACCCGCTGCACAACATCATAGAAAAGCTCTTTCTCGCCAAGCCAATGATCACCCAGCAGATCGCCATGATCTGCCGTGATGATGACAAGCGTGTTATCCATAAGACCGGCAGATTCCATATACTCAAACAGTCTGCCCAGATGATCATCCAATTGTTTGATGAGACCCTGGTAGGCAGGCCGCACGCGCTGCACACATTCATCACTGGAAAAGCTGACGCTTTCCTCCTGCTGCCGATAGGCGGCCACCACGGGATGGGCATTGCGCTTTTCTTCTTCGTTGCGCCTGACCGGCAGACACTCCTGGGGCGAATACATATTGTGGTAAGGCGCCGGCGCAACGTAAGGCCAATGCGGTTTCACATAGCTCAGATGCATGACCCACGGCTGATCGCCAGCCGATCTCATATAGTCAATGGCGCAGTCAGTCATATAGGCGGTTTCGGAATCGGCTTCCTTTACGCGCGACGGATAATTCACATTTCGCATATGCCATCCGCTTTGCACCTGTCCCTGATCGTCTTCAACAGCAATAACATAGTCTGTCCACGGATCCGGAGAGTCGTAGCCACGCGCCCGCAGATACGCAGGGTAACCACTCTCGTCCCCGGGTTCATGATGACCGTCATATCGATCCAGTTCCTTGAATCCCCCCGTTTTCAGCAGGGTCCCCAGCTCGGTCTGTCCGTCTACCTGCATGCGTTCCAGACCGTGCTTATCCAGCATCACATGTGTCTTGCCCGCAAGCACAAGCTCAATACCCGCGTCCTTCAGATATTCCCCCAGCGTGACCTCGCCGATAGATAATGGCACACGATTCCAAGTGGCACCGTGGGTAGAGGGATAACGTCCGGTGTAATAACTCATTCGTGATGGACCACAGACACCCGAATTGACGAAGGCCTTTTCAAACAGTACGCCACGGCTTGCCAGGCGATCCATATGCGTAGTCTGCAAATATGGGTGACCATAGCAACTCAGGTGATCTGCGCGTAGCTGATCCGCCATAATAAAGAGAACATTCTTAACTTTTGCCATACACTGCTCTATTTTCCAACCTTAAAGCCCGAATCGCGCACCACCGGCTCCCATTGTTTTCTGAAATCGTCGATGGCCTTTCGGGTCTGTTCCGCATTTGCCTGCACCGGTGTCAGATTCACCGCACGAATCTGTTTCTGGATTTCCGGCTCTCCCAGAATTTTGCTGATGGTTTCGCCCAGGTAGCTGACTGTTGCATCGTCCATGGAGGCTGGCGCAAACAGGGCGTTCCAGCCCGTTGCCCGAATGTCGATGCCTGATTTGTGAAATGGCGCAACGTCAGGCAGTGCAGGATCCGGGTCTTCACTGGAAACACCCAGCACGCGGACCTTGCCGCTTTTCTGCATGGGGATGAACGTGTCCAGCGTATCAATGGCAACTGGAATATTTGCGCCTGCCAGATCGGTGAGCAATTGAGCTGAGCCCTTATAACCCACGATTTCCGGCTGCAGTTTCAGATTATCGGCCAGCATCAGACCAAAAAAGTGCGGCAGGCTTCCGGTTGCCGGTACGCCAATATTGAGTGATGCTGGATTCGCTTTGGCCCATTGCACGAAATCGTCAACAGAATTGATATTGCTGGATGCCGGCACGCCCAGCGCGAAACTGTACTCGGTAATGAGCGATACCGGTTTGAAATCTTCCTGAGGCCGGTAATTGAGATCCGAAAAAACGATAGGCGCGATGACCGTGGTTGCCGGGTTACCGAGCATCAGGACATTGCGGCCTTTGGGCGTGTTTTTCAGGTCAGCAGCCGCGATACGACCGCCTCCGCCGGGTTTATTTTCGACGACCACCGGAACACCAATTTCCTTGGCCAGTTCTTTGGCGACGATCCGGGCGGCGTTATCACTTGCCCCGCCAGGAACATAACCCACAGTGATTGTTAATGGCTGCGTGAATGCGGGCGCTGCAGAGGCCGCCGGCGCCTGTGCCCATACGGTGGCAGCGACTGGCAATAGTGTCGCAGCCAGCAGGCCCGTTCTGAATAGAAATGTCATCATGTCCCTCCTGTTTTCTTTGTTGGATGTTCTTCGTCCTGTGCGTCTGGATTACACGCTTCAGTGAGCAGGTCCGATAAGGCATCCATTCTAGCGGAATTGTGATCCGGATGATGCAATACAGGATGGATTGAACATGGACAATGATGCGACGTGGACCCATAAATAGCTGTCATCTGGTACTGTCGTACCCTTGCCATTACCTGTAAATTCGTCTCCGAAAAATCAAAAAAAACAATAACAGCTTGTATTTAGGAGATAGTTAATGAGTTTTGAAGTCAATTCGCAGAACCAGCTGCAGCACTCGCTCAAGCCCCGGCATATGTCCATGATCGCGCTCGGTGGCGTGATCGGCGCAGGGCTTTTTGTGGGCAGTTCTGTTGTCGTTAAAAATGCCGGCCCCGCTGCACTGATATCATTTCTTATTACCGGCATACTCATCATTCTTGTCATGCGTATGCTGGGTGAAATGGCATCATCGCTGCCCGTTGTGGGTTCTTTTTATGAGTATTCGCGAAGCGCGTTTCGCGAACAGCCGCGCAAGGCCGAATTTGCGGGCTTTATGACAGGATGGATGTACTGGTATTTCTGGGTGATTGTGGTGGCCATTGAGGCCATTGCCGGCGCCAAGCTGATTCAGTTCTGGCTGCCCAATCTGCCGTCCTGGGAAATCAGTCTGACGTTAATGGCAGTGCTTACCATAACCAATCTGTTTTCCGTCAAGTCTTACGGGGAATTCGAGTTCTGGTTCTCTTCCATTAAAGTTGCCGCCATTGTCGTCTTTCTTTTTCTGAGTGGCCTGTTCCTGCTCGGCATGTGGCCCAATCATACGGCAACGGGCCTTGGAGAGATGCTCGCTCACGGTGGCTTCATGCCCAATGGCTGGGGACCCGTGCTTTCCGGCGCTGTTGCTGCCACCGGGTTTTATTTTGGTGCGGAAATTGTCACGATTGCTGCTGCTGAAACGGCAGATCCGGCAAAATCGGTCGCCAGGGCAACCAATTCCGTAATCAGTCGGGTTCTGTTCTTTTACGTGGGGTCAGTCTTTTTTGTGGTGTGCCTTGTACCATGGAACTCTGAGGCCATTTCCACGCCCTACGTCAGCGCCTTGCAGGTCATGCAGATTCCTTACGCGCCGCATATCATGAACGCCGTGATACTAGTCGCCGTCCTGTCCTGCCTGAATTCCGGCCTGTACGCTGCCTCTCGCATGATATTTGCCCTTACCCGTAACGGGGATGCGCCAAAATCGCTGGCACGCGTGTCAGAAAATGGCGTGCCGGTCCGCGCAATTATTTTCTCAACCTTGTTTGGCTATGCGGCCATCGTGGTTTCCTATTACTCTCCGGACGGCATCTTCCCCTTTCTGGTTGAATCTTATGGCACGGTTGCATTGGTGGTTTATATTCTGATTGCCATATCACATATCAGGCTGCGCAGAAGAATGGAAAAGAACTGTCCCGAACGCATTCGGGTTCGCATGTGGTGTTTCCCATATCTTAGCTATCTGGCCATTGCCGGCATGATAAGCATTCTGGGAGCCATGGCCTTTCTGCCCGAACAGAAGAAAGCGTTCTGGTTCGGACTGATCAGCCTTGCACTTTGCGCCGCTGCCTTTTTCCTCTCCCAATACTGGCGTACAGAAAAACAACCGGGCCCGGACGTCACAAAGCGCGTACTGGAACCTTAAGTAAGGCATTCATTGACGCAGTAAGCAAAGCAATGAGTAAAACTGATAAGTAAAAAAAGAGCGGGCACTCCATTCAGAGTGCCCGCCGTCTTTTTGATTATTTTTTCAATATTGCGCTTGTGATGGTGTCGACGTTGTACTTCATCATATCCAGATAGGTTGATGCGGGTTCGTCTGGACCGGACAGCGCATCCGAGAACAGTTTACCGCCAACAGGAACTCCGGTTTCGGAGGAAATCTGTTTGATCAGCGCCGGATTGGTAATGTTCTCCATGAAAATTGCCGCCCCCTTGTCTTCACGAACCTGCCTGATGATTGCAGCCACATCGGCGGCAGTGGCTTCGGTTTCGGATGAGGTACCTTCGGGCGCCAGCAGGGTCAGACCATAAGTGTTACCCAGATAACCAAAGGCGTCATGTGAAGTGATGATCGTGCGACGGTCCTTGGGCAGGGCTGCAAAGGCAGCTTTAACAGATTCATCCAGCGCCTGCAGTTTCTGAGTATAGTCGCTGGCATTCTTTTTGTATGTGTCGCAACCGGCACTATCGGCCTTGCACAGGGCATCGGCAATATTTTTCACATAGACGATTGCATTGGGCACAGACTGCCAGGCATGCGGATCGAACTGACCATGGTGGTGGTGTCCATGTTCGTGTTCATGATCATGATCGTGATCGTGGGCACCTTCCTTATCATGATCGTGGTGATGTTCATGATCGTGGCCGTGCTCATGTGCTTCGCCTTTATCATGATTGTGGTCATGACCGTGTGCTTCGCCTTTGCCGTGGTCATGGTCGTGGTCGTGGTCACCATCGTGATCGTGTTCTTCTTCCTGATTCTTCAACGGCTTGATGCCCTTGGTCACTTCAACGAGTGCGGCCTTGGTGCCGCTGGAAGATGCCAGTCGCTGCATGAACGGATCAAATTGCAGACCATTAACCAGCACCAGATCTGCACGCTTCAGCGCAATGACATCGGCGGGACGAGGCTCGAATGTATGGGCGTCTCCGTTGACAGGCACAATGGATTCCACTGCAACGCGGTCACCCCCGACATTCTTTGCGAAATCAGCGATCACCGAAAAGCTGGCCACAACATTCAATGGCTTGCCCTGGGCAGCGGCCGGGTTGCCCAAGAATGCGGCGCCCAGCACGGCTGACATGAATAATGGTTTGAATACAATCTGCACGATAAAACCCCAAAAGTATTGAGCCTCACCCTGCGAACGTGGGCGAGGCAATAAGACGACGAAATAGACGGCGTTAATCAGACGACATTAATCGAATCTGGTAATGTTATAACATAACAATTAAAACGTCAATTTGGGGTATTCAAGTCATCGCTTTGCCAGCGGTCCTATCGATATTGACCGATGTTTTTCTCGTCAAGCTGCACTGCCGCTGCGGACAAATCTGCAGGATCAAAAACGAAGGCTTTGCCGAATCCCTGAACCAGGGTGCCCCGCGCTGGCGTCAGCCGATACAGAGTGAAATCATCCATGGAATCGAGCAGGCTGACCGTTTTACCGGCGCGATCGGTCAACAGTGCGACAGCCTGCGCATGTTCCTCCGATCCTTTTTCCACACGCGAGGCTGATACGCGGTAATTGAGACGCAGACGTGCATACATATTGCGCGTCTTGCTTTCGTCTTCAATCAGCATAATGTCCAGATCGGGATTGGATTTCAGATTCTCGCCATGAATGGCCAGTCCCGATACCAGGATATAGAAACAACCGCCAGTGTGGGCAAACGGCGTGTAGCTTGCGGCAGGTGTTCCCTGAGCATTGGTTGTCGCCATGATCAGACTGAGACATTCGCGATGCATGCGCTCGATCTCAGGCAATAGCGTGAGCATTTCGGTGTGATTGGTCATATGGTATTCATCCATGCAGGTTGTGCAGACAGTCAGTCTGCACGGGTGTTTGTAAGCTTGCGCGTGTATGATCTTCTGCAACACTTATCAGCTATCACAGTCGATATTATTGCGACCGCGATATTCGTTGATTGCAGCTGCGGCTCCAGGTTCAAGTAAAGGAATGTTCATGCCTGATACTGTCAAACCCATCCATCAATCCGCCGATCAGGGATACACGAAATCTGCCGACACGTACGTGCAGGGCCGCCCGGACTATCCCCCGCAGATCATGACGTGGCTCGCCGGGACCCTGGACATGCGTGCAGGGTCCCGGGTCACAGACCTGGGGGCGGGGACAGGAAAGTTTACCAGATACCTGCAGCAGACCGGGGCTGACATCACGGCCGTCGAGCCTGTAGCTTCCATGCGCGAGCAGCTTTCCAGTCAGGTGCAAGGGATCACTGTGGTGGCCGGAACAGCAGAAAATATGCCGCTGCAGGACGCATCTGTCGATATCGTGGTCTGCGCGCAGGCATTTCACTGGTTTGCCACTGAAGCTGCGCTCAATGAAATCCATCGTGTACTGCGGCCAGGCGGCCGACTGGCGCTGGTCTGGAACAAACGGGATACGCAAAGTGCCTGGGTTCGCGAGCTGGATGCTATCGTCAATGCCTATGAAGCAGACACGCCGCGATTTCATACGGGTCAATGGCGCCAGGCGTTTCCGCATCGAGGCTTTGCACCGCTGCAGGAGCAACGATTCCCGCATGGACATACCGGTACGCCAGAGAATGTCATCATCAACAGAACGCTATCGACGAGCTTTATCGCTGCGTTGCCGGAAGACGAAAAACGGAAAGTGAGAAATCAGGTGTTGTCGGTGATCGAAAACTCACCTGAACTGAAGAATCAATCACAAGTGACATTTCCCTATGAGACCCTGGCCTATTGGACAGTCAGGCAGAATTAGCCTTGAGACCAGACAGGTCAGGGGTCATGATTTATCAACTGCGTCGAAAGACCCCGTTGTTCAGGGCGGGGATGTAAGACGCGAAATGCGCAGCATTTCTATATCCGTGTGCTTGCTTTTACACTTGAAACTGGATATAAATACAGTATATATGAAGCGACTCCAAGCATACAAATTTGAACTAATGCCCAATGGCCAGCAGCAGCGCCAAATGCGCCGCTTTGCTGGTTCATGTCG
>JAEWHK010000026.1 GCA_023387815.1 Pseudomonadota bacterium
GGATTACGCCATCCACGGCGCGCATATCATCGTTGATGGGACGGATAATCTCTGGGAGGTTCAAGGCAAATCCTGAAGCATAAAAGGGAATTAACTCACGGCAAGCTGTGATTATATTCCAGGCCGCAGCAAGAAACAGACAAAGGGCTTTTTTTGGTGATAATGTATACCCTTTTACCGCGATGATCGCGATTGACGAAACAGGATATTTCAGTGAGCCGCACAGACTCTTCCGCCGACCTTTCCTCCCTGATTGAACGCGCTGATCAGGTTCTGCGGCAACTGGCCGCCTGGCTGCCCCCAGCCCCTCCGCCGGTGGACTGGACTGCACATGCCTTTCGCTGGCGCCGCAAGGGGTCCACGGGGTGGCTGGAAGCCGTCAGGCATATTTCCACCATCCACAAGGACGATCTGCTGCATATTGAACGTCAGCGCGACACCATAGATCGCAATACCCGCCATTTTCTGGAGGGCAAGCCGGCCAACAACGTACTCATGACCGGCGCACGCGGCACGGGCAAAAGCTCACTGGTCAAGGCCATGCTGGCCGAGTATGGCGACCGGGGACTGCGACTGGTCGAAATGGACAAATCTGATCTGGCCGACCTGACCGACCTGGTGGAAATGGTCGCTGACCGTCCCGAAAAATTCATCATCTTCTGTGACGACCTGTCTTTCGAGGAAGGCGAAGCAGGCTACAAGGCACTCAAATCGGTGCTGGACGGCTCTATTGCCTCTGCCGGTGACAATATTCTGATTTACGCGACCTCAAACCGCCGTCACCTGATGCCCGAATACATGAACGAAAATCTGTCCACCAAGCACCAGCCTGACGGTGAAATTCATCCAGGCGAAACGGTGGAAGAAAAGATTTCCCTGTCTGAGCGATTCGGCATCTGGCTGTCTTTCTATCCCTTCCGTCAGGACGATTATCTGGATATCGTGGCCCATTGGCTGCGCGAGCTGGGATGCCCTGCTGAATTTATTGAGCAAAGCCGCACCGAGGCACTGCAATGGACGCTGGAGCGCGGCTCCCGGTCCGGTCGCGTTGCGCGGCATTTCGCGCGTGACTGGGCAGCACGACATATGCCGGCGGGTGATTATGACCAGGTCGGCAACGCGGCGCAGGCCGGGAGTGCCTCAGACAATCGCCCCGATGCATCAACACAGGAACAGATCCGCAAATGAGCGAAGCCAAGCCGTATATTAAAGTTGTCGTAGGCGTGATACTTGATACTGAAACCGGCAAGGTACTGCTGGGCCAGCGTCCCAAGGGCAAGCCCTGGGAAGACTGGTGGGAATTTCCTGGTGGCAAGATCGAAGAAGGCGAAACGCAAAAGCAGGCGCTGGTACGCGAACTCAAGGAAGAGCTGGGCATCGATGTGCAGGCCTGCACTCCCTGGGTCACGTTCACTTATGAGTATCCCAAGACCATTGTCAATCTGGCATTCTGGCAGGTGACGGCCTGGACGGACACGCCTGCCTCGCTTGAGGATCAGAAACTGGCCTGGGTGACGCCCGAAGAAGCAGACCAACTGGGCGATCTGCTGCCCGCTTCCCTGCCTCCATTGCGCTGGCTGACCCTGCCGCCACAGTATGCTCTTTCACAGATTAACACGCCGGAGAATGTGGATGCCTGGATGCAGCGGCTGCAACAGCAACTGGATGCGGGGATCCGGCTGGTACAGTTGCGTGAGCCGGGCTGGCCTGGCGGACCAGCAGATGCCAGTCTCAAAAAAGTTTTTGAACAGGCCATTGAACGCTGCCACGAAGTCGGAGCGCGCGTGCTGATCAACAGCGTACATCCCCGCAGCTGGTGGAAACTGGCCGATGGCGTGCAGTTAAGAGCACAGGACGCATTGCTGAGTGATTCACGTCCGCTGCCCGAAGAGACATTTCTGGTGGGTGTGTCTGCCCATCACACGGCCGATGTGCTTTACGCCCAGGTACTTGGGGCGGACTTTGTAGTGCTGGGGCATGTTCTGGACACCCCTTCGCATCGGGAACAGCCAGCGCTGGGCTGGGAGGCGTTCCAGCAGATTGCGGCCGAAGCCGGCCTGCCGGTCTATGCGATAGGCGGGCAGTCAGCCGAGACCCTGCAGACCGCGCGCGAACATGGCGCTCACGGCATTGCCGGTATTCGTGGGCTTATAGGCTAGGATCAGACGGGGAATGCCGGAACGCGTCCGGCATTCTTTCAAC
The DNA here is from genome assembly GCA_023387815.1 of Pseudomonadota bacterium. Lineage (GTDB taxonomy): Bacteria > Pseudomonadota > Gammaproteobacteria > Burkholderiales > Burkholderiaceae_B > Advenella. The sequence goes on from JAEWHK010000026.1 coordinate 2,203, forward strand.
AGATCACGGCCTGGCGGGATTCAATCACAATTGCCATTGAACAGGGCCTGCTTGTTGCTCGAGGAAGCCTGGCGCACAAAACAGCCCGGCTCCACATCGTGCGTGAGCCACACGTTGCCGCCGACCACTGCCCCTTTGCCGATCGTGACGCGTCCCAGCACGGTGGCGCCGGAATAGATCACCACATCATCTTCCACGATTGGATGACGAGGGATGCCCTTGCTCAGGTCGCCGTTACTATCTGTGGGGAAGCTTTTGGCACCCAGTGTCACGTTCTGATAGACCCGCACGCGCTCGCCAATAATGGCCGTTTCGCCAATGACCACACCGGTACCGTGATCAATAAAGAAGCCGGCGCCAATCTGTGCGCCCGGGTGGATATCGATTCCTGTCTGGCCGTGCGCCAGTTCCGCAGCAATGCGAGCCACCAGAGGAACCCCCAGTTTATACAGGCAATGGGCGAGTCGATGGTAGACCATGGCAAGCACGCCCGGATAGCACAGCAGGACTTCGTCCACGCTTTTTGCTGCCGGGTCACCTGCGTAGGCGGCATAGACATCGGTATCCAGCAGGCTGCGCACCTGTGGCAGCTTGCGTGCAAACTCGCGCACAACGTCGACCGCCTTCTCTTCCAGATCTGCCGGTTCAATTGTCTCGTTGCGATGCTGGTGGCGTATTTCCAGTCTGACCTGAGTCAGCAGTGTATTGAGCGCCACGCCCACCGTGTGACCCACATAGAAATCTTCATTTTCCTGAAGCAGATCATTGGGGCCAAGGCGCATGGGGAAAAGTGCCCCGATCAGCAGCTCCAGGGCTTCGTTGATGGTATGCGGTGACGGCAGATGGCGACCGCCCATCTCTTTGAGACGGTTCTGGTCGGTGCGCCATTTAATCCGTGCATCCCGCAAGCCCATCACAATTTCATCAAGAGGGAAAGTCTGCGGATTGATCGCAGACGACTCGCATTTATAGATTGGCATGGCAGTGAAACCTGTTCAAAACAAATATGGATATAACGATTTTGCCACACAAAGCGTGGCGTACCGGAAGAACCCTGCTGTCAGCAGGGCATTTCTATAGGCGGTGTGCGGACATACTCTCTGGGAGCGGGATCATGGAGCCGTCCTGCTTTCCAGCGCTTTTCTATCCCAGCCACCACCCAGCGCAGCAATCAGCTGCACACTGGCCTGCAGCCGCTGACTTTCCAGTTGCAGGGCTGTCTGTTCTGCAGAAAACGCGGTCGATTGTGCCTGTACAACGCTCAGATAATCAACCAGACCAGCCAGATACTGATTCTGTGTAATGGCCAGAGACTGGCGTGCGGCGGTAAGGGCCTGCAACTGCGCGGCCTGCTGGCGATCCAGAACCCTGAGCAGACTGATGGCATCTTCCACTTCCTGCAGGCCGGTGAGCACGGTCTGCCGATAGGCTGCCACCTCTGCACGATAGGATGCTTTGGAGGCGTCCACGGCACCGCGACGGGCACCCGCATCAAGCAGGGTCACGGCAAGCTGCGGCCCCAGAGACCAGAACTGCAGCGGTGAGGCCAGCCATTGGGCCAGCGTGGAAGTCGTGTTGCCGATGGACCCACCCAGGGTCAGATCCGGGAACCATGCTGCCTGGGCTACGCCAATCTGTGCATTGGCAGCCGCAACGCGACGCTCTGCCGCGACGATATCGGGCCGACGCAACAGGAGAGTGGAAGGAACATCAACCGGAATGCCAGGCACCTGTACTTCGTAGGCACGCGGCGCAATGGCAAAGGTCGATGGCGGCTGGCCGATAAGCACGGCAATGGCATGTTCCAGCTGGCTGCGGTCCGCTTCGATGGCGATGGCAGAAGCCCGGGCCTGTTCAAGCTGTGCCTGGGCCGCGACCACGTCTGCACGGGCGGCCACACCCTGCTGATAGCGGTTCTGATTGACCTGCACGGAACGTTCATACGCGCGCACATTGGCCTTGAGCAGCCGCTGGCGCTCATCCATAATGCGCAGAGCAAAGTAATCCTGTGCAAGCGTAGACTGCATGCTCAGCCTTGCAGCCGCCACGTCTGCGCGACTGCCCTGTTCATCACTCTTGCTGCTTTCATACTGGCGGCGCAGCTTGCCCCATAAGTCGGCTTCCCATTGCAGCGAAACGGTACCGTTGACCGAATTATTGATTCCTGCGGATGCCGATTTACTGCGATCCGCAGAGAGGTTAAAACCTGCCGTCGGGAAAAAGGAAGATCGGGTCTGCGCCGTGGTGGCAACAGCCTGATCATATCGGGCAATCGCCTGGGCCAGCGTCTGATTGGAGGTATTGAGCTGCGTGATCAGGCTGTTGAGCAACGGGTCCTGATAACGCTGCCACCAGCTGTCACTGGACAGGGCTTCAGCCGGACGCGCCTGCACCCAGCCCTGGGCCGATTTGAAATCCACGCCAACATCCTGCGCCGGCGGCGCCTTGTAATCGGGCCCTACCGCGCAAGCGGAAAGCAGCAGCAGGCATGACAGCGCAGCGGCCATGGGCAGGTACCGGAAAGTAGCGACAGGATTCGATTGTTGTTTCATGGTTGATGTTTCTTTATGCAGGCTTCACAACATTTTGCAGGATTTGCCACGCTGGTTTACAGAAAAGTCCGTCCCACCTTTGACATGCATCTCACAACTGGCGACCCGCATGTTCATCGCGGCGTGGCTTGCGGATCCGAGGGCGGGTTACGCCGTTTTTTACGACGATTGGCATAGGTATAACGCAGACGATCCAGGTAAATATACACGACCGGCGTGGTAAACAGGGTAAGTATCTGACTCAGGAACAGACCGCCCACGATGGCAATACCCAGTGGCTGGCGCATCTCAACACCGGCACCCGTTGCCAGAATCAGCGGAATCGCACCAAACATGGCGGCCATGGTCGTCATCATGATGGGACGAAAGCGCACAATGCAGGCCTCAAGGATGGCCTCTTCGGGCGGTACATTTTTCTCGCGCTCCAGCGACAGTGCAAAGTCCACCATGATAATGGCATTCTTCTTGACGATACCGATAAGCAGAAAGACGCCAATCAGCGCAATGACCGTAAATTCCATATTAAAGAGCAGCAGCGCCAGCAACGCGCCAACCCCCGCAGAAGGCAGCGTGGACAGAATGGTAAGCGGGTGCATATAGCTTTCATAAAGCATGCCCAGTACCAGATACATGACCACCAGCGCGCCCAGGATCAGCAGCGGCTGCTGGGAAGATGACTGCTGGAACAGCTGTGCATTGCCACCAAATCCTGCCTGGATTTCATTGGCGGGCAGCCCGATGCGGGCAATCGCATCATCAATCGCATTACTCGCCTCCTCCAGCGACACGCCTTCAGCAAGTGAGAACGAGACGGAGTCAGAAGCCATGAGTCCCTGGTGCGAGACCGACAGCGGTGAGGTACCCACCTGGAACGAAGCGATGGCCGACAGCGGCACCAGCTTGCCATCCGTGGCGATGATCTGCACCGTTTTGAGCACCTCCGGATCCTGCGCGTACTTGATATCGACACCCATGACCACCTGATACTGGTTCAGCGCGCTATAGATCGTGGACACCTGACGCTGACTGAACAGATTGTTCAGTACGCCGGCAATGGTCGACATATCCACATTCAGTCGCGTGGCGTTTTCACGATTGATCACCAGTTCGATACGACGACCTTTTTCCTCGGCTTCGGACTGCACATCCACCAGCTCCGGCAGCGCCGCCATGGCCTGACGCACTTGCGGAACCCATTTGCGCAGGGTATCCAGATCACCCGACAGCAGATCGTACTCATACGAGCCGGCAGAGTCGCCGCCCCGGCCGACACGGATGTCCTGCTGCGGCACCAGTGACAGTCTTGCACCGGCTATGGTGGGCAGCGACTTGCGCATATCGTTGATGATTTCTGTGGCCGACTGGGAACGCTCCGAGAACGGCTTGAGCTGAATCAGAAAGAAGCTGCTGTTACTGCCTCCACGACCACCGGAGTAGCCCGATACCGATTCCACATTCGGGTTCTGCACAATCGACTTGCGGAAGGCTTCCAGTTTGGGCACGGCGGCTGCAAATGAGGTTCCCTGATCGGCCCGGAAAAAGCCCTGAATCATGCCGGTGTCCTGCTCGGGAAAGAAGCCCTTGGGTACCGCAATATACAAATACACGTTGAGCACGATGGTTGCCAGCAGGGTAAGCAGGGTCAGAAAACGAAACCGGATGGCAAATTTCAGAATGCGGGCATACGCTGCCACAAGGCGATCGAAGAAGGTATCCCACATGCGCTGCAGACGATTCTTTTCCCGCTCCGGTTCATGCCTGAGCAGTTGCGCGCACATCATCGGCGTCAGTGTCAGTGAAACGAGCAGCGACATGCCAATCGAAATCGACAGCGTCATCGCAAACTCCAGGAACAGCCGACCAATCAGGCCGCCCATGAAGAGCAGCGGGATAAACACTGCGACCAGCGAAACACTCATGCTGACCACGGTAAAGCCCACTTCGCTCGCCCCCATGAGGGCAGCCCGCATGGGATGAATACCGCGCTCGATATATCGCATCACGTTTTCAAGCACTACAATGGAATCATCCACCACAAAACCCGTGGCCACAATCAGCGCCATCAGGGAAATCGTGTTGAGCGAATAGCCCAGAAAGTACATGAAGATAAAGGTGCCCAGCAGGGAAACCGGTACGGAGATGGCCGGGATCAGGGTGGCGCGCAGACGCTGCAGAAAAAGCATGACCACCACAATAACCAGCAGCACGGCGATGATCAGCGTCAGTTCCGCTTCATGCAGGGTTGCGCGGATACTTGGCGTGCGGTCCTGCGCCACGTCCAGTCTGACGTCCGCGGGCAGCAGCTGGGTCAGCTCCGGCAGCATATCATTGACTGCGTCCACGGTCTTGATGATGTTCGCATCGGCCTGCCGTCGGATCAGCAGCACCACCGCCTGTTTGGTATTGAAAAAGCCCTTGTTGTAAAGGCTTTCAGTCGAATCATACACATGGGCCACGTCCCGCAGACGCACAGCCGTATTGTTTTTCCACGCAACAATCAGATTCTCGAAATCTTTGGCATACCGCAGCTGTCCGTTGGTCGCCAGCTGCCACTGATATTCGTTATCTTCCAGAAACCCCTTGGGTTTGACCGAATTGGTATTGGCCAGCGCGTTGCGCACGGTATCCAGCGAAATCCCCATATTGTTGATCATATTGGGATTCAGATCGACCCGTACCGCGGGCAGCGAACTGCCGCCGACAGTTACCTCCCCCACCCCGCGTACCTGCGCCAGCTTCTGCGCAAGAATCGTGGATGCCAGATCATACAGCTCACCCTGACCCTGTACATCTGACGTCAGGGCCAGCACCATGACAGGCGTGGATGAGGGATTGACATTGCGATAGGTTGGCGGCTGCTTCATGCTGCTGGGCAGCAGGGGCCGCGCGGCATTGATGGCGGCCTGCACTTCGCGTGCAGCGGTATTCACGTCCTTGTTCAGATCGAACATCAGGAATACGGATGTGGAACCTTCCGAACTGCTGGAGGCCATCAGGTCTATGCCTGCAATATTACCGAGCGAGCGCTCCAGCGGGGTTGCCACGCTGGAAGCCATGGTTTCCGGACTGGCCCCCGACAGCGATGCACGTACAATTATGACCGGTGAATCCAGCGTGGGCAAAGGCGCCACCGGCAGCAGAAAGAATGCAACCATGCCCATGACCGCAACTGCCAGTGCCAGCAGCGATGTCGCTACCGGCCGCAGAATAAATGGGCGAGACAGACTCATAACTCGACCTGTGCCGCCGTATCGGACGGCTTGCGTTTCCTGACCATTCTGTCAAACATCAGGTAGATCACGGGCGTGGTAAACAGCGTCAGCAGCTGACTGCAGATCAGCCCGCCCACCATGGTCAGGCCCAGTGGCTGGCGCAATTCGGCGCCGGTACCGGTAGACAGCATCAGTGGAACCGCGCCGAACAGTGCCGCAAGCGTGGTCATCAGAATAGGTCTGAATCGCAGGAGCGCGGCCTGATGTATGGCCTTCACGGGCGGCAGACCCTGATGTCTTTCGGCATCCAGCGCGAAGTCGATCATCATGATGGCATTTTTCTTCACGATCCCGATCAGCAGGATGATCCCGATAATGCCGATCATATCCAGTTCATTGCCCGACAGCATCAGCGCCAGCAACGCCCCCACTGCTGCGGATGGCAGCGTGGACAGAATCGTGACCGGATGGATATAACTTTCATAAAGCACACCCAGCACAATATACATAGTGAACACGGCGGCCAGCAGCAGCCACAAGGTACTGGAGAGCGAGGATTCAAACGCCTGTGCTGCCCCCTGAAAACGCATATCAACTGAAGTGGGCATGCCAATCTCGGCACGAATGTTATTCACGTGCTGCACGGCATCAGACAGGGATGTGCCGGGCGCCAGATTGAACGACACCAATGCGGAAGGAAACTGATCGACCCGCATGATTTCCAGCAGCTCCTGCCCGGGCACAATGCGCGCCAGCTGTGTCAGGGCAATGGGCGTGCCTTCCGAGGTCTTGATGTACACATGCTCCAGGTCGGCAGGATTGTCACGGAACTGATCCGCCACTTCCATTACAACCCGGTACTGGGCCGACTGGGTAAAAATCGTGGAGACCAGACGCTGGCCGAAAGCGTTGTAAAGGGCATCATCAATCTGGGACATGGTAATGCCATAACGCGCCGCGGCATCGCGATCCACCTGCACCAGCGTCTGCAATCCATTGAACTGAAAATTGTCTGTGACACCCGTCAGTGCCTTGTCGGATGCCAGTCGCTCAACAAAGAGCGGCACCCATTTGCGCAACTGATCAGTATCCATGCTGGAAAGACTGAGCTGGTACTGCGTTCGGGATACGTTGGCATCAATGGTCAGATCCTGCAGACTCTGCAGATAGACCTTCATGCCTCCCACTGCGGATGCTTTCTCTTCCAGGCGTTGCATGACATCTGTAATATTGTCGCGATCGCCCGCAGACTTGAGCGCTACCTGCATCCTGCCGGTATTGAGGGTCGCGTTCGACCCATCGACGCCGATAAACGATGAGACCGATGCGACTGCCGGATCATCCTTGATGGCCCGGGCGATTTCCACCTGTCGTTCGGAAATCATTTTGAACGAGGACGACTGCGGCGCCTCGGTAATGATCTGGACCATACCAGTATCCTGCTGCGGGAAGAACCCTTTGGGTATCCACAGATACAGCAGAACCGTCAGGACAAACGTCGCCAGCGCAACTATCAGGGTCAGCGTCTGGTGGCGCAACACGACCGTCAGCATGCGGTCGTAGCCGTGAATCACACGATCGATGGCTTCACCCATGCGATGGTGCAGTCGATTGCCTTCATACTCGGATTCGGGCTTGAGCATGCGCGCGCACATCATGGGCGTGAGCGTCAGCGAAATCACAAGTGAAATCACAATCGCCGTTGCCAGCGTAACGGCGAACTCGCTGAACAAACGTCCGATCACGTCTCCCATGAACAGCAGGGGAATCAGCACGGCAATCAGTGAAACTGTCAGGGAAATCAGAGTGAAGCCGATCTCCGCCGCGCCCTTGAGCGCCGCCTGTAGCGGCGGCTCACCGTTTTCAATATGACGCGCAATGTTTTCAATCATCACAATGGCATCATCTACCACGAAACCCGTGGCAATGGTCAGCGCCATCAGCGTCAGATTGTTCAGACTGAAGCCCATCAGATACATCACACCAAAAGTACCAACGATGGACAGCGGCACGACGATAGATGGGATGACGGTTGCGCTGAAACTGCGCAAAAATGCATAGGTGACCACAATCACCAGCAGAATCGCCATCAGCATTTCGTTCTGCACATGACTGATGGATTCGCGAATGGTCTCAGTGCGATCTGCCGCCGTCTGTATGTCCAGCGAAGCCGGCAGGGCCTGACGCAACTGCGGCAGAATGCGCTTCACGTTATCGACCACGTCAATGACATTGGCGCCCGGCTGGCGCTGAATGTTCAGCAGGATGGCGGGCTGGTCATTGATCCAGGCAGCCTGCCGTACGTCTTCGGCCGACTGTATGGTGTTGGCGACATCCTTGAGACGCAGCGCTGCGCCGTTCTGATAGGCCAGAATGAGATTGTTGTATTCTTCGGGCGTCTTGACCTGACTGTTGGCGTAAATGGTGGTGCCGCGCCGCGGGCCGTCGATATTGCCGGTAGGCTGGTTCACATTGGCGGCGGTGATGGCCGTGCGTACATCGCTCAGGGTCAGGCCATTGGAGGCCAGTGAGGTGGGATTGACCTGAATGCGCACGGCAGGTCGCTGACCACCGGCAATGCTGACCAGCCCCACGCCGGAAATCTGTGACAGTTTCTGCGCCATACGCGTTTCGACCAGATCGCGCGCCTCATGCAGGGGCATGTTTTCCGACGTAATAGCCAGTGTGACCACCGGTCGATCCGCCGGATTGACCTTGTTGTAGACTGGCGGCATGGGCATATCAGACGGCAGCAGATTGGACGCTGCATTAATGGCCGCCTGCACCTGCTGCTCGGCAACGCTCATCTCGACATCCAGACCAAATTGCAGCGTGACCACCGATGCGCCGCCCGAACTGGACGAGGTCATCTGCAGCAGGCCCGGCATCTGGCCAAACTGACGTTCCAGTGGCGAGGTAACCAGCGAGGCCATGGTATCGGGACCCGCCCCCGGGTAGAGCGACACCACCTGAATCGTCGGATAGTCCACTTCCGGCAGCGCTGAGACAGGTAGCAAACGATAGGCCACAATACCTGCCAGGAAAATCGCAATCATGGCCAGGGTCGTGGCCACCGGCTTCAGAATGAATATCCGGGAGATGTTCACTTGACGATCTCGACTTTGGCGCCATTGCGCAGACGGTCGACGCCTTCAGACACCACTTTTTCGTTTTCCGACAGACCCTTGACAATCTGGGTATAGCCACTGTCCACAACACCCAGTTCGATCTGGCGGCTCTCTACGGTATTGTCAGGTTTGACGATGTAGACATACGGGCCCTTGGAACTGTTCTGTATGGCATCGGACATAACGACCAGTGCATCGGGAATCTCGCGCACTTTCAGCTCGGTGTTCACAAACTGGTTGGGGAAAAGCGTTTCGTTTTCGTTGGCGAACGTGGCCTTCATTTTGACGGTGCCTGTCGTGGTATCAACCGCATTGTCCATGGATGTCAGTTCACCTTCGGCCAGTTGTTCCTTGTTATCTCTGTCGCGCAAAATGACCTTGAGTTTTTCGCCCTTATAGAGCGGGCCGGCCACATCGGACAGCCAAGATTCCGGTACAGAGAAAACCACCGCGATGGGCTGCACCTGCGTAATGGTGACGATACCGTCAGTGGAACCTGCCGACACCAGATTACCTACGTCTACCGTGCGCAGACCAAGCCGTCCGCTGATGGGGGCGCGCACCTTTGTATAGGTTAGGGAGAGTCTCGCATCATCGACGGCCGCCTTGTTATTCTGAGCCTGACCTTCGTACTGCCGCACCAGTGATTGCTGGGTGTCCACTTCCTGGCGGGCGATCGAATCCTGTTTGAAAAGCGTCTGGTAGCGTTGCAGATCGCGTTTTGCATTGGCCAGCAGCGCTGCGTTCTGCGCCTGGGTTCCCTGCGCCTGCCGCAGCGCAACTTCAAACGAACGCGGATCAATCTCGACCAGCACATCGCCTTCGTTCACTTTCTGGCCCTCGGTAAACAGGACTTTCTGTATAGGTCCGTCAACGCGGCTGCGCACCGTGACGGTATTGAAAGCGGTCACCGTGCCCAGTCCTCGTACACTGACCGTCAGGGCTTTTTTCATGACCGGCACCACGCTTACTGGAGTTGCCACCGCGCCCGGGGCATTTCTTCCACCGCGGCCACCACGCGCGGAACGGGCGTCGCCGCTGCTGTTGCCTGCGCTCCCGCCCGAAGCGCCCTGGGTTTGCTGCCCCGCTGCCGGTTTTTTATCCGCCGCGGCATTATGATGCTGCCAATAGTAATAACCGGCGGCAGCAAGCGCCACCACGAGGATCAGCAGGATGAATAATCGGGATTTTCTTTTTGGAGGACGGGATTCCAACATGGGTGTAGCGCTTCTTGTTACTGAGAGCCCCTATTTTTACCTATTTACACAGGGTCGGCATCTATTTTGTTTTAACTGTAATAAATCGCAACAGCCTATATGTAACACACAGGAATGCGTAAGTCATGTTTTGCCAGCTTCAGGACATTCGAACTGTCTTCTGATGATATCTCATACCCGCTGGAAAGCGTCTACACCTGGAGACTTAGTTTGTGCGATTACACGTTACAAAATGAGAGCCTGAACGGGGTCGGCGAAGTAATCAACTGGGTCTTGTACTGCTCATCCAGCTCTGAAAAACGCACCCACACCACGTATTTATTGGCGCTGATCTCGGGGTAGATGAGACGTTCACCGGACACCCAGACGCGTACCATCTGATAGATTTTGCCACCGAGCATTTCCTGAAATACGCCGCCTTCCTGAGTGCTGGCTTCGACGGGGCTGCCCGATTCACGCAACATTTTCAGCACCACGCTGACGCCGTCGAACAGCGGCATAAAGGGTTCGACCCACTGCCGGATGGCTCGCTGGCGGTTTTCGTCAGCCGATAGTTGCCAGGCATGGTAGGACGGAATATCAATTTGCGAGGTTCCGCCTGGTACCGCAAAGCGGTTTTTCAGGCTCATCAGCCATTCGTTGTCACGGGCGGCCTGGCCAATGCGCCCTTTTCCGATCAGCGCCGCAGAAACCCGGTTCAGATCTGCGACTGCCGCATCCAGAGCAGCCAGATCAATGCTGGGATGTTCACGGTAGGTTTCCAGATTGGCTTTCTGCCGGTCGATATCCTGCAGAATCCCTGAACGCACCTCGGCCCGATCACACGTGTCCATGATCTCGAAAAGCAGCGAGAGCGCCACATGCTGATGCATGGGACTGGTGCCACTGATGAATGCGAACAGCCGCTTGAACAGATATTCAAGCCGCATCAGAGAGCGGATACGTTCGTTGATGGGATATTCGTATAAAACCAATTGTCTGACCCTTTTGTTTTTGATAACTCGTACCGGTGTGAGACCGGCTGTCCCTGCCTGTGACAGGGGCTACGATTACGCTCTCTCAATTGCTGACAGCGCCCGCTACGCTCGCTGCAATTCCATCAGATGCAGCCATCCTTCGTGAACCTGCTGCACACGCGCTTCAAGCTGAGCAAGGGTGACACCCATGCCATTGAAGATCACATCATCTGCTGCTGCGAGTCGTTGCTCACGAGACGTCTGCGTGCTCATGATTTCTGTAACGGCTTTGGCGGAGAGGCCGCTGCGCGCCTGTACGCGTGCAATCTGCTCTGTTTCCTCACAGTCTACCACACAGATACGGTCCACCCTCTGACGGTGTTTATGCAGGGATTCGACCAGCAAGGGGATATCATAGACCAGATAAATGCCGTGAGCCGCCTCTGCCGCTGCCTGCATGGCCTGCCCGATCAGCGGATGCAGGATCTGCTCAAGCTGACGCCGTACCGCGGCATCTTCAAAAACCCGCTGGCGCATATAGGCACGATCCATGGCTCCGTCAGCCTGTACAGCATCCTGTCCGAAAGTGGCAGCAATGGCCGGCATGGCCGCACCGCCCGGCTGGGTCAGGGAGCGCGACACGGCATCGGCATCGATCACCGTTGCGCCGCGCGCGGCAAGCATGGCGGAAACCGTCGACTTCCCCGAACCTATGCCCCCTGTCAATCCTATCCTGAACAACCCGGACTCCTGTGAAAAACAAGGCCGGACGCAAGACGTCAGGCCCGGTGATTCCCCGCGGCATATCAAGCCATTGGGGGAACGCGCCACGCCAGATGAACGACGATGGATCCCAAAGCCAGGCACGGACCAAAGGCAAGGGTTCGCGGTTTTACTCCGGTAGCGCATTCTTTGACTAGAATGTACACCAGTCCACTGAAACTCGCCAGCAATAACACCATGGGTAACTGTTCGTAAGAGAACCAGACACTCAATACCACGATCAGCTTGATGTCGCCCGCAGCAAGCCACGGCTCGTCTTCGGCGTGAAGCCTGCCCAATGCAGTCAGCAGCAGTGCAATGACGATCGCTGCACCCAGCCCAGGCATCAGCGTCGCGACACCAGGCGTGTCGGGCAAACTCATGATGTGAGCCAGAAGCCCCAGAATCAGCAGACATGCCAGCACATAATCCGGCAATAGCCGCAACTGCACATCCACCAATGAAAGCAGCAGCATCAGGTAACAGAAAAACAGCCAGTGCCATGGCTCATTGGTGCACAGCAAATACAGAAACAGGCACTGGGCCAGCCCGGTAGCGACAAGCCGAATACGAAAAAACACTGCTGGCTCTGCAACCACACAGGCAAGCACAGCAGCATACCCGTAGCGACGACACAGGACACCAAGCAGCAGTGCGTAAACAGGCCACAAGCTGAAAGTAAGCAGAAAGGCGCAGAGGAAATTTTTCATGGAATGGATGAATGACACAAGCATTGCCGCGTCCGCCCCCCTGGAAAGCCGAAGGGCTGATGGAAGCGGAGGACCCGCACGGGCACATGGGCAGCCGTGGTAATATTTCGCTAATTCAATACCAGACTCAACACCCAGTACAAAACCCATTACCAAACCCAATACGAATCAACAGGGGCTGCGACATTGGTACTTCAACAGTGTCGTCACCCGGTCTAACAGGAAAATTCTGATATGCCTGCACGCACATTGCGTTCCGCTAACGCTCTGCTGTCCGCTATTTTTGTTGCTGCCCTCGCGGGCTGCACGGGTCTTTCGCAAACACCGCCAGACCAGGCAGCAAAGGCCAGTGATACCGGATCTCGGGAACGCGAAGTTGCCCCGCCCAGCTACCGTGGCAACGGCCAGTTCCAGATTCCGTTTGGTACTTCGGAACTGACCCAGGAACAACAGCGCGCTGAATTTGTACGGCAATCCACCACCCAGGGTCTGATTCCTACCGGCAGAGTCTATCTCGGTTCCATCCCCTGCAGTACAGCGGCCTGCCAGGTGCAGCGCGTCACGCTGACCCTGTTGCCTGATGGACGCTGGCGTCGGGTTTCGCAACCGCTGGAACCCGCTGGTGCCGCCCGCACAGAGACCGGTTGCTGGGCTCCTGAACCCGGTGCACAGCCGCTGATTCATTTGCTCTCTCGCGGCCAGCCACAGGCGCCCCGTCTGGCGACCTTGCGTATGCAGAGCCCCGCTGTCCTGACCGTTCAGGCGTTGGCCGGCAAAACCCTGCCAGGGCGATATACCCTGAACATACAGGCGGACACCGAGTCCATTACGGCACTTCAGAACGACACATCGTTTTACTGCGGCTCCGGATCCTGATTCAGGACGCTGAACCAGTCTGTGGTCCAGGCCGCAGACCCGCTTCCTGATCCGCTTCCTGATCCGCTTCCTGATCCGCATCCGGTCCCGCTTGCTGATCCTGGCTTCTGATCCTGGCTACTGATCGGGTCCTGAAGCTGACCGGGTCACTGCCAAAGATACGTACCTCAGGCTCGCGGTCCGGTCTCGTCCTGCCCCTGCTTTCCCTGCTGGTATTCAACCTGAGCGCTATCGCACATCTGCGGATTCACCTGAGTAAACACCGAGCGCGCCAGCTCGGTGGCGTTCCTCACATTCATCTTGCGAAAAATGCGGGCACGATGCGCTTCAATGGTTCGTTGTGATACGCCCAGTTCCGCCGCGGCCACCTTGTTGGGCAAGCCTCTGGTGATGTAAAAGAAAACTTCTTTTTCCCGCGGCGTCAGGCATTGAATGAGGGCGTCCAGCCCCGGCGCTTTTTCCCCTGTTCCCATATGGATACCTCATATTGCTTATGGAATCGGGTCTGATTATAGTGAGCAAGTGCCGGGCTAAAAAACTATTAGTTCTAACAGTTTATTGTTGTTTTGCGAACTCCAGATTGTCGATCAGCCTTGTGGTGCCCAGCTTTGCAGCAGCCAGTACCACCAGCGGCTCGTTGGCCAGAATGTCCTGTTCGCTGGGAACATTCAAATCGTGCTGACGACGCACGGAAACATAATCCACCTGCCAGCCTCGATCCTGCAGCGTTTTGCGCCCAAAAGATTCCAGCGATTCCACACTGGTGTCGCCTGCCTGCATTTTGTCGCGAACGGCCTGCAGGGTCTGATACAGAAGCGGCGCCTCCCGATGTTCACTTTCTGACAGAAAGCGGTTGCGCGAAGACAGGGCCAGGCCGCTGGCCTCACGCACCGTTTCGTGCGCATAGATGGTCACGGGCAACTGAAACTGCCGGCACATTTTGCGGACAATCATCAATTGCTGATAATCTTTTTTCCCGAAGACCGCCACCTTGGGCTGCACACAGGAGAACAGTTTCATGACCACCGTGGAAACGCCGATGAAGAAACCGGGACGGAACTCGCCTTCCAGGATATCGCCCAGGTCATCAGGCGGCTGAATCTTGAAGCCTTGCGGCTCGGGGTACATTTCCTTGACGGTAGGCGCAAACAGAACGTAAACGTCACGTCGCTCTTCCAGTTTACGAATATCCTCTTCGAGCGTGCGAGGATATTTGTCGAAGTCTTCGTTGGGTCCAAACTGCAGCGGGTTGACAAAAATGCTTGCAACCACCGGATCGCCGTGCTGCCGCGCCATTTTCATCAGGGCCAGATGTCCATCGTGAAGATTACCCATGGTCGGCACGAACGATGCGCGCAACTGACCGCGCATCTGGTCCCGAAGTTCTTCGATGGTATGAACAACTTTCAATCTCGTTCCTTTGTGAGGTCAGGCTACAGCCTGACTGCTGTATGAGAGGCGAATGTAGATAGGTGCGTAGGGTTCGGCCTGAGTGATTTCCAGCAGCGTTTCACGCGCCAGTTCCAGCATGGCCAGAAAGTGGACAACCACGACAGCGGCCGGATCGCCCTCTTCCACCCGTTCCATGAACAGGTCCCTGAACTCCATGAAGCGCACATCGGACAGGCGTCGCAGAATATGCGTCATATGATCCCGGACAGAAAGCTGCTCACGGGTAATGTGATGGTGTGCATTCAGGCGCGCACGCTTCATGATATCAAGCCAGGCCTGACGCAGGTCCTCGGCATTGACTTCAGGCAGGGCACGCTCGGTACTCAGATCCATGAAAGCGCGGGCACGATCAAAGTCGCGTCCCAGCTGTGGCAGCTGATCCAGTTTCTGTGCCGCCAGTTTCATCTGTTCATATTCGAGCAGACGACGAACCAGTTCGGCGCGTGGATCCTCTACTTCTTCACCCGTATCGGATTTCTTGACCGGCAGCAGCATCCGCGATTTGATCTCTATCAGCAATGCGGCCATCAGCAGATATTCGCCGGCCAGTTCCAGATTGTGCTGGCGGATCTGTTCTACGTAGTTCAGATACTGCTGAGTCACCTCTGCCATGGGGATGTCCAGCACATTGAAGTTCTGCTTGCGGATCAGATACAGCAACAGATCCAGCGGCCCCTCGAAGGCCTCCAGAAAGACTTCGAGCGCATCCGGCGGGATGTAAAGATCCTGAGGAATATCGAACAGCGGCTCACCGTAGAGGCGAGCCAGCGCAACCGAATCGATGGTATCGGGTGTGGAATCGACTTCAGGAGAGACCAGCGCGTTCAGCTGGTCGGCAGGCACTGTCATGCCGTGGTTCAGCTATTGTTCGAGTAAACGTAGGGCTTCTGGGGCACTTTGGCCTTTTTGAAGCCATCGAGCAGCTCGGCATCTACGGTTTTGTCCCACAGAAGGCCGCGTCCCTGACGCTGACGTTCTTCGGTATCAGGATGCTCTGACTTGTACTGTTTGATGAATTTGGTGATATCAGATTCGAAATTTTCTGCCATGATGCAATAACCATTGGTATTCGCGGCCTTCAATGACCGCCGGATGCCGCCATTTTACACTGAATCTGCCCCGACATGCCTGCCATGGCCCCGCGTTCTGACCAGCCCTGTGTCGGCCCGCAAGGCCGGAAATCGGGCAGCAACGGATGATACCCTGTCCACCTCTGCCTGGCCTGACACGGAATCGACCGGCTAATGCAGAATCTGCTCCAGAAAATGCCGGGTCCGTTCATGCTGCGGGTGGTCGAAGAAGGCGTCCGGCGTGTTCTGCTCCACAATACTGCCCTGATCCATAAAGACCACGCGATCGGCCACCTTGCGCGCAAATCCCATCTCGTGGGTCACGCAAAGCATAGTGACGCCCGACTCCTCGGCAAGCTGAACCATCACATCCAGCACTTCCTTGACCATCTCGGGATCCAGCGCAGACGTCGGCTCATCAAACAGTAGAACCTTGGGATTCATGCACAGGGAACGGGCAATGGCCACCCGTTGCTGCTGGCCGCCGGAAAGCTGGCCGGGAAATTTGTTCGCCTGATCGGGTATGCGCACGCGTTCCAGATATTGCATGGCACGGGCCCGCGCCTCGGCCTCGGACTGTTTGAGCACCCAGACCGGACCCAGCGTCAGGTTTTCCAGCACCGTCAGATGAGGGAAAAGATTGAAATGCTGAAAGACCATACCAACGTTCTTGCGTACCTGTTCAATTTTCTTCAGGTTATCAGTCAGTTCAACGCCATCAACAACAATCGTGCCTTCCTGATGCGATTCGAGCGCGTTAAGACAGCGGATCAGCGTGGATTTGCCCGAACCTGAGGGTCCGCAAATCACGATGCGCTCTCCCGCAGCCACATCCAGATTGATGTCGCGCAGGACATGAAACTGGTCGTACCACTTGTTTACGTTTTCCATATGGATAATGGGATCTGCCACAAATCGCTCCGTGTCTGGCTGATCTGACTAACGCGGGTAACCCGTGTCCATCCGGCTTTCCAGCCATTTGGCATATCGGGACATCGCGAAGCAGAAAATGAAATAAATCAGGGAGATGAACAAATAGGCCTCAATGCTGAAACCGCGCCACAAGGGATCGGACAGAGAAGCCTTGGCCGACAGCGTCAGATCATAAATGCCGATGACAACGACCAGAGACGTGTCCTTGAACAGGGATATGAAAATGCTGACCAGCGGCGGGATCACGATTTTAAGAGCCTGCGGCAAAACAATCTTGCGCATGGTCTGCCAGTAATTCAGCCCAATGGACTGCGCGCCTTCCACCTGCCCGCGGGGAATGGCCTGCAACCCGCCCCTGACTGTTTCTGCAATGTAGGCAGCGGCGAACATAATAATGGCAATCTGTGCGCGCAGCAGCTTGTCAAAAGAGACGCCTTCCGGAAGAAACAGGGGCAGCATGACCGATGACATAAAGAGCAGACTGATCAGCGGAATGCCGCGGATGATTTCAATATAAACGACACTGAGTGCCTTGATGACGGGCATGTGGGAACGCCTGCCCAGGGCCAGAATCACGCCTATGGGGAACGCAAAGGCAATGCCGAAGGTCGACAGAATCAGGGTGAGCGGCAGGCCACCCCAGCGCGTATTCTCGACATAAGTGAGCCCGCCGAAACCACCCCACATCAGCCAGGCGACCAGCGCCAGTCCGATCACCCAGATCGCGATAAGTCTGGTACTCCAGAAACGGCGAATCGCGCTGCAGATGATGACAGCCAGCAGTACCAGCGTGGCCAGCAGCGGTCGCCACTGCTCATCATAAGGATAGGTTCCGAAGAGGATCAGACGATACTTCTCGCGAATAAATGCCCAGCATGCGCCTCCCGGACCGGCACGACATTCCTGGGCATTATTGGCGGTGAAATTGGCCTTGATGAGCGCCCATTCGATGAGCGGGGGCAGCCCCATCAGCAACAGCCACACCAGAAGGATGGTAATCAGAATATTGAGCGGAGACGAAAAGAGCCGTTGTCTGATCCAGCCCGCTGCCCCTCGCGATCCTGCGGGCGGTGGCGAGGCAGGGACAATGCCGGCTGCATCCAGGTTGCCGGCGCTCATGGCGGAAAGTACCATGTTCTCGGGCGCGTCTTTGCCGACCTCAACCTCTGATCTGACTGCAGCGTGCTTCTTGCCAGCACCCGAAGGCGAATGTGATGGTCTGCTGCTCATGGTCATCGCTCCACCAGCGCAATGCGCCGGTTGTACCAGTTCATGAACAGGGAAATGGACAGGCTGACAGTCAGATAGGCAGCCATCACGATCAGGATGCCTTCAATGGCCTGTCCCGTCTGATTCAGCACGGTATTGATGACCGATACGATATCGGGATAACCGATGGCAACGGCAAGCGAGCTGTTCTTCATCAGGTTCAGATAGGTACTGGTCAGCGGCGGAATCATGATACGCAGTGCCTGCGGCAGAATAACCAGTCGCAAGGTACGCCTCCGACTCAGGCCAATGGAGCCGGCTGCCTCCCATTGTCCGCGCGCAACGGCCTGTATGCCGGAACGCACAATCTCGGCCACGAAGGCAGAGGTATAAATCACCAGACCGCAGAGCAAGGCCGTCAGCTCAGGCGAGATGCTGGCGCCCCCGGCAAAATTGAAACCCTTGAGTGCCGGAATGCTGAAACTGATCTGTGCGCCGCTCAGGAAATAGCCGATCAGCGGCAGGCAGATAAAAAGCCCCAGCGCGACCGGCCAGAGCGCGCGCTGCACACCGGTACGTATCTGTTCGCGGCGCAGATAACGCGCCCACAGTAACGCCAGAACCAGAGCCAGCACGGCAGCACCGGCTATCCAGGCCAGGCTGTCTCCTTCGACCAGAGGAAAACGCAGGCCGCGATTGGACAGGAACACGCCCGGCAAGGGATGGGCGGCCTGACGCGGGCCGGGCAGCGCCTCCACGATCAGGGCGTACCAGAAGAAGAGCTGGATCAGCAGAGGCACATTGCGCAGCACTTCAACGTAAATTGCCGACAGTCTGGCAATCAGCCAGTTTCGCGACAAACGGGCAATGCCGATGATGACGCCCAGCAACGTGGCCAGCACAATACCCGCCAGCGACACATAAAGCGTATTGAGCAGGCCAACCAGAATTGCCCGGCGGTAAGTGTCAGCCGGAGAATAGGCAATCAGTGACTCACCAATGGCAAAACCCGCCTCGCGGTCGAGAAAGTCGAAGCCACTGCGAATATTGCGCACTTCCAGATTGTGCATGGTATTGGACACCAGATACCAGGCACCGGCAGCAACGAGCGCCAGCACAACAATCTGGTAGACAATGGCACGAAACGTCGGATCGTTCCAGGAAAAAGAAGGCCCTTTGGCTTTGTTTCTCTTCATGACGTAAAGAATATCATCATTAGGGCGGGCCATCCCCCATTTCGGGAACGCCTGACAGTTGATAAAAGGGTCAGCCTGTCCATGCCCGGGAGCGACGGTGCCCACGCCTGCACCTCGCGCGAATGCAGGCCGTATTCTGGCGCATCCATTCGCGCCATCACAATCGTAAATACCCTAATCCATGTGCATTTCCTCTAAAATGTGCATCAACAAAACCGTTATATCCGGATGCTCATGATTCAATTTCAGCATGTCTTCAAGTCCTACGGACAGGGCGCCAATATCCTGGCTGATATCAATTTCAATATCACGCCCGGCGAATTTGTCTTTGTTTCCGGGCCGTCCGGGGCAGGCAAATCCACCCTGCTCAAACTGATCGGCGGACTCGAAGCCCCCACGCGCGGCTCTGTCATTGTCAAGGGCAAGCACATGGATCAGATCAGCAGCCGCGCCAGACCCTATCTTCGCCGTGCCGTCGGCGTTATCCTGCAGAACATGCACCTGCTGTATGACCGCAGCGCATTCGAAAACGTCATGCTGCCGCTGGCTGTCATGGGCCTGAGCTCTGACAAGGCGGCGGCGCGTGCGCGAGCCGCAATAGAAAAAGTAGGCCTCTCAGGCAAGGAAAAGCTCAATCCCATTGCCCTGTCGGGCGGAGAACAGCAGCGCCTGGCCATTGCGCGCGCCATTGTCAATAAACCGGCCATTCTGATTGCCGATGAACCTACAGCCAACCTGGATCAGGCCAGTGCGCAAAAAATCCTGGAAGTTTTCCGGGACTTCAACCGGGTTGGTGTAACAACCCTGATTGCCTCGCATGACCTGGACCTGCTGCGTCGCCACGCCAACCGTACACTGCTGATCGAACCCGGTCGCTTCACCGATCTGGGGAAAAACGCATGAGAACCTGGATAAGACACCATTTTTACGCCATGCACATCGCCATTCGGCGACTGCTGTCCACGCCCTTTTCTTCACTGACCAATATCGTGGTCATTGCGCTGGTGCTTGCCCTGCCATTGCTGGCCAGTTCCATTCTGGTATCCATGGAACCGGTAGCGCGCAACGTGTCGGTCAATCCTGCCATTACACTGTTTATGAAAGGCGATGTCCCGCTGGACGAGACGCGAGAAGTGGGTGAAAAACTGCAGCAGGAGAACAGCGCTTATATCGAAAAGCTGGAAGTGGTGGACAAGAACGAAGCGCTGGCCGGGCTGCGCGCCTCGGAATCATGGTCGAATGCACTGAAAGTACTGCCACGCAATCCATTGCCCAATTCGATTATCGTCACCATCAAGGATGTGGATGATCAGGCAGGCAAGGCGCAGGAACTGGCCCAGGCCTGGAGCCAGCTGGACAATGTGGATACGGTTCAGTTCGATAGCGCCTGGGTGCAGAAACTGGACGCCATCCTGTCGTTCACTCGCGGTGTTCTGTTGCTGCTGGCAATCGGGGTGGCTGTCGTTGTGGTCGGTACCGTTTTCAATACCGTGCGCATGCAGGCGCTGGTGCAGCGGGAAGAAATTGCCGTTGCCCGCCTGGTGGGCGCAACCGAATCGTTTGTGCGCCGTCCGTTCCTTTATCTGGGCGCGCTTACTGGCATGGCCGCCGGCGTGCTGTCCATCCTGCTGACAACCTTCGGGCTGGGTTCACTCAATGGCGCCATCGCCAGACTGTCCGAGAGTTACGGAACCGATTTTGTGATCCGCCTGCCCGATGTAACGTGGCTGCTTACTGCCATTGTTCTTGTGATGCTGGTGGCTGCCCTGGCAGCCCAATGGTCCATGACCCGACACTCGCGCTTCTGATTCATGACTTTTGCCGAAAAAGTCATAAACTGGCAGCGTGAGCGAGGCAGGCATGGACTGCCCTGGCAGCAAAGCCGCGACCCGTATCGCGTCTGGCTCTCGGAGATCATGCTGCAGCAGACGCAGGTCGCCACCGTTATTCCGTACTACACGCGTTTCCTGTCCCGTTTTCCAACCCTTGCGGCGCTGGCCGAGGCCGATCAGGCGCAGGTCATGCCTTATTGGGCAGGGCTGGGCTATTACGCGCGCGCCCGCAATCTGCACCGCTGTGCACAGACCATCGCCAAAGACTGGGACGGGCACTTTCCGGAAAGCGCCGATGATATCGCCAGCCTGCCAGGCATCGGGCCCTCCACCGCCAACGCCATTGCCGCCTTTTCCTTCAATGCACGTCGACCCATCCTGGATGGCAACGTCAAGCGTGTTTTCAGTCGCTATTACGGCATAGAAGGGGACGTGCAGAAAAAAGCAACAGAGAACCGGCTCTGGGAACTGGCCTGGCAGCATCTGGAAGCGGCGCCTGATCATCTTGATATGGCCGCCTACACGCAGGGGCTGATGGATCTGGGGGCGACGGTATGCACGCGAGGCAAGCCGGCCTGTGACGTCTGTCCGCTGGCAAGCGACTGCGTTGCGCGACGCGAAGGCCGGCAGGCCGAATTGCCTTCCCCACGTGTACGCAAGGCCGTGCCACAGCGCACAGTCTGTGTATTGATTCTGGAGCACAAGGCCAGGGTATTGATGTATCGGCGTGAAGACAAGGGCATATGGGGCGGCCTGCTTACCCTGCCGGAGTTTGCCGACAGGAACGCCTGTACGACCTATCTACAGGCGACCATGGGGTCAGGCGTCACGGTGCAGTCGCTGGCCCCATTTGAACATGTCTTTACGCACTTTCGGCTGCATATTCAGCCTGTTGTGGTGCACGCCGACAAGTTGCCTGAACGACTGCCGGATTCCGACAGTGGAGTCACCAGGCGAGCGTCCGGGTCAAAAAGTGGAGTGACGGAACAACTGGCTGATGCCAATAACGGCGTTGATGAGCGGTGGCAGTGGATTCCTGTAGCCATGCTTGGCGAAGCCGCCCTGCCCGCCCCATTGCGCACGCTGCTGACGGGCTATTTTGCCATCGACGCCCAGGCACCTCAGCTTTTTTGAGGGAAGTACCCGCGTCTATTGTTCCGCGTTCGCCGACTTGCGGCTGGGCACGTAATTGGAAATACTCATCAACAGACCGCAGGCGAAGCCCAGCGTCACCAGTGCCGTACCGCCGTAACTCATGAATGGCAGCGGTACGCCCACCACTGGCAAAATGCCCATCACCATTCCCATATTCACGAAAACGTACATGAACAGCATCATGGTCATGGCGCCTGCCAGCAGCCGTCCGAACTGCGTGCGGGCGCGCACTGTAATCAGAAAGCCGCGCAGCAACAGCAGGGTGTAGAGCAACAGCAGCATCACGCCGCCATAAAGCCCGAATTCCTCAGCAAAAACAGCGAAAATGAAGTCCGTCGTACGCTCCGGGATGAAATCCAGGTGCGTCTGCGTTCCCAGCATATAGCCCTTGCCGTACAGCCCGCCGGACCCGATAGCAATCATTCCCTGAATGGTATGAAACCCCTTGCCCAGCGGGTCACTGCCCGGATCAAGCAGGGTGCAGACGCGATGCTTCTGATATTCATGCAGAATGACCCAGTCAAAATCAGGCCCGCATAAAACCGATTCGTAATGCAGAATCAGCAGAATCGAAACTGCACCGATGATGAATACCGGCAAAATCAGCTTGAATGACAGCCCGGCAAAATAAATAATGAAGAAACCGGTACTCAGCACCAGCAGGCCGGTACCCAGATCGGGCTGGCGGATAATCAGGATGAATGGCACCAGCAGCAAAATGGCCGCGAACAGAAAATCGATAATTCTCAGCGCCGAACGGTGCTTGTCAAAATACCAGGCCAGCATCAGCGGCACGATGATTTTCATCATCTCGGAAGGCTGAATGACCGTGACACCGATATTGAGCCAGCGCGTTGCACCTTTGTTGGTGATGCCTACCAGCAGAACCGCGATCAGCAGCAGAACGCCGACAACATAGAGCGGAATGGCAAACTTCATGATGCGTGATGGAGGAATCATGGCCACCGCCCACATCACAAAGAAAGCCAGCAGGAAATTGCGGGCCTGACTGGCAAATCGCCAGTCGGTACCGCCGACCGCAGAATGCATCACAGTCATGCCAAGAATGCAGAAGATCACCAGGATGAACAGCAGCGGCCAGTCAAACGCACGAAACGCCCGCAGAATCCAGTCCATGAGTTTATTCATCATTCTGCCCCTGGTTTCTGCCATTGCGTGTGCTGCCACTGCCGTTGCCATTGCCCCCATTGCCATTTCCCACGGGCGTCAGGATGTCAGGCAGATGCTCGGGCGCCTTATCTTCCGGATTGGCGGGCACATTCTGCGGCACGATAATATCAGGAGATGAATCCTCGGGCGGCTCGTCGGTGTCGATCTCCAGTACGGGAGCGGCATTGACCTGCGCAGAACGCTG
Organism: Pseudomonadota bacterium; assembly: GCA_023387815.1. GTDB lineage: Bacteria > Pseudomonadota > Gammaproteobacteria > Burkholderiales > Burkholderiaceae_B > Advenella. Next base: position 25,838 of record JAEWHK010000026.1, read on the forward strand.
AGGTGACAGCCAGTAGTCAAACACCTTGCGCGCAATCGGTGCCGCAATACTGGCGCCCCACCCGCCGTTTTCCACAATCAGCGCCACCGCAATTTTCGGTTCCTGGGCCGGCGCAAAACCCATATACAGGGCGTGATCCCACAAATTGCGCTTCAGGTTGCGCGAGTTGTACTTGGAACCTTTGAGACTGAACACCTGCGCCGTTCCGGTCTTGCCGGCAGACTCGTAGGCGGCGCCGGCAAAACTGCGCTTGGCCGTGCCGCGCCTGGTCACATCCACCAGCGCATCCTTGACCAGCTTGATGGAGGACTCACTGACCGGAATCTGATAATCCGGCTGCCGAACCGTGGGCGTGACTTTTCTGGTGATGGGATTTTCCAGTTCGCTGACCAGATGCGGACGAATGTACTTGCCGTCTGCTGCGAGCGTTGACGTGGCCTGCGCCAGTTGCATGATGGTAAATGCGTTATAGCCCTGCCCCACAGCAACAGAAATGGTCTCACCGGGAATCCAGCGCTGCTGCTTCGGATCCTTGAAGGCCTTTTTCTTCCATTCGCGTGAAGGCAGCGTCCCGATTTTTTCGTAATCCAGATCGATACCCGTCTTGCGTCCAAAGCCGAAAAGCATGGAGAAATCATGAAGCGCATCGACGCCGATCAGCGGACCAAGGCTGAAGAAATAGGTATCGGACGACACCACGAGCGCACGATGCATATTGGTGGGACCGTAAGCGGCGCCGCCAGCATTACGGAATCGCTGGTTGCCGTACTCGAAATAACCGGGATCCGGAATCCGCGCATTCGGGTCGCGCACGCCAAGTTTGAGTGCCGCCAGCGCCACAAAGGGTTTGTAGGTTGAACCAATGGGGAACGTGCCGGAGACAGGCCGGTCGATCAGCGGATGCTCGGAAGAGTCGGCCAGGCGACGCCAGTTCTCCACATCAATGCCGTCAATGAACAGATTCGGATCATACGAGGGCGCCGACACATAGGCCAGCACCTGACCATTGCGGGGGTCGATGGCCACCAGTGCACCGCGCTCGGGTTCGCCTTCCTTGACGAAACCTTTGTTGTACAGGTCCTCGACCATTTTCTGCAGACCCATATCGATGGACAGGTGCAGCGTTTCGCCGGGGACAGGATCGATGCGCTTGAGTACCTGCACCGGCTTGCCCGAAGCGGCCACTTCCACTTCTTCCCAGCCTGTCTTGCCATGCAGCACAGATTCATAACTGGCTTCGATGCCTTTTTTACCAATCACATCGGTGCCACGGTAATTGCCTTCGACGCCGTCCTGCTCCAGTCGCTCCTGATCTTTCTCGGAAATCCGGCCCACATAGCCCACGACGTGGGCGGCTGACTCGCCCTGCGGATATTCACGCACCCATCGGGCGCGCAGATTCACATCGGGAAAACGAAAGGAATGCGCGGCAAATACCGCCGCTTCGTCGTCGGTCAGATTGCCGCGCAGCATGACCGAGGCATAGCGCGTGGTCTGGCCCATGCGGCGCTTGAAGCGACGGATGTCCAGTGGCGTCAGCGGAATGACGGTGCTGATCTGACTGATGAGCTCATCCAGATTGCTGACCTGTGCCGGCACAATTTCCAGCGTATAGTCACGATAGCTGCGCGCCAGCACAAGACCGTTGCGATCCACGATATCACCGCGTCGGGGCGCGATAGGGACAAGTGCAATACGGTTGCGGTCAGCCCTCTCGGCAAGACCCTGGTAGCGCTCAACCTGCAGCACCCATAGCCGGTCAATCAGCAGTCCGAAGCAGCCCAGCACGAAAATCAGAGCAACGACAACGCGAAACCGGATTTTTTTTCTTTGTATGGCAGAACGCTTGCGGAATTCGAACATAGCCCGTTTTCCGTCAGTTCAGCGTTTCGTTATCGTCTACGGGGCGCAGCGGCAACTTCAGGATCAGGTCGGCGGCAACCCACATCACACCCGTGATCAGGCCTGAAAATAACCAGGTCCAGCCGCCCCAGGCGCCCTGCAGCCAGGCGTTGAGCAAATGACTGGGAAACGGTGCCAGGAAAAACACAGGCAGCATTTGCAGCATCTGGCTGATCCCGCCAAACTGCACCATCCGGCGACGAAAAATCATGGCTCCGAATATCACCAGCACATAGCTGAGAGCGTGATCACCCAGCACATTGGCATCATGCACGTCCATGAGCAGGCCGAAAATGACCGCGCTGACCAGCCCCACACCGCGTACCTGCTGCACGCACCAGAACGCCATCACCAGAATCAGGATATCGGGCGAACCCACCCAGTCACGCCACGGCAGCAGCGACGCCAGCCAGGTCAGCACAATGGTGATCCAGGCATAGATCGGACTGGAACCATAAAAATAATTGGTTCGCTGCAAGGGCTCGAGAGCGGTCAGGCTGCGCTTGACCATATCAGTTCACCCGCCGTGACGTAGCGCTATTGCGGTTGGCATCAGAAAGCGATGCCGGGATATCCGGCAGGTCATCTGTAGGTACCAGCAGAACCAGAAAGTGTCGATACCGCTCGGGATGCGCAGAAGGCACGGCGCGTGCGCGCATGAATCCTTCGGCGGAATTACTGTCTACTGCAGCAATTTTGCCCACAGACAGCCCCTGGGGATAAATGCCGCCAATGCCGCTGGTGACCAGATCGTCACCCTCCTTGATGTCCGAACCCATACCCAGATAACGCACATCCAGTCTGCCGGTCTGCCCGGAACCAAAGGCGATCACTCGCAGGCCGTTACGAAGCACCATCACGGGCACGGAAATTTTATTGTCAGTAATCAGAGTCGCTTCCGAGGTCATGGGCGTGACACGGCGGATCTGGCCAACGACGCCACCTTCGTCAATAACCGGCATGCCGGGACGAATGCCATCGGTGCTGCCTTTGGTCAGCACCAGCGTCTGATTCAGGGGATCGACAGAGGTATAAAGAATTTCCACCGCAACAGAAGGCGTCTGCACGGTTGTTTTGACGGCAAGCAGGCGTCGCAATTGCGCATTTTCTGCGGCCATTTGCGCGGCGTGTGTGGACAGCTGGGCCAGTTCGATACGCTGGCGCTGCACGGCGGCGCTTTCCTGCTTGGCAATGGTGACGGCATTGGACCAGTCGTAAACCTGCGTGACCGCATCGCGCGGCCACATGGCGGTTCGCTGAAACGGGTACAGCATGACTGAGACAGCCTTGCGCACCGGTTCAATATACCGGGTTTCCGAATCGGCAATCATCAGTGCCACGCAAAAAATGACCAGAAAAAAAAGTCTGACCTCTGCTGCGGGCCCATGAGTGAAAAAACGTAATGAACTGTTTTGCTGCATATGGCAACCGTAAACGGGAACGGAAGGATCAGAAAATAACAGCAGAAGGCAGGATGCCCGGTGTGCGCGGCATCCTCAGGACGTCTAGTCGTCGATGAAAATCTGGCCCAGCTTGTCGATATGTTCCAGCGCTTCACCACATCCGCGCACCACGCAGGTGAGCGGATCATCAGCAACCACGACCGGAATACCGGTTTCTTCCTGCAGCAGGCGATCCAGATCCTTGAGCAAGGCACCACCGCCGGTCAGGGCGATACCCTTGTCGGTAATATCGGCACCCAGCTCAGGCGGGGTTTGTTCCAGCGCAATCTTGACGGCCGAAACGATCTGGTTGAGCGGATCGGTCAGGGCTTCCAGGATTTCGTTGGAAGAGACTGTGAAGCTGCGTGGTACCCCTTCCGAGAGGTTACGACCCTTCACTTCCATTTCACGAACTTCGGTGCCAGGGAACGCTGAACCGATATTCTTCTTGATCGCTTCGGCAGTAGGTTCACCAATCAGCATGCCATAGTTGCGGCGGATGTAATTCATGATGGCTTCGTCGAACTTGTCGCCACCGACTCTTACGGACCCCTTGTAAACCATGCCGCCCAGTGAAATCACGGCCACTTCGGTGGTACCACCCCCGATATCCACGACCATGGAGCCGCTGGCATCAGACACGTTCAGGCCCGCGCCAATCGCGGCGGCCATAGGTTCCTCGACCAGAAATACCTGGCGAGCACCCGCGCCCTGCGCAGATTCGCGAATAACCCGGCGCTCAACCTGCGTGGAGCCGCAGGGTACGCAGACGATGATTCGGGGGCTCATGGTGAACAGACTGCGGGGATGCACAATGCGGATGAACTGGCGCAGCATCTGTTCGGTTACGGAATAGTCGGCAATCACGCCGTCTTTCATGGGACGGATGGCTTCGATATTTCCGGGGACTCGTCCGAGCATCTGTTTGGCTGCGTGACCAACGGCCTGGATAATCTGGCGGCCATTGGATCCACCTTCTGTACGAATGGCAACCACAGAGGGTTCATCGAGCACAATGCCTTTGCCGCGAACGTAAATCAGCGTGTTGGCCGTGCCCAGATCGATGGCCATATCGGTGGATAAAAAACTTCTTAGAAATCCGAACATAATCGCTCAGTTTAAAAATTGGGTCAGAGGGAGGTTCTGCGGAGCGCAAAAGGGCTCAACGCATGTGTTTGAACGTGAGAACACGTAATCATAACGTATAATCAGTCTTTGATCGCGCGATTTATTGTTTTTTCAGTCGGTTTTTTCCAACTGCTGACGCTTTTTTTTGACATGTCTCGCGCGGTGCTGCCAGCAACTCAATCAATTTTCCAGACCCAAGCGTTTATGCCCCTAACCGAAAACGACGTGACCCGCATTGCGCGACTCTCCCGGCTCGAACTGGATCCGGCAGAAAAGACTCAGGCCCTCACAGATCTGAACAGTATTCTTGGCCTTATCGAAAGGCTGCAGGCGGTCGATACCAAAGGCGTCGAACCTTTGGCACACCCTCTGTCTGCCATTCAGGATATCGCGCTTCGCCTGCGTGAAGACCAGGTCACTGAAACGCCGTCCGAGACGACCCGCACCCAGCTTATGGCCAATGCCCCCGCGCAGGAAGACGGCCTGTTCCTAGTACCCAAAGTAATCGAGTAACCATGACCGATATCTCCAGTTTCAGTCTTTCCGGACTGCGCAAGGCGCTGGACGGCAAGCAGGTCAGTGCCGTCGAACTGGCCGAAGCCGCGCTCAATCGCGCCGGCCAGCTCTCCACCCTGAATGCCTTCCTGCATATCGACCCCGAACTGACGCTCGCCCAGGCGCGCCTGGCCGACGAACGCATCGCCAAAGGCGACGTGCATCCCCTGACCGGCATCCCCATTGCCCACAAAGACGTTTTTGTGACGCGCAACTGGCGTACCACGGCGGGCAGCCTGATGCTCAAGGACTACGTGAGTCCTTTCGACGCAACGGTTGTGACCCATCTGGCCAACGCCGGCGCCGTCAATATCGGCAAACTCAACTGCGATGAATTTGCCATGGGATCCGGCAACGAAAACTCGGCTTTCGGCGTCTGTCGCAACCCCTGGGATCCCCAGGCGGTGCCTGGCGGCTCCTCCGGTGGTTCCGCTGTTGCCGTGGCGGCGGGCATTGTCCCTATCGCCACCGGTACCGATACCGGCGGTTCGGTGCGCCAGCCGGCAGCCCTTTGCGGTGTCAGCGGCATCAAGCCCACTTACGGTACGGTGTCGCGCTTTGGCATGGTCGCTTTCGGTTCCAGTCTTGATCAGGCCGGTCCGCTGGCCCGCAGTGCCAAAGATCTGGTCACGGTCCTGGACACCATCAGTGGCTTTGACCCCATGGATTCCACCAGTCTGGAAGACTGCCTTGGAACGGCCAATAAAGTGGGCCGGGTACAACAGGCATTTGAACAGGCCAGTGCCGCATGCCGCGAAGGCGGCGCCCGCCCCTTGCAGGGTCTGCGTATTGGCGTGCCGCGCGAATATTTTGGTTCAGGTCTGAACAGTGAGGTGGCTGCCGCCATTGAAGCCGCTGTGGCAGAACTGGAAAAACTGGGCGCAACCCGCGTCGACATTTCCCTGCCCAACACCGAACTGGCCATTCCCGCCTATTACGTGATTGCGCCCGCCGAAGCGTCGAGCAACCTGTCGCGTTATGACGGGGTACGCTACGGACATCGTGCATCTGCCTACAGCAATATCGAAGAAATGATCAGCCGTTCACGCGCCGAAGGTTTTGGTGCCGAGGTGCAGCGTCGCATTCTGATCGGCTCTTATGTGCTGTCCCAAGGCTATTACGACGCCTATTATCTGCAGGCCCAGCGCATTCGCCGCCTGATCGTCGATGATTTCCAGAAAGCATTGCGCGAGCAGTGTGACCTCATCGTCGGACCAGTCACCCCTGGCGTTGCCAAGAATATCGGTGACAATAACGACGACCCCACGTCCGACTATCTGGCCGATATCTATACACTGGGTGTCAGCCTGGCCGGCCTGCCCGCCATGTCTGTACCTTGCGGCTTTGGCAATAACGGCACCCGTCCGATTGGCCTGCATCTCATTGGCAATTATTTTGACGAAGGCCGTCTGCTGGCGGTCGCCGATTGCTTCCAGCAGCACACCGACTGGCACACACGTACACCGGATATTCAATCATGAAGTGGGAAATCGTTATCGGACTGGAAACCCATACCCAGTTGTCTACCCAATCCAAAATTTTTTCGGGCAGCAGCACCGCGTTCGGCGCTGCGCCCAATACGCAGGCCAACTGCATTGACCTGGCACTGCCCGGCAGCCTGCCGGTGATGAACCGCGGCGCCGTGGATCGTGCCATCCGCTTCGGTCTGGCCGTGGGCGGAACGGTCTCTCCCCGCTCTATCTTTGCCCGCAAAAATTACTTCTATCCTGATCTTCCCAAAAACTACCAGATCACGCAGTTTGAGATCCCGGTCGTTGTCGGAGGAAAAATCCGCTTTTTTGTTGGCGATCAGGAAAAAACCGTCAACCTGACGCGTGCCCATCTGGAAGAGGATGCAGGCAAATCACTGCACGACAGTTTCAAGGGCCCGCAAGGCGAACCCGCTACCGGCATCGACCTGAATCGTACCGGCACGCCGCTACTTGAGATCGTCTCCGAACCCGAAATGCGTTCTGCCGCTGAAGCTGTGGAATATGCCAGAGCCCTGCACGGACTGGTGGTCTGGCTGGGCATTTGTGACGGCAACATGCAGGAAGGCTCATTCCGCTGCGATGCCAACGTCTCTGTTCGCCCCGTCGGCCAGAAAGAATTCGGCACCCGCACCGAGATCAAGAATGTCAACTCCTTCCGATTCCTGGAACGCGCCATTCTGTTTGAAGCCCGCCGCCAGATTGAAGTGCTGGAAGACGGCGGTACCATTGTTCAGGAAACCCGGCTGTACGACGATGTGAACGATGAAACCCGCAGCATGCGTACCAAGGAAGACGCACACGATTACCGCTACTTCCCTGATCCCGATCTGCCACCACTGATCATCAGTCATGAATGGATTGAAAAGGTTCGTGCCGATATGCCGCAATTGCCGGCAGAGCGTCGCGAACGCTACGAAACCGAACTGGGGCTGCCGGCTTACGATGCCTCGCAGCTCACGCTCACCCGTGGTGTCTCCGACTTTTTCGATGCCACCATGGCGAATCTGACACCTGCGCAGGCCAAGCTGGCTTCCAACTGGATCATGGGCGAATTGGCAGCTTCACTCAACCGGGAAGAACGCGATATCGCTGACAGTCCGGTTTCACCACAGGGCCTGGCGGCATTGATTCAGCGCATCGCCGATGGCACGCTGTCGAACAAAACCGGACGGGAAGTGTTTGCGGCGATGTGGGCTGGTGAACATGACAGTAACGTGGACGCCATTATCGAGGCGCGTGGACTCAAACAGGTCAGCGACACGGGTGCCATCGGCGCCCTGATCGACGAGGTACTGGCTGCGCATCCGGCCATTGTGGAAGAATACCGTGCCGGCAAGCAGAAAGCGTTCAACTCTCTGGTCGGACAGGTCATGAAGGCCGGCAAGGGCAAGGTCAACCCTGCTCAGGTCAACCAGCTGCTGAAAGAGAAACTGGGCGGATAGTTCGTAAGAAAAAGCAGCCTGCGGAAGAAAAAGCAGCCCGGAAAACGGGCTGCAATCGAATGGGGCTGCACTTGGATGGGTCAGGCAATAAACTGCGAAATATCAGCCTAAGATTCAATGCCCAATGGTTCAGTGGTCAAGGATTGGCCATTTACCCTTGAACGCCATACTTCTCGCGATACGCCGCAACAGAAGACTGATGCTCGGCAAAACTGCTGTCCTCATTCAACAGCTGCATAATGTCATTCAGTGACGCGATGCTGATCACGGGCATGCCGTATTTCTGCTGAACATCCTGAACCGCCGAATGGGCAGACAAGGCATCATCAGCCCCGGCGCGTTCCATGCGATCCATGGCTATCAGTACGGCAGCAGGCGTTGCACCCGCCGCAAGAATGATATCTACGGACTCTCGCACAGAGGTCCCTGCGGTAATCACATCATCAATAATCACCACCCGACCTTCTAACGGCGCACCCACCAGCGTGCCGCCCTCACCATGGGCCTTGGCTTCTTTTCGATTGAACGCGAAAGGTACGTCCCGGGCCCCTTCCTTGCGATCGGCGAGCGCAATTGCGGTAGCGGCAGCCAGCGGAATTCCCTTGTAGGCAGGTCCGAAAAGCATATCGAAATCCAGACCGGAATCCAGCAGTGCCTGCGCGTAAAAGCGACCAAGCTCACCCACGGACTTTCCTGAATTGAATAGGCCGGCATTGAAAAAATAGGGGCTGAGGCGACCCGACTTTACCTTGAACTGCCCGAAACGCAAGACCCCTTGCTGGGTGGCGAAACGGACAAAATCCAGACGGTTCTGAGATGACATGATTTTCCTGCTGAAATAACGAAGATTGAGTGACCCCGCCATCATAAAGCAAGCGCGGGCTGCAAGGCCATTGCCTCCGCAAAAAAATCGATAAAGCTACGCACCTTGCCTGTCTGATACTGGCGACTGATATAACTGGCATAAATATCCAGGGGCGGGCTTTCGTAATCAGGCAACAACTGCACAAGGCGTCCCTGTCTGATATCGTCTTCTACCGTCCATTCGGGCAGCATGGCGACGCCCAATCCGGCGCAGACCAGCTTGCGGCTGAGCGTAGTATCGCTCACCTTCATGAGGCTCTGCGGACGAATAGTCACCTGCCCTTCAGGTCCTCGCAGTTCATAATCATTGCGATCGCGATAATTCGGCATGACGGCGCCATAGTGGTCAAGTTCTGTCACGCTGTCGGGCCAGCCTGCACGATCCACATAAGTCGGGCTGGAAACCAGAACCAGACGGACCTGTCCGATTCTGCGAACAATCAGTTGCGGCTCGGGATCATGCGTCACGCGGATGGCCAGATCCATGCCGGTTTCGGCGAGCTCCACCTTGCTGTTGGTCAAATACAGATCCAGCACCACGCCAGGATAACGGGACTGATACGCCACCAGCAGGTTGGCGATACGGTCACTGGCGAACCATACCGGCGCCGTAACACGCAGCGTGCCTTTGGGTTCATCAGCGCCTTCGCCGACAGCCGCTTCTGCCTGGTCCAGAATATCCATGGCATAAATACACTTGTCATAATACTGCTGCCCCGCCTCTGTCAGGCTCAGTCTGCGACTGGTTCGATGCAGCAGTCGGGCGCCCAGATGCTGTTCCAAATGCATGACGTGTTTGCTTGCCATCGGGCTGGATAAACCAAGATTTCGTGCCGCGGCGACAAAACTGCCCGCGCGCACCACTTCACAGAACACTTTAATACTCAGCAAGGTATCCACTTTTCACTCCCGAAGACGCAAGTACGAGCGTTTCGACGGAATCTGACGCGATTTCGTCGCAAATATGCCGCAGCGATCATTTCCTATCAGGAAACGTACCATCAATAATATCAGTATTTATTTCCGGAAAGAATACGATTAAACTGATTTACACATTATCCGATGCAATGCCGGCGCCTCGTACGATCGTTCAATTGTGATTTTTTGCAAATCCCTATACAGTCATATCAGGCATCCGCCGTATCGGTACTTTTCTGATCAATTAAGGATTACACATGAAAACTGACCACCTTGTCCCGTACGCCCTGGCACTGCTTCGTATCGTTTCGGGTTATACCCTGATGCTGCACGGAACCGCCAAGTATTTCCACGCACCTCATATTGAAATGTTCGACCAGTTGCAGGCATTCTCCATGCCTGGTATCGCAGGCATGATTGAACTGGTTGCCGGTATTCTGCTGATTCTTGGACTGTTCACACGCCCTGCAGCGTTCATCGCCTCTGGCATGACCGCCGTTGCCTATTTTTATGCACACGCGCCACAGGGAAATGCCCTTTTTCCGCTGATGAATGGCGGCGAAACGGTCGTACTGTATAGCTTCATTTTCCTGTTCATCGCCGCTGCGGGTGCGGGCGCATTCAGTATCGATAACCGCCGCAAGCTGTAAAACTGCACCAATCTTCCGCAACAGGCATCCGCCTGTTGCCTGCACCCTCCTGCAGTCTTCAGCCAGTCCGGAATCACCACCGATAAGTCTGCAGGAGTACGCGCTACACATTGTTTCTCCTTTTCCAGCCATGACGCCCCACGAATGGGCGCGGCGGATCGCGGCCGGCGCAAACGCCTTCGCATTCGTGAAAATCCTTTGTGACAGGACACAGTGCCTGCCGATCAAACTTCATGTAAGAGGTCATTATGAAAATGCCAGTCTATTTTATTTCGCACGGCGGGGGCCCATGGCCCTGGATTGATGAATGGCGTCCCATGTATGCGGCGCTCAACAAATCGCTTGAACATTTACCAGCCGAACTGCCGGCCGCCCCCAAAGCTGTTCTAATGGTTTCTGCCCATTGGGTCACCAACGAAATCACGGTCGGCACCGGGGCACAACCCGACATGCTTTATGACTACTACGGTTTTCCGGAACACACGTATTCCATAAAGTACGCTGCGCCAGGCGATCCTGCACTGGCTGCGCGCGTGCAATCGCTGCTGCAGGCGGGCAATGTGCCGGTCAGGGAAGATGCACTGCGAGGGTTTGATCATGGTGCCTTCGTTCCCATGGCTGTCTCCTTTCCGAAGGCCGACATTCCCATGGTGCAGCTCTCCATTCGCAAGGATTACGATCCGCAATTTCACCTGCAGCTGGGCAGCCTGCTGGCGCCCTTGCGCGATGAGGGTGTGCTGATCATTGGCAGCGGCCTGAGCTACCATAATCTGCGACTTCTGGATCAGCGTGGCGCGCAGCCTTCCGCCGAGTTCGATGCCTGGCTGCAGCAGACCATTCTGGAGAGCAAGCCGGATGAACGCGCCAGCCGCCTCGCACATTGGGAAGACGCGCCGTCAGCCCGACTGGCGCATGCGCAGGAGGACCATCTGATTCCGCTCATGGTTGCGGTTGGTGCTGCCGGTCAGGATCCGGCTACCCTGTCCTACCACGAAAAGCACGCCTTCGGATCCATTACCGCGTCCAGCTTTCGCTTTGGCTGAGCGGCCGGAATGACTTGCCAAATGCCGGCCTGATCTACACAATACAGCTTTGCGTAAAAAGCTTCTGCATCATGACACCGCGGCAACAAGGCCTGGCATGCGCCCATATCGCTGCCGTATTTTTTGGACTGACTGGCGTACTGGGTCACGTCATAGACGCCGTCCCAATGACCATTACGTTTGGCCGGGCGTTGTTCGCGGTGCTTGCCCTGCTGGTCGTTTCACTGATCCTGAAAACATCGCTGCTGCGTGGAATCAGCCAACGCCATGTTGTCTCCCTGCTCTGCTCCGGTCTTTCTCTGACCATTCACTGGGTCACCTTTTTCATGGCCGTCAAGACAGGGGGCATTGCCATTGCCACCCTGGGCTTTGCCAGCTTCCCCGCCTTTATCACGCTGCTTGAACGCGTGGTCCTTAAAGATCAGGTCAGACTGCTGGACTGGATCCTGGCAATCATGGTGATTGCGGGCCTGATTCTGGTGACTCCCGCCATTGACCTGAGCAATGACGGCACGATAGGTCTGTTCTGGGGCATCGTTTCGGCCATCACGTTTGCCACACTCGCGCTGATCAATCGAACCCTGAACGGACTGAATGCCGTGCAGGTCGCCTTCTGGCAGAACCTGGTTGTACTGTTGTTGTGTCTGCCACTGGGTATTAGCGGTATGGCATTGCTTTCAGGATCCAGCCTGCTTTGGCTGATCGTGCTGGGCGTGGTCTGCACTGCGCTGTCGCATTTTCTCTTTGTACAAAGTCTGCGCAATATCACAGCCCGCAGCGCGGGCCTCATTATTGCGCTAGAGCCGGTCTATGCCATTGCATTTGCCATGATTTTCTTCAACGAACAGCCCACGCTGCGCATGGCTATCGGGGCGGTCCTGATCATTGCCGCAGCGGTGTGGCCCCGCAAGCAGACCGGTCACGCGCCAGCCTGACGATTGCATTTGTCGCATGCCGTCACCCGGCGCTACAATGACCCTCATTGTGCCAACAAAAAAGGATCTCCTGTGCTTCGCGTTACTTCTCTCAATGTCAACGGTTTGCGTTCTGCATTTCGCAAGGGACTGGCTCCCTGGCTGGAAAAACATAATGCAGATGTGATTTGTCTGCAGGAAATCAAGATTCAGGATGCTGACCTGATCGACGAGCTGCGTCATCCTCTGAATTACACGGGCTATTTCTGTCATGCAGAGAAAAAAGGCTACAGCGGCGTCGGTCTTTATCTTCGCCACAATGCGCAGGTCAACGCGGGCATGAGCTGTGATGAGTTCGATCGTGAAGGCAGGATTCTGCGCGCCGATTTCAAGGATCTGACCATCATCAGCGCCTACCTGCCCTCCGGGTCCAGTGGCGAAGAACGCCAGGCTGCCAAGTTTCGCTTCCTGGATCACTTTGGCCCCTGGGTTGATGCCATGATGGAAGACTATCGCAAAACCGGTCATAACTACATCATCTGTGGCGACTGGAATATTGCCCACAAGGAAATTGACCTGAAGAACTGGAAAGGCAATCTCAAGAACTCCGGCTTTACACCGGAGGAACGTGCCTGGATTTCAGATGTGTTTGACCGTCGCGGCTTTGTGGATGTCTTTCGCAAGGTAAATCAGGAACCCGATCAGTACACCTGGTGGAGCAACCGCGGGCAGGCCTGGGCCAAGAATGTGGGGTGGCGTATCGATTACCAGATTGCCACGCCCGGTATCGCTGAAAAGGCTGTAGCCACCTCCATCTACAAGGATGAGCGTTTCTCGGATCACGCCCCGCTCACCATCGATTACGACTGGAATCTCGAACCTGCCGAGTAAGACTGGCTCGTCGGCCAGCCGGTCAGGTCAGGCCGGCTGCTCGAGTCGGCTAGTCCAGATTACGAACGCGATTGACATCGCGGTGATGGATTCCACCTGACTGATTACCCCAGGTATTGCGGATATACGTGGCTGCTGCCGCAATCTGCTGATCATTCAGGAAATGACGAAACGGTGGCATGCCATAAGGCTGCGGCGTCCTTTCGGTTGTCGGCGTAAAACCGCCATCCATAATGACCCGCAACAGGCCCGTTGTATCTGCCCCGCGTACCAGACTATTGCCTGCCAGCGGCGGCCACACTCCGGCCTCGCCCGTGCCATCCGCCTTATGGCAGGCGGCACAGTACTGACCATAAACATCTTTGCCCATGGCGTAGAGCGTGTCGTTGACTTCGCCACTTTTGGTCGTTCTCAGGCCTGCCGCAGGCAGCGATTTCAGATAAGCGGCAATATCGGACACATCGCGTTCATTCAGATACTGAACGCCACGCAATGCCTCGCTCATTGGTCCCACGACCGCACCGTGCGCGGACACACCGCTCAACAGCAGATCGGCAATGTCCTTGTTGCTCCAGTTACCCAGCCCCCCGTCCGTATCGCCGGTCAGAGCTGGCGCATACCAGATACCATCGGGCATTTTGCCACCCTGCAATTGACGCGACTGAACCATTCCACCCAGGCTGTCACGCGGCGTGTGACATTCCGCGCAATGCGCCACCCCGTCCACCAGATGCCGGCCGCGCAGCACCGCGTCCGATGATGGTTCAGTCTTCGCCACTGCCGGTGCCGGACGAAAATAAAGGGCACGCCAGAAGGCGAGCAGGAAGCGGAAATTGAACGGTGCCTGCAGGTCATGTGCCGGGGCATCGCGGTCGCTGGGCGGCAGCGTCTGCAGATAACTGAAGATGGCATCCGTATCTTCGCGACTCATATGCGAATAGCTCTGATACGGAAAGGCCGGATACAGCAGCGACCCGTCGGGCGCCTTGCCGTTATGCAGTACCTGCCAGAAATCATCTGCGGTCCATTTACCAATACCGTGTTGCGGATCCGGTGTGATATTGGGTGCAAAGAAAGTGCCAAACTCGGTTTTCAGTCCACTGCCACCCGAGAACGCAGGTGTATTGACCGCGGTGTGGCACCCAACACAATTGCCGATCTGGGTCAGATACTTGCCGCGTGCGATAACGGCCTGGCTCGCCTTGCCTGCCGTCAGTGTCGACGCGGGCTGCTCGCCATCGCGTGAGCCAAGCCAATACATTGCACCAGCCACCACAAGCGCAACCAGAACCAGCGCCGCAACCCCTCTCAAAAGCCATTTCATTGCTGTGCTCCCGATACGGTCTGAATGCCACAGGTGACGGGCGTTTTCTGCGGCTCACTGATCTGACCCGCGGCACGAGGATCCTGGCTGGCCAGCCAGGCAGAGACCGCCTGCACATCTGCCGAAGTCATTTTCCGGGCAATCTCTCCCATGCAGTCAGGATCCACGGAATGACGTATGCCATACTGCCAGGCACCCATCTGCGCCGTAATATATTCGTTGGTCAGCCCCGTCAGACCGGGAATGGCAGGCTTCATGCCCTTGAAGTTATCGCCGTGACAGGACACACAGGCGGGGATATTGCGATCGGGTGCACCATGACGCACCAGTTGTTCGCCCTGTGCCATGACCGTTGGCGAAACACGTAGTGGCGGGCTTACTTCAAATTCAGGTGTCTGCTGACTGAACCAGACTGCAATCTCTTTCAGATAATCGTCTGATAGCGTGACCAGCAGACGCTGCATGGGCATGTATTCCCGCCTGCCTTCGCGAAATCTCAGCAACTGCTGATACAGATACTCTGCAGGCTTTCCTGAGATGCGCGGGTAGAAGGCATCCGAGCCTTGTACGCCGGTCGCACCGTGGCACATGGTACAGGCAGCCAGCCGGGCCTGCAGAGTGCCTGGCTCGCCAATGGGAATCCGGCTTTGTCCGGCGCCAGATCTGACCGGCGTTGCCGGCCTTGCCTTGGGAGGCTGAGCCGGCGTTGTCGCCGCTGGCACCTGTCCGGGAACTGCGTTGTGATCGCCTATGGTTGAAGACGATTGTGAGGCCGCTGCACCGCTATCGGGCTGTGTTTGAACGGGCGTCTGTGCAAAGGCTGTCGACACTCCGATAGCCAGTACCAGCGCCAGCGTTCGTCTGACGCCCGGCGACAAAGACGGTGCCCATCTCCCATCCGGCATTTCGACCTGTTTACCGACCCCTGCCGATGTACAGGCCAGCGCAAGCGCTGCTTTTTTCTCCCCCATTGATATTCTGTTCATTATTTATCTCTTTCAAACAATCGCTTCAACTCTCTTGCGTTTCCTTTTCTGCAGAAGACGGGTCTGGTTCCAGTCGCCTGATTTCAGTACGCATGAACCATAGGACGATGAGTCCGGGCAGCGCAATCAGGAAAGTGCATACAAAAAAGACCGGCCAGCCGTAGGCCTGAACAATCGGCGGCGTCAGGGGACCGGCAATAAACACCCGGCCAACGGCAGACAATGCCGACAGCAACGCAAACTGGCTCGCAGTATATTGCACATGACATAAAGCCATCAACAGGGCAACAAAGGCCGCTGTACCCAGCCCCCCGCACAGATTCTCGAAACCCACGCCCAGTGCCATCAGTGGAAGATTTTGCGGATTCAGGGCAATCAGCGTGTACATCAGATTCGACAGTGCCTGAAGTATGCCAAACAGCATCAGTGATCGATACAGGCCCAGCTTGCTCATCAGGCCCCCGCCAATCAGCGCCCCCACAATGGTGGCGATGACGGCCAGAATTTTGTTGACCGTTCCCACGATCTCAGCAGAAAAACCGGCACCACGGATCAGAAACGTGGTGGACAATGCACCCGCAAACGCATCGCCCAGCTTGTAAAGCACAATCAGGGCCAGAATACTGAGTGCGCCTTTGCGCGACAGGAATTCGCGAAACGGTACGGTAAACGCATCGTAAAGCGTGCGCGGCGCCACATTGGCACCGGCAGTTTCGGGCTCGGGCGCAAGCCAGGTGAGCACGGCTGCACCAAACATCAGCATACCCATCAGGATATACATGGCGTTCCATCCCAGCCAGACCGCCGCCAGCCAGATCGCCAGGCCACCCGACACGATCATCCCGATCCGGTAGCCCAGTGTGCGAATGGCCGCGCCCGCTGCCCGCTCTTCGGGCCTAAGCACATCGGCGCTGTACGCATCAAACGCAATGTCCTGTGTTGCCGACAGAAAGGCCACGACCGTGGCCAGCGCGGCCAGCCAGAATAGCGAGTGAGAAGGATTGAGCAATCCCATGCTGCAAACCGTCACGCCAAGCAGGATCTGCGAAATGGCCATCCAGCCACGTCTGCGACCCAGAAAAGGCGGCACATAGCGATCAATGAACGGCGCCCACAGAAACTTGAAGGTATAGGCCGCCCCCACCAACGTCAGAAACCCGATCTCGGTAAGCGGGACATCTTCCACCGTGGCCCAGGCCTGCAGCGTTCCGCCTGTGAGCGCCAGCGGCAGACCACTGGCCAGCCCCAGCAGAAGCAAAGGAAAAACGCGCGGACTGGTATAAGGGCGGATCAGATTTATCATACGGGCGATTTTCTGTCTGTCTCAAAATGATAGACCGCCAGTGTGCTACGCAAACTGGGCATAAAGGAAATCTCAGTCTCGTCGCGAAAGGTGGCGCGCTCCAGAATGCGAAAACCCAGGCGCGCAGCCAGGTCTTCGAAGTCTTTCAGCGTGCACAGATGGATATTAGGGGTGTTATACCACTCGTAAGGCATCTGCCCCGTCACCGGCATGCGTCCATTCAGAATGGACAGCCCGTGCGTCCAGTGACCAAAGTTGGGGAAGGACACCACACCGAATCGGGCAACCCGCCCCATTTCCTTCAGAACATGTTCGGTATTGACCACGGCCTGCAGCGTCTGGGACAGAACCACGGTATCAAACTGCTGATCGTCGAACATGGCCAGCCCGTCATCCAGATTCTGCTGAATGACCCGCACGCCCTTGTTGACGCAGGCAATAACCTGGGCATCTTCCTTTTCCACGCCCACGGCCGTCACGCCGCGCTCGCTCTGCAAATGCGACAGCAGCGCGCCGTCACCACAACCCAGATCCAGTACCCGGGAGCCATCCTGCACCCAGCCTGCAATTCGCAACAAGTCTGCACGAACGTGTTTCTTCTGTTCGGTCCTGATTGTCTGATTCATGCCGCTACCTCATCACAAGTTTGGGGAACCAGGTTCAGACTTTGGGCAATACGATCGTAATATGCCCGCACCACAGCGTGATAACGCGGGTCATCCAGCAGAAACGCATCGTGTCCATGCGGCGCGTCAATTTCTGCATAAGTGACCTGCTGACCATTTTTGAGCAGCGCCTTGACCAGTTCGCGCGTACGCTCCGGTGGAAAACGCCAGTCAGTCGAAAACGACACCGCCAGAAACTCGGCCTGCGCCGGACGCAGTGCCTGAGCCAGATCGCCCCCATGACGGCTGGCCGGATCGAAATAATCCAGCGCGCGCGTAATCAGCAAATACGTATTGGCATCAAAATAACGCGAGAATTTTTCGCCCTGGTATCGTAGATAGGATTCCACTTCGAATTCGACATCGTAACCAAAGCGGAATCGGCCATCTTCGGCCGGATTGCGCTGCGCGCGACCGAACTTTTCTGCCATATCATCATCGGACAGATAGGTAATATGGCCGACCATGCGAGCCACAGACAAACCGCGCGCCGGCACGGTATTGAATTCGTAATAATTGCCGCCGTGAAAATCGGGATCACTGATAATCGCACGACGCGCCACTTCATTAAAAGCGATATTCTGCGCCGACAGGTTGCTGGTACTGGCAACAACAACGCAATGCGCAACGCGTTCGGGCAGTTCAATAGCCCAGCTCAGTGCCTGCATGCCGCCCAGCGAACCACCCATGACGGCAGCAAACCGGCTGATGCCAAAATGATCGGCGACCCTGGCCTGAGCGTGCACCCAGTCCTCGACAGTCACAACGGGAAAGGCCGAGCCCCAGGGTTTGCCCGTGGCCGGATCAATGGAAGCCGGCCCGGTGGAACCAAAGCAGGAACCCAGATTATTGACACCAATCACAAAATAAATATTGGTATCCACCGGCTTGCCCGGGCCGACCATATTGTCCCACCAGCCGATATCTTTTTCGTTGGTGGCAGACACGCCGGCGACATGATGGGAGGCATTGAGTGCATGACAGACCAGGACCGCATTGCTGCGGTCGGCATTGAGCCGGCCATAGGTTTCGACGGCAAGCGTGTAGCACGGCAGCACCTGGCCACTGCTGAGCGTCAAGGGTTGATCAAACTGAAGATATTCGGGCGAAACCACGCCCACAGATTGCTGTGAAGAATGTTGTGAGACCATACGGACCTTTTTAGCGGGATTTTTGAGGCGCCCGCAAGCGGATCAGACAAATCGGCGCCAACCATCGTGACATTGTATCATCTTAAAAATGAGGAGTCAGACTGCTACTGCAGCGAAACACCGTTAAGAAATTCGTCTGCCACCGGTTCCTTCAGGGTATTGTCCTGTCCGGCCGAATAGGCCTGTATCACCACACCATTGCCCGCGAAAACCTTGACATAAATGCTGGCATTGTCATTACCCACAGCTTTACGGAATATCAGTTTTTCGCCAAAGGGCGGCAAGGTATCGGGTACCGGTTCATTCATGCTCGCATAGACAGACCGCAGCAAGGCTTCGCCCACTTTGCGTGAACTGGCTTCGTCCTGCTTGTCTTCAGGCAGAACGCTGTACACAACGGCAAATACCTGATCGTCAACCAGCGCCATGTCCATGGTAAAGGGATATTTTTCACCTTCCAGTTCTATGGTTCGTGATTCGCTGCGTGGCTTATCGGGAAACGCCGCTTTGACGTGTCCATTTGCCGTGGTCACTTCGCGCCAGTCATATTTTGGCGAGCACCCGACAAGCAGAACTGCGAAAAATACCAGAGCCAAACGTTTGATCACCTGAACCACTCCAAATAATTAATCCGAAACCAGCCGTTTTAAAACGGAAAAGCGGCCGAAGTCCCTTAAAATCAGCAATTATTGATTTTCAAGATTTCTCAGGACGACCTGTGCAGCGCATGAACACACTACAGCAGCATCGAGACTCGCTAACTCATATTCTACGCGGAATTGAACGTGAAGGCCTGCGGATTGACCGCGACGGCGCGCTCGCCACAACGCCACATCCTGCGCTTCTGGGCTCGGCGCTCACGCATCCGAATATCACGACCGATTATTCGGAATCGCTGATTGAGCTGATTACCGGCACCCATACCTCCGTGGATGGCCTGCTGGAAGAACTGACCAACGTGCATCGGTTTGCGACACGTCAGTTCCCTTCGGAAAGCATCTGGATGCAGTCAATGCCGGGCAATCTGCCGGCCGACAGCGACATCCCCATTGCGACCTATGGCACATCCAACAGCGGCATGCTGCGCCACGTGTATCGACGCGGCCTGGCTGAGCGTTATGGCCGAGCCATGCAATGTATTGCCGGTCTGCACTACAATTTCTCGCTTCCCGAATCGCTCTGGGAGCACCTGGATCTGGAAGGCGACACACCGGCAGATCGCCAGTCTGTTGGCTACATGGGCCTGATTCGCAATTTCACGCGCTATAGCTGGCTGCTCATGTACCTGTTTGGCGCCTCTCCTGCGGTGGCCCGATCCTTCCTGGGCGACCGGCCCAACCCGCTGCGCGAACTCGATCACGACACGCTTTATCTGCCCTACGCAACAAGCCTGCGCATGAGCGATCTGGGTTACCAGAACGACGCACAAGCCGGCCTGAAGATGTGCTACAACGACCTGCCCACCTTCGTGCGCAAAATGTATCACGCCGTCACCCAGCCCTGGCCTGAGTATCAGGCCATTGGCACGCATCGCGATGGCGAATGGATTCAGCTGAACACGAACGTGCTGCAGATCGAAAACGAATACTATTCAACCATTCGTCCAAAACGCACCACAGGCAGGGGCGAACGACCCATTACGGCATTGATGGAGCGCGGTATCCAGTACGTAGAAATCCGCTGTCTGGATGTCGACCCCTTCAGCCCCGTGGGTATCAGCAATGCGACCTGTCATTTCATGGATGCCTTCCTGCTGTTCTGCGCCGTGCACGACAGTCGTCTGTTCCCCTATGATGGTTTCTGTGAGGAAAGCCAGGCCAACTTCACCGATGTCGTCAATCGCGGACGCGATCCCTCGCTGCGCCTGACCAGTAATGGCGAAGACATTTCGATTCCCGATTGGGGCAACCAGTTGCTGGATCAGATCGCCCTTTATGCGAAGGAGCTGGACATCGCCTTCAGCACCACACAGTACAGTGCTGCCATTCAGGAACAGCGTCACAAGCTGGATGACGTCTCTGCAACGCCATCGGCACGTATCCTTAAAGAACTGCGCGAAAGTGGTCTGAGTTTTGCCGACTACACGTTGCTGCAAAGTCAGCGCCTCACCGACGAATTGCGTTATGGTGAGCTTTCTGCCGAAGTCGAACAACAGATGCGCGCGAGCGCCACAGAGTCGCTTGAAGAGCAGAAAAAAATGGAAGCGTCCGACAGTGAAAGCTTTGACGAGTACGTCGAACGTTACATGGCTGCCCTGAAGCGGCCGGAATAAACGGAGGATCTCATGTTTTTGAAGAATGCCTGGTATGTCGCGGCATGGAGTCACGACATAGGACAGGCGCTTTATCCATTGCAGTTGCTCAATGAAAACCTGGTGTTTTACCGCCAGCAGGACGGCCAGGTAGCAGCCCTTGAAGACGCCTGTCCCCATCGCAAACTGCCCCTGTCCATGGGACGACTGGTCAATGATGCCGTCGAATGTGGTTACCACGGTCTCACTTTCAACAGACAAGGTGCCTGTATTTTCGCGCCTGGCGCAAAAATTCCGAAAGCGGCGGCAGTGAAAAGCTATGCCGTCACAGAAAAATATGGACTGGTCTGGGTATGGATGGGAGAGGCAGACAATGCCGACAGCTCGCTGATTCCGCAAATTGCCGAATATGGCGATCCCGAGTGGGGGCTGAATCAGGGCGACGCCATGGTGGTGGAATGTAATTATCTGTATATGACAGACAACCTGCTGGATCCCTCGCACGTTGCCTGGGTACATCGCAGTTCTTTTGGCAACAGCGCCTGTGAAAACGAACCGCTGACCACCGTGGTGGCCGACAATGGCGTCACGGTGTCACGCTGGATGTACAACACCGAAGTTGCGCCGTTTTATGCGCAGTTTGTCAAATTCAGCGGCAATTGTGATCGCAAGCAGCATTATGAGGTGCGCTATCCCTCGCATGCCATCATCAAGGCCGTCTTTACACCTGCCGGAACCGGTGGCGATGACGCGCCGCTGCATCCGGACGTCTTTCTGATGGATTCGTATAATTTCCTGACACCAATAGACGAAAAGACAACGCGTTATTTCTGGTTCCAGCTCAGGAATTTCAGTCCTGATGACGCCGAAGTATCTCGACAATTTGCCGAAGGGGTTCGCAAGGCATTTGAAGAAGACCGGATTGTGCTGAGTGCCGTGCAAAAAGGCATGGACAATCGCCGCACGCCGTTCATCAATCTCAAGCTGGATGGCGGCCCGATCAAATTCCGCAAGGCCCTGGAACGGCAGATTGAACAGGAACAGGAAGCACAGCACGACACATCAACCGTATCCAGAACCATTATTCCGATACAGGAAACGGCCATCGCCCAGTCCTGATCCTGGCCGGTCCGCAGTCTACGCACTTAAGCACGGCACTGATGAATCAGCTCGGTGAACGCAGAGGACATATTGCTTCGTTCACCGATCAGACGAGGTGGCGGCGGCTGAACCTTTAGCCATGAAAGCACAACAGCACAATCACCGCCGTGCTACCACGATTGCAATCAATCCTTTTTCTTGCTGACATGTTCCGGTTTGCCTTTGCGTTTGGTAGAGGCAAAGTCTTCCAGTTCTTTCTCTGACATGGATTCATACATGGACCTGGACGCCCCTTTCAGGCTGCTGACCTTGGTTTCTCCACGCTTGGCAGACAGCGCTGCACCTGCTGCTTTCTGCTGATCCTGTGATTTTGCTGGCATTGTCATTCTCCTTTTCAGATTAAGGGAACTACACTATGACCATAACATTTTCAGAAGAACAGGTGAGCCATTTTCGGCACTCACCCTCTTTGTCCTGCAGAGGCGATTAACCTACTATTATTTAGTCCGCAGTTGACTGCCACCGGATCCGACACCCATCTATCAGACGGGTCGTAACGCGAAAGGGGCTGGCGCCTCCCCGGCATCACGCCTTACTTCAGGTTTCCCGTCAAAAACGTTGCCAGTCGTGCACTTTTGGGATGGCTCAGAATCTCATCCGGCGGGCCCTCTTCTTCAACGACACCCTGATGCAGGAACACGACATGACTGGAGACGCGTCGCGCAAACGCCATCTCATGAGTCACGATAATCATTGTTCGACCTTCCTCAGCGAGTTTCTGCATAACACGCAACACCTCTCCCACCAGTTCAGGATCGAGTGCCGAAGTGGGTTCATCAAATAACATGACTTCAGGTTCCAGGGCGAGCGCACGTGCAATCGCCACGCGCTGTTGCTGACCACCGGACAGATGCACCGGATATTTGCCAAGAATATCCGCGCTCAGCCCCACCTTCAGCAGATTGCTCTGCGCCCGTTGCAGTGCTTCTTCACGCGAAATGCCCAGCACATTGATCGGTGCGGCAGTGATATTTTCCTGGACCGTCATATGCGACCACAGATTGAAATGCTGGAAAACCATGGCCAGGCGCGTACGTATATACTGCAACTGTTTTCTATCAGCCGGCACCAGCGTGCCCTTGCGCCTCACGGTTCTGAGCTCTTCGCCGTGAATGAAAATGCGCCCTTCATCAGGCGTTTCCAGAAAGTTCATGCAGCGTAACAAGGTGCTTTTACCCGAACCACTGGACCCGATAATGCTGATCACATCACCCTTATTGGCCACCAGCGAAACGCCCTTGAGCACTTCATTATTGCCAAACCGTTTGTGAATATTCTCGGCGCGCAGATTTTCCATAATGATTTTTGTATTAATTTGTGGCAGGCTTCAGAAAGCCAAGCCACCTTTTTTCAGCCCTGCGAAACAATGCGACCAGTACCATTGCCAGAGCGGCATACAGAATGGCGGCCAGCCCGAAAGCAGGCAGGGAATTGAATGTTGCACTATTGACGTCGCGCGCAACCTTGAGTAATTCAGGAACCGTTGCCGTAAAGGCCAGGGACGTCGAATGCAATACCAGAATGACTTCATTGCTGTAATACGGGAGCGCACGGCGGAATGCAGACGGCAGAATCAGTTTGGTGTACAGCCTGAATCGCGAAAAACCAAACGCCTGGGCCGCTTCGATTTCGCCGTGAGGAATAGACCGGATTGCACCGGCCAGCACTTCCGTCATATAGGCACAGGTATTGATCGTGAAGGCCAGAATAACGCAATTGAAGCCATCGCGAAAGAATGTGGCCAGAAACGGGGTCTGACGCACCACGGAAAGACTGAACAAACCGGTGTAAACCAGCAGCAGCTGCACATACAATGGTGTGCCGCGAAACACGAAGGTGTAAACGCGCACAGGCACACTGACCCAGCGATTGGAGGAACACCGCCATATCGCCATGGGAATGGCCAGCAACGTGCCAAACAGGACCGAGAGCAGCAATATCCACATGGTCATCGCCAGCCCGGTCATGGGCGTGCCGAATCCCAGATAGGCCTGCCAGTACCGGTCAAGAATCTCGCTCACAGTCGCACCTCCCGCACACCGGCAGAATAGCGACGATCAAGCCAGGACAGCACAACCAGACTCACGGCCGTCATGCAAAGATAAATGGCGGCAGCCACAAGGTTGAAGAAAAACAGCTGTTGGGTACTGCGCCCCGCCTGCTGAGTCACGGTCACAATATCCAGCAGACCAATAATGGATACCAGCGCCGTGGCCTTGATAATCACCTGCAGATTGTTATTGAGTCCGGGCAGCGCATAGCGGATCAGTTGCGGCAGCAGAATCAGACGAAAGACCGTGAAGGCAGACATGCCCGTTGCATACCCGGCCTCAAGCTGACCACGCGGCACGGATTGAATCGCCCCGCGGAACGTTTCCGTCATATAGGCGCCATAAATAAAGGAGAGCGTTGTGACACCGGCGGAGAAGGCGTCCATCTGATATTGCGGCCAGCCGGCAGCGGAACAGATGGCGTTGATAAGTTCCTGCAGGTTGTAGAACACCAGCAGCATGATGACCAGGTCCGGCACACTGCGTATCAGTGTGGTGTAGCCGGTGAACGTCCAGCGCAGCAAAGGATTGGACGACAGCTTGCACATCGCCCCGATCATGCCGATGATGATCGAAAAGACTAGCGTCAACAGGGTCAGCAAACAGGTTGCGAGCGTACCGGCCCATATCTGGGATCCATAACCGTACAGCATCGGGTTCCTTACATATTAATTAATCTTGCGATGTTCCGTTGTCGCCGTGGCGGGTACGAACCGCAGCGGCAAGCAGAGATCGCGGGCAGACTGCCTGGCCCAAAATGCAAACTGCGCGGCAATGGGCACCAGGCCGAGCCGCGCAGCCTCAGGAATCAGAATTTACTCGCGTTCCTTGATGCCGTACTTTGTGTAAGCGTCAAGAATCTTTTTGTACTCACCGTCCTGTTTCATATCGGCCAGTGCCTTGTCAATTTTGCCTTTGAGCTCGCCATCTTCCTTGCGCAGCCCAATGCCATTACCGTTGCCAAAGACCTCGGGGTCTGACACTGGCGTACCGACCAGCTTGAAGTTCTTGCCATCGGGAGTATCGAAAAAGATGGTGGCTGCGGCCGAATCCTGCAATGTGGCATCTACACGACCCAGTGCCAGATCCTGCTTGGCCAGATCATCATTCTGATAGGAAACCAGATTCACACCCTTGTCTTTCCAGTGCTTCTCGGCATAGGCGGCCTGAGTTGTGCCCTGCACGATACCCACGGTTTTGCCTTTTAGGGATTCTGCTGTCGTATCCAGCCCTTCGCTGTCCTTGGGCACCATCAAGCGGGTAGAACTGGCGTACATCACATCAGAAAACAGCACCTGTTTCTCGCGCTCTTTGGTAATGGTCATACCGGAGAGAATGCCGTCGATTTTTTTGGCTTTCAGGGCGGGAATGACGCCATCGAAATTCATGCGAATCCACTCACAGTCGGCCTCAATGCGCTTGCAGATGGATTTACCCATATCCACATCAATTCCAACCAGCTCACCTTGCGGATTGACCGACTCGAACGGCGCGAAAGTTGGGTCAATACCCAGGCGCAGCTTGACAGGCGCAGCAGAGACCGCTGCTGGGAGCAATGCGCTGAGCACTGCTGCAACAAATAGTTTTTTCATTCCTAATCCCGGGATACATATCGTAAATAATTGCAGTAGTATAACGCCTTGTCCCGGTTTCATATATGGATTGGCTCCCGGATACAACGCGATACCACGCGCAGATGCAGGATTTTTGCATAATTTGCCCGCGGATTCTGCAATTTTTCCATGAAACCGACCTTTTCCCACCTGTTCGGCTCCGCTATTTGCTCATGACACCCTTCGAACCTGCAGATTTACCCATCTTCCGTCTCGCGCCTTCGCAACTGACCTACTCGCAGCTGCGCGCCTCTTTTCTGAAGGCGGCCCACCACCGGGGAGCAACCCTGCACGCCTACCCTCACCCGCTCAAAGGCGTGGAAAACGAGAATCTCTGTACCGACGTCGCTATTGCCGGTGACCAGAATGCCGAAAAATGGCTGGTTGTTGTCTCGGGCACTCATGGGGTGGAAGGCTATTACGGCTCCATTTGCCAGACGCGCTTTCTGCTGGAACAGGAGGTATCGGCCGCTGCAGGCATCGGCATTCTGCTGATTCATCTCATCAACCCATACGGCACCTCATGGAAGCGGCGGGTTAATGAAGACAATATGGATCTGAATCGCAATTATCTGGATTTCAGCAAACCGCTGCCCGCCAATCCAGGCTACGAAGCCGTCCATGATCTGTTCGCCTCCGATATCCGGGATCCGGAAACGCGGCTGGCCCGGGAGAAACGCTGGCAGCAGGTTGTGCAGGATAAAGGTTATGCTGCATTGATGAATATTGTGGAGGCCGGTCAGTACCAGCACCGCGACGGACTGTATTACGGTGGCGACAAACCGAGCTGGTCCAATCAGACGCTGCATCGTATTCTGGAGAACCACCTGCCCGCCCATGCGCGTGAAATCATCAGCTTTGATCTGCACACAGGAGCGGGTGATTATGGCCATCCCATGCTCATGGCCATTTCTGAAGAGGATTATCCTGGCATTGCGCGCGCCCAGGAAATTTACGGTCCCTGGCTGTATACCGTAATTACCGGCGCCAACAATGCCAGCGATACCGGCATTTCCGCCGCAGCCACAGGCTATACCTCAGCGGCCATGGTGAATTTGTTCCGGGATCGCGCGTTCACGCAACTGGTCGTGGAATGTGGAACTTACAGCAGCCAGGAAGTCGGTCAGCCAGCGTTGCTGGCCGATCATTATCTTCATCTTTTTGGTGATCCTGCCAGCGAAGAAGGACGGAAGGTCAAACAGCAACTGCTGGAATTTTTCTTCCCGTCTGACCCTGACTGGCAGGCGCTGGTGCAGTTTCGGACACGGCAGATTCTGGAGCGTGCCGTACAGGCACTTCGCGCCTGAATGAGGTTGATGCAGGCGTCAGGACCCTGATCCTGGCGTCTGAGCCTTTCATGACATGTTCAACATCATATGCCCAATAGCATGAAGGCAGGAGCAACATTCGTTGCATCCTGCCTTCATGCTATTTGACCTGACTGATTGACAGCAGCTTAGTCAGCGGCCTGTTCCAGCGCCACCAGATTGCGGTCTGTATCTTCAGGTAATGACGTATTGAGCGTGGCGTCCAGCTGCGCTTTATCGAGCTGATTTTCCCAACGTGCCACCACGATCGTGGCGCAAGCATTGCCGACCAGATTGGTCAGGGCACGACATTCTGACATAAAGCGGTCAATCCCCAGAATCAGGGCCATACCTGCCACCGGCACATCGGGGACCACAGCCAGCGTTGCCGCCAGCGTGATGAAACCCGCACCCGTCACCCCTGCCGCACCTTTGGAACTGATCATGGCAACCAGAAGAAGCAGAATCTGCTGCTGAAGGGAGAGCTCGATATTACATGCCTGTGCAATAAACAGCGCTGCCAGGGTCATATAAATATTTGTACCATCCAGATTGAATGAATAGCCGGTAGGAATAACAAGACCCACAACGGATTTGGCGCAACCTGCCCGTTCCATTTTCTGCATCAGGGTAGGCAGAGCAGCTTCTGACGAACTGGTACCCAGAACCAGAAACAGTTCATCCTTAATATAACGGACCAGTTTGAAAATAGAGAAGCCGTTGTATTTGGCGACCGCACCCAGCACGATGACGATGAACAGCACGGAAGTAATGTAAAACGTCAGAATCAGGTAAAGCAGATTGCCAATCGAAGCAATACCGTATTTACCAATGGTAAATGCCATAGCCCCGAAAGCGCCGATAGGTGCCGCTTTCATCAGAATCGCCACCAATTTGAACACAGGACGAGACAGCTGCTGGAAAAAGTCCAGTACCGGCTGACCACGTTCACCGGTTGCTGCCAATGCGATCCCGAACAGAACCGAAATAAACAGTACCTGAAGAATATCGCCGCTTACCAGTGGACTTAGCGTCGTGGTGGGAATGATGTTCATCAGGAACCCGACAATCGTCGAGTCATGAGCTTTGGTCACATAGCTCGCCACCTTTTCTGAGTCCAGCGATGCCGGATCAATATTCAGTCCGGCGCCTGGGTGCAATGTATTGGCAACAACGAGACCGATAATCAGAGCCAGAGTGGAAAAAGTCAGGAAGTACAGCATTGCCTTACCGGCAACCCGTCCCACCGTTTTCATATTGCTCATACCGGCAATACCGGTAACCACAGTCAGAAAAATGACCGGGGCAATAATCATTTTGACGAGCTTGATGAAGGCATCGCCCAGCGGCTTCATACTTTCACCCACTTGCGGGTAGAACTGGCCGAGCAGAACACCTAGGACAATGGCGATGACAACCTGGACATATAGAATGTGATACCAGCGTACGGGCCGGCGCGGCGTCTCCGCCGACAATTCTTGAGCAGACAACATTTGATTTGCATTCCTGGAAAGGGATTTTTCCGACGACAGTACCAGAAGAGTGCTGGATGAATTCATGGACGATTGCGTCACAACGTCGGAATTAGCGTGATGTTAAGTGGCGTCAGCTTAAACGAAACTGAAATTTGCCCTGTTGCTGGCAACTCATAACGTTTCCGATACAATCATAAGTGCTGACATGCAAATGCCAGTATCACGCAATAACCCTTTAAACTGAGACATACCTATCATGCCCATTCTTCAAGTTCAGGTGACCGCTGGTCGCAGTCAGCAACAGAAAACTGCCTTTTTGCAAAATGCCACGAAAGTCATCGAAGACACACTGAGCGCCGCGCTCCCCAGCATCCGCATCTCCCTGCAGGAAGTCGAACAACAGGACTCCATCGTTGCCGGTCAGATCGGTGCCGAATTCGTAAACATTGTTGCCTTTCTGCTCGCTGGCCGGGAAGACGGACCCAAGGCCAAATTTATCGAGGCCATCAACAAAACAGCGGTCACATGCCTGAACGTCCCCGATACCTGCATCCGCACACTATTGGTCGATGTCGCCGCCGAACACATGGGTGTACAGGAAGGCCTGACGGCCAAGGCGTTCAAAGCCCGCAGCAGCAGCTGATCCATTCGCGCCGGTGAGTCACGCCGATCATGCACAGACACGTGATCGGCAGGACAAGATCGCACAGGTCGCGCGGATCTTGCGGTTTGCTCCTATGGCTCTGCTCACATCGATCCGCGCCTCTCCATTTCCCTTATTGACAATCTCTGTCGATCCAACCTATTCTCTCCGAATAATTTCGAATTACAACAAAACCTTTCGGAGCAGACATGAAACTATCAGCCATTCTACGGTCGTGCATTGCGGCCACAACATTTTTTGCTGCGGCAGCCAGCGCCCAGGTCAGCGTCATGTTACCGGCCAATCCTGGTGGCGGCTGGGATGGTACCGGCAGGCAGGCGTTTTCCGCTATGAACAAAGCCGGCATCTATACGGGCAGCGTCAACTTCAGCAATAAAGGTGGTGCTGGCGGCACCATTGGCCTGGCAGAATTCCAGAACGGCACCAAAGGCAAACCCGATAGCCTGGCCGTGTTTGGTGCCATCACTGTTGGTGCAATCACACTGAACAAATCACCGATAGATCTTTCCAAGTTCAAACCCGTTGCCCGCCTCACCGCGGAGTATCTGGTGCTGGCAGTACGACCAGATTCACCCTATAAAACACTGGCAGACTTCACCAAGGCACTCAAGGAAAATCCTGGCGGCACGCCGGTAGGCGGCGGTTCGGCAGGTGGTGTTGATCACATCGCCCTTGCTCTGCTGGCTCAGGCCAGTGGCACGCCGGTCAACAAACTGAATTACATCCCTCAGGCCGGCGGTGCAGATACCGTCACAGGCATTGTCAATGGCACGCTCAAGGCCGGCATCTCCGGTATTTCCGAATTCCAGCAGTTTGCCAAAGCGGGTCGCGTCAAAATTCTGGGTATTACCTCAGCAGACCGCATGAAAGGTCTGGACGCGCCCACCTTCAAGGAAGCCGGCTTTGACGTTGAACTGGCCAACTGGCGCGGCATTCTGGGCTCGGTCGATATGCCTGAAGACAACTACAAGGTATGGGTCGACCGCTTCACCAAACTGAACGACAGCGAAGAGTGGAAACAAACCATGGCCACCCAGGGCTGGGATCAGTTCTTCCTGGCAGGCCCGGAATTTGGCACATTTATCAAGGACGAAAGCGACCGTATCAACAAGATTCTGAAGGATGCCGGTCTTGCAAAATAAGGATGCAGAATCATTGAATGACCCGGTGCCTGCAGCAATCGAAGCAGACACCGGCAAACCCGCCCGACCCTGGTGGCTGGGCATTGCTGTCATCCTTATGGGTTGCGTATGCCTGTGGGCTACCACCACCCTTCCGGCCACGGCACAATACGCTGCCATCGGACCGGGCATGTTTGTCACTGTGGTGGGCGCTGGCCTGTTGATTCTGGGCATTATTCTTCTTATACAGATCGCACGGGGCGAGCGTTTTGAAGCCCAGGACACAGAGAACGCCGAGGGCAATCTGCCCATGGACAAACGGGCGTTTTTCACGGCACTGATCGCGACCATCATTCCTGCGCTGACCATGGAACCACTGGGGCTTCCGATTACCGCGATGCTTTCCTTCGCACTGGTTGCACGGTCCTTCGGTTCGAAAAAAATCATCATTGACCTGATCACAGGTGCCATACTTGGCACCCTGTGCTGGTTCCTGTTTTCCCGCCTTGGCCTGCAGCTCGGCGGTTTCCTTCCTGTGGCAGGCTTCTGAATGAATACCTTCAGCTTACTTCTGCATGGCTTTGATGTCGCCCTGCAACCCATGAACCTGTTCTGGGCGCTGGTGGGCTCGGTTCTGGGTACCGCCATCGGCATACTGCCTGGTATCGGCCCGGCGCTCACCATTGCGCTGCTGCTGCCGGTCACAGTTTCGGTCGGACCAGTATCCGCGTTCATCATGTTCGCCGGTGTGCTTTATGGCGCCATGTATGGCGGATCCACAACCTCCATCCTCATCAACACACCGGGTGAAGCCGGTTCCATGATGACCGCGCTGGAGGGCAATAAAATGGCGCGATCCGGAAGGGGCGCTGCGGCACTTGCAACAGCGGCTGTCGGCTCGTTTGTGGCAGGCACCATTGCAACCGTGCTGCTGACCTTTGCGGCACCATCCATCGCAGAGATCGCCTTCTATTTCAAACCTGCAGATTATTTTGCGCTCACGGTTCTGGCCTTTACTTCGGTGGCCGTGGTCATGGGCACCTCCCGGGTTCGCGGCTTTATTTCGCTCTTTATTGGCCTGGCATTTGGCGTCATTGGCATCGATAAAATGACCGGCCAGCCACGCATGACATTTGGCATCAGTTCCCTGCTCGATGGCATGGAACTCACAGTGGTGCTGGTGTCGCTGTTTGCGATCGGCGAAATCATCTATGTGGCCAGCCGCTACCGGCATCAGAAAGATGACGTTCTGCCCATCAAGGGCGGCTTGTGGATGACCAAGGATGACTGGAAGCGCTCCTTCATGCCCTGGATGCGCGGCACCGCCATTGGCTTTCCCATGGGCGCCCTGCCCGGCGGCGGTTCGGAAATTCCGACCATGCTGTCTTACACAGTGGAAAAGAAACTGTGCAAGAAGAAAGAGGAATTCGGTACAGTGGGTGCCATCGAAGGCGTGGCGGGGCCGGAAGCGGCCAATAATGCGGCTGCGGCCGGTGTGCTGGTTCCCTTGCTCACGTTGGGTCTGCCGACATCGGCAACGGCAGCCATTCTGCTGGCCGCATTCCAGAATTTCGGATTGCAGCCGGGTCCTTTTCTGTTCACCTCCAACCCTGAACTGATCTGGGGACTCATTGCATCGCTGTATGTGGGCAACGTGATGCTGCTGATTCTGAACCTGCCCCTGGTAGGCATCTGGGTCAAGCTGCTGCTGATTCCCAAACCTCAGCTTTACGCAGGCATTCTCGTGTTTGCCATGATCGGTATCTGGGGCGTATCGGGTTCAACCTTTGACCTGACGTGCATGGTTGCCGTAGGTCTGATGGGATATGTCATGCGTGTTTATGATTTCCCCATCGCGCCCATTCTGATCGGACTGATTCTGGGACCCATGGCAGAAAACCAGCTGCGCACTGCACTGGCCGCCGCTCAGGGCAGTCCGGCAGTCCTGGTGGAAACGCCGATTTCAATCGTCATTCTCACAGTCTCAGTCCTGTTCCTTTTGGTACCTGTGATTCTGAAAAAACTGCGCAAGGCGGCTTAAGGCTCCCGCTTTGGCTAAAGGCCTTCGCTTTAACCTGGGATTCCCAAACTGGTGTGGGTTCCTGCTTTGCATGGCGCTCCCCGGACCGGTATATAAGACCGGTCCACTCAGCGGCTTTCGGGCTCTGTTATGCGTTTCGCTATCGATCCGTCATCACCAAACATGGCGTTCACAATGTGCTGATGTTTCGACGTAAACAGCGCAACCAGATCAAGGTCGGGCAGTGTCCCGTCAGCCACATCACAAAAACGCACGCCCTCAAAACCGATAGAACGAATCCAGTTGGGCAATAGTCCCACACCCAGGCCTGCGGCCACGCAGGCCAGCACCGTGAGTGTCCGGTTCGCATACTGGTTCACTCTGACCTGCAAATCCAGTGCCGCAAACGCATTGAGAATGTCTGTATGCAGGACAGGCAATTGCGCAGAAGGATAAAGCACCAGACCCTGGCGGGCAATCTCCTGCAAGGTAATAATGTCCTTTTCGAAAGTAGGCGTACCTTCCGGAATGGCAGCAATCAGCTTCTCCCGGCATACCGTCAGCTGATGGACACGCCCCTCAAGATTGACCGGCGAATGCACAAGTGCAATATCAATTCTTCCTTCATGTATCAGTCTGACCTGTTCCTCGTTGCTCAGCTCAAGCAGGGAAATGTGCAGTTCCGGCGCTATCGACTTCAGTTTACGCAACGCCGTCGGCAAAATATTGAACAGCGCAGATGACACAATGCCCACATTCAAGGTTCCGCCAAAACCCGATTTTGCAATCCTGACCTTGTCGTAGACCTGGTCGAAATAGAATCTGCCCTTGTTCAGATCGTCATAAATCAGCCTGGCTGCGTCCGTTGCTGCGGCACCTCGCCTGGATCGAACGAAAAGAACTACGCCCAGCGCTTTTTCCAGTCGTGCAATCGACTGACTGAGCGCAGGCTGTGCGATATTGAGCTGTACAGCAGCCTGACTGATTGAGCCACACTCATAGACCGCAAGAAAATACCGGACCTGATTGATTTCCATATCAATATGCAATGAATAAATATCATAAACATAATATATCAATATGCTGAAGCTTTCTAAAATTGAGCATCTTAATGGGAATCCGTCATGCAACAGGCAATTATCGACAGTCACGCGCACGTCTTCAAAAGGAACCTGCCTCTGGCTTCCGTACGACGTTACGCGCCCGACTATGACGCTACCCTGACGGAATATCTTGAGCTGCTGGATCGTCATCACATCTGTCATGGAGTGCTGGTACAGCCAAGTTTTCTGGGAACCAACAATGACTACATGCTGCAGGCGCTACAGGAATCCGCGGGTCGTTGCGTGGGGGTTGCCGTCGTTAGCCCAGACTGCAGCATTGAAGAGCTGCTCGCGCTGCGCGATAGCAATGTCAGGGGGATCCGCCTGAATTTGTTCGGCACGGAGGGGATTGACCTGCAGCAGGACACCTGGCAGCAATTGTTTTTCCGTTTGAAAGCACTGGATATGCATGTGGAATTGCATGCGCCCATGGCGAGCCTTGCAGATCATATCCCGCCAATTATTGCGCACGACGTGGATCTTGTCGTCGATCATTTTGGCCGCCCTGCGCTGCGCAAACCCGTCAGTCAAGCGCGCGCAGCGCAGGAAAGCGGAGTACAGACAGGAGGAATACAGACAGACGGACTGCGGCAAGCCGTATTACAGGAAGATGCGCAGCACGACACGCTGTTCGACGCCGATCAGTTCGACTTCCTGTTTTCCTTGCGCAACTCAGATCATCTGTTCATCAAACTGTCGGCCATCTATCGACTCTTTGACAACGTGCAGACTGACAAAGTCAAAGCGTTGCTCGCCAGGTTTCTTGACACATTCTCTTCGAAAAAGCTTATGTGGGGCAGTGACTGGCCACATACCCAGTTCGAATCGAGCAGCAACTTCAATGATAGCCTCGCGTGGGCTTTGCAATATATTGATCAACCTGTCGACAGGCAGAATATTTTCTACAACACTGCGGCATCCTTTTATAAAATTCAGGGAGATAAAGTATGAACCGATTCCTAAGACCACTGACGGCATTAGTGCTGTCTCTGACGCTCGCTGGCACAGCCAGTGCCGCGTATCCTGATAAACCGGTAACCATGGTCGTTACGTATCCTCCGGGCGGAACGGTTGATGCCGTGGCCCGCCTGATCGGACCGAAACTGAGCGAGGTTCTGGGACAGACCGTGGTGATTGAAAACAAAGGTGGCGCAGGTGGAATGATTGGCGGCTCCTACGTCGCCCGCGCGAAACCTGATGGTTACACAATCATGCTGGATGCATCCAACTTTGCGCAAAACTTCGCATTGCGTCAGAAGATGCCGTTTTCAGCAGACGATTTTGAACCGGTATCTCTGCTTCTGAAAGTCCCGAACGTCCTGGTTGTCAATCCGCAGACAGAGTACAAATCAGTCGCTGACGTTATCAAGGCTGGTCAGTCTGATACACCTGCCCACTTTGCTTCGGCGGGTCCGGGTTCGGCCCAGCATCTGGCCGGCGAACTATTCAACCTCAAAGCAAAAACGCGTCTGTCTCATGTGGCTTATAAAGGTGGCGGTCCTGCGATGACAGATGTCATGGGCGGACAGGTACCGGTCATGTTCGCGAGCCTGGGTTCCTCCTGGCCACATATCAAGGCGGGGAAACTGAAAGTGCTGGCCAGTGGTGGCGACACGCGTTCCGCGCTGCTTCCTGATGTTCCCACTCTGAAGGAAAGCGGTGTTGCCGATTTCTCTTCCTATGAATGGAATGCCGTCTTTGCACCGAAAAATACACCACAAGAAGTACTGACCGTATTGTCTTCTGCCTTCACCAACGTACTAAAGGATCCGGACATCGCGTCGCGGCTGCAGGCCCTGGGCGCCGACATCGTCGCCTCGTCGCCTGACGCGTTGCGTACATTTGTGAACGAAGAAGAGAAAAAATGGCGTGCTGTAGCCACGCAGGCAAATATTAAACTGGACTGACGTTCCAGTCATTGCCCGATAAAAGCCAGTCGCGAGGCTGGCTGATACGCAGGTCATCCCGATCAATAAAAAAACAACGCATGACCTGCGGTTCAGAATGCCCCGTTTTTGGGCAAAAATAGGTGTTGTCCCTAATAAATCGGCTTGCCGGCACCCATTTGCCCGCGACGCTTACACTATCACATACGCAATTCCGGTTTCCCGATGAGAGGTCGTTATAATATCGATCCCTGCATTTGCGTTGCACCCGGACCCGGAATAATTCTCATTTTTTGCATGGCAACACAGGCAATGACATTCAGACAACTCGAAGCATTCCGCGCCCTGATGATAAGCCGCACAGTGACCAAGGCGGCCGAGTTTCTGTCCATATCACAGCCGGCAACGACCAGGCTGATTTCAGATCTGGAGGCCTCTGTGGGTTTCGCCCTTTTTGAGCGACGCCAGGGACGTCTGTTCCCCACTCACGAAGCGGAAGAACTCTATAAAGAGGTGGAACGCAGCCTGGTGGGCGTGCAGGAGATTGCTTATGCGGCCAGCCAGATTCAGAAATCACAGAAAGGCCAGTTTCATATTGCTGCGGCGCCCTGTCTGGCGGCAAGTGCACTGCCATTTCTGCTGCACGAATTCATGCAAACCCATACGGAACTATCCGTCAAACTCACTACGCATGCGTCCATTACCATCATGGATATGGTTCAGAATGGCAAATGTGATCTTGGCATGGTCATTCTGTCCAGCGAATATCCCAGTCCGCTGGGCGAACATCTGTTCTCGCTGGACGCAAAAATTGCGATTCCGCGCAATCACCGTCTTGCAGAAAAGAGTGAAATCCATGTGACCGATCTGGAGGGAGAAAACATGATTCTTGGCTCCCATGACATGGATGTACGGCACGCATTCGGGCTCATGCTGGTTTCGCACGGTGTGAAGATCATTTCCAATATCGACACCAACACCTCGCAAACCATGTGTTCCTTTGTGGAAGCGGGAAACTGTCTGGCCATGGTTGATACGATTACTGTGATTACCTATCCGGGGGACGGCATTGTTTTCAGGAAATTTTCACCCCGGCTGATGACTCACTTCAGTGCACTCTATCGCGCCGACAAACCTGCGCTGCGCGTTCTCAAGGATTTTGTGCACTACATCAAAACACGGGTAACACTGACGCTCGCACAAAATGGCAAGCTGCGCTAAATTGGTGTGCAGCATCCACGGGTCATAACATCATATTATGGCCGAGGCAAAAAAAAGCATTTTACTTCGCGCCGCGTGTTCACTATTGTTCTCCTTAGGTTGTTCCCCTTACCTCGGAGAAAATAATGAAACGCAAGCTAATGACAATTGCAATAGCAGCCCTGCTGGCCCCTGCGACATCGATGGTATACGCCCAGACCCCGACGCTGTATCTGGGATCATACGGTGGTTCAACACAAAAGGCTTTCGAGGAGGAAGTGCTGCCCGCATTCGAAAAAGCCAATAACGTGAAAGTCGTGTATGTTCCCGGCAATTCCACCGACACGCTGGGCAAACTGCAGGCGCAGAAAGCCAATCCGGAACTGGATGTCGTGATGCTGGATGACGGCCCCATGTATCAGGCAATGCAGTTTGGCTTCTGTGAGAAGATTGATAAGAGCGCGCCTGTATTCAAGGATCTGTATCGCATTGCTGACATGGGACCAAACGCACTGGGCATCGGACTGGTCGCAACAGGTATCTTTTACAACGAGGAAGCATTCAAAAAAGAAGGCCTCACACCGCCCACCTCCTGGCATGATCTGGAGAATCCGGACTTTGAACAACGACTCGTTATTCCGCCTTTGAATAATACCTATGGCCTTCACACCCTGATCAAGTTTGCTAAGCTCAATGGCGGCAACGAAAAGAATCCTGATCCCGGTTTCGATGCCATCATCAAAAAAGTCAATCCCAATGTGCTTGCCTGGGAACCCTCACCCGGTGGAATGACATCCCTGTTTCAGAATAATGAAGCCATTATTGGCGTCTGGGGCAATGGGCGTGTGGAAGCACTGAAAGATACCGGTTTTCCTGTCAAGTTTGTCTATCCGAAAGAAGGCGCCATGGCACTGCTGACCGCTGCCTGTCCGGTAGTCAAAAGCGATGTCGCAGAGCTCTCTCAAAAACTGGTGCAGTTTCTTGCCACACCTGAAATACAGGCCGTATTCGCTCGTACACAAAGCTGGGGACCGGTCAACAAAACAGTCAAACTGCCCGATGACGTGACCAAGCGTGTCGTTTTTGGTGATGCCGTCGACAAGCTGGAAAAAACTGACTGGGATACCGTCAATGCGGTACGCGCGCAATGGAACGATCGCTGGAACAGGACGGTGGAGCGGTAAATGAGTTTTCTATCCGTCAGAAACCTCGGCAAGGATTACGGCTCCGCGCAGGTCGTCAAATCCATGAACCTGGAAATCGAAAAAGGCGAATTTGTTTCGCTGCTGGGTCCATCCGGTTGTGGCAAGACCACGACCCTGCAGATGATTGCAGGCTTTACCGAACCCAGTCGCGGTCAGGTCATTCTGGATGGCACCGACCTGACCGATATGCCGCCCGAAAAAAGGGATATCGGCGTGGTTTTCCAGAGCTACGCGCTGTTTCCGCATATGACCGTCAACGACAATATCAGCTTCGGCCTGGAAATGCGCAAGCTACCCAGACAGGAGCGTCAGACACGTATTGCGGAAGTCCTTGACATGGTCAGCCTGACGGGCATGGGGGATCGGTATCCCGCACAGTTATCCGGCGGGCAGCGCCAGCGCGTCGCCATTGCCCGTTCTCTGGCAATTCGCCCCCAGTTACTGCTGCTTGACGAACCCATGTCAAACCTGGATGCCAAACTGCGCGAGAACATGCATATCGAATTACGGCGCATACAACGCAAACTGGGCATTACCACGATTCTGGTCACGCACGACCAGACCGAGGCCATGACCATGAGTGACCGTATCGCACTGATGAATGACGGCTGTATTCAGCAGCTGGCCAGTCCGCTGGAGGTTTATCACAATCCTGATACGCTGTTTGTCTCCAGTTTCCTGGGACGGGCCAACGTATTTGAGGGCCATATCTCCCGGCGCGAAGACAACTGTCTGACGGTAGACAGTCAGAATCTGAATTTTGTCGTCTGTCCGCCGCCAAATCACGTTTTCCACGAAGGCAAAGCCAATATCATGATCCGCCCGGAAAACGTGACGATTGCATCGCCACAGTCTGGCGGAAAACTCGCAGGCACGCTCTTTGAAGCGGTTTTCCTGGGAACACACTGGCTGTGCGAAGTGGAAACGGCGCTGGGAATGTGGTTTGTCTCAACCAAAGCGCTTGCGGCCAGGCCCGGAGAGCAGGTCATGCTTGACTGGCAGGACAACGAACTGCGCATTATTGCCGAGCAACGGAAAAACGGGTGACGTTCATGCGCAAAGAACCCTGGTTTCTGCTGACTCCTTCCCTGCTGCTGTTTGCGGGACTGCTGATCGTGCCGCTGCTGCTGGTGGCTGTGCTTTCCTTCTATGCATTCAACGGCACCACGGGCATTATTCCGGAGTTCTCTTTCGGCAACTATGTCACGATCTTCTCGGATCCGTTTTACGGCGAAATTTTCCTGCGTACCGCGGGCATGGCCTTGCTGGTAACGGTGATCTGCCTCGTATTGGGGATCCCGGAAACGCTGATTCTCGCACGCATGCGCGCGCCATGGCGTGGCATCTTTCTTGTGCTCATTCTGGGCCCTCTTCTGATTTCAGTTGTCGTGCGCACACTGGGCTGGTCCATTCTGCTGGGGCGACAGGGACTGATCAATGACACCCTGCAACTGCTTGGACTGATTGATTCGCCCATACGGCTGACCTTCACGTTCACCGGCATGGTCATCGGCCTGGTTCATGTAATGGTTCCCTTCATGATTATTTCGATCTGGGCGGCGCTGCGCAAGCTGGACCCCACGGTTGAACATGCGGCCAGATCCCTGGGTGGTTCGCCATTTACAGTATTTCGGCGGGTTGTGTTTCCTCAATTGATGCCCGGCATTCTGTCCGGATCCATTATCGTATTTGCCCTGTCCGCCTCGGCCTTTGCCACCCCTGCCATTCTTGGTGGTCGTCGGCTCAAAGTGGTCGCCACAGCAGCCTATGACGAATTTCTCAGCACCCTGAACTGGCCACTGGGTGCCGCAATTGTGATTCTGCTGCTCATTGCAAACATCATAATCATCATGGGGCTCAATCGCTATACAGAGAGAAAATACCGGATGATTTTCACCAGCGGAGAAAACGCATGAAACGCAACCGTACGCTCTCAATGCTATTTCATACGGCATTCATGATATTTCTGATGGCGCCGCTGCTGATCGTGATTGTGGTGTCATTTACGGATAAGGGTTTTATTTCCTATCCGAGCGATGGGCTATCTCTGCGCTGGTATCAGGCGGCATTCAATGAACCCAGAATTATCGAATCGTTCTTCTTGTCCCTGAAGCTGGCCACGTTTGCCTCGACGCTGGCGGTGCTGCTGGCGGTCCCGGCAGCCCTGGCGCTGACACGTTTCCGTTTCCCCTGTCGCGACGGCATCAGTGCGTTTCTAATGTCGCCTCTGATGATTCCCAATGTCGTTCTGGGTGTGTCCTTTCTGCGTTTTTTCAATATTGCCGGCCTGTCCGGATCCGTATTCTGGCTGACTATGACACATGTGATTTTCATCTTCCCCTATTCCTTGCGCCTGGTGCTGGCATCAGCAACCGGCATGGATCGCGAGGTGGAGATGGCAGCCAGATCGCTGGGCGCAGGCAGATGGAATGTCTATAAACGGATTATCCTGCCGCTCATTCTGCCGGGACTGACCGGCGGCTGGCTGCTCTCGTTCATCCAGAGTTTCGATGAACTGACCATGACGGTATTCGTTGCAACACCGGGTACAACGACGCTGCCCGTCTGGATGTACAACCACATTGCACAAACCATCGATCCTTTGATCACTTCCGTATCTGCTATCCTGATTATTGCGACCGTCATCATGATGATTGTCATGGATCGATTGGTTGGTCTCGACAAAGTGCTGATTGGAAAGGGTTAAGATGCACAACACAGAAATTTTGGTAATCGGCGGCGGTATTGTCGGATCCAGTGTCGCCTACGGCCTGGCTCGTCAGGACGCGCGCGTGACCATGCTGGATGAAGGCGATGTGGCCTATCGAGCTTCCCGCGGCAATTTCGGCCTCGTCTGGGTACAGGGAAAGGGCCTGGGCTTCTCTCCTTATACCCGCTGGACC
The DNA here is from genome assembly GCA_023387815.1 of Pseudomonadota bacterium. Classification (GTDB taxonomy): domain Bacteria; phylum Pseudomonadota; class Gammaproteobacteria; order Burkholderiales; family Burkholderiaceae_B; genus Advenella. The sequence continues at coordinate 66,469 of JAEWHK010000026.1, forward strand.
ATGCGTTCAGCGCGACAGTGGCCCACACTGGCCAGCGAACTGACGCAACGTACCGGGATTGATCCCTGTCTGACGCAGCCTGGCGGATTTCGCTTTTTTCTGACTCAGGCAGAGATGGATGAACGTATGGCCGCCATGAAGCAGATCCAGGATTCCATTGACGAAAAATACGAATACCGGTTTCTCTCGCCTTCGGAAATAAGAAAGCAGATTCCATCCATTGGTCCCAAGGTTGTCGGTGCGTGTTACACACCCATGGACGGCCATGCCAACCCATTGAGACTGCTGCCGGCACTGCAGCACGCAGCACGTCAGCTGAACGTGGATTATCGTTATAACAGTCGTGTTGAAACGATTGATCGCAGTGGCAACCGGTTTATTGTCACCACGCAGAATGGCGAAAAATATACCGCTGACAAAGTGGTGCTGTGTGCCGGACTGGGCAATAAGCGTCTTGGACAGTTTGTCGGGCTTAACGTACCTGTTGAACCCAATCAGGGGCAGGTCATGATCGGCGAACGATGTGCACCGTTTCTTTCCTATCCGACCATGCATGTACGACAGACCAACGAAGGCACCATACAGATCGGTGATTCGATGGAAGATGTAGGCTTTGACGATACAACACGTCTGTCATTACAGCGCGATATTGCGCAGCGGGCGATCGATTACTTCCCGGCGCTGGCTGATATGCGCATCATCCGCTGCTGGGCGGCACTGCGCATCATGTCGCCCGATGGCATGCCCATTTATCAGGAATCCCGCCAGATGCCCGGTGCCTATGTCGTGACCTGTCATAGCGGGGTAACACTGGCTGCGAATCACGTACTGTCAATTCCCGGCTGGATATTGCGAGGCGAACTTGCCCAGACAATCGCCCCTTTTTCCAACGAACGCTTCAGCTCCCAATCGGAGGTCGCTCATGCCCACTGACGCTTTATTCAGATCCATTCATACCACTCATGCAGACTCAGGCAGGCAGACAGTCTCCTTTGAGTTCGAAGGACAGACACTGACCGCCCCCAAGGGAGTGACGGTTGCGGCTGCCCTGATGCAAAACCAGGTGCTGCATTTTCGTGATTCTCCGGTCAGCGGCGAACCACGCGCACCCTATTGCCAGATGGGCGTCTGCTTTGAGTGCCTGGTTCAGATCAATGGCGCTCAGAATCGCCAGAGCTGTATGACGACCATAGAAGAAGGAATGCAAATCCACATGCAGCATGGATCAACGACCTTTACCATCGTAGAAACAGGCGGTGCAGAATGACCAGTCAGACCGATGTTGTCATTATTGGAGCAGGACCTGCCGGCATGAGCGCCGCGTCGCGGCTTGCAGAACACAATCACTCTGTTGTGGTACTGGACGAACAGCCGCAGGCAGGGGGTCAGATCTGGCGCAATATTCTGGGTACAACCACAGAACTTGCCGCCATCCTGGGGCCTGACTATGCGGCGGGTGCGGCTGTTGCATCGCGGTTCGTGTCGGCGCGGATCAATCACATTCGTGGTGCAACCGTCTGGAATCTGACGCGCGATCGCCAGTTGCAATATCTGCATGAGGGCAAGACCCATGCCCTTTCTGCCAAAGCGGTGATTCTGGCAACCGGCGCCATGGAACGTCCGTTTCCGGTACCAGGCTGGACGCTGCCAGGCGTCATGGGCGCAGGCGCTGCACAGGTGCTCCTGAAAGGATCGGGCACGGTACCGGCTAATCCTGTGGTGGTGGCCGGCTGTGGCCCCCTGCTATACCTGATCTGCTGGCAGTATCTGCGCGCAAACGTTCCCATCGCAGCAGTGCTTGACACCAGCTCAGGTCGCGATATTTTTCAGGCAGCACCCGCCCTGCTCAAGGGGCTGGCGGCCTTCAAGGACATTCGCAAAGGATTGTCGCTGATCAGCGCAATCAAGGAAAAGAGAATTCCGTTTTACCGTGGTGTCGAAAATATTCAGATACAGGGTGATAACAGCGTGAGCGCCGTTCAGTTCGAACACAAAGGGCAGACGCAGAGTATTGCAACAACCATGGTGCTGTTGCATCAGGGCGTTGTTCCCAATACGCAATTTACCTGGCTGCTGCGTGCAGCGCATGACTGGTCCGGCGCGCAGCTTTGCTGGGTTCCGCGCACGGACACCTGGGGTCGACTGGCAGATATCGATGGCATTTTCCTGGCTGGCGACGGCCAGGGCATTGCCGGCGCGCAGTCGGCTGTCACCAGAGGTGAACTGGCAGCGCTCGCAGTGCATGCGCATCTGGATCCGACACAAGCCTCTTCCCTGGACAATGTCAGCCAGCCATTGATATCACGATTGAATAAGGAGATGGCCTTGCGCCCTTTCCTGGACCTGGCCTATCAGCCCAAAAAAGAGAACCGGATTCCTCAGGACGATACGATTGTCTGTCGCTGCGAGGAAGTTACCGCGGGGCAGATACGAGACTTTGTCCGCCAGGGCTGTATGGGGCCGAATCAGGCCAAATCCTTCAGTCGCTGCGGGATGGGGCCCTGTCAGGGTCGCATGTGTGGTCTGACCGTAACCGAAGTCATTGCAGATGAATTAAAGACAACGCGGGAAGAAGTTGGCTACTACCGCATTCGTGCGCCGCTCAAGCCGGTTACACTGGCAGAGCTGGCAACAGCCGTCGATACCGAAATCTGAATTTTTCAAAGGAGTAAATATGTCTACGATTGAACGTTTTGAAACCAACAAGCGCATGAGCCGCGTTGTGAAATACAACGGCTTTGTGTTCCTTAGCGGCCTGACCGGTGACAATCCCGATGACGACGTCAAGGGCCAGACACGCAGCATTCTGGCGAAAATCGAAAAATTCCTGGAAGCCCATGGCTCTTCCAAAGAGAAAATCCTGACTGCGCAGATCTGGCTGAAAGACATCGATCGTGATTTTGCAGCGATGAATGAAGTCTGGGACAGCTGGCTGCCCGAAGGTGCAGCCCCGACCCGTGCTACCGGCGAGTCTAAACTGGCCAGCCCCAAGCTTCTTGTTGAAATCATTGTCTCCGCAGCCGCATAACACCCAGAAACTTTAACGCCAGAGGCCGTATCGCCATGAACCACCATGCCAATTGTGATGTCATCATTATCGGTGGTGGTATTCATGGCGTTGCCACCTCCTACTTTCTGGCGCGACAGGGCCTGTCCGTATCGCTGTTCGAACGCGACTATTGCGGGCGGTGTGCCTCCGGCGTCAATGCCGGCGGCGTTAGAACGCTGGGAAGACCACTGGCGGAAATTCCACTGTCCCTGGCATCATCACAATTGTGGCGCTCACTGGATTTTCTGCATGGATTTGACGGTGCCTTTGTGCAGACAGGACAGATCAAGGTGGCCGAATCCTCTGAGGATATGGCGCGATTGCAGGAACGGCGGGATCTGCTCGCCGCTCATGGGTTTCATCATGAAAAGCTGATTGATCGCAAGCAGGTGCGCGAGATCGTACCCAATATTGCAGACTACGTGCAAGGTGCCTTATGGGTTGAGACCGATGGTTTCGCCTTTCCGTACCTGATTGTGCAGGCTTTCGCACGCCAAGCGCGTAAGCTGGGTGCGGACATTCATGAACAGACACCTGTCAGTGCCATAGAAAAGAAAGACGGCGGCTGGTGCGTTACTGCAGGCGGCACGCAAATCACAGGTAAAAAACTGCTGCTGTGCGCCGGCGCCTGGACTGCCGATCTGGCCACACTCTGTGGTGATACGATTCCCGTTACACCCGGCGGATTGATGCTCATGGTTACCCAAAGAGTGCCGCATTTTATCAACCCTGTGCTGGGCGCCACCAGTCGAGGACTTTCCTTCAAACAGTTCGCCAATGGCACGGTGGTCATAGGCGGTTCCCTGGAATGTCAGGCCGATGCGGCTAATAATTATGCCGAACTCGATTTCGCAAGACTGGCCAATAGCGCACGTATCGTGACAGATCTTTTCCCGTTTCTCAAAGACATTTGCATTACCCGCGCCTGGTCGGGACTGGACGGTTATTCACCGGATCACACCACCATTCTCGGCCCCAGCGCTTCAATGGAAAATCTGTATTACGCCTGTGGCTTCTCCGCCAGCGGATTCCAGCTCGGACCTGCATCGGGGCAGTACATGGCCGACCTGATTGCCGGCAAGCCGCAAAATCCGCTGCACGAAGGTTTGTTGCCTGCGAGATTTGCGTGATCGAGGGGCTGGAAGAGGCGTCAGCCGTCTGCATGCGTTGATGACAGTCAGTTCACGTCAATTTTTCAATAAGGGATTGATGCCGCTCAACGCAACCTTTGAGTGAAGCTTCCGCCCCAGCACTGATTCACAATAGGCCGATGCGCTCATCATTGCCTCCAGGTCAATGCCAGTTGAAATACCCATGGTTTCGAGCAGATTCACCCAGTCTTCAGTGCAGACGTTGCCGGTAAATCCTTCGCCGTATTTCACCTTGGAAGGATGTCCTCCGACGCCGCCCATGGAACAATCGAAATACCGCACCCCACTTTCATAGGCAGCCAGATAATTAACAATACCGGTGCCGCGTGAATCATGAAAATGAGCCACCGGAATCACCTGGGGAAATTCCTGAATGACGGCGCGAAACAATTTGCGCGTGGCGTTGGGATCTGCCATTCCCGTGGTGTCGCCCAGCGCTATCAATTGCACACCTGCCGCACTGAATTTTTCCACATCCCGCAGCACTTCCGCCTGGCTGACAGCACCTTCAAACGGACAGCCAAAAGCCATGGAGATAGTGCCAACCAGACGATATTTCCCGCCGGCCGTGGCTACCATATCTGCAATATTCTGCCACTGGTCCTGACGCGTACGCTTCAGGTTCTTCAGGGAATGGCTGTCGGTAGCCGAAACCAGCAGGCTGATTTCATTGGCGCCAATGCCTCTCTCTGTATCAGCCAATGCTCGCTCTACTGCACGCACATTAGCGCAGGTGGCTTTGTAATAAACGCCCTCCTCGCGACTGATACCCGCCAGTACGTCGCTCGCGTCCGCGAATTGTGGAATCACTTTCGGGTTCGAATAAGAGGTCGCCTCAATGCGTTTCATACCGCAAGCCGTAAATTTTTCAATCAGGGCCAGTTTGGTTTCCAGTGGCACCATGACTGGTTCGTGCTGAAGACCGTCACGTGCAAAACATTCGCAGATCACAACGTCACTCATCTTATTGCACCTCCGACAGTCCCAGCGCAGTGATGGCATAAGCCCGCAGTTTATTCTTCTGCACTTTCGAGCTGCCTGTCATGCCTATCTCATCAAAGTTGTCTACGATTCGCACGTAACGCGGCACTTTGAAGTTTGAAATCCGAGACTTGCACCATTCGATCAGTTCATCAGGCGTGCATTGATGGCCCTGCTTCAGAACAACAAATGCCGCGGGTACCTCGCCCAGACGTTCATCGGGCACACCCACCACCTGCGCCAGTTCTATGGTTTCGTTCATCAGGATGAACCCTTCGACTTCAGTGGGCGCTACGTTTTCTCCGCCAACACGGAACATATCTTTCAGACGTCCGACCATTTTCAGGCGACCATCCTCGTTCATGACACCCAGATCGCCCGTTTTCAGCCAGCCGTCGTCCGTAAAGGTGTTGGCAGTGACGTCCGGCATATTATAGTAGCCGCGCATAACGCTCCATCCTTTCACCTGTATTTCACCCGCCTCGCCTGGCTCCGCATTTTTTCCTGTCTGCTGATCGGCAATCCGCAGTTGCACACCCTCATGCGGCAAGGCCCAGCCGTCGACACGCAGCGGCAATGGATCGTCCCAGGAAGACATGACGACATTGGGCGACGCTTCCGAAAGACCGTAGGCATTACAGAGATTGGGCACATGCATCTGGTCATGAATTTTCTGCATCACCTGCGGTCCGGCCGCAGCCCAGCCTCCGCGCAAATGAAGTTTCGAGGCATCAAACTGTGGATGCGCCATCAGCATCAGAAAAATCGTATCGTTACCCGACGTGAGCGTGCATTTTTCCTGCTCCAGCAGCGTCAGGGCCTGAGCGACGTCAAATCGCGGCAAAGTGAGTAAACAGCATCCCGTTGTC